>NZ_AJLL01000090.1 GCF_000317225.1 Fischerella thermalis PCC 7521
ATTCAAACCCACCTACTTCAACTGGGGTAAACCCAACACCAGTAGAAACACCAACACCTCCAGTAGAAACACCAACACCTCCAGTAGAAACACCAACACCTCCAGTAGAAACACCAACACCCCCAACCCCAATTGAGTCTACTGGTGTCAATAAAACTCCACTTCCGGAGGAAACACCAACACCTCCAGGCCCTCCACAAAATCAATAGCTCAAGGGGAGAAGTGCTAATTTTTACAATCAAATTAAAAGCCCTCGATTCAAAATCGGGGGCTTTGCGTAAGTACTAATACCGATTTGAAAAAAGAATGCGACAAATAGATATTGTAGAGACGAGCTGTTTGAAGCATCTCTACATCAGGATATGTTGCAAATATTTATTGAATCGGTATGAGGCGAGTACATTCCGATAGGACTAAAAGCTTTGCCATATAAGGCTGATAAAATGTGCAAGTTAGGAGCGCCTTAGCGCTAAAGCGCTTACTAAGATCTAATTTCCAGGCTTTACTTTTCTTTACATGGTTAGATTTTTCTCGCCTACTTACTTAGTACGTCAGCTTTTATCTGTTCCGTCTTCTTGCTGTCTATTTTCTTGTATTAAAGTTTCTTTTGGGACTTCAACCCAAGGTGTAGTAGGGATTTCCGACTCTATAAAATAAACAGAATTTAACAATGATTGATTGTGGGGTGAAGTATATCTGTTTTGACGAGTAATTAAGCTGTTGAGTGCTTGTAGTGGTTCTGTTGCGGATTGATATCGCTGTTGAAAGTCTTCCTGCACCATTTTAGAGATAATTTCAGCAAAGGCAGGGCTAATATTTGCTCTGTGCATCCATTGCAATTCACCATTAGGATCTTTTTCCAGTTCGTGAGGAGGGATGCCGGTTAGCGCTTTAATGGCAATCATACCAATTGCATAAATGTCACTATTATATTGCGGACGCCCAAAACATTGCTCAGTAGGTGCATAACCTTTAGTACCAATGCCAATTGTAAAGGCGGTTTGTTCTTGACTACCCAATATTTGAGTGGTTACTTCTTTAACAGCACCGAAGTCAATCAGTATCAACTTGTTATCTGATTCTCGGCGGATGATATTGCTAGGTTTAATATCTCGGTGAATCACACCATTTTGGTGAACAAATATCAATATTTGCAATAATTCTCGCAAAATCTCGATCACTTCGTCTTCTGCAAGTTGTTTGCCCGGTAGCATTTCTTGACTGAGAGCATGACCATCAATGTATTCTTGAACTAAATAGAATTCTTCATCTTGTTCAAAATAAGCCAACAGTTGGGGTATTTGATCGTATGTTCCCAATTTTTGCAATGTTTGAGCTTCTGCGTTAAATAATCGTCTGGCAACTGCCAATTGTTCTGGTTTATGAGTAGCTGGTTTTAGTTGTTTGACTACACACAAAGGATTACCTGGGAGTTGGATATCTTCAGCTATGTATGTTTCGCTGAATCCTCCTGCGCCAAGTACTTTGACAATTTTATAGCGTCCGCCCAAGATTTTTCCTGATAATGCTATGTCCAGTTGTTGAAGTAAATCTTGTAAGTCATCTTGCTGGCTGATAATTTCTTGAACAACAGGAGAAGATTTGTATTTATTAAAAATGATTAATAATTGATGTTTTCTCAAAATTTCCTTAGCTGCTTCCGTTGCCAAATAGGAGAATCCAATTCCAGCGATCGCTATGATTGGGATGCTAGCAGGGAAAATTAACTGACCGTAGATAAATAATACATAACAAATTCCTCCCCAACTAATAGCAAGAATTAAACTGTACAAAAATCTTCTAATTACATGCTTGCTTTTAGCAATAACTATTGCACATATGCCTACTAAACTAAACACGAATAAACCACGTAAAGGTGCAGTGTGAATAGCTTGGGCAATGCTTTTTCCTTCCATCAAAGTTGCGATCGCATTGGCATGAATTTCTACTCCTGACATTGGTTCTGGATATAACCAACTAGAAGCCGCTGGTACTAAGTAATAATCTTTCGCTGATTGGGATGTGACTCCAATCAGGACAATTTTGTCTTTGAATACCTTGCCTTGTTGTAAATAAGTATTCCAATTTTCTGGGTCGAGTACATGCCAAAATGGATACATTTCAAAAGTACCCGCACTACCATAAAAATATATGCGATCGCCTTTTGGTCGAGGATAATTGATTTGAGCTGCCCTTAAAACTGCTTCAGTAAAAGAGGGAATTTTATCGGTAGGAACAAAACCTTCTTGAGCCTCTAATAATTTGGGAAACTCACTAGCTAAACGGTGTACTTTATCATCAACCTCTTTAGGAAAATTCACTGAACCTATTGACACTGAACCTGTGCGAAACATCTGATGAGGTTGGGTTAATTGCCAAAAAACACCTTGGTGAGTTTCAGAATTTTCGTAAATTGCCGCTAAGGAAACCTTATTTCCATAACGTTGCAAAACCGCCTGTAATTCGCGATCGTTTTTATTATTACTTGGTAAGTCGAATAATATATCTACGGCTACATGACGCGCTCCTGCTTGCACTAACTTTTCGATGACTTGGGCATATGCTACACGTCGAAAAGGAAAGACTTGCAGGGGTTCTAAGTAAGCATAGGCTTGCGGATTTGTTTTGTAATACTGTCCTGGTACTGATATCGACTGTTCGTCAATTGCCAAAATCACGATGTCTTCGTTGGGAACTACAGACCCTCGGACAATAAAAAAGACAGAATATGCTTGATTTTCTAGTAATTCTACCCAGCCAACACTGGAAGCACTCAGCAGTGCTGCTGCAATTGCCCAACTACCAGCAAGTAAATTACCTAAGCGCCCCATTAGCTTTGTCTGGCGTACTGATGTAGTCAGAGTTGCTTTTGTTGATTTACTTGAGGTTTGATTAGCAGCTGAGACATCTTTTTTAGCTAATGTATATATAGGTTCTTCCGGCATATCGTATTGCTGATTGACTTACTGTGATTTTATTTAATTACGCACTCTTTTAGGACAATAATCTTGAAATAAGGCTTAAATGGAAATCTTACACATTTGTAAACTAACCTCTATTTATCATCAAAGTTGCATTAGCACTGAACAGAAAATATCTGACATATTAGCTAGACAATACCTGAATTTTGACTTAACTTAGCCATTTGAGTTATTTTTGCAAACAGACATGGGTTGCAGCGAAATATTACTGCTATGAAGTAAGCTGCTATTCCATACCAAGGGATACACTTCTACAGAAGTTGCTCCCGAACCTACACTATTAGCTGTATGTAACAGTGCAATCCTTGGTCTACCTGAAGAAGTATTCTCTGTTTATAGGCTTTACTGAAAAGTAATCTCGTATCGTGTGCAATCCTTGCTCTGTCCCAAAAAATATTCTCAACCTCAACTTTACACTAAGCCTGATTACACCACTTTAGGAGTAAACTTAATTGATATACAGCCCAAGGTAAGCTGTTACTTAGTCAATTTGATTGGTAGATTTTGACTAGAGGGTGCAATTAACAGCGCCGAGTGTGAAAAATGTTAAGCACCCGGTTATCCTTAATAACTATGTTTCTAGCAATTTTATACTTTAAGAGGGGTTAAATATAACTTATATATGACATTATAATTTATAGATAATAGCAAGTCTTTCATTTTATAATTGCTATAATCTATTGTTCAATCTAAATTCTTCTTTATCTATATTTTAGGTGTAACTTTACTATGGGTTCCTCTATGAATCGTCTGTCTATTTTTGTAGACGGAAATAATATGTTCTATGCTCAACAAAAAAATGGCTGGTTTTTTGATCCGCGGCGAGTTTTAGAATACTTCAGACATGAACAGCCAGACACAACCTTAATAAATGCATTCTGGTACACTGGCTTAAAAGATCAACAAGATCAGCGAGGTTTTAGAGATGCTTTAATAAGTTTAGGATATACAGTTAGAACTAAAGTTCTTAAAGAATATTATGATGATTCTTCTGGTCGTTATTCCCAAAAAGCGAATTTAGATATAGAAATTGTAGTAGATATGTTTAATACAGTAGATCAATATGACCGAGTTGTTTTATTTAGTGGAGATGGAGATTTTGAGAGAGCAATAGAGTTATTACGTTCAAAAAATACTCATATTACAGTGGTATCAACAGAGGGGATGATTGCTAGAGAATTACGGAATGCTACGGATAGATATATAGATTTAAATGATATTCGTGATCAAATAGAAAAAGTAGACGCGTTATAATTTTAATACTTTATTTACAAATTATAAAAGCACAAAAATAAGTTTTAAGGTATTTTAAACCTCAAGTAAACACTAAACAACAAACAGCCAATGAAAACTCAACCAGAAAAAATTATTATCTTTGACACCACGCTTAGAGATGGTGAACAATGCCCGGGCGCAACTTTGAATATTGATGAAAAGCTTGTTATTGCTAAGCAACTAGCGCGCTTGGGTGTAGATGTAATTGAAGCTGGTTTTGCCTTTGCAAGTCCTGGAGATTTTGAAGCAGTTAATAAAATTGCTCAAATTGTAGGGACAGAAAATGGGCCTGTAATTTGTAGTTTAGCAAGAGCAATACAAGAAGATATTAAAGCTGCTGCCCAAGCCATCGAACCAGCTGCAAAAAAGAGAATTCACACTTTTATAGCTACTTCTGATATTCACCTCAAATACAAACTGAGAAAAAGTAGGCAAGAGGTGTTAGCGATCGCAGAAGAAATGGTGGCTTATGCAAAAAGTTTTACTGATGATATAGAATTTTCTCCTGAAGATGCGGGACGTTCTGATCCAGAATTTCTCTATGAAGTTTTAGAAAAAGCGATCGCAGCTGGGGCGACAACAGTTAATATTCCTGATACTGTTGGTTACACAACTCCAACAGAATTTGGAGCATTGATCAAAGGAATTAAAGAAAACGTTCCCAATATTGACCAAGCAATTATTTCTGTTCACGGACATAATGACTTAGGTTTAGCCGTTGCTAACTTTTTAGAAGCAGTCAAAAATGGTGCGAGACAGTTAGAATGTACCATTAATGGCATTGGGGAAAGAGCCGGAAATGCAGCCCTAGAAGAATTAGTCATGGCATTGCATGTGCGGCGGCAATATTTTAATCCCTTCTTGGGACGCCCAGCAGAATCTGAAGAACCACTCACAAATATCGACACCAAGCAGATATATAGAACCTCACGCATGGTTTCTAATTTAACAGGAATGCTGGTGCAACCAAACAAAGCAATTGTCGGTGCAAATGCCTTTGCTCACGAATCAGGAATTCATCAAGATGGTGTCTTGAAAAACAAGCTCACCTATGAAATTATGGATGCCCAATTAATTGGTTTGACAGAAAATCAAATTGTATTGGGTAAGCATTCTGGTAGAAATGCTTTCCGTACACGCTTGCGAGAATTGGGTTATGAACCAACAGAAACAGAATTAAATAAAGCATTCGTCAGATTCAAAGAAGTAGCAGATAAAAAGAAAGAAATTACAGATTGGGATTTGGAAGCTATAGTTAATGATGAAATCCAACAAGCTCCTGATTTGTTTAAATTAGAGTTGGTACAAGTTTCCTGTGGTAGCAACGCCAAACCCACCGCCACAGTCACCCTACGTAACCCAGAAGGTGATGAATTAATTGATGCTGCGATTGGTACAGGCCCTGTAGATGCAGTTTACAAAGCTATTAACCGTGTTATCAATGTACCCAACCAATTAATAGAATTTTCTGTGCAGTCAGTCACAGCTGGAATTGATGCTATCGGGGAAGTGACAATCCGTCTGCGCTATCAAGATAGAGTCTTTTCTGGTCATGCAGCAAATACAGATATTATAGTGGCATCGGCGCAGGCGTACGTTAACGCGTTGAATAGACTATATGCTTGGCTGCAAAATCAACCCAAGCAAGAAGAAGTCACTGCTTAGAAAATACTAAGATTGTAGTGAGGACTAGAGGTCTGATAAACAATATCAATTTACTGATGGAAGTTCAGCAATATAGAAACGATCTGGGTATCGCCCTCACTTATAACTGATACCTAGACGTTCCAGCAGTTGCGATCAGCCCGCTTTGGTTGTAAACTGCATTTCCCGATAGCAATGAGCGATCGCACTGTTGTCTCCACTGACTTTGAAAACCTGCACCTTGTCATTGAACTTGATTTGGCAATGGCATTAAGCCGTTGTGCCAAGTTGGAAGATATTGATTCTAGTTTGTTAGTGGTTGGTTGTTGATGGTTGTACCAGACGTGCCATGGCACGTCTGGTACATTGGTTAGTGGTTAGTAGTTATGGCTACTACTCCACCCTACGGGTTCGCCAGGTGACGCCACGTGCTACAACTCTTGGAACCCCCAAGGGCGCAGTGGCTCCTTAATGCCGGGGAAAGAGTCCACCGCACTGGCTCACCGGTACGCGTCTACACACTCCTCACACCCCTACACCCTCACAGCTATTTTCAAGACAGATTTGGCAAGCTGGTGTTTTTACCCATACAATCAAGTACAGGCTTGGTTGCATCCAACACAAGCCTGAATGTATTTCACTGATTTTTCGATTAATAATTTCGGCTGAAAAGCGATTGCACTTTCCCCAAATGATGGTAAACAGAGTCAATGACATTGCTTGGCAAGCACGTCAGGGTAGCGTTGCTGCAATTATTCAAGTGTTAAATGAAAGATTAGCCAATTCTGGTGTGAGAACCAGAGCAATTTATCATGATGGTGTATTACAAATTTTGTGTGAGGCTTCCACGCTAGATAAACTAGAGCAATCAACTTTAGTGAAGCAAATTCAGCAAATTCTCGAATCAATCCAACCTCGTAATCTTCGTAAAGTTAATATCAACAGTCGCATAGTCCAGGAACAGCAATTGTTATGGTTAGAAGAAATTATCCGTGATCCAGAAAACCAATTGCTATGGTCAGAAGAAATCATATTAGAACAGCCTAATATTTTCCAAAAATTAATTAAGAATTACCAAGAGCAAAAAACTGAAGCAGGAAAAATACACTTAAGTAAAACTCAATTATCTAAACCAATACCAATTAATAATAAATCCAAAAATTATGCTTGGAACTGGAGATTATTTTCTTTAAGTTTAAGTTTATTGTTACTCTTATCAAGCTTGATTATTTATGCAGTGTTAAATGGTAAATTACAAAATCCCTGGCTACCAGAAACAACAAGTTCTCTCACCCCAACAGCAAAATCTTCAAATTCAGAAGACTCATTTACAATAGCAGTAAGGATTGCTAACCAAGCTTCCGACGCAGGGAAAATAGCTAAAACTTCAACTCAATGGTTAGAAATAGCAGCCAACTGGCAAAGAGCTTCCGATTTAATGGCTAATGTCCCACCCAGTCACAGTCGTTATCAAGAAGCACAAATTCGGACTAAATTATATAAGAAATATAGTGAAGCGGCGCAGAAAGAAGCGGAGAAGAGTAAGGATGTAGGGATGTAGGAAGAGTCATATTTTCATGTTTGGTTGTGAGATTTTCTCGTGAATGGCTAACTTAAAAAATAGAGATGCGACAACAAAACCGCATCTCTACCAACCAAACTTAACTAAACACTCATCTCCAACATCCGTTGAATTGGACGCAACGCCGCTAGGCGTATCTCTTCAGACATCGTGATTTCCGGCGCACGATTTTTCATGGCCAAATACAATTTTTCCAAAGTATTCAACCGCATAAATGGACACTCATTGCAGTTGCAATTATTGATTGGTGGCGCAGGAATAAAATGTTTTGATGGTGCAGCTTTCTGCATCTGATGAATAATTCCCGGTTCTGTAGCCACAATAAATTCTTGAGTTGGACTTTGTTGACAATATTTAAGTAAAGCGGCTGTAGAACCGATGAAACTAGCGTGACGCAAAACAGCAGGTTCACATTCTGGGTGAGCGATCGCTTCTGCTTCTGGATGTGCTATTTTCAACTGGACGATTTTCTTTTCTGAAAAAGTCTCATGGACGATACAGCTACCTTGCCATAACACCATATCTCGCCCAGTCTGTTCCATCACATACCGTCCCAAATTCCGATCTGGAGCAAAAATTATCGGCACATCTTCGGGTATCTGCTGCACAATTTTGACAGCGTTGGAACTGGTACAAATAATATCGCTCATCGCCTTAATTTCGGCAGAGCAATTGATATAAGAAACTACTAAATGTCCGGGATGGGCTGCTTTAAATTCTGCAAACTCTTTTGGCGGACAGGTATCTGCTAAAGAACAGCCAGCATTCACATCTGGTAACAGCACTATTTTATCGGGATTGAGAATCTTGGCTGTTTCAGCCATGAAGTGAACGCCAGCGAAGACGATCACATCAGCATTGGTATCAGCTGCTGCTTTAGAAAGTTGTAGAGAATCGCCAATAAAGTCTGCAATATCTTGAATATCTGGCTCTTGATAATAATGAGCCAGGATTACCGCATTCAATTGTTTTTTTAAACTCTCGATCGCTGCAAATAAATCTAGTGGTAATGCACCCGGTTGGGTTTGATCTCGTTGAATAAGTGCAGTTGTAAACACAGTTAGGCGTAGCTTGATTTTACGAATTGTTGTCTTGTCTAAGTAATTATAGTAGTTTTTACCAAAAATGGAAGGAGGGTAACAGTCCTTAGACTCGAATTAAAGATGACGCTTCATGTAAATTCAAGCGGTGACAAAAATCATGTTTTATTATTCGACCACCGTACAAGGTGATACACACCGATAGACACAGATAGATTATCTGTTGGTAGTCCAGTGGTGTGTGTCTGGGTAATCGTGGCTAATATACCGATAATTATTAAGGTATCCAAATTTTCACTACCCTACCCGTCAACTGTTGTCCCAACCAAGGCGTATTCTGTGAGAGGGTACGAAGATTTTGTCTGTCAACTTTCCAGCTTTGCTGCGGATCAAATAGTGTTAATTCTGCCTTTTGACCAGGAGCGATCGCACTCAAATTCTGTTTTAAACACTCCGCCGGACGGCTACTCAGTGCTTGCCACAATTGTAGGGCGCTAAATTCACCAGTTTCTACCAAATGTTGCCATAACAAAGGTAGCGCTAACTCTAAACCTATTGCCCCCGGTGGTGCTTCGGCAAATGCTACAGTTTTTTCTTCGTAGGTATAGGGAGCGTGGTCAATAGCGATCGCATCTACAATACCTGTGCGTACTGCTTGCCGCAATGCTAACAAATCACTCGGATTACCCAAGGGCGGATCTAAATTTAGGTTTGGATTATAGCTTTTAAGTGATTCTGTGTCAAGTAAAACATGCATCCAAGTGGTGCTAGCGGTGATTGGTAAGCCTTGACTTTTTGCCGATGCGATTAGTTCGACGCTGCGGGCTGTGGAAACGCGCATAATGTGTACAGGCGTCTCTGTAGCAGCTACCAATTCTATTAAAGCAGCGATCGCAGAGGTTTCAGAAGTAGCAGGATTCCCTGGCAAGCCAAAGCGGAGCGAGTCTGGGCCTTCGCGCATGACTCCATTAGACTTGAGTTGGCGATCGCAACACCACAGTGCCACAGGCTTTCCCAAGGGCTGGAGATACTCTAACACGCGCCGTACCAGTGCCGTATTTTCCAAAGGCTGACCATCAGCAAAACCGACTACCCCCGCCACCGCTAAATCGGCGAACTCCGTCATTTGCTTACCAGCAACATCAAAGGTGATTGCGCCCCAGATGTTGAGATGGGGGGGAGATAAGGGAGAAAAATTGCTTCCTTGTCCCCCGTGTCCCTTTTTTCCTCCTTGCTCCCGCATCTTTTCCCAAAACTGCGCCACTACCGCCGGATTATCTACAACCGGGGATGTGTCGGGTAAGATGCTAATTCTTGTGAAGCCACCAGCCGCCGCTGCTTTTAGTAGAGAACAAAGGGTTTCCCGTTCTTCAAATCCCGGTTCTCCGGAATGGCTATACAAATCTATCAACCCTGTTCCTAAGACTAATCCA
The DNA here is from genome assembly GCF_000317225.1 of Fischerella thermalis PCC 7521. Taxonomy (GTDB): domain Bacteria; phylum Cyanobacteriota; class Cyanobacteriia; order Cyanobacteriales; family Nostocaceae; genus Fischerella; species Fischerella thermalis. The sequence continues at coordinate 9,956 of NZ_AJLL01000090.1, forward strand.
CTACAGTCTTGGATGTAAGTGTCTTGTGGCACATCAGAAATATTATTGTTTACTGATTGGATATAACCATCCTCAATCAGCACATCAGCTACTTGGTCAGTACCAGAAACCGGGTCAATAATCCGTACTTGTTGTAATAATTCACTTGTCATAGCATAACTCTTACAAAGCCCCTGCTGCGGTTTTATCTAGCACCCCTCCACCCAAATGAGTGGTAATATTCATTGCTTGCAACACTGGTACACCATTCAATCCTGAAGGGTAATCTATAACACTGACTGCGCCATTACCCTGACGGAAATTCCAGAAATTATCTGGTGATAGACCTAGAATATGGCAAAGCAGAGTTTTGTTAGTAGCATCATGAGCAACAACTATACCGGTTTGGAGTTGATTTGCCAATGCTGCTTCTACAACTGATTGCCAAGTTGCGACGCTGCGTTCCCATACCTGTTGCAAATTTTCCCCTGCGGGCATTTGTACTTGGGCTGGTATTGTTCGCCAACGTTCTAGCTCTCCCGGAAATTCTTGTTCAATTTCCGATTCTAATTTTCCTTCCCAAAGTCCGTGGCTAATTTCTCTAAAACCATCTTGCAATTCTAACTTGATACTGTTGTGGTTCTGTAAGATAATTTCAGCTGTTTCCTTGGGACGTAGCATCGGACTGCTAACGGCAAAATCAAGTTTCACATCTTTGAGAAATGCGGCAGCTTTTTGTGCCTGTAGTCTACCATTTTCGTTGAGAGGAACATCAATTTGACCTTGAAATTTACCTTGGCGATTCCACTCGGTTTCGCCGTGACGGATTAGCAATAAACGTACACCATGATGATTTGGTCGCACAGAGGGGAGAATATCTCCTAAGTGTTGCGTTTGGTTCATGGATTCTAGCTGAACTGCATCTCCTAAATTACCCGCAAAATTAAGCACACTGACGCCGCAGTTAGATTGCTGGATGGAATGATAGCGAGATGGAGAAATTCTCAGTGCTGTGCTGATTAATGCTCGATTAATGCCGTTATGTCCTACTATTAAGATCGTTTGCCCCGGATGGCGGGGCAGAATTTCTTGCCAAAATTGCCGTGCTTGTTCGTACAAAGCTAAGACAGGATAATGTTCTCGGCTATCTCCCTCACTGTTTGGAACAAGCATCTGGAATTGATGGGGCGACTGTTTCCAAATGCGGTAATCTTCAGGAAACTTCTGCTTAACTTCTGCTACAAGCATTTTCTCCCACAAAGGTAAGTCAATCTCTAGCAGCAGATCAGAAGTTTGAGGAACAACAGACTGTGCAGAATTGTTTTCTTGCGATCGCCAGATGATCTGTGCTGTTTGTTTGGCTCGCTGTAGAGGACTACTATAAATAGCATTGAATGAAATATTGCTGAGGGCTTTGCCGACTAAACTGGCATCGTTACAACCTTTTTCAGTTAATTTAGACGCATCGGTGCGCCCTTGAATACGTTTTTCAGTGTTATATGTGCTTTGACCGTGGCGCACGATGATGACCCGAGTCACTTTTTGCCCTCCTCTCTCTAAAGGACTAATTCTACTGCAAAGTGTTCCAAAATATTCTCTTTACGAGATTTTGTCAGTTATGGTTAATCCAAACATAATCTTGTCTCAAATCAGAATGAAATACATAAAAACAGCCTCGATCAAATCCAAAATCAAACTCTTGATCCAAACGACTCTTAAAAATATCATCCTGTATAAAACTAATATCTAAACCTTCTTCCTTAGCCTTACTGTCAGCCTGAGTGATAGCAGCTTCAAAAATAGTCAACAGACAAAAAGCTCATCTCTAATCGCTACAATAAAGATTTGCAGTATTCTGCATCAGCTTATGAGACTTCCTATCGTAGCTATTATTGGTCGCCCAAATGTGGGCAAATCGACTCTTGTTAATCGTTTGGCAGGGGAGCAATCTGCTATTGTTTATGATCAACCAGGAGTAACACGCGATCGCACTTATTTACCCGCCTTTTGGCGTGATCGTGAATTTATGGTTGTCGATACTGGTGGTTTAGTTTTTAATGATGATACTGAATTTTTACCACTAATTCGTCAACAAGCTATGGCAGCCCTTGCGGAAGCCAGTGCAGCTATTTTTGTAGTTGATGGTCGCACTGGTCCAACAGCCGCTGACGAAGAAATCGCTACATGGTTGCGACAACAACCCGTACCCGTACTGTTGGCTGTGAATAAATGTGAATCTCCAGAACAAGGTTTAATCCAAGCTGCCGAATTCTGGAATTTAGGGTTAGGTGAACCTTTCCCTGTCTCTGCTATTCATGGTAGTGGTACGGGAGATTTACTAGATAAGCTGATCAATTATTTACAGCCAGTCCAGGATCTTCCAGATATCAATGAAATCAAAATTGCAATTGTCGGACGCCCAAATGTAGGCAAATCCAGCTTATTGAATGCTTTTGTTGGTGAAGAAAGAGCAATTGTTAGCCCAATTTCCGGTACTACTCGTGATGCAATTGATACTGAGATTGAACGTAACGGACAAACCTATCGTTTGATCGACACCGCCGGAATTCGCAAAAAGAAAAACGTAGAATACGGTCCGGAATTTTTTAGTATCAATCGGGCTTTTAAAGCAATTCGTCGCGCCGATGTCGTTTTATTGGTCATCGATGCTATTGATGGTGTCACCGAACAAGACCAAAAGTTAGCCGGACGGGTAATCGAAGAAGGTCGGGCTTGTGTTGTTGTGGTGAATAAGTGGGATGCGGTAGACAAAGACTCTTACACCATCTACGATTACGAAAAACATTTACAAGAAAGGCTGCATTTTACTGAGTGGTCAGAAACTATCTTTGTCAGTGCTTTGACTGGACAAAGGGTAGAGAAGATATTGGAATTAGTAAACCAGGCAGCTGAGGAACACAAGCGCCGCGTCAGTACCTCAGTCATCAACGAAGTTCTCGAAGAAGCAGTTCGCTGGCATTCCCCACCAGTCAGTCGCAGTGGCAAACAGGGCAAAATTTATTACGGTACGCAAGTTAGCACTCAGCCACCTACAATAGCATTGTTTGTCAATGATGCTAAACGTTTTAACGATAACTACCGTCGTTATATTGAGCGACAATTCCGGCAACAACTGGGATTTAAGGGTACTCCAATCCGATTGATCTGGCGGAGTAAAAAAGCTCGAGATGTGGAAAATGTTAATAACAACAGAGCTGCCCGCGTATAAAATTATGAATTCTGAATTATGAATTCTCAATTCAGCAATTCATAATTCATCACTCATCATTCATAATTTCACAATGGATTTACTGCGATCGCTACCAATAGGTCTTTATCTAGAACAACCACAAACTTGGTTACACAAACTCGATCCGCGTATCAAGTTTATCTGGTTGATGAGCTTTCTAACTACCTACATTTTTGCTAACAACTTGTGGCGGGTTTTACTGGTTGTATTGTTGATTATTGCTACCTTAATCGCCAGAATTCCCAAGCGAGTTTGGCAGCAGCAGATGGGTTGGTTATTAATGCTATGCTTTTTTGTGTTAGTGATTGCTGCTATTAGCCCTGATGGTTTGGGTATAAGCTATCAACCCCGCCTACCAGAAAACGATCTTATCTCAACCGAACAATCAAATCCTGCTACTTCTACTACTCCAACTCCAACTATTGAAACTTCACCTACTCACGATCAGCAGAAATATAGTTACGTACTATTTGAAAAAGGGGCAATTAAAGTAACTCGTCGTTCTTTGGATTTAGCAATTAGCCTAAGTACAATATTATTTACTGTTATTTATAGTACAAATTTATACTTACTGACAACCGCAGCAGAAGAAATCACAGCTGCACTTGAAAGCTTGATGCAACCACTACAAAGGTTTAATATACCTGTCACTGAAATCACATTAATGTTAACATTGTCGTTACGTTTTATACCTTTAGTGCTAGAAGAAGTACAGAATTTAGTTCGCTCGATCATGACAAGAGCTATCAATTGGAAAAAATTAGGATTAAAAGGAGCAGTTAAAGTTTGGATGCTTGTAGCAGAGAGACTTTTGCAGAACCTGCTACTGAGAGCAGAACAAATGGCAAACGCCATGATGGTCAGAGGTTTTACTAGTCCTAATGAACATCGAGTCCAATGGCACGACTTACGCCTCAAAAGACGCGACTGGCTAGCGATCGCTACTTTAATTCTGTTTTGGGGAGTGCGGCTGGCGATAGGTAATGAAGTTTAGTGGAAGTAGTGGAGATGGGGTGGTGAGGAGTGTGTAGACGCGCTTTGCGCGGCTTCCCGTAAGGGTGGAGTGTGAGGAGTGTGGAATAACTACTAACTACTAACCACTAACCAATGACAATTGAGAATTGACAATTGACCAATGACAAATAATCTTGCTTAGGAATGACCAGAAAATCCAGCAAAAAAGGCAAAATAACGAGACAGATAGGCTGTCGTGCTGGATTCTCCTAGCTTATGAAAATTAATTGGGTTCACTTTTACGTGGAAGATGCCAAAGCTTGGCGTGATTGGTTTGTCAGTCATCTTGGTTTTCAGGTGGTTGAAAGTTGGGCAGTTTTAACCCCCTTTATAAATACAAACAACGGGAGTTGTTTTCACACTTGTACAGAAGCAGTCAAAAGTGGTTCAGTTTGCTTTTTGTTATCTTCACCACTTTTACCCATCAGTCCAGTGGCAGATTTTCTGCATCAGCATCCCCCCGGTGTAGCAGATGTTGCTTTTGTCATTGAAGATGTAGAAGCTGTGATCGCTCGCGCTCAAGCATACGGTGCTAAAGTCTTACAACCCATCCAACACTATCAACAAGGAGACAGATACATTAAGTGGAGCAAAATAGCTGCTTGGGGTTCTCTGACACATACGTTGATAGAACAATGGGAAGATAGGGAGAAGATTTCACTCACCACCCCACCACCCCACCACCCGATCACCGCCATAGATCACATTGTCCTCAATGTTGCAGTGGGTGATCTTGAGCGTGCAGTGACTTGGTATGAAAAAATTCTGGATTTTCAACCCCAGCAGACATTTAAAATTCAAACCGATTACTCGTCTCTGTACAGCCAAGTGATGGTTTCTCGCCACGGTGATGTCCAATTTCCGATTAATGAACCTGCTTCAGCTAATTCGCAAATTCAGGAATTTCTCAATGTTAATCGAGGCCCAGGAATTCAACATATTGCTTTACGAACTGCAAATATTGTAAGTGCGATCGCTCAATTTCGTGGTTGTGGTTTATCTTTGCTCCCAGTTCCCCAAAGCTATTATTTACAGCTTAAAGAACGTCTAGAGTTTCCCCTTTCTAGTGCAGAACTAGAAGCGATCGCTCAACAAGAAATTTTGGTGGACTGGAACCAAAAGACTCCCGATGCTTTACTACTGCAAATTTTCACCCAGCCTATATTTGGACAACCCACTTTTTTCTTTGAATTTATAGAACGCCGTCGCCAAGCTCAAGGTTTCGGTGAAGGCAATTTTCAAGCTTTATTTGAAGCGATCGAACGAGAACAAATTAAACGGGGTAGCTTGTTAGAACCTAAGGAGTAGGGGAAGTGTAGTTCAGTTATCAGTTATCAAATTCTATTACTCACTGCGGCTCCTACTAACCAACCACTAACCACTAACTACTAACAGTCAATAACCAACAACCATCTGATTAGTAATTCTAAACACATTCATCAAATATTTAAAACTCAAACACCACTGCATCTGGGCTAGTCTGAAGGTAAATTTTAATGTTGTTTTTAAAAAAATGTTAAGACTTATTACAGACTTCGACGGCCCGATTATGGATGTCTCAGAACGATATTACCGCGTATATCAGTTCTGCCTAGAGGAGATCCGCCGTCCGGGTCAAAAAGTGCAAGAACTTTCTAAAGCAGAATTTTGGCAAATGAAGCGTGAACGTGTGCCAGAAACACAAATCGCTATAATTTCTGGTTTAGATGAGTTACAAGCACAAGAGTTTTCTAGCCTGCGTCGCAAAACAGTACATACAGAACCTTATTTCCAGTATGATTGCTTAGCAGTTGGCGCTGTGGATGCGCTGTTAAAAATTCAACAAGCTGGCGTTGATTTAGCGGTTATGACTATGCGCCGAGTTTGGGAGCTAGATTATGCTTTTAAACAGTATGATTTAGGTAAGTTTTTCCCCGAGAATCGCTGTTATTGTTTGAGTAATAACTATGTAAAAACCCGTGACATTGATGATAAACCCTTATTAATGACACGAGCATTAAAAGAACTACCAGCTGCTACAGATACATGGATGGTAGGAGACACAGAAGCGGATATTACTGCTGCCAAAAAACACGGTATAAAAGCGATCGCTGTGGAAAGTGGTATTCGCGATCGCTCGCAGTTAAAACTTTATCAGCCAGATTTTATTGTTAAGGATTTCAGGGTAGCTGTTGATTTAGTTTTAGAGCAAGCGTTACAACTGGCTGGAACCTGGTAATAGGTAATGGTAATAGGCGCTCTACCAATTACCTATTACCTATTACTTAAGGAAACTACTAATCAACCACAATAATACAAAAGTCAATACCGTAGAAAACTGATTTGGTGTCAGACTCACAAATTGCTGTATTTGTGGTATTGCCCAACCAGCAATCATTCCTCCGGCAATTAAACCTGTGATTAAACCAAATAGGATAAATAAAACTGCTCTACCAAACTTACCTTCCTTGCGATTGATGAAGTAAATGCTAATACCTACGCCAACTACTAACGCCATCGATAAAACTTGATCGCCGCCACCTGGATAAAATACGCTGATCGCACTTAAACCCAGATACCAAATACCAGGTAAAAGTACATCGGTTGGTGTTGGTTTATCTAGAAATTTTTGCAGCCAGGTAGGTGACTGTTCGCGAGAGACAGGAGTTTCTTTAGGTGGTGCTTGTACAAGGCGTTCTGGAAATCGGATACGTTCTGGGACTTTAATCTTTCCTTCTTGGCGCATCCGCAAGCGATCCATCAAAATCGCATCGTAAGCTGCTTCGATGACTTCTACACGCTTGCTATCGCCGCTATATTGCTGCAAGAGGCGATTACGAACATCTTGAATTTCATCGAAGCTAGCTTCTTCAGATACCCCAAGTTTTTCGTAGGGACTTTGCTCGCTCATGGTGAGTTTATTAATTTAGCCTTACTCGGCAGCAGTCTTTAAATTTGCAGAAAAATAACTCGAGATTTTGTGTCAGTCGAAACCAATGTTTCGGTCGATTTATATATCATACCTGGATAGTAGCATGGGTAAGCAGAATCGACCTGGCAGTTTTAACTATAGACACTTTAACATATTGCCATAACTCCGTGTATCCCCTCATGTCGTTCATAATTTCAAGCTCTACTCTAGAATTTGAGTTAAAAATACCTAAAAGCCTTTCTTTTATGAAAGAAATACCTTTTATATTTCAAATTTGGTTGTTGACTGTACCTTGATTCAGTTTTAATTAGGAAGTCTGACATTCTCTTGTGTCATAAAGCCGCATATGGATTTAAAATTGATAGCGTTGAAAATACTAAGTAAGTGAAATACAAAAGTATTTTACTTGACTTAGCTTTGCGGCTGAAGTGAGAGCATCTACTTAACTATAAACCAAGGTTAACAACTATTAGCCTAAAACACTTCAGGGTGGCATTATGATAATATTCGCACTCTAGTTGTCGAAAATCCTGATTAACCTAATATTTGGATTATCAGGAAATTTATGCCTTAACCTTGTAGATTTAATTTTCTCCTAAGCAGGTAATGCGTTATTTAACGCAACCTGTTGTTTATCCTAATTAACTTTTTGTGCAAAGTGATGGTCATGGCTCCCGCCAAGATTCTTGTAGTTGATGACGACCCTGCGGTTCGGAATTTAATCCAACGCTTTTTGATGAAGCAGAACTATCAGGTGGAGGCTGCTGAAGATGGTAAAGCTGCTCTAGCTCTGTTTGAGCAATTTAATCCAGATTTGGTCATTCTGGATGTTAATTTACCAGACGTAATCGGCTTTAACCTCTGCCAAGAAATGCAAAGCCGCAATGGTGTTTTTGTTCTGATGTTAACTAGCCGTGCAGATGAAGCTGACAAGATTCGCGGCTTTTCTAAAGGTGCTGATGACTATCTCACCAAGCCATTTGGTCTGGGAGAATTGGAAGTCAGAGTTGCAGCTATTTTGCGGCGTCAGCGGGTTGTAACCACAGCAGAACAAAAACGCCTCATCTTTGAAAAGTTGATGATTGACCCGGTGCGGCGAGAGGTGACGCTCAACCATGAACCAGTACCTTTAACCGCCCTAGAGTTTGACTTATTACATTTTTTGGCTAGTCATCCAGGTCGAGTTTGGCGAAGAGCTGAACTAATCCAGGAAGTGTGGGATTATGAATACGTCGGCGACCAACGGGTTGTGGATGTACACATAGGTCAAATTCGCAAGAAAATAGAAGCTGATGCTAGCCAACCAGCATTAATTCAGACTGTACGTGGTGTAGGCTATAAATTTGAATGTCCTCCTCAATCTCAACAGCCTGACAAGCCACAGTAGTCATTAGTTGTTAGTTGGTAGTTGGTAGTTGGTAGTTGGTAGTTATTTGTCATCATAATCAACAATCAACAATGTATAAGCTGTGAGCGGCGGAAGCCGCCGCTCAATTATCAAATTTGTCTTTTTGGTAGATAGCTACATCTAAGCACTCTTAACGACATTTGGGTGATTGGCACTTGAATTTTACAGATACTTATACAGGTGCAATCAAAGAGTCAGTTGTTTTGCTACCTAAAGTAACTACTTGAAATTTCATACAGCTTTGCTTGATTTTTTGGTTTCGATGCTTACCCTAAACCAATGGCCGCTTCTATTCACGAAAATCTAGCTTTTTTAGGATCCTAAGTGTTAAATGTGACCTAAAGAGCATAATCCATCTATAGCACTACTTATTGAAGCACCCATGATCAAGCTGTCTACTATATTAGCTTCTGGGCATACATTTAGTCAAAAGTATTTCTACTTAGCAGTGATGGAATAAAGTTTCCAAGTATACACGAGCAGCGCGGCGATCGCTATCCCCATTTTGGAGCAAAAACAACGATAGCGCTGCCGTTAAGACTCGGTTTTGATCCCAATCAGGATGCTTTTCTAAGTAGATTTTGAGTGATTCGTGTAGTGTTTCAGGAATTTCTGTAAAAATGCTGACAGTTGTATTCATGAGGTTTTTCTCCTTGGCAGTGTCCATTGACTAGAAAATCTTGCTTTGAGTTAGAGCCACAGGATGAGAGTGTGTAGTCCTTTGCCTGTCCAATAATTCTGTTGTCAGGTCAATGGTCATTTCACACAGACATCAGAGCAGACTAAAAAGGTAAGCCGCATCATTTTGCGGCAAAGGGGGGTGGGGTTGTCAATGCTGCGAAATGTTAAAAATAAGTTTATGAAAAGTATATACTTACGAAAGTATAGGACTTTTAAGCATTTTTTTTAAAGTTCTTAACATAAACTCAGTCTTATATATCTTCACCCGTTGTGAATAAACAATCCCCAGGCAAGAGTTAGGAAGCCCATACCATCGTCGAGTCTCTGTGGAAAACTAGGAAAAAGCCTGTGGAAACTCTGTGGAATCAGTGAGGAAAATTTCATAGAATAATTAAGAATTACAAAAAGATTAGATTAATTTATTTGGGTGATTACTTTTTAGTTATAGGTCTCTGACCAAAGGCGACTACGTAATTAGTGATCAGTGATCAATCATTTCACTGGTTAGCGACGACGCTCCTGTAACTTGCGATACACCGATTTCAAGTCAACTTGATGGTGAGCAAGAGCGACCAGGGTATGATAAAACAAATCTGCAACTTCTGCTGCGATCGCATCGTCATCACGATCCTTAAACGCCATGACGACCTCTGCGCTTTCCTCGCCAATTTTTTTCAAAATCTTGTTATCACCACCTGCCAATAGTTTACAAGTGTAGGAACTTTCCTGAGGATGATCACGGCGATCGCAAATCACAGCAAATAATTGTGACAAAGTATCAGCAGGTGGTGGAGTGATTTTCCCTTCTACCTGATGAAAACAACTACGTTCACCAGTATGGCAGGCAATATCTCCCACCTGTTCAACTCCAATTAATAGTGCATCACTGTCACAGTCATAACGAAGACTTTGCACCTTCTGAACGTGACCAGAAGTTCCTCCCTTGTGCCATAACTCCTGACGGGAACGACTCCAAAACCAAGTTTCCCCTGTTTCTAAGGTCTTTTGTAATGACTCCCGATTCATCCACGCCATCATCAAAACAGTGCCATCTAGATAGTCTTGGACAATTGCTGGGACAAGACCATGGGAATCGTAGCGAATTTGATCAACAGGGATAACTTGGTGTTCAGGATTGCTTGCAGAAAAAAACATACCAGCTGCTAAAAAAAGCGAGAATGATTCATGGGTTCACGATACCATTCTAAAGAGAGCAACTGGCATTGTTCGTCTGAAAATATTTTCTATTCAGCCTTAGACAACAGAACTCTTATGCACAGCAGACTGCATCTTAACAGCACTTAAAGCGACTTGATGAGCCTTTGTAGCTTCACCATACCAATGAATAGCCGAATTGTAAGCCGCCCGGTAAATATCCTGGTATGCCTCGGACAAGCGAGTGCGAATCTCCACAGGCAAGTCTTGGTTGGACTTGTATAACATATTGTTATTTTCTTGGTTCGGGTGATTTTATACGATATAAGTTCTGAGAAGACTTTACGCCTATCCCAAGACAGACCTTTATTATTTCCCACCGTTTAGGAGAGAACCTTGGTAAATACAACAATTAAAACAACAAAATCACAAGAAATCTTCGCTGCTGCTCAAAACCTCATGCCAGGAGGGGTAAACTCTCCAGTTCGCGCCTTTAAATCTGTGGGAGGACAACCGATAGTTTTTGATCATGTTAAAGGCGCATACATTTGGGATGTAGATGGTAATCAATACATCGACTATGTGGGTACTTGGGGACCAGCTATTTGTGGTCATGCTCACCCAGAGGTTATTGCAGCCCTGCATGAAGCCCTAGAAAAAGGCACCAGTTTTGGTGCGCCTTGTGTGCTGGAAAATGTCTTAGCAGAAATGGTGATCGATGCTGTTCCTAGCATTGAAATGGTAAGATTTGTTAACTCCGGCACTGAAGCTTGTATGGCAGTATTACGATTGATGCGGGCTTTTACCGGACGGGAAAAAGTTATCAAATTTGAAGGTTGCTACCACGGTCATGCTGATATGTTTCTGGTAAAAGCAGGTTCCGGTGTTGCAACCCTGGGTTTACCAGACTCCCCTGGTGTTCCCAAATCGGTAACAAGTAATACTCTAACTGCGCCGTTCAATGATTTAGAAGCCGTCAAAGCTTTATTTGAAGAAAACCGTGACCAAATCGCTGGAATCATTCTAGAACCAGTAGTAGGTAATGCTGGGTTCATTCCTCCTGATGCTGGATTTTTAGAAGGCTTACGGGAACTTACGCAGGAACATGGTGCTTTATTGGTATTCGATGAGGTAATGACAGGCTTCCGTATCGCCTACGGTGGCGCCCAAGAAAAGTTTGGTATTACCCCTGATCTGACAACCTTAGGCAAAGTTATCGGTGGTGGTTTACCCGTAGGAGCCTATGGTGGTCGTCGGGATATCATGTCAATGGTCGCCCCTGCTGGTCCGATGTATCAAGCAGGGACTCTTTCTGGTAACCCCTTAGCCATGACTGCGGGTATTAAGACCCTGGAATTACTGCAAAAATCTGGTACTTACGAGTACTTAGATAAGATTACCAAGAAGCTGGCAAATGGTTTGTTGCAAATTGCTCAAGAAACTGGTCATCCAGCTTGTGGCGGTTCCATCAGTGCTATGTTTGGTTTGTTCTTTACTGCTGGTCCGGTTCATAACTACGAAGATGCCAAGAAATCTGATCTGGCTAAATTTGCTCGTTTCCATCGCGGGATGTTAGAGCATGGTATTTACTTGGCACCATCACAATTTGAAGCTGGATTCACTTCTTTTGCGCACACAGAGGAAGATATTGACAGAACGCTAGAAGCGGCTAGGGATGTCATGTCTCAACTGTAAAAATATTCAACCCCGCCTACTAATGGGCGGGGTTGAAGTTTATATAGGCAGGAATAACAGCTAACTAACAGCCACAACCAGTGTGACCACAGCCTTTAGTGGTTTGATGACCGTCAGCGCAGGCTTCAGAGCAGTAGTATTTATTATCTTTTTGAATCGCATCTTCAATAGAAACGATGCATAGGCAAGATTCACAAGCACATTTCATTTGGGTTACGGTAGTCATTGCTCTCTCCTTTATGTCCTCTAGTCAATTATAGTACTATATCTGAACATATATTCATACATTTGCTTAATAAAAGTTTAATTGGTAACATAATCTACTTGGTGCAATAGATGTTTGATCTTAGGGCATGGGCAAATTACCTATCATATCATGTTCTGTTGAATACTTATACTGTCGCCTAGGCTGGTAATAGGTAATTGGTGAGACTACTTGCCGTCTTGGCTTATGCCGAGATGGCAAAGTAGCGAACCCGAAGGGTAATGGGGAAAAACCAATGACCAAAAGCGAAGCATAATCATAATATCGTAAGCAATTAGCCGAACTTGATATTACCCATTACCCGTTACCCATTACCTATTACCAAAGCGACGGGAAACACTATCCCCTCGTGAGTGGGGGGAAACCGTCCCGCCGCTTTTAATAAAATTACGTAAGTCTACTATTGCTTCACATCAGCTTAGCCTAGCTTTAGCAACTCTTCAAAGGATTTCCAGCAAAAATAACCTGGTGAAAGTAGCTTTTAATATAAATAATTGAGATTGGAGTGAGTGTACCACTCCCCATGAATCTTCGTGCAGCGAGTTGACAGTGCATGAGCTACTGCGTAAATCCTAACTGTCCCAATCCAGAAAACTTGGCATATAGCGAGAGGTGCCAGTCTTGTGGCTCGCGATTGCTGCTACGTTCGCGCTACCGAATAGTGAAAGCTTTAGGCCAAGGTGGTTTTGGAGCAACCTTTTTAGCCAGCGACGAAGCTCTACCAGGCGAACCAAGTTGCGTAATCAAGCAATTACGTCCATCAGGAACCGCACCCCACGTTTTAAAAATGGCACGGGAGTTGTTTGAAAGAGAAGCAGTGACTTTAGGCAATATTGGCAATCATCCGCAAGTGCCACGCTTGCTAGATTACTTTGAAGAGCGTGAACAATTCTATTTAGTTCAGGAATACATTAGCGGTTCCACCATACAGCAAGAGGTTAAACATACAGGAGTATTCACTGAAGCAGGAGTGAAGCAATTTTTGAGCGAGATTCTGCCATTACTGCAATATATACATGAACGCAAGGTAATACATCGCGATATCAAACCTGCTAATATAATCCGCCGTGCTCAAGATAGTAGACTAGTTCTCATAGACTTTGGTGCTGTTACCAATCAAGTCAGACAAGCTGTGGTAAATCAATCAGAACACACAGCATTAACTGCATATGCAATTGGTACTCCTGGTTTTGCCCCTCCCGAGCAAATGGCAATGCGTCCAGTCTACGCCAGTGATATTTATGCCTTGGGAATTACATGTATTTATCTACTAACTAGCAAATCTCCTAAAGATTTAGACTATAACCCCACAACAGGGGAAATTATGTGGGAACATCACGTACATGTGAGTAACCATCTAGCAGACGTTTTGCGGAAAATGCTGGAAGTTTCTGTACGCAATCGCTACCAAACAGCTGAAGAAGTACTCAGAGCATTAGAACTAGAACCGTATCTAGAGAGTTTGTCGAAAAGTTTGGTTTCTCAACCAAGCGGCGGCGTTAAAGAACGAACAGTTCACCGTTTAGAAGATTCTGGTATTTACAGCAGCAGTCCTTCCGGTGTTTCTGGTATGAGTGTGGCGCAGGTAGCAGCAGCAATTCGAGCAAGACGGGCTAAAATCGCAGAAGCTGCTGGTGTTACCTATGCAGGGGAAACACGACGACGAATGCTAACAACAAAATCAACGACTTTGGCTAGTAGTTGTGGTAGTTCTCAAGGTCAAAAAGCTCAGGCTATGCGCCAATTAGATAGCCAAAATTTGATTGCAGCTTATCTAAAAGGGAGACGGGATTTTGCCCTACACAATTTAAATCTGCTTAACTTACAAGGTGCCAATCTATCAGAAACAAATTTCCATTCTTCTCAACTGCAAAGAGTCAACCTCCAAGGAGCTAATCTCCACAATAGTGACTTTGGCAGAGCTAGTCTCAATCGAGCGAATCTTAGAGATAGTAATTTAACCAAAGCTTACTTGAATAATGCTGATTTAGAAGGAGCAGACTTACGAGGCGCGGATCTCAGCTATGCTTATCTGCAAAACGCTAACTTGCGGGGAGCTAATTTGTGTGGCGCTAATTTGACTGGTGCGAAAATTTCTGAAGAACAACTAGCACAAGCCAAAACGAATTGGATGACGGTACGTCCCAATGGCAGACGAGGGTTGTTGTAAGTCCTCTGTTAAGAAAGAAGGCAGAGGGCAGAGGGCAGAGGGCAGAAGGGAAGAAGATTTGCTTTGTTTCTTTCATTCGTAGCGGGTAGTGTACCACCAGTGCGCCTGCTGCTAAAAAACATTTCTGTTTCTTTAACGTGAGTTTGATTAATATTATCAGACTAAAAAATTGAATTGTCCGCAAGTAAATAAGTGAACAGTTATCACCCTCGTCACCAGGTTGAACCTGGTAACAAGTTGGGAATTGCTTCGTGTAAATTCAATTGTTTAATCAATATTATTTAAATAAACTGTCATATAGCATTCCTAAATCATTCGTGAAAGGCAATATCCCCAAATTCTGAAAGAAGTCGGGGATCTGGGCTTTGCTATTCTCACAAATCATATAGGACTGCTATATATTATATATTATTGTTAAACTAACTAAAGCAAATATTCTAAATCTTTTCTCAACATTAAGTAGTATTGCGGTTACTTTAAACTGGAGAGAAACTTTAATCTGGGATAGGGAAAACTTCATAATGTATGTTACTTGATGCTCAAACTCACAGCATCAAGTATGTCAGACACTATTTCAAATTATAAAATTCAGAATAATTGTTCATAACTGACTTCAAAAATAGATATTTGTTAGCAATATAAAGGCTAAGCTATGATTGCTGAATTTTCAGAAAAGGAATTAGAAAAGCGGCTGAGTTTATATCAAGTATTCCTTAAGTTGTATGAACACCATAGTAGCTTTTTAGATGAAATTCTTCAGTTAGAAAATTTACCTCAGCCATTGTCTACAGGAGTGCAGGGGTGTTACCTACAAGGTGTAATCGATAGTTCTGATGTTTATGTCATTACTAATTTATCTGAGGGTAAGACGCAGAAATTATTACAACCACAGTATATTTGGACTATAGGCCGCGATCGCACCTGTGGTATTTGTGTTTGTGACAGACGCGTGTCTCGTCGTCATGCAGCTATTCAGTATATTGAAAATGCTGATTACTCAGGCTTTTACCTAGTTGACTTTAGTAGTACCAATGGTACTTTTGTGAATGGTGAACCTGTTTATCGCCCAATCAAACTACAAGATGGTGATCATATTCGGCTAGGTAGCATGACTTTTTCTTTTTATATGAATTTGACACCACCCCAAGTATTGCCTAGAGTTGCAGTTGAGTTATTGATGCAACTAGTTACACGCAAAAGTGGTGATGAGGTACAAATAAATAGAAAAGTATCTCTGGAGAACTTAGATCATACTTTAGAAGCTTTTAGACAGATTCCAATACTTAATAGTGAAGAAATTGCGGTATCGCTAAGTCAAAAACAGCAATCAGAAATTTTAGATAATTTCTTTAGCAAACAAATGCCTAGTAATTCTAGATAATAGCTGTTTTTACAGATTTGATGATTATTTTATTAACTTTGACTACATAACCCCGACTTCTGAAAAAAAGTCGGAGTTCGTATTTTTCTGACAGAAAATCCTTAGCACTTAGCAGTTAGTTTTTGACTAATAATGTACAGACGCGAGGAACATCGCGTCTGTACCCACTAACTAATAACTACTGTACAGACGTGCCATGGCACGTCTCTACAACCACTAACCAATACTATTCTTCTTCAGAAGCATCATCCATATCTTCGTCTTCCTCTTCGTTTGTCTTCCTGACAGAGTTAGCAGAAACAACAGCTCCTTTTTCTAATTTTTCCCGTACTAGTTGCTTAATTTGTTCAGCAAATTCTGGTTTTTCGTCTAAGTATTTAATGGCGTTATCTCGACCTTGAGAAATATTGTCGCCATTGTAGCTATACCATGCTCCCTTGCGGTTGAGTACGCCAGTTTCTTCTGCTAAATCTACAAGACAACCCAAAGTAGAAATACCTCTACCAAAAATAATGTCAAATTCTGCAACTCTAAAAGGTGGGGCGACTTTATTTTTAGCAACTTTGACTTTGACGCGATTACCGAATTCCTCAGTTCCTTTTTTCAGGGTTTGAATCCGACGGATATCCAAGCGTACCGAAGCGTAATATTTGAGAGCATTACCACCAGTTGTAGTTTCGGGATTACCGTAGCTGACACCAATTTTTTGTCGTAACTGGTTGAGGAAAATTACTGTGCAGCCAGATTTACCAATATTACCAGTGATTTTACGCAGAGCTTGGCTCATCAATCTTGCCTGAAGACCAACGTGGGCATCGCCCATATCACCTTCGATTTCCGCACGGGGTACTAGGGCTGCTACCGAGTCAATGACGACTATATCTACTGCTGCTGAGCGAACGAGTTGATCAACAATTTCTAAGGCTGCTTCTCCTGTATCTGGTTGAGAAACCAATAAGTTTTCTATATCTACGCCTAAAGCCGCAGCGTAAGTGGGGTCGAGGGCGTGTTCTGCATCAACGTAGGCAGCAATACCGCCATTTTTTTGTACTTCTGCAACGGCATGTAGTGCTAAGGTTGTTTTACCAGAACTTTCTGGACCATAAATCTCTATGACTCGACCTTTGGGTAAACCACCGCCTAATGCCAAATCCAATGTCAGCGCCCCACTGGAAATGGTTTCTACCCGCATCCGGGTAGCGTCGCCCAAGCGCATGATTGTTCCTTTGCCAAAAGTACGCTCAATCTGGTTGAGTACCATGTTGAGCGCTTTTTGCTTGCCAGCATTATCAGTATTAACAGCCATTCCTACCTCTATATATATGGATTTAGGGAGTGTTGCTTGGGAAGATTTAATAGAACAGATATACTATTTTGACATTTTCCTGCGGCTAATCGCTACATAGTTTAACGCGGGCTGATCAATATTGCTAGGACAGGGGATCATGCCATTTTAGATTTTGGATGAGGACACCTGATCTGGGTATAGGTTCTGTAGATTTATATCTGTTGCAATCATTTCTAAAATTGGTATTTGGTATTAAATTTTGTATTGTCTATCTTGGTTATTATGCAACATGTAGTAGCAATATGCCTGCTCAAACGCTACTACGATGATATTTTTACTTTTATTTACAGAACTTTATGGGTATATACCCTGAAATCAATTAAAAACCAAAAATCCAAAATCAAATGACTGCTGATGTTACTGACTTTTTGATTCCTGATACAGCTGTTAGCGTCGCCGGTTTAACTGAGTATATCCGCTCGCTACTAGAACAAGATGAACAATTGCGGCAAATTTGGGTAATTGGAGAAGTTTCTAGTGCTAACAACCACCGCAGTGGCTTATTTTTTACTTTGCAAGACCCCGATGGGCAAGCAGCAATTAAATGTGTGGTGTGGAATGGGCAATTACCTAAACTAATGCAAAGACCAACTGTAGGGGAGCAGTTGATTGTTTTAGGTAGTATAAGGCTATACCCAGCACGGGGTGAATATCAACTGTCTGTTTGGCAAGCTTTACCTGCTGGTGTGGGTTTGCAGGCGCTACGTTACCAACAACTGCGAAACCGTCTAGAAGCAGAAGGGTTACTTGATCCACAAAGGAAGCGATCGCTTCCTTCTCATCCCCAAACGATTGCTGTTGTCACTTCACCTACTGCTGCTGCTTGGGGGGATATCCAAAAGACTCTCAGACAAAGATACCCTGGTTTACATGTTTTATTTGCTCCTGCTACCGTTCAGGGTGAGCAAGCACCGGAGTCTATTGTTAAGGCTATTGAACGGGTAGAAAAAGATGGACGAGCCGAGGTGATAATTTTATCGCGGGGAGGGGGTGCGGTGGAGGAATTGGCTTGTTTTAATGATGAACGAGTAGTGCGAGCAGTGGCTAATTGTACAATCCCTATTATTACTGGAATTGGGCATCAAAGGGATGAGTCTTTGGTAGATTTAGTTGCAGATGAGAATGTGCATACTCCCACTGCGGCGGCAGAACGAATTGTTCCGGCACTGGCGGATCTATATAATCAGCATCAACAGAGAGTTGTGAGTTTGCAGCAAGCTGTGCAACGGGAGTTGGAAACTGCTGATGATCAACTGCAAGGACTGCGAGAACGTTTGCAGCGTTTACGCTTGGATAAGCAGGTACAGCAACAAATGCAGGCGCTGATTTGGCAACGTCAGAAATTGGTGCAAATCACGTCTGTTAAGTTACAACAAGCAACTCAGCATTTAGAGATGTTACGACAGAAGTTAACAGCTCTTGACCCCAAGGCTGTGTTACAACGTGGTTATGGGGTGGTCAGGCAAGAAGATGGGATGATTGTTCGCAATGCGAGTGAGTTAGCTATGGGGCAGGAGTTGGTGATACAGTTGGGTCAGGGTGAGGTGAAAGTAAGGGTTACGGAATTAATTAAACCACCAAGGCGCCAAGGACGCCAAGATTTGCATGGTTAAGCGTAATAGTTCTTCTAATTCTAAGTCTGTGGAGGCTGAGGTCTGGAATTATGAGGCGAAGGTTGCTGAGATAGAGGGTATTATTAATCGGATTGAGGGGGGTGAGTTGGATTTGGCTGATGTGTTCGAGCAATTTGCTCAAGCTGTTGAGTATTTGCGTGAGTGTGAAAGTTTTTTACGTCAACGACAACAGCAAGTAGATTTGTTGATTGAAACTTTGGATGATCAGTAGTTGGGGATTTGGTTTGAGTAATTGACTGTAGATGCTACGAGTTGAGTCAGTTGTTTGTAGAGGTGGAGGTAACTATTGATACTGGCTCTTCTATTCCACTGGTAGGAGCGGGTTTCATTTCGCCGCGAAAGTCTAGTATTTGCACCAGAAGCAGATAGGCGATCGCTAAAATTAAAGAAAAAACGCCTGTAATAATTGCGACAATTTTTGAACGATTCATTTGCATTTCCTATATGGAAGTTAGAATGAGAGAGCAGCTTCATTGGGTTCTATTTTCTACTAACTATGATATTACACTGAATTTTCTTTTTGTGTTGAGCAAGTATTGATTCAGGGAACTGATAATATTTTTGATAAACAACATTATAAAAAATATTCTTTCTGTATGTCTAAATCCAAAAACATTTTGAATCAAATTATATGCTGTTCGTTGACTGTTATGTTTAAAATCAGGAGATAATATTAAAGTTTTTTCCAAGAATTGCAGGTACATTCCATAGTCAAATTTTAATGATTCTCGTGCCAATTCAAAATAAGATAAAGCTAATGCACGACGATACTTAATTGTTAATTGGTTTGACTGTATTAGCTTGTTTTGTGCTTTTTGTAATACTAAATTTTGGCATTCTATCCAACGAGATTTGCTACAAGTGGAAACTGTCACATTGCCGTATCTTCTATACACTGAATAGCAACCTGGTTGATATACTACTTTAGCACGATTCATTACTACTGATAAGAAAAAATCTCGATCCTGTGCAGCTGATAAGCTTTCATCCCATCCACCACTGTTTTCGATGGCGCTTCTTCTGTAGAGTAAAGAAGCAACCGCAGTCCACCAATTTGCTAGTAACGACTCAAGAATATCAGCTTGTGTCGCAGCAATTTCTATGGAACCTAAAAAACTTGTTCCATCTCCATTGTGATATTGATGTCTCCAATCACCATAAACAACATCTGCTCCAGTTGTTTCTAAATAACTTACTTGTCTGGCAATTTTTTCAGGTAATATGTAGTCATCTGCATCTAGGTACTGGATATACTCTCCTTTTGATATCTGAAAGCCATAGTTTCTGACATGATTTCCGCCTTGATGAGGTAGAGATTTCCAGATAAGTTTATCACCGTAGCTTTTGATAATTTCTAATGAATTATCAGTTGAACCATCATCAATAACAATAATTTCGATATGAGGATATGTCTGCTGTAAGCAGCTATCAATCGCTTCCCTTAACCATTTTTCTGCATTAAAACAAGGAATGATGATTGAGACAAGTTTTGGCATTTGCATTTGACTGGATGTGTTGGAATATATTCATCAGTAATTAAAAACACAGAAATAATATGGTTCTGAAATTATGCAAGATACAGTTAATATTTTGAATATAGCAATGTTAAACTGGGAAATATGATTGGGTGCAGTACTATTTAATTCATAACTTTCCATTCTCGGGGTTGATAAAACAAAGATTGACTAGTAATCGTATTTGATTTCACTGTGAATCTAAAAGATTCGACTGCATCAAAAGAGTAAGCACCTTCTTTAATAAAAACTTTAGTATTGTAGACACCAGGATTCAAACAGCAAAAAGGCATATACATTTGTAGTTCATTTTTGCCTGGTAAAACCTCTAAATACTCATTATCGTTGGCAGCAGTGAGATATAAGATCCGTCCATTTTCTCCACCAACATCTGTAATTGTGATGCATAAATTAGCATTAGTGACTCTCCGATGCGCTTTGCATTCTACACATAGAGAAATAGGCTCACCGCTTGTAGGTGTTGCTACGATATTGCCTTGTGCATCTTTAAAATATACAGAAGTAATATCTATACCTGTACTTTCATTCTGAGATTTCTCTGGCAAAACTAAATAACCTGGAGATTTTTCTGTCCCAGCTAGACACAAATCTTCTTCATATTTACGCACTACAGTATCTATATCGCCGGTAGTAATTAATTTACCTTTTGATATATATACTGCCGAAGTACAGACATTTAAAATTGCTGGTGGATTATGAGAAACTAAAATAAAAGCAGTGCCGTTATCTCGAAGTTTTGCTAGTCTGCGATGGCATTTCATTCTAAACTTAATATCCCCAACTGCTAAGACTTCATCAATTAGTAAAATGTCTGGCTCGATATGGACAGCACAAGCAAATCCTAGTCGTGCTGCCATACCAGAACTATAGGTTTGTACAGGTGCATCAATAGCATCGGCAATTTCAGCAAAATCTATGACATCCTGAAATCTTTCTTCAATTTCTTTGGTAGATAGACCCAAAATTGACATATTGGCATAAATATTTTCTCGACCCGTCAAAATTGGATTAAATCCTGCTCCCAGGGCAATTAATGGTGCTATTCTACCTCTGACTCTGACTCTACCAGTATCAGGCTTAATCAAACCACTAATAATGCGTAGTATGGTACTTTTGCCAGCTCCATTTGACCCGATTAACGCTAGCGCTTCTCCTCGTCTGAGTTGAAAGCTAATATCTTTCAATGCCCAAAATTCTTTTGGTCTTAAGACATCACTATTTCTATTGACGCCAAACAATTCTGTAGTGATATCTTGCACACCATATAATAAAGATTGTTTTAAGTTTCTACAAAATTTTTTAGAAACATTCTCTACTGAGATGACTACCTCAGAATCGTCTGGAGGCTGGATAGAAATCTTTTTTTCGATTAAATCAGTCATGATTAAGAACTTACTCTTTCAACTACGAAAGGCATGGCAAGACGAAAGGCGATCCA
The DNA here is from genome assembly GCF_000317225.1 of Fischerella thermalis PCC 7521. Taxonomy (GTDB): domain Bacteria; phylum Cyanobacteriota; class Cyanobacteriia; order Cyanobacteriales; family Nostocaceae; genus Fischerella; species Fischerella thermalis. The sequence goes on from NZ_AJLL01000090.1 coordinate 31,820, forward strand.
AGTCAGTAGTAAACCAATAATAGTAATTGCACTGACTACCCAAAATCCTAAAGGTTCTGATACTACTCCTGTGGTTGCTAACTCTCGAGTTGTGACTAATAGAGGAGTTACAGGATTAAGCTTAACTAAATATCCAAATGTTCCTTCATTAGGAACTGCATAAACTACTGGAGTTAAAAACAGCCAAAATCCTGTGATTAAACTTAGCCCTTTAGATACATCTTGATATAAAACTCCAAAAGGGGCTAATAAAATACCGATGAATGTTCCTAGTAAAACTAAGTGAATTAATGCTACTGGCGCTATAATCACCGTCCAACTTACGGAAACACGAAAGAATATAAATAATGCCACTATCAATATTGTTTTAATGCCAAAGTTAAAAAACACTTCACCTAGCTTTGCTAAAATCAGTGCTTCTCGGGGGAAATTAACTCTGGCTAACATCGGCTTGGCAACTGTCACTGCTTGCACTGGGCCGTTTAATGCTTCTACAAATGTTTGCCACAGAGCAGTGCTGAACATGACGTAAGCTGGGTAGGGTATATCTGTCACCCCGACATTGATAACTTGGGCACCCTTGGCAAGGGTAAAGCTAGCTGCCATAACAATAGGGGGTAAGAAAGCCCAGGCTATTCCTAAAAATGATTGACGATACTGGGCGCTAATATCACGTACCATTAGCCGCCAAGCGAGTTCACGAGAAGCAAGTAAGTCTCGCCACATTTGTTGGAGTAATCGGAGGGGATGCTTCAGACTACTTTCTGGTGTATGAATCACCTCGGGTAGCTGATGTTTTGAATGCATGTTTGGCTTCAAAGTTTTTCACCCTACTACACTGTAATACATTGCCAATCACAGGTGGGTTTTATCCACTATATCTATATGACTGAGATATTCTCAATTTAGACTGTGATGTGGCAAAATTTGGATTTTTATTTACTGACAATAAAAAAGACTACCGCGATCGCAGTTTTCTGGCAACGATCCGGGGTATATATAAAGGGTCATATGAAGATTTGATGATCATTGCCCGTAGTTTGCCAAAATATTCGTCACTGGGGTTGCAAGGGTAACAAGATATTTGAGGGACGGCTTGAGAAATCAAATCGAGCTGATACTTGGCATTGAGGCGGCGGTTTTCGGCAATGCTAAGCATTAAGGCATAGGTGCGGGCAGCGTTAACAATGGGGATTCTCTGGATATTACTGAGGTCATACAACTGTTCTTTGGAACTTTGCCACCCAGCTAGGCGTTGTTCGATGTAAAACCTATCTCGCCAATCCATGTGTGCTTGGGGAGTTTGCTTCACCCATTCTAACCACTGACGCATACCTGCGATCGCACTTGAGTTTAACGGTTCCCCATAATTTCGGGCAATTTGTTGAGCGCAGATTTCGGTGTCGTCTATGGTATCAGGTAGGGAATTACGCCACATTGCTTTACCCACTTCCATGCACCAACCACCAACAGAAATACCCTCTAGGGAATCTCGTACACTTTGAAGAAAAGGCAAGGCGTCACCCTGTGAGACATGTCCTGCGCTATGTTCTGTAACGAGATGCTGACGGTTGGCTAGACTGTTGCGTCCATGCAAAAAGATGTGCTGATATCCGAGTTTTTTTGCTAGGGTAGCTGGGAGAATGCGATCGGCTACTGACATTCTGGCAGCAATCCGGGTAAAAGGTGCGATGTTGACACTGCCACGATATGCCATTGCTAGTACCAATCGTGAGTCAACACCCGCCGAAAGTCCCAGCCACAGTTTGCTCTGTTTTTGATAAAGTCGTCGCAGTGCTGTGATCATACTTTGGCTCAAAAGTTCCAAAGCCTCTTCATAGTTAAGATCAGGATTGATTGGCGGTAGCAAAGGTCGGGGTTGAATGCTACCGTCTTTGAGTTCAATAACTTGACTAGGTAAAAGCCGACTGATGTCTACAAAGCGCGAAAGTGGTGGTGTAAACCACGATAGCCCTTGTTGGTAATATAACTGCCGAGAATCAGCCTTGGGTGAAAGTATATCAGCAAGTAAAGCTGGACTGCTCGATACCCAAACTTGACCGTCGCGTGTTGTACCATAAAAGCAACCGAGAAGTCCCGAGGCATCCATATGTACCTTGCCATTACCGATTAACACCCAACGACCTGCCCAACTGGCATAGAGGTTAGGTACATCGGCGCTGGCTGTCTGAGCAATCTCTGCTAATGGTTCGGAACGGGATTCTAGGGTTTCCACAGCCACTCCCAAGATTACCCAAGTAGTCCCGTTGGCATCGATTGTCCAACTAGCAAGGAGTTCGGGACAATAGGAAATCCATGTGGAGGCATCCAACTGGCAACAATGCCAATCGTCATACACACGAAAACTTTCTGATCCAATCACAAACTGGCGACGGTGAGGCCGCATCATTAATGGGGAATTAGTAGTAAGCACAGATTCTTTTTGCATGGAGGTTGTGTCCTTGGTTTGGCAGGCACACCCTGATTAACTCTGGGATGAGGCTGTCATGGTAGATGTTGGCGGCTGTTGTGGAGGGATTTGATTTGGCAGTCCTTGCAAGTATTTTTTGGCATAGCGAGAGGTAAGATAATGGTTTAACACCTTATCTATTTGTCGCAGAATTTTGCCCACTACTCGAGAACCAAGTTTGCCAAGGGGAATTTTACGGACGAGGGGGTTGACAATTGTCATATCTCGCCGCCATCCTAAGCGTTTGTACTTGTTTTGGAAGTACTCATCTTCGCTGAGATTCCACTTGTCACGTAGATGTTTCAAGCTTGCTAGTTCCCAAGCATCACTCCACCGCAGCATATAAAAGTGTAGGTCTGTCCATTTTAAGGGCGGGCCTGGTACATAGGTTACTAAGGATTCAGGTTCCAAGTAGACTGTACCGCCAGCCTCGTTAACCATAATACACAAATCTACGTGTTCTTTCGTATTCAACAGTCCTTCATCTAAAAGACCAATCTGAGCAAATATTTCTGTGCGTACCATCATACAGTGAAACTCTGCTAACCCGGTTTGTTGCCGTTGCAGTTGGGGACGTACATCTGCTACTTTCCGTCCTTGTTTGTAAATTTTTTCAATTATTCGCCGTCTGGTAGTCTCGCCTTTAGTTTCTACTTTCACACCAGATTCTCCACCTGCACAATGCACTTCTGTGTGTAGTGGTAGGTATTGACAGATGAGGGGACTAACTATAGTGGCCCCAGTTGCTTCAGCACAATCTACTAATGGCTGCAACCAACCAGGTGTAACCACAACATCGTTGTCTATAAAGACAACATATTTACTGTTAACTTGACGTAAACCGATGTTTCTTGCATGGTTGGGGGAAAGGTAGTGATCAGTGCGAATTAGTTGAAATTTCTTCTCAACTGCTTGAGTAGCGAGGTAATTTTTGATGTGAGTAGGTGAACCTCCATCAACATAGATTAACTTGAAAGGGTAATTTGTGTTTTCGTAAATACTTTCCAAGGATTCGCGAGTGTAGCTAAAACGCTCACGAGGAACAACGACAATAGTAACTTCTGGCTCAAGAAATTGAGATTGATTCATGGTTTCAGCCTTTTTGAAATATGCAGAAAAAAGTTAAGTGAACTGTTGTGAAGAATTTTGACCAGCCTTTATCTGTTTTAGGTGTATTTAGGGCTAGCAGCCGAATCTATGCTTTGCTCTGAGCATGGCTGTAATTTATCTACTATGACTTGCTGATAAATTTTTACTAGTTCATCATTGAGGTGATTAATGTCGTAATGTTTTTCTACATAAGCACGACCAGCTTTACCCATTTGTTCCCATAACTCGGGATGCTCAATTAAATAAGTCAATTTATCTGCGATCGCATCTGCATCTCGCTCTGGAACTAATAATCCAGAAATACCATCTTGAACTAGTTCTGGAATGCCACCGTGCCGAGTAGCAATGACTGGTAAACCCATAGCCATTGCTTCTTTGAGGGTATTTACAGGAGCATCTTGATTACCATCTTTAGCGGTGACACTGGGAGCAATAAAAATGTGGGTATTATCGATAATTTGAATAATCTCTTCTTGATTTTTCCAACCTAAGAGTTTGACTTTATCTGCCACACCCAGTTCTGTAATTACTTGCTGCAAATGTGCTTTTAAGTGTCCATCGCCAATGATATTGTATTCTAGACTGGGATAGTTTTTTAAAACTTGGGCGACGGCACGAATCGCATACTCTATGCCTTTCTTTTCAACCAAGCGACCAGTCGTAGCAATATAAATTTTACCATCTGCTAGAGGCTTGCGTACTCGAAAATTAAACCGACTACAATCTATTCCAGAACCATGAACAATTATCCTCTTTTGATCACAACCTAGTTGAATTGCTCGCTGACGAAAAAACTCACAATTTGATAGAAAAAAATCTCCTTTGATAAACAACTGATTGTAAACTTTCTCTCCATACTCTTTGACATACCAGCTGATATCATAGCCCCGAAAAGAAGTGACTAACTTACCTTTGATAGCACCAATGTCACGATAAATTATTCCTGCGTTGCCCAGGATACCAAATTGACAGTGAATGATATCGTATGGTTCTGCACCTAACAAAGGAATAATTGAGTATAAAATTTTTAGAGCTGGTGTATCTTTATTGGACTTTAAAAATTTGAGCGATCGCAATATTACTAATGGAGCTTTATGAAAATTGATAATAACTAGCCACAGTGCTTTGAGCAGCCGCCAGACTTTATTATGAGGTATTTGAGGGGCATAAAAAGTATATTTTAGCAAGTCATACTTTTCTACATCTGGATGAAATTTAGCGTGATCATCAGGTCTATCACCGTAAATGTGAACTTCATGCCCTCGACAAATTAAGCCTGTAATCTGATTCAAAATAAATGTTTCCGATATGACCGGAAACTTATTAACTATGAAAGCTATTTTCATATGCTGATGTCATCACTCACTAGTTGTTGATCAACAGACAAACTGTTTAGTTGCACTATATTACATGTACTTTTAAACCTAATTATTTTTTGCTAATCAGAAATACTATCAAACACATCTTCATTATTTTTTTACAAAAAAGCAGAATAATTAAATCTTTTTTGAATTAAAAAAAACATGTTGATAAAATACCGATATGTGATAGATACAATGTTCAAAATCAAAATATTTGTGGAAAAATCGCGTAATTCAATACGGTTAGATTAAAGGCTAAGGGGAATTCAATGTATTTGTCTGTTGTTATTTTTTAACCCAAGCTCAACTTTTTCATAACCATTACTTTTAGACACAAACCGTATTGAGTCATTATCTAGCAGTGTCAAGATGATATCTGAATAAAAAATTTATGCACGTTTTTTGTGCTCTGCTGGTTTAATAATCATTTTTTAACCACGAAGACACGAAGTTCACAAAGGTAACAGTCACGACCTTATGCTTGTGGAGTCGCTACGATCAAGATCAATGACTTTGCTGGAATCAAGTTCTATGTCTTTAACCGAGGAAATTCTTTCGCAATTACCAGGTGATGTTTTAGGGGGGTTGCGTCGTAGCGATCGCCTTTTATCATCCATCAGAGAAGGTAAAGTCCCAGTACCGACGGTAGTCAGAGAAAATCAACAAGAGTTGGGTGCTGTCGATTGGGATGTTTTAATTTGCGGTGGTACTTTAGGGATTTTAATTGGCTGCGCCCTTGCCCTGCAAGGATTACAGGTAGCATTGATAGAACGGGGTAGATTGCGGGGGAGAGATCAAGAATGGAATATTTCCCGTAAAGAATTGCAAGTATTCTTAGAATTATCTCTATTAACAGATGCAGAATTAGAAAAAGCGATCGTAACAGAATATAACCCTGCCAGAGTCGGCTTTGATAACGGTGTCGAAATGTGGGTAGAAAATGTATTAAATATTGGTATAGATCCAGTATATTTACTAGAAACTTTAAAACAAAAATTTCTGGCAGCTGGTGGAAATTTATTTGAAAACACACCTTTTAAACAAGCAGTAGTTCACCCAGATGGAGTGATGATCAACAATCAATACAAAGCTAGATTGTTAATCGATGCAATGGGACACTTTTCTCCCATTACCCAACAAGCACGACAAGGACAAAAACCGGATGCAGTGTGTTTGGTAGTTGGTAGTTGCGCCCAAGGTTTTCCAGAAAATCACACTGGCGATTTAATCTTGTCTTTTACACCGATTCAAAAGCAGTGCCAATACTTTTGGGAAGCTTTTCCTGCTAGGGATGGCAGAACTACTTACATGTTTACCTATATGGATGCAGATCCACAACACATAGGATTAGAAACTTTGTTTGAAGAATATCTGCGTTTAATGCCAAAATATCAAAGCGTGGAATTACCACAACTAACATTCCAACGGGCGCTATTTGGCTTCTTTCCCTCCTATCGTCAAAGCCCCCTACATACACCTTGGAGTCGCATTCTTCCCATAGGAGATAGTAGTGGGAATCAATCTCCTTTAAGTTTTGGTGGCTTTGGGGCGATGGTGCGTCACTTGCACAGATTAACCCAAGGTATTCATGAAGCACTACAAACTGATCAATTATCTGCCAGCGCATTAGCACTACTGCAACCATATCAACCCAGCTTGAGTGTAACTTGGCTATTTCAAAAAGCCATGAGTGTTGGAGTCAATCAAAAAATTGCCCCCGAACAAATCAACGAATTGCTATCAGCAGTATTTCGGCAAATGCAACAGTCAGGTGACATGGTTTTAAAACCATTTTTACAAGATGTGGTACAGTTCCCAGCCCTAACGCAAACCTTGTTAAAAACAAGTATTGCCCATCCAGGCATTGTTGCTAAAGTTATTCCCCAAGTAGGTTTACCAGCCTTATTAAATTGGATGGTACATTACGGAAACTTAGGCATTTATTCTGCATTATTTTGGCTCAGTCAAAGATTAGAACCGTGGGAAAAATATTTACCCAGCATTTCTCAATACTATTGGCATCGCTGGATTGATACTTGGAAATATGGTTCTGGTAGTGATTATTTGGATTGCTGTAGGGGTGTAAGAATGTAAAGTATTCCTGTCAATGCATAGCTTCCCGAATAAAATTTTCTTGGTGTCTTAGTGTCTTTGTGTTTCAAAAATAATTCTTTTCACCACCAAGACACAAAGACACTAAGAAGAAAACTGTTTGTAGTAAGCGCCAAGGCGCTTACTACGAAGTTATAAAGTAGTAAGACTCGCCATTACGCGATCAACAATCTGCAACGCTGTATCTACTTCTTTTTCACTGACAATTAGGGGTGGTACAAACCGGATGACTTTAGGTCCGGCTGGTACAAGTAATAAACCTTCGTTAATAGCTGCTGTGACAACATCGCCTGCGGTAAGTTCAATGTCTGCTTTTAATTCCATACCGTTGATTAAACCCCAACCGCGTACATCAACGATGTGATTTGGATATTTGCTAGCCAAAACTCTTAAACCAGTTCGCAGTTGTTCACCCCGTTGTTGGACATTGTGTAAGATATTTTCTTGTTCTAATGTCTGGCAGACAGCTAAAGCCACACCACAAGCTAAAGGATTGCCCCCAAAGGTGCTAGCATGTTCTCCCGGTTGAAAGACATCACAGAATTTTTTGCTGATCATTGCGCCGATGGGAACACCACCACCCAAACCTTTGGCACTGGTAAAGATATCTGGTTCTACGCCAAGATATTCATAACCCCATAACTTGCCACTGCGCCCCATTCCGACTTGCACTTCATCGAAAATTAGTAAGACGCCTGTCTCATCGCAAATTTGCCGTAGTTTCTGGAAGTAGTCCACATCTCCTGGACGAACTCCGCCTTCTCCTTGTAATGGTTCAATTAGAATTGCGGCAACGCGGTAATCGCCTTCATCTAATTCGCTAATTGCTGCTTCTACTGCTGCAATATCGTTGTAAGGTACATAGTGGAATCCCGGTACTAGGGGATCAAAGTTCTTTTGATACTTCGGCTGTCCTGTGGCGGTAATAGTTGCTAGTGTACGTCCATGGAAGCTGGAGTGAGTGGTGAGAATAATAGGACGTTCGATTTGTAGTACTGTATGTGCGTATTTCCGCGCCAGTTTAATTGCAGCTTCGTTGGCTTCTGCCCCCGAATTGCAGAAAAACACGCGATCGCCACAGGAATGCTCAACTATCCATTTTGCCAATTCTCCCTGTTCGGGGATGTAGTATAAGTTAGAAACATGATGCAGTTTTTGCATCTGGCGTGTCACCGCTTCTACCATTGCTGGATGAGCATGTCCCAAGGTACATGTAGCGATTCCTGCCACAAAATCCAGATATTCCCGTCCTTGGGTATCCCAAACGCGGCAGCCTGCACCCCGTTCTAAAGCGAGGGGAAACCGCCCATAGGTAGACATCACAACCGCATCAAAACTATCAGCATCAAAGGCGCTAGATAATGTAGAACCTGACTCTGAAGTAATGGGGTGTTGTTGAACAAGAGTTTCTAGGCTCACCTGCTTAGCTCCCTAAATTCTTTATTGTAGGGTGATTCACTGGTCTGATAGAAATCTGTCAAAATTTCTTATCCTTACCTAATAGTTCATCTTAAGCTGTCACTCAGCTATCCTCAAAACGAGTGGCGATGGTGAATAATTGTGTACTCAACTCTGGAACAGAAATATCAACGCATTCAAAAAGAGTTAATGGCAGGAGCACTTGCTCTTGCTGGTGTCTTTCTGATTGGTACTCTATGGTACGCCTTAGTTGAGGGCTGGTCATGGCAAGATGCAGCATATATGACAATCATAACTTTAGCTACTGTGGGTTATGGTGAAACAAGACCACTAGGCGATCGAGGACGATTATTTACCATCGCCCTAATTTTAATGGGTGTAATCACTATAGGTTACATCGTCAACCGATTTACAGAAGCAATCATTCAAGGCTACTTTCAAGAAGGAATTCGACTTCGACAACTGCGGCGGGCAATGGAATCTTTATCAGGGCATTACATCATCTGTGGATTTAGTCGGACTGGTCGGCAAATTGCTATAGAATTTCAAGCAGAAGGGGTCTGTTTTGTAGTTATTGACTCTGATGTCGAATCTGTACGGAAGGCACAGGAGCAGGGTTATACCATATATCAGGGCGATGCAACGTTAGATGAAACTCTCATAAGAGTCGGCGTTGAAAGAGCAATTTGTATAGTCGCAGCCCTTCCTTCTGATGCAGAAAATTTATACATAGTCCTTTCAGCAAAATATCTAAACCCAGGTATTCGAGCGATCGCCCGCGCTAGTACAGAAGAAGCTTTGCAAAAGTTGCAACGCGCTGGTGCAGATGCTGTTATTTCTCCTTATATCACCGGTGGGAAGCGCATGGCGGCAGCTGCCCTCAGACCCCAAGTGATGGACTTCGTTGATGGAATTATCTCAGGTACAGACCGACAGTTATACATGGAAGAATTTTTGCTTGACCCAAAAGTTTGTCCGGTAGTAGGAATGACTTTAGGACAAGCCAGGTTGCGGGCGCAAACAGGTGCATTAATACTTGCTGTCCGACGCAATGATGGCACTCTCATCGGCGGCCCCACCCCTGATACAGTATTTATGCCCGCAGATGTGTTAATTGCTATGGGTACACCAGAACAGCTGCGCACCCTCAATCAACTTTTGGGGCCAATTGGTTCTAAGCAGTTAAGGAGACCAAAAAAGATTTAAGACTCTCTCTTATTGCCCTCTGCCTTCTTGGGATGTTGATATTGAATGGTAAATCAGTCAGTTAACTCAATTAAGGAAAAATCATTAGATCTTTACATTATGAAAATATTTTTACCATATCAATTCGTATTTACTAACTAATCGGATTGATAGTATTCCAATGCCAAATCAACTAGTAGTCCGCTAAACAAATTATGAAAGGTCATAGATCCCCGACTTTTTGAAAAAATCCGGGATCTGAACAACCGCAACCTCTCAAAATCAATTGGGTGGACTACTAGATTTATTTTTAAATAATTATTTGTTGTTTTATTCTCAAAGTTCAGAATTTCACAAGGATTTACTTTCTATATATCCTTAAACAAGGAAAAATAAATGCTTAACTGGCTTATCTGTTCTTGCATTCAGTTTCAATATTCATCAAAAATTACAATATCTATCAAATAGATGATTATCAAAAATCAGCAATGCTGGTAAGGTGTTTGATAGCAGTCCCACGCAAGCTAGTAAGTTTAGTTTTTTAACCTTTGTCTACTAGATATTTATTTCTAACCTACTATATTAATCACTTATGACAAAGATAAATATATCCAACGGATAATCAGTGAAAGGCTTTAACTAAAAGGATTTTTAGCTTTTGTAGAGATGCGATGAACTGCGTTTCTACAAACTTTTGACTTTAGGGTATGGAAAGATGTCTAAAACTTGGCTAGAGCAACTACAGCAAATAACCATTGTGGTTGCAGATGCGAGGGATATCAGAGCAATTGAAAATTTGAAGCCGCAAGATGCTATAACTAATCCTGCTTTGATTACTGCTGCTGCTCAAATGCCTGAATACAAAGATATATTTCACCAAACTTTGTTGCAAGCAAAGCAAGACGCAGGTGCAGGAGCGACAATTGATCAGATTGTGTCTCTGGCAGTGGATCGTTTGCTTGTGTGGTTTGGACAGAAAATTCTCAAAACAATCACAGGTCGAATATCAACACAAGTTGATGCACGGTTGTGCTATGATACGGAAGCAATTATTGCCAAAGCGCGTTATCTTGTTTCTCTGTACGAAGCAAATAATATTTCCAGAGAAAGAATTTTAATGAAAATAGCCTCTACCTGGGAGGGCATTCGTGCTGCTGAGGTTCTAGAAAAAGAAGGGATTCATTGTCATTTAAATTTACTATTTGGTATTCATCAAGCGATCGCCTGTGCGGAAGCTGGTGTGACTTTAGTTTCTACTTTGGTGGGGCGAATTGGAGATTGGTTCAAAAAAGAATCGGGACGTGAATTTTATCCAGCCACTAGAGATCCGGGAGTCTTATCAATCAGCCAATTCTATAACTACTATAAAAAATTTGGCTATCAAACCCAAATCATGGTGGCTGGCTTTCGTAACATTGACCAAATTGCAGAGTTAGCAGGTTGTGACTTACTAGCAATTTCACCTGTGCTGCTGAAAAAATTGCAATCCACAACAGGAGAATTACCGCGTCAACTTGTTCCCGCCCATGCAGCCGAAGCTCATTTCAGAAAAATACATATTGATAAATACACTTTTTACAATATGCATGAAGCCGATCGCATGGCATACCAAAAACTAGAAGAGGGAATTGTTGGTATGTCCAAAACACTGGTTGCTCTGGAACAACTTTTAGCGCAGTGGTTGGAATGTTTGGAAAACAAGTATATAAATAGCTGTAGTTGTCTCAGTTTGGGAAATATCTTTCGAGTTTACGACTTTGACGGTGATGGCTTCATCAGCCGTGAAGAGTGGACAGGAATCGATGCAGTATTTGATGCTCTTGATGTAAACCATGATGGGATCATCACTCCTGAAGAAATGGCAGGTGGATTAGGAGCAGCCTTTCACTTGTCATTCAATTCCCTTGGGTTCGCTAACAAAAGTTATGAGATGAAAAATTTATAGAGGAAATTCTGTGGTTTTAAAACTATATTTGCTACGGCACGGCGAAACAATTTACAGCCAAACCGGAGGATACTGTGGCGAACTAGACCCAGAGTTAACACCAGAAGGAACACTCATGGCTAAAGCATTCGCCGAAGCACACAGTTCCATACCTTGGACAGCAATTTATGCCAGTCCCAAAAAGCGAACTGTTGCTACAGCTAAACCATTGTGTGATGCCATAGGGATGAAAATGGAACTGCGCGATGGGCTAAAAGAAATTAACTATGGCAAATGGGAAGGTCAAGATGTCGATTTTGTCAAACAGTACTACCTAGATGATTATCTGCGTTGGTTAGCTGAACCAGCTTGGAACCCACCTACAGGAGGAGAAACAGCAGTACAGATTGCTAGTCGTGCTTCCCTTGTGATTGCAGAAATTCGGGAAAAATATTCAGATGGTAATGTTTTAGTAGTTTCTCACAAAGCAACCATCCGAATTATACTTTGCAACTTATTAGGTATTGATTTAGGACGCTATCGCGATCGCATCGATATGCCAGCTACCTCAGTCAGCATCGTCAAATTTGATACTCATGGTCCGATGCTGCAAGTCTTAGGCGATCGTAATTACATGCCAGAAGAATTGCGCTTACGACCAGGGACTTAGGAGGTGGGGAGTAAGAGATAACAACTAACAACCAACAACTAACTACTAACTACTAACTACTAACAAATGACAAATGACTAATTATGAAAATTTTAGTACTCAATTCTGGGTCGAGTAGCCAGAAAAGTCGTTTATATGAAATAGTTGGGGATCAATTATCAGAGCATCCGCCAAAACCTATTTGGCAAGCTAGTGTAGACTGGACTCATCATCAAGGATTTGCTGAACTCGAAGTTAAAACTGCTGAGAACGCGGTTTTCAAAGAAAAAATTCAGGCTGATTCCTATGCATCTGCAACTGAACGTCTGTTGCAGACTCTGCTTGAGGGTGAAACACAGGTAATCAAAGCAGCTAGGGAAATTGATGCTGTTGGTCATCGGGTAGTACATGGTGGTCAAGAATATAATCAGGCAACTTTAGTGACAGAAGAAGTCAAAGCAGCCATTAGACGTTTAGCAAGTTTTGCCCCAATTCACAATCCAGCCAACTTAGAGGGAATAGAAGCAACTGAGAAGGTATTTCCTGAGGCTGCCCAAGTGGCAGTATTTGATACAGGCTTTCACAGCCACATCCCTCTAAGCGCGGCTATTTATCCCGGCCCCTATGTGTGGTACGAAAAAGAAGGTATCCGTCGTTACGGTTTTCACGGTATTAGTCATCAGTACTGTTCCCAACGGGCAGCGCAATTATTAGGAAAAGACTTAAATTCCTTGCGACTGATTACATGTCATTTGGGCAACGGTTGCTCTTTGACAGCAATTAAAGATGGCAAGAGTATCGATACAACAATGGGATTTACCCCCTTGGATGGGTTGATGATGGGTACTCGTAGCGGTTCCCTGGATCCTGGTATTTTAATTTACCTTTTACGTAAGCAAGGGATAGATGCTGACAAAATAGATGATATTCTCAATTACGACTCTGGATTGAAAGGTATTTCGGGCATATCTGGTGATATGCGTGCTATTCAAACTGCCATTGGTGAAGGTAATACCCGCGCCCAGTTAGCTTTTGATATGTATATTCATAGATTGCGATCGCACATTGGTTCGATGTTGGCTGTACTGGGAGGATTAGACGCGATTGTCTTTACTGGTGGTATCGGGGAAAATCATTCTTTAACGCGATCGTCAGCCTGTGAAGCCTTTGCCTTCTTAGGACTAAAACTTGATGAAACCAAAAATCAAGCTTCACCCAAAGATCAAGATATTGCAGCAGTAGATTCCAGTATTCGCGTTTTAGTCATCCAAACTCAAGAAGATTGGGCGATCACGCAGGAATGCTGGCATTTATTGTACAAAAGTTAATAGTTAGTGGTTTGTCGTTAGTGGTTAATAGTTGGTTGTTACTCCTGCCGTTAAGTCAGGGCTGGCAAAGAAAGGTGTACGATTTGCGATCGCTTTCACGTTTATAGCAAATGTTGTCGTGTTAATAAACAACTCTGCGTTCAAAAAGATTACGACTTTACGCAAAACTGTACTAAGACACCAAGCATTTTTAAGACATTTATAGAAAAATCTCACAACACTTACCTCACCCCATCCTATCGGACACCCCTCTCCGATCTCGCGGAGAGGGGCGGGGGTGAGGTTTTTTATTGGAACTACCTTGATTCAATACAAATTTATGCAAACTTCTACTAAGTTTTGCAATTTGGAAACAATCAGAACAAACAAATTGCTAAACTTTTTTGATTAAAAACCAAGTTATAACTATGGCTATTGCTGTAAATCGAAAATTCACGGCTGTCCTACGTAGTAACTAACTAATAACTCATAACCGACAACTGATAACAGCGTGGGAATTAGTATGAAAAGTGACATGGCGATCGCACAACTAAGGCAGTACAAAGAATATGGGGAATCCGTTCTCCAAAGCCTGGAGTTAGTATCACAAAATCCACCTCCCCAGGAAAGCTGGTTTCCTAATAGTATCCATGAAAACATTCAAAGGTTAAAAGCATCTGCACAAAGGGTAGTAGAAATTGCTTCTTCACCTGTGAAAATAGGCGTCATGGGTGAATTCAGTAGTGGCAAAACTTTATTAATTGGAAGTCTCATTGGCTACGCCGATGCTTTACCTGTCAGTGAAACCCCTACCACTGGCAACGTTACCGCAATTCATTTGCGTCAGCAACCAGACTTACAAACAACACAAATTGGTAAGTACACCGTTCATTATCTCTCAGACGAGGGTGTGAAAGAGTGTCTGCGCTTTATGCTACAGGAAGTTGAAGTCCGAGCCAAAGCAGCTGAGTTATCCTTGGAATTGCTGGCTAGTCTCAAAAACTTGCACCCCACCAAAATTGTGGATAGCAACGGAATTTTGAGATGGTGTGAACAAGCTTGGAATCAGACGCAAAGTTTAGAACTGCGATCGCTACTGCGCGAGTTAGTAGTGTATATGCGTACCTACAACGCTTACGGTAAATATATTGGCGGTAAAAGCTACGAAATCGATCATACTACTGCCAAAAAAGGGTTGAGACTGGCTGAACCGCCGATGAATATCTTAGAACTCAGCTTTGATCAACTACCAGCACCTCCCCAACCTTGGGCAAATTTTGCTCAACCATCAGCCGTAGACTTACACAAAAGCTTTTCTTTGATTCGCCGCATTGATGTCACCGTCGAAGTATGCAAAGAAATTTGGGATTTATCTGCACTCCAGGGAACAAATGAATTTGTCTTGTTAGACTTTCCTGGTTTGGGTTCAGCCGACTCTGGCGTACGAGATACCTTTTTGTCACTGCGCGAACTTACAGATGTGCAAACTCTGCTGCTGCTACTCAACGGTAGATATCCTGGTGGTGCGATCGCTTCCAAAATTCGCACAATGTTGGAACGCGACAAAGGACAAGACTTAAGAGATAGAATTATTGTTGGTGTCGGACGCTTCAATCAACTTCCCCTTACCCAGAGTGACGAACGCGCCCTTGATGAACTCATAGACGAACCATTACTTTCCGAAGCAAATATATTAGAAAGCCTGGGCATTCTCCAACTTACCATTGCCAGTGCCAGCAACTTAACCACAGAGAAAAAAAATATAGTTCTACTATCCCAGCTCCACGGTTTAGCCAAACTTGCCGAACTTTCCTCCCTCATCCAAGTTTCATCCCCAGAGTTTTTGCCAGAATTAGACATACCCAACAAACTTTCAGAAGTCGAATTGCGGGAAAAATGGCAGCAACTAAGTAAAAAGCTACCACCATCCAGCACCCTGCACAAACAACTGAGTGACTTTGCAGAAGACGGTGGAATTAGTAGATTGCGATCGCTACTCAAAGAACACGTAGCACAACACGGCTTAAAACAACTTGTCGAAGATACCCAAAGAACCGTCAAAGCACTGCAAAAAGAACAAGATAACCTCAAAATCCTCCTCGAACAACTTCCCACCTATATCCCCGTCGAAGAAAACCCAAAATTTATCGAACTGCGCCACGGAATAGAAAACCTAGTAACAATTTACCGACAATTTCAAGAAGAACTAGAAAAACAACCAATACTAAAAAACCGCGACGGAGTCGCCGTGAGTGATGTGGTCAAAGACGAATTAACAAATAAAATCTTCTTTGAATGGAGCGAATGGACACTACTATTCGATCGCACCAAAAACGGAACAATTTCCCTCACCAAAGCCGACAGCATTTTTGGTGACGAAGAAGTAGAAGACACCATCCCCACCAAAAGCGATGATTTCCACTCCGCCTTCGTCCAAACCATTCAAGAAATGCAAACCTTTGCTCACGATCGCACCACCGAAGCAGTAACCGACTTTTTCAAAAAACTATCCATCGAAGTCGCCGACGAACGTACCACAGTCAATTCTGTCCTGTCACCAGACATCGAACAGTACATTCAAAACAACTTTGGCAAAAATCAACTCCGCTTATTTCGTAACCTTTTGCGCGCCGTTGATCCCATCAACAAATGGCAAAAGCTCATTATTGAACACAGTGGATTAGCCACCAATCATCATACCATCAACGCCGACACCTTATTTCCCCTAGCGCGCCAAGATGAAAAACACCCCAACGGACAAATCTTCGACTGGAGTCCCGATAAAAAATATCCGACTCCTCCCAGACCATTCAATCATCAAATAGCCGTTTTACGACTGCGGGACGAAATCACCGCCAGCGCAGGCTTACACCTAGTGCAATACGTCAGTCAACTAACCAAACAAGTAAAATTTTCCTTTTCTCGGGCCCTCAAAGAAATCGTAGATAGTCTACAAGAACTATTAAAAACCAAACACGAACCCTTACTTCGATATATCGCCGACACAGACAAAGATAAATCTACATCCATTCCCCCTTGGTTAGAAACCCTTTCTCAAGTAGCGACGATTAGGGATTAAGTCGATCAAACTCTCACCTCTCCTCTCTGTGTACTCTGCGTCTCTGCGGTTAAATAAATAATTTATCAACCGCAGAGACGCAGAGAACGCAGAGGAAAAATGAAACAAAATTTTATATTTGAGAAAATGCCAATCAAAATAGAACTATTTAATCGTTACCAACTACGTACCCATCCCAACGATTCATCTTTATTACTATTACCAGCAATTGAAATTAGACCAGTTCCTAATCCTCATTTTCCTCATATTTTCCGCATTAATATATTTGTTACTGGTATCCCAGAAGACTTAGCAGCAGCGATGCAATCTGCTTATAAAAGTGTAAACTTTGGTACTAACAAGCTATTACAGCTTACTACTCCCCAGCGATTAAGGCAAAGTGATTGTCGCTGGAATGAACCATTACCAACAGGTGTCAATTGTAACTTACAAGTCACGATCGAGTATTTTGAATCCGGGGCGACGGGTGATCCTCTTTTATCTATTAGCAAACACATCAGCGCTGAATGCAATATCTGGACTTATCCCATCAAAGAATATTCAATCAAAAATCCACTCATGTCTTTTACAGATTCAGTCATCAACTCATTTAAAAGTACAACACCCCAAACTTTACTAGATGAGGAAGTAAAGTTAGATGTTGAGACAGTTAAGCAAGTTGAGCAACAACCAGAAATTACTTATCCTGGTTGGTTTGCGATCGATTTTGGCACATCTAATTCCACAGTCACGCTTTACGATCCGAAGGTTATTGTGACACCCCATAGTTTACCTAGTGAACAAGAGGTGAGGTTACGCGATCGCCTATCGACATGGTTAACTCAACGTCCCGTGGATAATATTGCTGGTGTGACTCAGGATGCGTGGGCGCAGGAATGGCAAAGATTTTTAATTGAAGTGAGTAAGAATTTCCAGGGTGAGAGTAATGTCAATTTACGCAATTTAAACGGAGAGCAATTTTTAGAAGCAATTCGCCAAATTGAAATTGCCCTGAGTAAGCGTTTACCTTGGTTTCGTCGGGCTGCTAGTAAACGTTTAAATCAAATTTATCATGAAGTGTTTCGGGTTCCACCTTTGGAATGGCAAAGTTTGATATCGGTAGAGTTAGATAAAGACCGACGTTTGAGTGAAATTGCTAGCGAGTTGGAAGTTGTTGGCTTAGAACCGTTTTTACCAACCAACGATCCGCTAAAAGTCAAAGTTAGTTTGGGTGAACAAGCAAAACAACATCGTCTGGATGCAATTAGACAAGGCGAAGGAATAGATAGCAGGTTTTTGCATTCACCAAAACGCTATTTTGGACAAGAACGTTCTTTTCAAATTACTCTCAATGGTAAAGAAGCTTCCATCCCTGTTAACAAGTTGTTGCAAGCGGCGTATGCGCAATTAATCGAGTTAACAGAAAAATATCGCCAGCGTTCCGGTAAGTGTTCCCAGGGTAAATTTTATCGCACGGTGGTAACTTACCCTACGATCGCTTCACCTTTTGTCCGGCGGGAAATTGAACAGTTGGTAAAACAGCTAGATATCGAAGACGTGCAAATGGCTTATGACGAAGCTGTTTCGGTAGCGATATTTTTCCTGTGGCGAGAATTTGGTGGCGATTTAAATTTAGGAATCGAATCTTTCAAGACTCGCTGTCGCCGGGATGGGGACAAGTGGTGGCAAAATGTCATGGTGTTGGATATTGGCGGTGGTACTACCGACTTAGCCTTAATTCGTCTTTCCCTAGAAGAAATCAACCCCTTTGAACCAGGAGAAGACCGAGGCGACGGCGGACGCTACTATAAACTTACACCGAAGTTACTTGGTTCCTCTGGACATCTGCAACTGGGCGGCGAACTCATAACCCTGCGCCTATTCTTATTGTTAAAAGCAGCGATCGCCGACTGTTTACTGACTGCCATTGTAGACGAAACCCTACCCAGAGACATCTTAAAAGTCCAACCAGAAGAACTAAGCGATCGCTTCCTGCAAAACGGAAAATTCCAACCAGGTTCCCTCTTAGCTTGTGTCGATAACGAAGTCCGCGAAGGCGAAGCCTACAAAGAAGCACTCAACGACGCCGAAAAAGTCCTACCTACCCGGTGGAAAAACGCCCCATCCCGCGCCCAAACATTCTACACCCTTTGGGAACACGCCGAAGCAGCCAAACTCACCTTCGGACAGAAACACCAAACCCTCGATACACCAGTATTTATCCTCGATGGGCAAAAAATCTCCGAACTCCTACTACACAACGATATTACCTTACCTACCAGCACCAGCGATCGCCTCAGCGTCACCCTCACCGTCGAACAATTTGAAAAAGCAGTCGCACCCGTAGTTCGGGAAGCCGTCGGTATCGCCCAAGGATTAATCGAAAACGCCTTTAAAAACCAATCCCTCAACCCTGGTAACTCCCCCGAAACAGTCGATTGGCTCATCCTCTCCGGGAAAACCTGCAACTTAGAAATCGTCGAACGCGAACTCTACCGCGTCTTCAGCAAATCCGACTACTTCCTTTGGAACGAAGAACGCGTCACCTTTGAACCAGAATACACCAAACTCGCCACATCCGCCGGCGCTTGCTTCGCCGAAAAACTCCGCCAACTCAGCTTCTCCCCCCAACAAGCCAAAGACTTACTCAAAAAAGGCGCCAACCAACTATACATAGACGTCAAAAACCTGTTTTACTTTCTTCCCTGTTCCTTCGTCCGCGAAGTCATCGGCGGTAGTCCCGATCCCATCTTCCACGCCGGACAAGAACTATATCAACTGCAAGCCACAGATGCGATCGCCAAATATCGCAGTCGCTGGATGGGGATGCAATTAACCAACAACATCAGGCGTCAAGACTTCGAGAACATGAAACTGCAACTTTGGGGTAGCTACAACGGCGACATCCTGATGAAAAAATTAGGCATGAACGAAGAAGACTTCAAAAACCACATTCAAGTTCAATTTGAAATAAACCAAAAACTAGACATAGATCTATTATTATCCCGAGGCAAACCCCATTATCTCATCCCCGTCAATATACCTTGCCTTGATGCAGCCCAAGCGATCGGTACACAAACAGTAATTTCTGATCAAGGCGAAGTCGTTTGTGACATCGCCGTCAACGTCGCCGAATCAGCCAACGTCTTCAAAACCGATGCTCACACAGTACTCTTTTCCAGCAATCAAAACCAAGACCTACACACCTTCCGCTACAACGAAGCCGACACCCAAATCCAAGGACTAGGCTTAATCGCAGAATTACCCCCTTTCCCCGCCAGTGGTAAACACACATTTTACTTCCAATTTCGTCACCCAGAATCCAACAAATGGGAACTCATCGGTGAACTTCCCCAACCAGAAATTCAATCAGAATATCCTTGTAAATATTACGTTTCCCTCAACAAACAAGGTATCCTGCGCATCCACCCCTTTGAAGTACCATACTGGACATCAACAAACCCCGAATGTCTGAAAATAGAGGGATGTGTTTATCGAGATTCCCTCCAAGCCCAGTCTAACAACGTCGAGACAGAACGCGATCCATTTTGCGGATTGCATTAACTCTACATCTTGGCGTTCTTGGCGCCTTGGCGGTTTATATAAATAACCGCCAAGACGCCAAGACGCCAAGGAAGAAAGAAGAGAGGGATTTTGCGTTAGTTTTGCAGAAATAATGGAGAGAACATGCAGCACCTCAGCAAGTTATTGGAAATAGAGGATTCACAATTAGCTTGGGTACTGCGGTTAGGTTTACATGGACTGCGGACTCAATTACAAGAAGCACTTAAGGAAGCAAAAACAGATTCCGGTCAAAGTTCTTGTCAGGAACTTGTACGCGAATTAGATCAACTTCTGCAACCACAAAAATTAGAGGTTATTACCCCCCCCACTCCCCCCACCTGGGAGGAGGTATTTGAACCAATTCACTTGGAATTATCAGGGGAACAGAAACTGAAACACATTGCTGATGCTTTGTTGGCTGATCAAGAATTGTTGCAACATATTGGTGCATACAAGTTTCACAGCAACAATGATGTTGATTTGTGGAATGAAATTCAACGCTTGCTGCTACGGGTTCCGGAAAAACTTGCTCATACTTGGCGGGAATGTATTTTGGCGGAGGCGAGTCAGTTAGGCGCTTTGGAAGATAAGCTGGCTGTACAACAGTTTGGTTTTAGTCGGAATGAGCATGTTTACTCTGGTTTGCAGGGGAGTGTTTATGCAACTGGATTGTGTCTATCAGATCAGGTCGGTTTTGATCCCCGATTGCAAGTAGAAACAAGGGGCGGGGAGTTAGATTTATTGGCGGGAATTGTATCTGTTTGTTTAAAGTTTATCGATATAGATACGTGTTTACACCATGCTCTAAAAAGTGTAGATCGTTTTGGTGTCAGGTCTTTAAATTCGGAGTCGGAAAAGTCTAAGTATGTTACGGCACTTCTCGACCGATTTCAGCGTGTCCTTATCACTACCGATGCTGACCCAGCGATCGCACTCCGTGCCAGACTAGATTTAGATGAGGCAATTCATTCTTTGGTATATTTGCCACCGTGCGATCGCTTTTCTTGGTGGGGGAAACTCCAACAAGAAGCGCGGCGCACTCTTGATAGTGTGGTGGAAAAAGCGCGTGATGCAGGTTATCAAGTGCAAATACGGCCATTGTGGGGAACCTACGCCGATATCTACACTTGGTCAAAAGACGATTTACAACTAAATATTGGTGGTGTACCAGGAGAAGTTTCCGCCTGTCTACGGGTGTGTGCCAAGATCAACGATGAGGTAATTCCAGGACGTGTTTTGTTCCGTTCTTCTTCGGAGGCGTAAGGTGAAATAATTCACTTGCAACTATACAATTCTAATCTGAATTTTTATCCTGTAAATTTTTCAGATAACTTGTCAATACAACAATACTAAACACACCCAGTATTGTCCCAATGGGAATACTAATTAAATTTAGGGATGCTGCAACCCAGTTGATAGTCTGAGGCTTTGAACGCCAGTAGTTGTAACCAGAAAACAGGTTAGTAATTGCATATAAAGCCATAAATAGCAGCATAAAGATACTAAGAAACACAATCCAAGTGTCACATGATTTACCTACAAAAGGTTCCCGAATGCACATAGAAGAACCATACTTTGCCATAAACGCTCTGACGCAGAAAAATAAGCTAACAAAATTCCTACAAAATAAAAGCTCCAAAATCCACCCCAGATGTAATGTAAAATGCTCAATAATTTCCGATATTTCATAAAATTACCAGCCTCTCATCAAGCTTGAATTTGTTTATAACTCATCTCCAGAAAATATTTAATTAACTTTTACACTGGCTTTTGAAGGCGTTCAAACACAACATACTCATTCCCTAATAATTGTGTTGCTCATCACAATTTAACGTTTGACAACTGTATTAAATTCGACTGATAGCCTCATTCATCTATGCCAGCTTTAAAGGGATGTTTTAATCCTTAAAAAGAAAAACTCATGCCGGTTAAGGTAGAGGTTTTAGTCAAAGTCGGTAATCTCATTGTTAAAGTTCGTGTCTTGGTCAAAGAAGGCGTCGGCGTTCGAGTTAACGTTATAGTCAAAGATAAGTCAAAAATGAATGATCACGTAGAAAAGAAGGACACGGGGGACAAGGGAGACTTTGTAACTAATTTTCCGGGCGATCGCATTTAAGAAAAATATGGAAACGCGAATAATCTTACTTCTTTCACAAAATTATTGATACAAATTCTCTCCCTTGTCTTCCAGTTCGCCAAGTCTATCAGACTTATGGTGAAATGGTATCACTACCCTTGTTACAGTCCTGTTTTGAAATGAATCTTTCTTGGAGTCTTGGAGTCTTTGTGGTGAAAAGGATAACCATTGAACCACCAAGACACTAAGACACGAAGAATTTGATGGTGTTTTCTACGCTGGAACTAAATCAACGCCATCACCCCAGCAGGGGAACCGGAACCATCTCTTAATCTCAAAATTCCAATCACGAGAGTTGCACCCTTGGGTGGTAGTTGATCTAAATTGGTGAGATTTTCCAAGACAATACGCGGTTTTGCTAATACAAGATTGTTGATTGTAAAATTAGTGTCTTGTCCAGAGTCTATGCCGTGAGTATCAATTCCAACTCCGGTAATGTGACGCTCATTCAATAGAAATTCAGCTGCATCGCTGCCAAATCCAGGAAAATGCATGTTTCCTTGAGCATCTTGATTTATGAAGGCAGTGCGATCGCACCATTTTTCTTGCCAACCTGTGTACAATAATACTAAATTTCCAAGGGGAATTTCTCCGTGTTGCTTCTCCCACAACAGAATATCAGCAACAGTGAGGCTATAGTCCGGGTTAATTGCTACTTGCTGTTGTATGTTAATTACCACCGCAGGTAAAACTAGTGATTCTGCGGCGTATTGATCAATGGCAGCACCAGAATTATAAAAACTCTTTGGGGCATTAACATGGGTGGCGCTGTGTTCACCTAAGGAAAAGCGTCGGAGATAATACCCATCTGTTTCTATTTCTGCGACGGTCTCAAACTCTACCGCAGGATCACCCCGCCATTGGGGAATGTTGGTATCTATAACATGACTCAGATGGATGACTCGTGAATAAGTAATTGTTTGTATTTGAGAAGATAAATCACTATTTTCTCCCCGATCTCCCCACCTCCTACTCAACTTCTCCAGTGTCGCCTCCATCACAGCGCTTGTCTGCCCAGTGACGGTAAATACCAGTGCTTCTCTGTAAACGCGCTGTGCAGGATGATGTAAATAATTAGCAGCACCACTAGAAACGGTGACGGCTGCGTGAGCAATGCGTGTTGCTAAATCAATTGCCCAGGCTCGTAGTTGTAGTTTTTGTGACAGCTGGGCGTGGGTATTTTTCTGTAGCTGACGAATGGCAGTGCGACAGTGGTTTAATTCTTGTTGCAAAGCGGTCAAAGCCGCCGCGATCGCAGGCAATGATTTTGTCTGTAGGGCGGATTCGATAATATCTAAACCAGCGAAGGCGCAACCTGTAGCTAAAAAGGTGGCACGAAGGATGTTATTTTTGTCGTTTTCATGAATCCATCCGCCTGGTTTAATGGAAACTACGCGCTCTTGAGGTAGAAAGTAGTTATTTAAGTTGGCTGTGACGGTATTGGTTGATGTCATTGCTGCTAGTTCAGCTGGGGAGGTAAATGTAATCTTGCTTGTTGAGTTTTGGTAGGTGTCTTGAAAAGGAACTACGCCGAAAACAGCACGCCCATCGGGAAGGGTAGCAGCAACAATAAAATCATCAAACATTCCCCAGCCTGTTACCCAAGGTACGATTCCATCTAATTGATACCCTCCTGGAACAAGTTTAGCTATTGTTAGCGGTTCACCTCCCCGCCTTAACTGCGAAAAGCCGACACCAATTAAAAGTTCACCTTTACCTATACGTGGTAAATACTCCTGCTTCAGAACAGAATTACTGCTAGCAACTAGCATTGCAGCAGCGCTTTGGTGTTGAGTTTGCAAAAAAGCTAAAGCACCAGAGTATCTTGCTACCAGTTCTTGAAAATCACTAAAGGTTTCTTCACTGATTTCCTTACCACCCCAATTCTGGGGAACACGTAACGCCAGCAAGCCTAAATCTCTAAGTCCTTGCAGTGCGTGCATCAGCGCATCCGGGTTGCTGTCTATCTCGTTAGCTTTGACTGCAACTGAGTTGAGCAAGTAGGAATGGGCTATTTCTAAAACAGAATGGTTTTCCTTGGGTGACACTTGGCGATCGCAATTCATCAGCTTTCGCTAGCTTAACAAAATTTAGAAGCAGGACAATAAACACCGATCACGGATTCCCAATCTCCAATCCCACAAAAGAATCCCCCCAAATCCTGTAAGTCACAGGTTTTAGAGGGTTCAAATGTTGCAGCAAAAAGTGAATTAGTAATAGGTTAGCAGCCTGTAAGTTAATTTTTGACTAAACTTTAATTAAATTTACGTAAAAAGTTTGTTTTTTTTGCGTACACTATAAGTCATATAGAGAAAAATCTAATACTTAATTTACTGGAAATATTACTATTATTCTATTTAAGTAAACTTTTGTTATTAACTTGGAAATTTAGTTTTGAGCGGAATAGATCACGTTTATCTAAGATTATGACTGCTGTTGAGGAATCGCAACAATAAACTCAGTACCTTGACCAGGTGCTGAAATACACTTAATTTTGCCTTGATGCTTTTCAACAATAATTTTGTAGCTAATTGACAAACCCATACCCGTACCTTTACCTACGGGTTTAGTAGTGAAGAAGGGATCAAATATTTTTTGCCGCACATCTTCAGTCATTCCTATGCCGTTATCGGCTATACAAACTAACACCACATCATCCTTAATTTCGGTGCGGATGCGAATCGTAGGAGTTTGGGATTGTTGATCAGGAAAAAAGGCAGAAATGCTTGTTTGTCCTCCCTGTCCCCTAAGTCGTCCCTCTTCCAAAGCATCGATCGCATTTGCCAACAGATTCATAAACACTTGATTGAGCTGTCCTGGATAACAATCTACCAGTGGTAGGTTGGAGTATTCTTTAATAACCTGAATTTCTGGATGATCCGGTTTTGCTTTCAGGCGATGTTGTAACAATAGCAAAGTACTGTCAATGCCTTCATGGATATCAACCGCTTTCATTTCTGCTTCATCCAAGCGGGAGAAATTACGTAAAGACAGAACAATCTGACGAATGCGATCAGTGCCAATCTTCATTGAAGCCAACAGTTTAGGCAAATCTTGGCAGAGAAACTCTAGATCGATCGCTTCGATTTCCTCTGCTATTTCCGCCACTGGTTGAGGATAGTGTTGTTGGTAAAGTTCCACTAAATGCAGTAAGTCTTGGGCGTAGTTACTAGCGTGTGTAATGTTTCCGTGAATAAAGTTCACTGGGTTATTAATTTCATGAGCAATACCAGCCACCAACTGTCCCAAACTCGACATTTTCTCGGTTTGGACTAACTGTGCTTGGGTTGCTTGCAGTTCCTGTAAAGTTTCTTCTAATTGTTGCGCTTTTTCTTGGGCAGTTTGAGCGGCAATCCGGCTTTGTTTGTAGAGTTCTGCTTGATCAATTGCTATGGCAATTTGATCTGTAACTGCAAGCAATAATTCTACTTCACCATCCAGCCAAGTTCGACAACCAGTAAACTGATTGCACGATAAACCGCCAATTTCACCAGATTGGGTATGGACTGGTAAAATCACTGAGGCTTTAAAGCCCAAACTTAGAAAAAACTGTCGCGATACAGGATCGGATATTGCTTCAACATCATCAAATCTGATAATTGCTTTTTGCAAAACTTTTTGAGCAATTGGCCCTACTTCTTCTGTTGTTGGTCGTAGATCTAGCAAACTTGGTACAGCAGGATTTTTAGCCTCTTGAACATTTTCCCAGTAAGGCGGTTCGGCTTCAGCACGATACCAGCTGAAAACACACATATCAAGTTGTAATAAATTGCGAACTTCTGTAACGGCATTTTCCAGAATTTGATTAATATCCAAAGAAGCCCGAATCTGACTGGCAAGACGATTCAGCAGTGTTTCTTTGGAAGCCAGTTCGCGAAACTGGCGTTCAGATTGCCGCAGTGCGTCTTCTGTACGCTGGCGTTGAAGTTCTGCTGTGGCACGGGCAGCAAAAATACTCAGAATTGCTTTAGCCCGTTCCTCTGCCAGCAGTGGCTTTGTATCAAAGACAGCAATGTGACCGATCGCTACTCCAGAGGTATCGAGAAATGCCGCTCCCAAGTAACTTTCTGCCTGCATGGCCGCTAAGTCTTGGTTGAGAGGAAAAACTTGCTGTAACCCATAGGGATAGTAAGCAATACCCTCTTGAATCGCAATTTCACAAGGAGTATGAGCTAAATCAAACTCAAAATTTTCTTTGAGGTTGTCGTCTATCCAGAATGCCAAAACTCGGGCTTTAGTATATTCTGTACCAATTCTTTCCGCTACCATCGCATAGCGAACCCCTAAGGCTGCTGCTAGATGGCGCACCAGAACCGGAAAAAATTCTTCACCCGTTACAGAAGCAGTCCCAGCAACAAGTGCTTGCAAAGCTGCTTCGGCTTTTTTGCGATCGCTAATCTCGCGGACAATAGCTAAAATTTCATCCTCACCGCTTGGTACTATTCGTGCTTCATAGTCGTGTAGTTCTCCTTCGATTGGCAGCTGGTACTCAAAAATCTGGATGCTGTGTTGAGCAAGAGCTTGTTCGGTGTAGTACATTACTTGCTGCGCCAAACTGGGCGGTAAGAGTTCATGGACAGATTTACCGATGATTTCATTGGCTGGTGCTACTAATTTTGCGTCTTTTGCTGCTACGTAATCTAGATAAGTACCTTTTCTGTCAAAGCGAAAAATTAAATCTGGAATCGCGTTGAGCATGGCCCTATTTCTAGCCTCGCTTTTTTGCAAAGCTTCTTCAGCAAGTTTGCGATCAGTAATATCTGTAAGCATCCCTAAAGTGCCAACATAATGCCCAGCAGCATCATGGATCGGATTAGTAGCAATCATTGTCCACAGTTCGGAACCATCCTTGCGGCGGAATTTCAAATCGTGTTGTTCAGCAATACCATGGCGACGACGTTCTAATTGTTCAGTGGCGATCGCTTGCCCTTGTGCATCCATAAAGGCAAACAAAGGCATTCCGATCATTTCCTCTACTGTGTATCCAAGCATTTGGGCCATTTTCGGATTGACAAAACTCGTCTTACCTTCTGTGTCCAGTATCCATATACCCTCTGCTGCTGTCTCAATTAAGCGGCGATATTGGGCTTCGCTTTCATGTAAGGCTGCTTCAGCACTTTTACGTTCTGTAATATCACGGGCTATACCAATTACGCCGATAATGTTACCTTGAGCATCCCGCCAAGGACTTTTGGTTGATAAAAAAATGCGTATGACTCCGTTATCGGGTATATATTCTTCACTGGTATTAGAAATACCAGTATTGATGATTCTGTTGTCTGCTGCTTGAAGCTCAGCAGCAATATCTGCTGGAAACAAATCTATGTCTTTCTTACCAATGATTTCCTTAATTGGTTTTTTCAAAAAATTTGCAAAACTAGAGTTAACCATCACATGGCGTCCCTCTAAATCTTTGGCAAAAATTAAATCCGAGGTACTGTCAATGACAGAATGTAAAAGACTATAGCTGGCTTGCAAAGCTTTTTCTGCCCGTCTGCGATCGCTAATATCAGTATGGATGCCAATTAAACCGATTATTCGGCCATTCGTGTCTTTGATCGCATCAGCACGGAGGTCGATTTGGATCAATTTACCACTGCGATTTTTCATCGTCAGTACACCATTCCACGACTGACCTGTTTGAATCGTGGTGAAAACCGTAGCCGCTTCTGTCACATTAACATAGACCGCGCTAGCCCCTCCAACGGCTTGCATCTCCTCAACGGTGTACCCGAATAAATCAATAAAAGCTTGGTTGTGATAAATTGGTTTACCTGTGATATCGGTAATCGCGATCGCATCGCTAGTACTTTCGATGGCTTGATTGATGGGGATTAATTCTGCTGTGCGTTCTGCAATGCCAGTTTCTAGCTGTTGTTTGGCTTCTTCCACAGCTAGTTCCCCTAGTTTACGCTCGGTGATGTCTAAGAGTGTACCCATCATCCGGGTTACTTGTCCGGTATGATCCCGTAAAACATCTCCTTTGCCTCTGAGCCAGCGCACACTACCATCTTGCCACACCCGAAAATCAGCATCATAGCTAGTTTTTGAGTGTAAAGTATTCCGAATTGCCCGGCTGACAATTGAGCGATCGCTTTTGTAAACTTGCTTGAGAAAAGCTTTGTAGTTTGTAGGTAAATAATTAGGAGTCCAGCCCAAAATCTGCTCTACTTGCTCAGAGCAACTAACTTGCTTGGTTTTAAAATTCCAATCCCAAACTCCTATTTCGGCTAGCCGCAGTCTGGTTTCACTCTGAGTGAAAGAAAACTTTTTTACTTCTATATCAGTAATATCTACACAATAGCCTATGTAACCAGCAAAGCAGCCATTTGCTGTAAATCGTGAGGTAATTGTATCTAAAATCCAGCGATATTCCCCATCAGCTCGACGTAGACGATACTGTCTGCTAAACTTTTTGTGTCTCTTCAAAGCTGAAATATAATGATACTGACATTGCTGTCTATCTTCAGGATGTACCCCCTCTAACCAACCTACCCCTACTTCCACCGAGTGCGATCGACCAGTAAATTCTAGCCAAGCAGGGTTAAAATAATTACAAACTGCGTCACACCCAGCCATCCAAATCATTACAGGTGCTGTATCTGCCAGTGCGCACAACAGTTCTTCAACTTGTGGCATGGCTGTTACTAACACCCTATATTCTGCGCTTTTGCTGTGAGCAATGTCATCTTGCAGCTTTTCAGGGAACATTTTCACCTGCCTGTAAGGATCACGGATCAGGGATTGGGTCAGGGACTGGGGAATAGATTTTTATGCCTTTGTTGTGGGGTCTAGCTAGTTACTCTACCCTGAAATTTTTGTAATTTATTTAACTCTACGTTTGCCATAGTAAATTTACGGTAATTCTGGTAGTAAGGTAAGGAAATTGGCAGGAAAATAATCTAGGTTTGAACAACCAACCACCAACCACTAACTACTAATTACCTTTTCGAGTTAATTTGATTTATGGCGACTAAATTTTAATTAGATAAAATCTGTATATGAACCATTCTTCGCAGCCTGTACAAGAATCTTCTGCGATTTGGTCTAACCTGCTCCAACAACTACTAGAACGTCAGTCTTTGTCTCGCACTCAAGCAGAAAAATTGATGCAAGGATGGCTAAGTGAGGCTATTCCTCCGGAATTATCGGGAGCTATTTTAGCTGCACTACATTGCAAAGGTGTATCTGCTGAGGAACTAGCAGGTATGGCTGGAGTATTGCAAGCTCAGTCTCTAGGAAGAGGTGGGGACAAGGGGATAAGGGGACAAGGAAGTAATTTTTCTTCGTTATCTCCTCACACTCCCCTGATCGACACCTGCGGTACTGGAGGAGACGGAGCATCAACATTTAATATCTCTACAGCAGTTGCTTTTGTTGCTGCTGCTAGTGGTATACCTGTTGCGAAACATGGTAATCGTTCGGCATCAAGTCGTGTTGGGAGTGCGGATGTATTAGAAGCTTTGGGTATAAATCTTAGCTGTGCTAGTGAGAAGGTAGAAGCAGCACTCAAAGAAGTGGGGATCACTTTTTTGTTTGCTCCTGGTTGGCATCCAGCCCTCAAGGCGGTTGCTTCGTTGCGGCGGAACCTTAAGGTGCGGACTGTATTTAATTTACTCGGACCGTTAGTTAATCCCTTACGTCCCACAGGGCAAGTGATTGGTGTATTTGATCCTCAATTATTAACAACAATTGCTCAAGCCTTACAGCAACTGGGTACACAAAAAGCGATCGTGCTGCACGGACGAGAAAAATTAGATGAAGCAGGTTTGGGCGATGTTACTGACTTGGCTGTGTTGTCAAAAGATGAAGTCACAATCACTACCATTGATCCTGTACAATTCGGTATAAATACTGCTCCCATTACGGCGCTCGTAGGTGGCGATCTCCAAGAGAATGCCGAAATCCTTAAGGCAGTGTTGCAAGGTAAAGGAACACAAGCACAACAGGATGTAGTAGCGCTAAATGCAGCCTTAGCATTGCAAGTGGGTGAAGCAGTACCACTGTTGGATCACGCTCAAGGTGTACAATTGGCTAGGGATATCCTCCAGAGTGGTGCGGCTTGGACGAAGTTGGAACAGTTAGTCCAGTTTCTGAAGGATTGAGTTGCTCAGAGTGGGATGGTGGACGAAATTCTACAACATCACGCTTGATTGTGATCTCGTATTCACCAAAAAAATCGTGTCCCAAAAGCCCTGTTTCTAGTTCTGTGCCAGCGATCGCAACTGGAATTTTGTTGACTGTTACTCCACCAGCTTCAATTGAATTTACGTAACCAATAGGGAATTCTACCGCTTTCGCACTGGCAGTATTTGCTTTGGCTTTCCCAAAAGGTACTATTCCCAGGGCATCTGCCATACCCTGGGTGATAACTGTACCACTTGCTCCTGTATCCAAAATCATTTCAAATTGCTGATTGCCATTAAAAGTAACATCAATAATTGGTGTACCCCCTATTCGTCGTTTGATGGGGGCGACAAACACTACAGATTCATGGCGCTGCTGTGTAGTGGGTGCTGCAAAGACCTGTTGTTTGCTGTTGGTTGGTGGTTGGTAGTTGTTGATTGGTGCTTGTTGGGTTTTTGGTACAATCGCTGGTTTAGTAGAAGGTTGAGGAACCACAAGTACTATTTTAGAAGGTTGTGCTTTAGAAGCTTGTACCTGTGTGACTAATTGTGGTGGTGGCTCCTTGCGAGAGAAAGCTTGCTGTTGGGCGTATTTGATGCGGCGTTGATATTGAATGATGTTATCTTGAGCCCTGGAAAAATAGGAACTTTGTCGATCTACTTGTTTCATCAACGCGATCGCATCTTGATACTGAGTAACTACTAAATTCCAATCTTCTGTTGATTGAGCAGATTGACTAATCGCATCAGCACTAGCTGCTTTATCTAGTCCCAGTTCAAATGTACTGGGTTGAAGTTCAGAAGCTTGATATTGCTGTGGTTGTGGACTTATTGTTGGTAATGGTGTGTTCTCACCAGAAGCGATCGCACTTTTTTGTGTTGCTTTTGGTTGTTGTTGCTCATGATTCACAACAGCCTGTTTGTCTTCACGACAGGCAACAGTAAAAATCGCCAGTGTGGTGGAAAGAAATATTAGCGTAGCCTGGGATAAAAAAGACTGAAGCATAATTGTTTAGAACGCATACCTTCCCCTACACCCACGATATTTGGAATAGTTCCTGTATCCGGCTGGATAAAGTAGACACTACATCTTTAATATAATGCCGTAACCGATAAACATTCGAGAGCATTTTTATCTTTTGCTATTGTAATGCAAGCAGACAAAGCAATTCAAATAAAGTAGTACAGTACTCGACCAAATAAGTTTTGACTCTTTAGTGAGGCGTCAGATCCCCGACTTTTCAAAAAAGTCGGGGATCTGGCTCACCTATCAAAATCAATTTGGTGAACTAGTAGAAAGCAAAAGGAAAAAGGCTGTCAGAAAATTAACCTAAAAATTTTCTCATGGGAACTCTAACGAAAATACAGGTAATAAAGCTATGAATTACAATCCTTAATTATCTGTTAACGTCATATATGAAATAGACAAATCTAAATTTATGGGATAATAATGCTTCGCAGTGGACAGGATAGTAATTAGTGGTTGTTTGTTGGTTGTTGATTGTTGATGGGTAGAGACGCGATGTTCCTCGCGTTTGTACATTGGTAATTAGTGGTTGTTTGTTGGTTGTTATCCCTTGTCTCCCCGATCCCTGATCCCCAATCCCCTATACCTATTTTTTTTGACTTATATAATCTATGGCTCTGTTTGAAGCAATACCTGCCTTACTCGTCCTTGCTGATGGAACCACTTATCGCGGTTGGTCTTTTGGTGCTACAGGCACTGCGATCGGGGAAGTGGTATTTAACACTGGTATGACTGGATATCAAGAAGTCCTGACTGACCCTAGTTATTGTGGTCAGATAGTAGTTTTTACATATCCAGAACTGGGTAACACAGGTGTGAATCCAGAGGATGAAGAATCCGCTCGACCCCAAGTGCGAGGAGCGATCGCACGCAATATTTGTACCCGACCTAGTAACTGGCGCTGTTCGCAATCGTTACCAGACTACCTCAAACAGCACCAAATACCCGGCATTTACGGCATAGATACCCGCGCCTTGACCCGCAAAATTCGGATCTATGGAGCTATGAATGGGGGCATTTCTACAGAAATTCTGGACGAAGCAGAATTGCTAGAACGGGTATTAGCAGCTCCTGTCATGAGTGGATTAAATCTGGTTCGTGAAGTGACTACCCAAACAGCATATGAATGGTCAGAAACTACTGATCCCGCTTGGGAATTTAACCCACAAGCAAAAGCTAATTCTGATGAAACCTTGACTGTTGTGGCCCTAGACTTTGGCATCAAACGCAATATTTTACGCCGCTTAGCAAGTTATGGATGCCGTGTTATCGTTGTTCCAGCCCACACCCCCAAAGAAGAAATTCTCAAATACAATCCAGATGGAATTTTTCTCTCTAATGGCCCTGGTGATCCGGCGGCTGTCACCGAAGGTATTGAGACTGCCAAGGCTTTACTGTCGGCTCAAAAACCCATGTTTGGCATTTGCATGGGACATCAAATTTTAGGTCATGCTTTGGGAGCAGAAACTTATAAACTTAAATTTGGGCATCGTGGCTTGAATCAACCAGCAGGTTTGGAAAAACGGGTGGAAATTACCAGTCAAAACCACAGTTTTGCTATTAACCCAGACACCCTACCCGAAGCTGTTGTAGAAATCAGCCACCTGAACTTAAATGATCGCACTATTGCTGGAGTACGTCACAAGAATCTACCTGTGTTCTCTGTGCAGTACCACCCAGAAGCTTCTCCTGGCCCTCACGACGCTGATTACCTGTTTGAGAATTTTGTACAAGCAATGCGCGCAGCTCGCCAAACACCAAACAGTTCTAATGAGGTAAAAATAAAGTAAAAATGGAGAAAGCGCGAGATTGGGGACTCGTGACAGTGAACATTAACTCAGTGAACAGAGAAAGGAAACTGATCACTGATACCCCATCCCCAATGTAGACAACATCTACCAAAACCATCTATACTTGAGCGTTCGACATAAATATGAGGAGGGAATTATTGCTGAGCCACTGAACCTAACCGTTAGCCTGAGAGGTACTCGTGAAGTCCGGGATAACTGTCAGCTATTCCGCCTCACAGGTTTGTTAGACGCGTTTTCGGAACCGACGTTTCGCAAAGTATTAGGAAGCAAGATTGACGAGGGTCCCAAACACATTATTCTGGATCTCTCGCAAATCGATTTTGTTGATAGCTCCGGCTTGGGTGCTTTGGTACAGTTAGCTAAGCAGGCACAAAATGCTGAAGGTACTTTGCAAATTGTCACTAATGCCCGCGTAACTCAAACAGTCAAGCTTGTCCGTTTGGAGAAGTTTTTAATGTTGCAGACATCAGTCGATGCAGCTTTAGAAAACCTCAAAAACCCTTCTTGATTGCTTGACTGCGCCGATAAAATTAGCTATCCGATGCTTTTATCTGGATAGCTTAATTTTTGTCATAATTTGGCATGACTGCTAACCTTTCACAGTTGACTTTTCGAGAAGACAATCCCAAAAAAACTATGAAGAATGAGATAATGGTGCTTCACAATTTCAAAGTTCATTCTAATCTTAAATAAGGCTGATCTCAAGGGAGAACACTCATCTGCTTACCAAGCTCTTGGTGACTAACAGTTCCCCATAGGGTACAAGTTCCTAAGTTCCATAAGTGGAAGCAATCCAAAATGCGTCTTGAAAAGCTTTGAAGTTCCCTCCGGGACGCTGCGCCTGTACAAACTTTTCGCAAAATCCAAAATCCAAAATCTAATGATGCCCCTAGCGTTAATTAATTGTTTACAATAGTTGACAAAACGTTAGTGACTCACTAACTATAGTTGAATAACAAATTTTCTTCCCGCACAATGCTTGTGACAACTGCAACAAAGCCAACGCTCAGAAAAAATGCATTATTTCCAACCTCCCAAATATAGTCTGCAAGGAATTATCACTTGTGAAATCAAAGGAGGAAAATTTATTGAATGAACAAGGTGAAACTAAAGTGTTAGATTCATCTTGTTGGCAGTTTATGCAGGCAACAATAGAAAATTTGTCTCAGCAGCAAATTGACCAAGCACAACTACAAAAACTTTCTCCTGCTGCCTTAGCATATTTGGGAGATGCAGTGTATGAACTTTATGTTAGGATGTATTATCTGCTGCCGCCGCAGCGAAGCGAAAGTTACCATCGTCTGGTAGTAGCGCAGGTAAGGGCAGAAACGCAGGCGCTACACTTGCGATCGCTTACTCCCCATCTGCGACACAGCGAGTTAGAAATAGTCCGAAGGGGCCGTAACGCCACTACAGGACGTCCCAAACGATTAGATCCCGAAATATATCAACAAGCAAGTAGCTTAGAAACTTTAATCGGCTATCTATATCTTACTGATCAGCCACGCTTAGCTGAACTATTACAAAGGCTGCAATTAGAAAAGTAATGAGAAAATTGTCTCATGACAGGACAATTGCTTATTGTATGTTCGGTAAACTATGGTGGTGAAGTTATGAGTTGAATCCGACTCTGACAGCTTATGGACAACGAAAATACTGTCACTGACAAAGCCTAACAACAAGATACCAAAAACTTAAATATGATTAATTTTTTTAGTAGCTGTGATGACGAATAATTTGTCACCAGAACACATGAAAATAATCTTACTTCCTTGTGCCTTCTATTTATTGGATGCCCGCTCCTACGTATAACATCAAAATCTCATGACAAACAACACAAAAAAAATTATTACTTCTGGTGAAAAGAATCGTGGGCAAACCCTGAAACTTAAGGGCAAGCGAGTCGTTTCTCCTTCTTTTCGTCCTCCGATGAAAAAGGTGGATGGACAAAACCAGCACAAACCAACTCAAGATAGCGATTTGATTTATGGTCGCTATCCAGTCTTGAGTGCCTTGGAAAGTCAGCGCCTGCTGAATCGTATTTGGATTACTTCTCGCCTACGCTATGATCCCCGTTTTCACTCTCTGATTTTACAAGCCAAGGACAATGGCACGATCATTGATGAGGTAGAACCCAAGCGCTTAGATCAAATTACTGAGGGTGGTAATCATCAAGGTGTAGCAGCACAAATTGCTCCCTATGCCTACATCGAATTACACGAGTTGATCGAAAACAGCAAATCTGTAACCAATCCAGTCATTGTTGCTGCTGATGGGATCACTGATCCCCATAACTTAGGAGCAATTATTCGTACAGCAGAAGCGATTGGCGCTCAAGGGTTGATTATCCCCCAACGGCGGGCTTCTGGGATCACTTCTACAGTCATGAAAGTAGCAGCAGGTGCTTTAGAACACTTTCAAGTTGCCAGAGTAGTGAATCTGCACCGTGCTTTGGAAGAATTGAAAGCCGCAGGTTTCTGGATTTACGGTACTGCTTGTGAAGGTAGCGAACCGATCAACACAGTAGATTTCAATGGTGCGATCGTTTTAGTAGTGGGATCTGAAGGAGAAGGTCTAAGTTTGTTGACACAACGTTGTTGTGATGTCTTAGTATCAATTCCTTTACAGGGTAAGACTCCTAGCCTCAATGCCTCCGTTGCTGCGGGGATGGCATTGTATGAAATTTATCGTCAACGCTGGGAAAAAAATACGCTACATTTCGATAAACTACAAAAAACTACTTGGAAAAACAATAGTAACAGAGTATAAAGAAGTAAAAATAAATGTAAAACCACAAAACAGCAGCAAACGTTTACAACCCAATACAACGTTAAAACAACTGGCAAAGACCATGAAAACTATTTGGGAACAATCTAGGGAATTTTTGATTAATACATTTCAGACTTTGGGATTGGCTTGGTGGGTTGAAATTGCAACAGAGAATCCCAAATGTACGTACTACTTTGGTCCATTTCTCAACTCGGCAGAAGCAAAGGCCGCTATTAAAGGGTATGTAGAAGATTTGGAACAAGAAGGGGCCCAAGGAATCATTGTGAATGTAAAACGCTGCAAACCAGATGTCTTGACAATTGCTGAAGACCTGGGGGAACGGATTGACCGCAAAGTACAGCCTGCCTTTAGCGGTCAAATGTAATTACAAGGCTTTTTTTGTTGTTTGCTGGTTGTTGGTAGCTCCAAGCAACTGTCAACCGCCAACTATCAACTAAATCTATTGACTGTTTCTGGATGCCCTTCCAACCAACTATCTATATCACTCAATACCTGATCGGGAATTTCCCATGGGAAAAGGTGAGCAGTGTTTGCATAGCACTGCCACTGGCAATTTTTCAGGTGTCGGGCTGTTTCTATACTAGAGTCGGGTGTGATGTGGTAGTCTTGAGAACCTGCTAGTACTAAAGCAGGACACTGAATTTGTTCAAGGTCAGCGAGGCGATTGTAACCTGCTTTGATTGCCGTGTAGAGAGCCCGAGTTGCAGTCGCTGAAGTTTGTAAATAGGCTGACACAGCATCCCTGGCTATGTAGTTATAGGTAGTAGCAGTATGTTGTTGGATCAGGTAGCGAAATAGCGATCGCTTACCAAATGTCTCAATATTCCACTGCCAACCTGGCTTAATCAAGTTCAAAACAGAGGCAATTCCAGTGTAGAGATTATCCTCCCAAGTTATAGGTGGATGGTTTCCTCTAGGTCTTGCAGCAGTTGCAACCAAAATTAACCCCGTGACACGTTCAGGTCGCCGCAGTGCCAATTCCATCGCTAAAATGCCACCCAGCGACCACCCCAATATCAGACATTTTTGCATCTGAAAACTGTCTATAAGGCTCTCTAAGTCATTTAAATGGTCGCTCATGTCAAAATTGTCATTAAACCGACTTTTGCCATAGCCACGTAGGTCTGGGGCAAAAGTTTTGAAGCGTTTGGAGAGGTGATGGGTGAAAACAGAAAGACTAGAACCAGAACCAGGATGACCGTGTAAACAGAGAATGGGGAAGCCTTCACCTTGAATGTAGACATTGAGAGGTACGGCCGGGGAATTTTGAAAATAAGAGCGATCGCCCATGATTCTTAGCCTTACTTTTGAATGACACAATTACAACCCACAACTAAAATTGTAGTGACTGTCGCTAAATCAGTTGACAAGAGTGATCCCATCTTCATCTTTTCACACTGATTCTATATATCCTCCTGCATAATTAATAACGCACATCTGCCTGTAAGTGGGGTGAATACCAAAAGCGACTCCCGTAACTTTAAAAGCGGGGTTAAAAATATTGTGGCGATGACCGCGATCGCTCACTCCATCATCGATAATTAGCTGCATGACAATATCTTGGGCTGTGTGCGAACCATAACTAATGTTTTCACCAGCAGTACTTTGCCAAGTTCCGTAGCGACTTAGGCGCGTGAAGGGATCGCTACCATCACTCCCATCATGACCTGTTGCACCTGTGGAACCTTGGTCTTTGACGTGATCTCTTGCTGCCAAAGACATACCCTGAGATGACCTCAAAGCACCCACAGGACGAACTGATTTGAGGTAGGCGATCGCTTCATCAACAGCCGCCACACCTTCTTGAGTTTGTAAATAGACATTGTGAGAAATTCGGACTTGATTACCCACAAAGCGACTTTTATACTCTTCGAGTACAGCAACATAACTTTGGGGATCTGTCCTCGCTTTATTCATTTCCACAATTACTTGTTGTTCCAGTGGCGAGAAATAATCTGCCTGTATTTGGGGAGCAGAAGTCGCTACAGGTGTTTCATTAGCCACAGAATAAGGTTGTAACACTTGATTTACAGTACAGCCGGAGATGAGAGAAATAGGAGTAAATATCCAAGATAGCAGCCGATGCATTAATTACCTCAAAACTTGACATGGTATGAATCCTGGTTTTACCCCACCCTAACCCTCCCTAACCCTCCCCTTGTAAAGGGGCTACGGTGTACACACAAGTCTGAAATAGTTTATGAATCCTGGTTTTACCCCACCCTAACCCTCCCCTTGTAAAGGGGAGGGGACTGGATTTGTTGTTTCCCCCCGAATATCGGGGGGATTAAGGGGGGTAAATCCAACTTCTGTGTACACGGTAGTTGTCTTGGATGCAAGAATATTATAAATTTTGAATTGGTGCAAAACCGATTATTTACGGCTAAAAGCCCTTTATTGATGGAAATTTTTTAACCGACTAACTACTAAAAATCAACAATCAATTATCAAAAAAATTAACTAGATTTTTCCTGATACCCACCTGCATAATCTATCACACACATTGTTCGGTATTTGGCATGGCTTCCACAAGCAACCCCTACAACTTTAAAAGCGGGGTTAAAGATGTTTTTGCGATGACCGCGATCGCTGACGCCATCATCAATAATCAACTGCATAACGATCTCTTGAGCAGTGCTTGGGCCATAGCTAATGTTTTCCCCAGCAGTGAGTAGCCATTTGCCATAACGATTCATACGCACGGAGGGATCGCTACCATCACTAGCATAGTGACTAGTTGCACCTTTAGGCCCTTGGTCTTTGACATGATCTCTTGCTGCCAAAGACATACCTTTAGATGCTCTCAAAGCACCCACAGGACGAACTGATTTGAGGTAGGCGATCGCTTCATCAACAGCCGCTACACCTTCTTGAGTCTGCAAATAGAGGCGTTCAGAGATTTTAACTCGCTTGCCTTGAAAGCGTTTTTTATGGTTTTGCAAGATGGGAATGTATGTTTTGGGATTAGTCCTTACCTTGTTCATTTCTGCAATCACCTGCTGTTCTAGAGGTGATAAGTAACTTACCTTTGCTAATAAATTGCGATCGCTTTTTGGGACTACAACAGAAATAGAATTAGGCGTGGACTTTGCTACAGAAGGCTGAGATTCAATCGCATGATAATAGCAACTCGTTATCAAGGTAATAGGTAAAATTACCCAAAGTCTTTTGCGAGGCATTTTTAAACTCACGATTTTTGAAGGTTAATTTGATGAAGTTAAACAAATAGACATAAATAAACCTAGTTTTTCATCTTGTTTATTGTTATGTCTACTAACTTGTCAGCACAGTTATCAATCAGATATTGCCTGTACAAAACTGTTTTAACCTTAATGACAAAAAATCGAAATCAGCAAGTTTGCTTAATAGTAATTTTAAGTAATTATTAAATTAGAAAATGAAATGACGAACCTAGAATATAAATGTAGAGACGTGCCATAGCATGTCTCTAGACCTGATCAAATCTCACTCAAATGTCTTAACTGAACCATATTGATTTGTAATCCTCTTACCTTCTGGCTTATGTGTTCCGCCTTAACAGAAGTTAAAATCTACTTAGCACGCGCTAAAATATCCTCTAAGTCAGATA
Organism: Fischerella thermalis PCC 7521; assembly: GCF_000317225.1. Classification (GTDB taxonomy): domain Bacteria; phylum Cyanobacteriota; class Cyanobacteriia; order Cyanobacteriales; family Nostocaceae; genus Fischerella; species Fischerella thermalis. The sequence goes on from NZ_AJLL01000090.1 coordinate 71,459, forward strand.
GCTGTATAGCACCAGAAAAAGTTTCGCTGTTAATAATAAAAGATGGTGTGCCAGAAAGCCCTAATTTTTCAGCTAATTGTAGATCTTGAGCAATTGCAGTATTAGCAATACGTCTATCTGTTTCAAACTTTGCTAAATCTAAATTCAGCTTTTTAGCGATATTTATATATAAAGATTCACCTAATTTATTTTGATTAGTAAATAATGCATCATGATATTCCCAAAACTTGCCCTGTTGTTGTGCTGCCCAAGCTGCTGTTGCCGCTGGCATTGCTTCGGCATGTATTGGAGTTAAGGGAAAATGTTTATAAACAAGCTTGACATCTTTTTGATGCTTAGCTAGCACTTTTTTTAAAGTTTGATGAGCTTCAGCACAGTAGGGACATTGAAAGTCAGAAAACTCTATCAATAGAGTTTTTGATTCCCTTGCTCCAATTGTGGGAGAATCAGCGATTACTGCTTGAGGATTGGTTTTTAAATCCTCTAAAAATGCTTGCCGTTCTTTTTGTACTTTCTGTGCTTGTTGCTGTTGATAAGCCTGAACAGATTCGATAATGACTTCTGGGTGCTGGCGGATAACTTGTAAAATTTGTTCTTCGAGTTGTGGATTAATGCGAGTAGCAGCTTGTGCTGGCAATGACAAAGCAAGAAGCAGTAACGAGCATAATACCAACAAGGTACGGAGATATCGCAGAACTTGCCCAAATGCAGGTAAGAATTTACTCATAAAGTCATTGTGGTTGAAATTTTTACATTTTAGTATTTTCTGGGATGGGCAAGAGCGATCGCGCTACTTAATTAATATCAAGTTTGGCTCTATTGCTTAGGATATTATGCTCATACCATTTCATATTAATTACAATACATTTAAAGGGAATTGGTATTAGTTGTTGGACATTGGGCATGGGAAAATCATCAGTATCTTAATTACTGATTATCAATTACCAATTACCAATTACCCATTACCAATAGTTAATTTTTGACTGCGTTAATTAATTCCATTATTTTCTCAAACTGAAAGTTTTCAGCTAAATCACTCAGAGAGTTGATCAGTAAAGATTTTTCGGGAGGGATTTGCTCAAGTAAATCTAAAATCAAGTCATCACTGCATTGAGCAGCAGCATAATGCACTTTTGTCAACCACTCACTTGGCATTTTTGACAATAGAGAAACTATATCAATGGAATTTAAAAGTGTTTCTGTATTTGTTTGCTTTTGCGATAATTTTAAATGACTTTCTTGTTGGTAAAGATATTTCACTCCCAGATATTGGCTAAGTTTTTCAAGCAACAGTTCTTCACGGAAGGGTTTATTAATAAAATCATCACACCCAGCCGAGATCATGGCCTGTCGTTGTTCCTCGAAAGCATTAGCAGTGAGGGCGATGATGATCGTAGGGGAAGAAGACCCCCAGACGCGGAGAGTGGGAGGCGCGGAGAAATTATCAACAACATTCTTCCCGTCCCCGCGTCGGAGTATCCCTATGTCCCCCTTGTCCCCCTTGTCTTGTCTTTCTCTGCGTTTAATTTCCCTGGTAGCTTCGTAACCATCCATAATTGGCATCCGCATATCCATGAGGATGAGATCAGGTAGCCAGGATTCCCAAATAGAGATGGCTTCTTTACCATTGGTAGCTTCCCTGACAGAAAAGCCAATAGATGTCAGCAATTTTACTAATAGCAAACGACTATCATTAGCATCATCAACTACCAAAATCCGGTACTCAGGTTCATTAGGTGCTATACCAATTACTTGATGATGTACGGAAGTGGTGGTTTGAATTTCATCCACAGAAGCGATACCAATCTGAATATAAAAGGAAAATACACTGCCTACACCCACAGTACTGCTGACGTTGATCTCACCTCCCATTAACTGCACGTATTTGCGGCTAATTGCTAAACCTAGCCCAGTTCCCTGCTGCGATTTTCTACCTGCTTCGGTTTGTCCAAAAGCTTGGAAAAGTAAATCAATTTCTTCTGGGGAAATACCAGGTCCGGTGTCTTGTATCTCGAAGCAGAGGTGGGGCTTCTGTGATGGGGTGGTGGGGAGATGGGGTGGTGGGGTAAAATTTTTCTCCCCATCTCCCAATCCCTCAATCTCCCTATCATCTTTCTTTGCATCTGGGAGAAAAACGCGCAACTTTACGCTTCCTGTTTCAGTAAATTTAATGGCATTGCCTAAGACATTGAGTAAAACTTGCCGCAGTTTACTAGAGTCTGTTCTTACATATCTGGGAATTTCGGGTGCATATTCAAATACTAGTTTTAACCCTTTGGCTACAGCACGGATGTGCAACATTTCTTGGAGATTGTCCAACAGATAAATTAAATCGAAGCTAGATAAATTCAATGTGGTTCTACCAGCTTCGATTTTGGACATTTCCAAAATATCGTTGATTAAATTGAGTAGGTGTTCGCCAGCACGATTGATGATTGCCAGATTCTGTTTGTTTTCAGAGGAGAGAGTGCTGTCACGACTCATGATTTGGGTGAAGCCAAGGATTGCATTGAGGGGGGTGCGTAATTCATGGCTCATGTTGGCTAGGAATTCACTTTTGGCACGGTTAGCAGCATCAGCAGCGATGACAGCTTTTTGGAGTGCGCTTGATTGCTTTTGAGTTCTTGCTAGTAATTGTGCCTGCTGCAAAGCTACTCCCAATTGATTGCCAATTTGCACGACGATGTTAATTTCTCCTTTTTTCCATTGTCGAGAATTGGAATTTTGATAACTTGCTAGTAGTCCCCAAAGTTGATTACCACAAAAGATAGGAACTGTAATGTAGGCTCTGACTTGAAAGCGTTCTAAAAGATTGATGTAACAAGGATCAAACCCAGCTGTATAAATATCTGGTACGCACAGGAAACTTGCGCCTCTGGTATACACACCACCTTGGGTTTGTTGCAGATAGGTATCAAGTACTTGGTTATCTCCACTATTCAAAGTTGTGACTGTGCAGCGTTCGTTTTGGGTAGTAGTTTCTCTGAGATGAGGTTGATCTTGTTGTTGTTCAATTAGCGATCCCCAATCGCTTGCTACTGATTCGGCAACAAATTCGCCGCTCCAGTCAGGGTTAAAACGATACACAACGACGCGATCGCAATTCAGCACTTGCCGCAATTCTTGAGTAGTGGCAGTAAAAATTGTTGCCAGATCCAGTGTCTGGCGCATTCTCTGAATAACTTGGGCTATGGCTCTTTCTCTGTCTGCACTTTCGCGTAAGGCATCTTCGGCAAATTTGCGTTCGGTAATATCTGTGACTGTGCCAATGTAGCCTTTAAATTCACCATCATCTCCAAATTCTGGTAAAGCTTGACCTATGACCCAAATGACTCTGCCATCGGTGTGTACAAAGCGATACTCAGAATAAAAAGGCTTTTTTGTTGATATTGTTTCTTGCCATTCAGCAAAGACGCGATCGCGATCATCTATATGTATAATTTCATGCCAAAACCTATCTAAATCAGCCTTGGAAGTAACTCCGGTAATCTCACTAAAACGCTGATTTACATACAGGTACTTACCATGAGGGTCAGTGTGGAAAATGCCTACAGGTGAGGCTTCTGCTAAAGTTTGGTAGCGACGTTGACTTTCTTGCAAAGCTAGTTCAGTATGCTTACGATCTGTGATTTCTATCACAACTGTACCTACACTAGCGGGGTGATTGTCCTCTCCAAAAATAGGGAAGTAAGAAGTTAAAAAATGCCGTATAATACCAGGCTGCAAAGGTAATGCTGTACTTAGCTCTATGTTGAGAACAGGCTTACCAGTTTGCATAACTTGTTTGTGGACTGATGCGATCACAGGAGCAACGTCGGGTACTATTTCCCAAAGGGTCTTGCCTAAATGCTGGCTTTGGGACATTCCATTAATATTTGCTAGCACTTCGTTGATCTGCACATATCGTAATTCCTCATCTAATATTGTTAACCCTACAGGAGCGCAGGAGAAAAAAGCATTGAGGCGGGCTTCCCGTAAAGCTAATTCCCTTTCTAAAGTTTTACGTTCGGTGATGTCTTTGTGCGTACCAGTCATTCGTAGCGGTTCTCCCGATTCATCGCGCTCAAATACCTGAGCGCAAGACTGTATCCATTTCCATTCACCGGATTTAGAACGCAGGCGAAATTCTACTTCATAAACTGGACTTTCACCACGCAAATAAGCATCCAATTCTGATTTGATAACTGGTGCATCGTCTGGATGCACCAACTCCCCAAAAGCGTGGGAATCATCTGTAATTTCGTGTGCTTCGTATCCCAGCATTTTCTTCCATCGCCAGTCGCGATAGACTTTGCCAGTTTTGATATTCCAATCCCACAATCCTAAATCACTAGCTTCTAGTGCCAGTTGTAAACGTTCTTCGCTTTGGCGATGGGCTGCTTCTACCTGTTTACGTTGAATGAGCGCCCCTAGTTGAGCTGCGACAGCACCTACCAAATATAGTAAACGGCGATCCAAAGCATGGGAGGTGTTTTTAAAAAAGGCCAACACAGCTACTACTTGATTATCGGCTAAAATTGGCACGGCAAAACCAGCTTTTAATCCGACTTGCGCTGCTTGGTGCGTTCGCACAAAAGCTGATTCTGTCACTTGAGAAACATCTTCTATCCATTCTGGCTTTTGCTGGCGCCAAACTCGCCCCAACAATCCCATACCTTTTTCGAGTCTGACAATCTGGGTGTATTGGCAAAATTCTTCTAAGTTGTTGTGGCGTCCATACCAAGCTAAGCTATATTCCAAAGCAGTGCCATTGGCATTGGGTATCCACGCTTCAGCAAAATCCCAATCGATAGTAGTACAGATGAGCCGTAGAACAAGGGCTAAGGCATCATTTACATCTACAGCACGACTGATTGCTTGGGTTGTTACCAATAACAAACGACTTTCATTTTCCGCTTGCTTACGTTCTGTGATGTCATGAGCAGTACCAAGTAAGTACTGTTGTCCGTCTATTTCTATTAATTCAGCACTAAACAGTGTCGTCTTTAGCTCTCCGTTGGCAGTACGGAACTCAACCTCGTGATTGCGAATTGCTTTTGTATGGCGCAGAACTTGGGTGAGCATGGTACATTCTTCTTGATTCACCCAAATATTTAATTCTCGATAATTGCGATCAATTACCTGAGAACGAGAATAGCCAAAAAATCTACAAAAGCTATCATTAACTTCTATGTAGCGGATGTCTGGGAAAGTAGTGAGGGTGATGGGATCGGGAGATGAGCGAAAGGCTGAGGCTAGCTTGGCTTCCGACTGTCGCAGTGCTTTAAAGGTGCGTAACCTCTCCCGTGCTTCTAGTGCTAGGGAGACTAAATTGCTCAAAGAGCGTGCGAAATTTTGATCTTCTGCTGTCCAATCACGAGTAGTACCTGTGTGTTCTAGACATAACACACCCACTGTCATACCCTCAAGCTTGACGGGTGTATCAAGCATTGCAGTAATTCCCAGGGGAGTTAAATAGGATTCAGAAAATTCTTTGGTTCTAGAGTCGGTATGGGCGTCTGTGGCTACAATTGGTTGGTCTTGCTCCAAGGCTTGAAAATAAGATGGATAGTCTGCTGCTACTAGAGAACCACCATCGCTGTGCCTATTACTACTTTTTTCAAATAAGTCAAGGCATTGGATTTGAGTACGTGTTTCGTCATATAGCCAGATACTGACTCGTTCTACTTCGATATTTTTGGCTGCTACTTCAGTGATGTTACGTAAAGCAGCTTTTAAATCACCTTGATAAAGTACTTGATTTTTAGCGAGTTGGGTTAATACTAAGTTGTGATTGCGAAGCTTGTCAGCACTAGCTGTTAGCGCTTGTTCTGCGCGTTTGCGCTCTGTAATATTGGTGGCTGTGCCTGTAACACCAACTATTTTACCCTCTTCATCTTCTACGGTGATCGCATTCAAAATCAGGTAGACTAAGCTACTATCTTTGCCAATGCGGATGGTTTCATACCCAAAAATAGACTCTCCATTGAGGATACACTCAAATGCGCAAAGGTCTTGGGCAAGTTGTGCAGGTGGAACAAATTCAGTGAAGCAACGCCCGATCATCTCCTGTTGTTCATAACCAAGAATCTGTTTGACAGCAGAGTTGACATAGGTAATGCATCCGGAAGTATCCACTGACCAAATGATATCCCGGGAGGTTTCTACTAAGTGACGATATTTACTTTCACTGGCTTTTAAGGCTGCTTCCGCGTTGAGGCGATCGCGAATTTCTTGCTCTAATTTTATCCGGGCTTGTTTTTCCTGTTCTAGTAGTTTGGCTTGGGCAAGAGCAATTCCCAATTGGGCGGCGATCGATTCTAAAAGTTCAATTTCTTCTGGACTCCAGTCTCGGTAGCGATCGCACTGATGTAAACAAACCATGCCATTTGCTTGGCTGTTGTAAGAAGTGCGTACTGCTAGTATGGACTTGATGTTATATTCTCGGCATAATTCTTGAGAATTCTTTAATAAGGGATAAGTATAAACATTTTTAACTGCTATAGCTTGATCTTGAGCTAATAACTGTTGAACGTGAGGATTTCCGCTTACAGGTATTTTATAATGACTTATAGAAGTACACCCAGGGGTCAAAAATTCTGCAAAGATCGGGATTTGAGGAGTTGGTGAGTCTACATAAGAATGAATTAGGGCGCGGCTTACACCCAAAGCCTCTCCTATTTGTTGCGCAGCAGTTTTGATAATATTTTCTGTGTCTAATTCTGAACGGATTTTGTTTGTAATTTTTCTGAGAATATTACTACGTTCTAGTTGTTGTTGTAATTCTAAATCTGATTTATAGCGTTCATAGGCTATAGAAATTGCTCCGCCAACTGCTTGTAAAAAAGCGATTTCTGAAGCTTCCCAAAGACGTGATTCTATACAATTATCAAAGCCAATAAAACCTAAAAATTCTCCCTTAGCAATAATTGGCAAAATTAGAATCGAAAGTATACCTTGCGGTTCTAAAATTGCCCGTTCTGATGCGGGTAATTCTGCGACAATGCCAGAAATAATTTTGCCCTGTGGCAGTAAAGCAGCCCAGCGAGGAAAATATTCTTCATAAGGCAAGTTTTGCAGAATGGGATTATTAATTGTGGAATTAATACCCTCAGCACACCACTCAGCCCGTTGACTCATCAGCAACTTGCCATCATCTGCATAATGATTCTCAAATATGTAGACGCGACTCGCCTTGGAAGCACCTCCCAGAATTGGCATAATATCTTGGTAGCATTTATTGCTGTCATCAAATGACAGCAACCGATGCTGCACTTCTACCAGTGCTGTCAGATATTGTTCGCGCAACTGTCGGGCGGCTTCAATACGTTGACATTGTTGCATTTCCAGCAGCAACTGTTCGTTTTGCTTTTTGAGTTGCTGTTGGAGTTTCTGGATAGTAATTTGATTTTCTACACGTACTAAAACCTCTTCTGCTTGAAAGGGCTTAGTAATGTAGTCTACAGCACCAATTTTAAAAGCTTTAACTTTGTCAAAAACATCATGATACACACTGAGAAAAATTACCGGAATATGGCAAGTCGCCTCATCGGCTTTCAGTTGTTGACAAACTTCATAGCCATCTATATCTGGCATTTTAATATCAAGCAAAATCAGATCCGGTAAAGCTAATTTTGCTACTTCTAAAACCATTGAACCTGTAATTAAACCCCGGACTGCATACCCATATTGAGACAAAGTAGCAGATAAAGCTTGTAAATGTTCCCAGGAGTCATCAACTATGAGGATGCTTCCTTTGCTTGTTTGCTGTGAATTGCTGCTACCCATATTGGTTTTAATTGACGTGGTTTAGAAACGCCACCAGGTTTTTTGCAAGTGACTGAGAATACCTATTGCGATCGCTACCAATAACAACATTAAAATAATTCCTCCAGGAAGAAAAGTTAGTACCCCAAATCCCCTTAATACCCAGACGGCGATTGTAATCCCAAGAACAATACCAACTGCTTGGGTTAATCTGCGATTTAATTTAGAAGAAGATTGGCTCATATTGCTACCTATTGTCTCAACAATTAAGCTTATTCCAAGGATGAAGTATTCATGTCATGTCCGTTTAAAGACTTATCATATCTGTGAAGGCCGGTAATTGGTAATTGGTAATGGGTAATGGGAAAAATCAATGCCCAATGCTCAACTGCATCAGAATAATATCGTAAGTAATTAGCCGGACTTGATATCAAACATCAGTTTTTAGCTTTCATCCTTATTTTGGTGACAGTCGCTCATGGGGGAAACAAATCTCCAAGACTGCGCTGTCTCACCACCGCAGTGGCTCCTCTGCTCCTCTGCATACCTGCGGAAGCCACTGCGGGTCTACGTACTTCTGCCTTTCTTTGTAAAGATATTTGTGCAAGAGGTCATTTTTAGCCATTATTATGGCAGTTTTTACATTTTCTGAGAATTCCTACTTAAAAGCTAAAGTAATTTTAATTACTTTAGATTGATAAACTTTTAAGCATAATAGCCGAGAAAACAGCATCTCCGGAAATTATATATCTGGAGTTGGAATTAGAATTGATCGGATAGACTCTATCAATTGAAGTGATCACACCTTATAAACCGATGAAATAAGTAGCTATCATGAACTGCATAGGCCAGGAAGGAGTTAAAGATCAAAAGCTAGGAAAGAAACTTTTTCCTTCTACCTTTTGCATAGCTAACCACCTTCTGTTTTCGATGTGTTGAGGAGTGAGTGAAACGTTATGTCTGCATCTTATATTTCAGACTCATTTACCACAGGTTTGCCAATGACTTGGAGTCAAGACAAGCAACAGAAAATCATCCAGGGTGAAATTTTTACAGAAACGCGATCGCATACGTCTTGGGGTGGTTGTGTTACTGCTTGGATGTATTTACCCCTGCTGCGATCGCAAGTATTTTCCCAACTAACAGATTACCCTCGTTGGGTACAGTATTTTCCCGATATTACCAGAAGCGAGGTTTTGCAAATCAAAGGTGAAGCCAAGCGTCTGTATCAAGCAGCACAAAAAGTCTTCTTGTTTTTCACAGCCCATGTGGAAATTTACCTAAACGTCATTGAAGAATTAGGACAAAGAGTGCAATTTCGCCTAGAAAAAGGTACTTTTCACGACTTCAGCGCTGAATTATACTTACAAGATTATGCTAACGGTACTTTGTTGAGCTATACAGTACAAGCGACTCCTAACATCCCCATACCGTCTATTTTTATTCAACAAGCAATGAATTTTGAATTGCCTGCAAATATGCGTAAAATGCGACAAGTTATTTGTAATGCTCAGTAAAATCAATGTCACAGGCACAAGAAATATTAGACTTTTGGTTTGGTAAGCCCGATCAACCTAATTACGGTAAACCACAGGAATTTTGGTTCCAAAAGAAACCAGAGTTTGATGAACAAATACGAAATAGGTTTTTTAAAGATTATCAAAAAGCAGCAGAGGGTTACTTAGATGACTGGATGGAATTTCCAGAGTCTTGTTTAGCACTAATTTTACTGCTAGATCAGTTTCCTCGTAATATGTTTCGTGATACTCCACAAGCCTTTGCCACCGATTGGGAAGCACTTTCAACAGCTCATCATGCTGTTGCCCAAGGATATGATCAAAAATTGCTACCTGTACAGCGTTGGTTTATTTATTTACCTTTTGAACACAGTGAAAACCTAGAACATCAACGTCAAGCAGTTAAGTTATTTAAACAACTCAGTGATGATCCTGATAGTGCTAGCTGTATTGAGTATGCAATTCGTCATATGGAGGTGATTGAACGTTTTGGTCGTTTTCCTCACCGAAACGCAATTTTGGGAAGAACTTCAACTCCAGACGAAAAGGAGTTTTTGAAACAATCTAATTCGTGGTTTTAGCTAAGTTTCATCTCAAGCAGAGGGGTTCATTGGGACAGCCCTCTGCCTTCTGCCTTATCCCAACGACAATGATTTACACTAGCTAAATTATCATCTCACTGCGTAAATCCTACACAAAGACTTGTATCTCCACCAAACCATGCCAAATCCAGTTCAGTTTCAGTGAAGTTGTAACCAATAGAAGCAGCAAAATCAACTATTTTGCTTTTGTCCCAATTCCAGACACCAAAAACGCCTTTGTTAGAACATTTGTTATAGTATTGCTCGTAGAGAACTTGATCTGAATTTAAAAGCTCATAAAAAGCATTAACCTGTTCTAGCGACATAAAATGTTGTTTCCAATAGGATTTTGTGAACTTACTAAAATCTACACGGCTTACTAGAGGATTTCCGTTAAGACAGTTTTTATATTCAATGTATTTGCTTTGTCACAAGGATAAATTTTTCGGCAACGCCAATTCTTCCAATGGTCACTAAAACATTTTGTTTCTTAATAACCCACTAGCCAAATCTATCGCAAGAAGGAAAGTGTGAAAGGAGATGGAAAGACAAGAAGGACAAGGGGGATGGTTAACTAACTAATGTACAGACGTGCCATGGCACGTGTCTACAAGCAATAACCACCAACAACCAACAATCAACAACCAACAAAATTACCAAGTACGATAATTACGTGCTGTTTTGTTGCAAGGCTGAATTTCGTCTCCAAATACCCACCCTTGTGTACCATCAGCAAGTCGTACTTGAACAAAATCTCCCCTTGCTTGAATAAATAAAACTTTTTCACCAAGATTCAATTGTTTTAATGCACCAACTTCTGTTTGTGGTTCTGGACGCAGTTTTGCTAATAATTTGCCGCCAGAGGGAGATACAAGACGACACATTTGTGGTGCTTGGGAAATGAGATTTTGTTGGGAATTACCTCTGCTTAAATTAACGGTATTTAATACTATGATACCCGCGATCGCACTCATGAAAGCAGCCGTACCTGTCTTGAGTAATGGTCGTTGCGCTTTTTTGGGAGCGACTGAAACAATCATAGACTGAGGTGGTAGTGAGGGCTTAGCTACTTCTTCGGACTTTTTAAATTGAGATACCCGTATTGTCTTTAGTACAGGTTGTGGTGATGCTAATGTAATTGCAAAACGTTTAGCATACTCTATCGGGGTGTAACCATCACTATACTCTTTGCAGGTTATATCTTTAACCCTAAAATCCTGTTGACCCAAACGTATGTGACTACCAACAGCAAGAGGTATTTCCCCAGCTAAAAGCAACTGTCCATCAACGATTGGCGGGTTTTGCTGTCGTAAATTTCGTAAATAAAATCTTTGCTTTTCGGTATGAAAAAATATCTCAGCGTGCAGTCCAGATATTGTCAGATCTGGTAAAACAATATCGCACTCTTGAGGGTTGCGGCCAATACGTATTTTACCTATATTTTTACTAGCTTGATTCTCAAGAATCGTACGATATTTAATTTGTCCGTCTTCTATCCACTCTATTGTTAATTGATGTAATTTCTTACTGACAATTTCTGATTTTATCTCAACTTCTGCTGCTTCTGTTTCACTAGAATTAATTAATAATTCTCGCAGTGCTTCTAATGTCTCAGTCGCCGTTTGGTAGCGGTCTTTGAAATGATAACGAGTCATCTTAGTAAGGACATCAGCAAACTCTGGAGTCACAGAGGTGAGTTCTTGCCAAAGTACTTCTCCTGTCTCCGGATCATCTTGTAGTGTATGCGGATGTACTCCTGTTAATGCTTGAATACCCATCATCCCCAAAGCATAAATATCACTGCTGGGACGAGGTACACGCCGGATTTGTTCAGAGGGCATATAACCACGAGTACCAACAACAATTGTCATATTTTGCTTTCCTGACCCAATTATCGTTTGGTTTCGCAATTGTTTAATTGCCCCAAAGTCAATTAAAACTAATTGATTATCACTAGCGCGTCTAATCACATTATCTGGTTTGATGTCGCGATGAATTACTCCTTGACCGTGGACAAATTCTAAAATGCTTAATATTTCAATAAGCATTTTAATAGTTTGTTTTTCTGTCCATTTTTGTCCGACAAAAAATTCTCTACTGAGGGGATGTCCCTCAATAAACTCTTGAACTAAGTAGAATTGTTGGTCTTCTTCAAAGTAAGCTAAAAGCCTTGGTATCTGGTCGTGGTTACCTAACTTTTGCAGGGTTTCGGCTTCTTTTTGAAATAGCCTCCTGGCAATTTCTAAAGATTCTGAGTCCGTACTAGTAGTTTTAAGATGTTTAAGAACACACTTAGGTTTTCCGGGAAGATGTATGTCTTCAACGATATAAGTTTGACCAAATCCCCCCTCACCCAATACTTTAAGGACTTGATAGTGTCCTGCGAGTAACTGACCAATCATATTGTAAAGGTGATGATGAAAAAGTTAATCCAAATTTGCTTCACAATTTAGTTGTTTAACTTGTTTTCCCCTCCCCTATTTATCTCAAGTGCTACATCAAAAAAAGATTAAAATTTGGCGATTGTAAGGCATCTTATTGTCATTTATTGGCATTTTTGTCACTTTTTTGACCATCAGTAGACATAAATAAAAAGCCTGGTAAATCAATGAATAACAAATCTACAGAGTTTATGTTGCCAAACTGGCAACTATCATCGTAAACTATATTTTTACTTAAATTTAATATTTATTTTATTTAGAAATAATCACAGATTTGTAAATTTTGATTTTCATAAATTCCGCTGTTTATGCTACTAAATTTATAAAAAATAAAATTTTAATTTTAAGACAGAAAAAGTTGATTACTAGTATTAAATTTACTAGCATTGTGGCAAGATTATTTGAATAATTGTTCTATGGAAATAAAAACATTATAAATGTTTCCTGACAAAATAGAGTAAAAAACTTGTAAATATCCAGTTAAGTTGGTGATTTGTTTAAATTTAAGCCAACACGATAACACAGATTAGCGGCTGACATCCTCTCCCAACTAGTAGAGATAATTGCTGTAACAATGGTAACTATGATGCAATTGCAAATAAAATTCTGTTACACCGATAATCATGCAATTGTTACAAAAATCACAAAAAAGTTAGATAAAGTTATATTTGGCTTTAAAATCAATTTAATTACTTAAAATATAGAAAAAAATAGACACTTTTGATTGTCAATCAAGATTGAGATAGTTTTCAGCTGGTGCGTATAAAGTTGTATACCTTACAGCAAAAAGATGCATACTCACTCTTTTAATCTATTTTGGGGGCAATTCATATGCGATCGCACCAATGTTTTTTTGCTGATATCTTGCACCTACGCCATATCTTGCCTTGGAATTTATTTCAAGGCTAATAGCACAAGTCCGTTTCCAACAGACTCAAAGACTTGGCGCTCTGAAAATTTAGTGCAAGATATCAGTAGACATCACGTGCTACAAGCCGGGAAACCCGTCCAACGCAGTGGCTCCGCTTCCCGTCGATTGCGAACTCCCGTAAACGCGCTCATAAGCTTAAGGCACAGAGAGTACCCGCAGGGCTTAAGGTAAGGGTGGAGTGGACATTGGGCGTTGGAAATTACCAATAACCAACTAACAACCTTATGAAAACAAATCAGCACGGGGTCTAAAATTTTCAATCTGTCGTATTTTTTCGTATAATTGCCGTTCTTCTTGGCTAATATTTTTAGGAGTAACTATTTGAATTTCTACTAATTGGTCGCCGCGTTTACCTTTGTCGCTGGGATAACCCTTACCAGCTAAACGTAATCTTTGTCCAGACCTAACTCCGGGAGGAATGGTCATTTTTACCAAACCATCAAGGGTTGGTGCTTCAACTTGGCCTCCCAATACAGCTTCACTGGGAGTAATGGGGATTTGACAGTAAATATCTGTGCCTTCTATTTTAAAAAGAGGATGAGGTTCGACAGTGATTTTTAAGTATAAATCGCCACCATTGATGCCTTGATTACGGAGACGAATAATTTGACCTGTTACCATTCCTGCGGGCATTTCTACTTCTAGCGATCGCCCATCCTCTAGGCGGATTCTTTCCAAACCACCGTGATAAGCTTTTTCTAGAGGTAGAGATAATCTTGCTTCGATATCTCGCTTTGTGGGGCGTTGGTTTGGGGTATATGCAACTTTTGTTCTCGGGGTACGAAATGGATCGGCGTTGGTGGTATTAGCAGCTGTAGATGTGGCGTTTCGACCAGTTTTTACACCAATGACTTCATTAATAAAGGTTGTAAAATCCGAATAATTACTAGGGTTTACATCCTGGGTACTGCGACCATTGCTACGGCTATCCGCGCCCCAAGGTTTTTTCTGTGCTTGTTTATCAAAGCCTTTTTGCTTCCAGTAGCGGCTGAATTGGTCGTATTGGGCTCGCTTTGTGGGATCGGAGAGGATTTCATAAGCTTCACCGATATCCTTAAATTTTTCCTCTGCTGCTTTGTTCCCTGGATTCAGATCTGGGTGATACTGCCTAGCTAAGCGTCGGTAATTTTTTTTAATTTCTTCATTGGTGGCATCTTTAGATACTCCCAAAACTTCGTAATAATCGCGAAAATTCCGCAAATTCTGCATAATCAGTTTTAATTAAAGATTTAGTTTTTAAGATAGTTGGTTGTTGGTTGTTGGTTGTTGATAATGAATGATCAATTGTTAGCGGTTGGTAGTTGTTGGAAAAAACAAATAACCACTAACCATTAGCTACTGACTATTACTGATTACCTATTAATATCGACTAAATCCGAAATTCAAATCAATTTCATCACCTTTTTCTAACTAAATATTCAGTATTTTGCACTAGCAATACATCTGAACAACGAAGGAGTGATAATTTTTTACCTAACAAGCTTGATTACCAATCATCGTCATCATCCCAGTTATCCTGATAGGTGGGACGAGAGCGGCGTGAAGAACCACCGTCAAAAGCAGAAGAACGGCTGTCTCGACCATAGCTTTTGTCGTGGTCTCGGCTAGGACTGCGGTCATAATCTCTGCCATAACCTCGGTCATAGTCTTTGTCATAGTAATCGCGATCGCGGAAAGTGTCTCTAGGATAATCCCGGTCTTTATCACCACCACCTGTAAAAATGTCTTTAATCGCACCTAACAAATCGTCATCTTCTTCTTCAGCGTAGTACTGGCGGACTTCGCGGTTGAGGTCATACAACGCATCTTGCAAGTCGGCGTAAGCTTGGTCTATGCCGCGATCATCATTTTCTTTTAAACTCTCGCGCAGTTCCCGACAGATGTTGTCAATTTGTTGACGACGGTTGCGGGCAAATGCCATACCAAAATCTAGTGCCACTTCCCGCAATTGTCTTTCGGCCTGTAAAATCAAAGCCTCAGCCCGCGTACGTTTTTCAACTTTTTCTTTACGTTGTCTGTCTACGTCAGCAAATTTCTCAGCTTCTCGAATCGCTTGTTGAACTTCACTTTCACTTAAGGTAGAAGCACCTTGAATTGTAATACTCTGCTCTCTACCTGTGGTTCTATCTAAAGCAGTTACTTGTAATATGCCGTTAGCATCGATATCAAATGCTACTTGAATTTGGGGAATACCACGAGGTGCTGGAGGGATACCGTACAGCTTGAATCGCCCTAAGGATTTGTTATCTGCTGCCATTTCCCGTTCACCTTGGACTACGTGAATTTCCACAGTGTTCTGGTTATTTTCTGACGTGGAAAAGATGTCAGAACGGCGGACAGGAATAGTAGTGTTGCGGGGAATTAGTACTTTCTTAACGCCACCTATAGTTTCCAGTCCCAGAGATAGGGGTGTCACATCCAGTAACAATACATCCTTGAGTTCGCCAGCGAGAATACCCGCTTGAATTGCTGCACCCACTGCGACAACTTCATCAGGGTTGACGTTTTGGTTGGGTTCTATGCCAATCATAGCGCGTACTAGCTGCTGTACCATAGGCATCCGTGTAGAACCGCCTACTAGTACAACTTCGTCAATATCATTAGGGGTGAGTCCAGCATCTTTTAAAGCGCGTTTGACAGGGACACGTAACCGCCCTAACAAGTCATCGCATAAGCCTTCAAACTGGGAACGAGTCAGGCGAGTTTCTAAGTGGACAGGTCCTTGTTCCGTAGCAGCGATGAAGGGCAAGTTAATTTCAGTGACGCTAACAGCAGAAAGTTCGATTTTGGCTTTCTCCGCAGCTTCCATCAAACGCTGCAAAGATTGTCGTTCTCTTCTTAAATCTACTTTTTCTTGTTCGAGAAATTGTTCTGCTAACCAATCGACAATTTTTTTATCAAAGTCATTACCACCGAGTTGAGTATCACCGCTGGTAGCTTTAACTTCAAATACACCGTCACCAACATCTAGGATGGAAACGTCAAATGTACCACCGCCTAAGTCAAATACTAAGATGGTTTCCGTCTCCCCGCGATCTAAACCATAAGCCAAAGAAGCAGCAGTTGGTTCGTTGAGAATTCGCAAAACTTCCAGACCAGCAATTCTACCAGCATCCCGCGTTGCTTGCCGTTGGGAATCATTAAAATAGGCGGGAACGGTAATTACTGCTCCTGTAACGGGTTCCCCCAAGTACTTACTGGCATCTTCGGCCAATTTCTTGAGAATCATTGCCGAAATTTCTTCTGGGGCAAAATCTTTATTTAAACGGGGGCAAACAACTTTAATATTGCCAACTTCATCTTTGCGAATGGTATAAGGTACACGCTTCGATTCTGGACTCAGTTCACTGTACCTACGTCCCATGAAACGTTTAATTGCAAAAAAAGTATTTTGAGGGTTGAGGACAGTTTGTCGCCTTGCCATTTGCCCTACAAGGCGTTCGCCGTCTTTGCTAAAGCCAACTACGGAGGGAGTTGTTCGCATTCCTTCTGCATTGGCAATAACCACCGGCTTGCCACCCTCCATGACGGCGACTACAGAGTTAGTTGTACCCAAGTCGATGCCTACTACCTTGCCCATGCGTTAAGTTTCTCCTAGTATTTCTATATAAATTTTTTGTTTAGAACTAATGCTTGATTTATTGTATCTTGCTGTTGATAAATACACCTTCAACCAGGTTCGCTGTTAGAATCTTGTGAATTTAAAAAACCAACTGGAAACTCATCTTACTCAAATAGTCCGCGATCGCGATCCTTACATGGCAAGTGCTGGCCATTTTTTTGTTCAAGAATACATTCGCGCCTCATTTGCACAGTGGGGGAGTGTGGATATCCACACCTTTTATGTGAGTGGTAAAGCTTGCAAAAATCTCATCTTGAACTTACCTGCTGCGGATTCACAAAACAGAGACTTGCCACCAATTTTAATTGGTGCCCATTATGATGCTGTGCCTAGTTCCCCAGGGGCTGATGATAATGCTACAGGTGTAGCAGTGTTACTAGAGTTAGCAAGGATGTTTGCAACACAACCAATCAAATATCCGTTGCAGCTAGTAGCTTTTGATATGGAAGAATATGGCTTGTTAGGTAGCATTGAGTATGCAGCTAAGTTGCAAAAAGAACAGCAACCGCTACGCTTAATGATTTCTCTCGAAATGTTAGGTTACTGTAACTCCAATCCTGGTTCCCAAATTTACCCGCCACCTTTACAACATATCTATCCTAGTCGTGGCGATTTTATTGGTTTAATTGGCAATTGGCGAACCTTAAGAGATTTAATTAACATTAGCCGCAGTATTCGGAAAGTGGGTGTAGCAAGTCAGTGGCTACCAGTACCTAATAAAGGTCATATAGTCCGACAAACTCGACAGAGTGATCACGCCCCTTTTTGGGATGCAGGTTATCCAGCCATCATGATTACAGATACGGCTTTTTTGCGAAATCCCCATTATCACAAACCCACTGATACAATTGCCACTTTAGACTTGGATTTTCTGACTGGTGTTTGTCAGGGTTTGGAAAAGGGAATTCGACGGTTGTGAGAGACAGCGAACACAAACAACTAAATCAGCTATCAGTTATCAAATTAAACAGGTCACTTGTTCACTGATTCATGTCCAATGACAAATGACAATCCCAACTTGTACCAGACACATCTGTACCGACTTACTGATCAGATTTTTGCAGTGTGCGATCGCGTACTCAGACCTAAGCTAATTAAATCATCAATACTGCATTTCATTTAGCTTACTCTATTTACTGTTGTAGTCAGCATAAAAACCAAAGCTATGGAGATAGACGCAGCGATCGCAGCAAAATTGATCCAATTGGTACTTACCTGCATCAAAAAAGAGTATCCCCATAGCGGTATTTACTGATTTGATAACGACGAAGATATCAAGCCACCAGACCAATTAACACCTGCTTTTTATAGTTGCTTGGATTGGCATTCAGCAGTGCATGGACACTAGTTACTCACACGTCTCACTCGTTATTTTCCTGAAGCCTCCTTTCAGACAACAGTTAGAGAATCGTGCTACTGCTGTTCTACATCGTCAAAGTAGCATAACCGAAGCTGTCAGTGAACACTATTCCAGTAGTCACTGGCTGGGGACTTTTGTAGTTTACTTGCTAACAAGTCCTGGCTTGTGCAGGTCGATATAGGACTTTTCTTGGTGTCTTTGTGTCTTGGTGGTGAAAAAATATTTATTTGAAACACCAAGGCACTAAGACACAAAGAGGAAAATATTCTTAGTTTACCGAGATTTGGATTTTTTTCTACCCACTTTGACAGAGCTACCCTATATTCCTATTTTTGACGATAAATCTAAAAAATTATTGAATATTGTGTGTCAAGAACTGCTGCTGATACTTTTATCGTAATAAGTGTCAAACTGTGTCAAGATAACATCAACACATAGACGCTTTGAGTCATAACTTCTAAACTTATTAGCATGTAAGGTGAATATAATGTTGGGTCACAAGCTTCGTGGACGTTACCAAATTGTCCAACAACTGGGATTAGGAGGAGGATTTGGGGCTACTTACATTGCGTGTGACACCGACCGCCCAGGTAATCCTAAGTGTCTGGTTAAGCAGCTAAAACCAAGAACTAATGACCCAAATACTCTACAGATAGCACAGCGCTTCTTTAAACAAGAAGCAGAAATTCAAGAAGAATTAGGCAATCATGATCAGATTCCGCGCCTTTTAGCTTATTTTGAAGAAAATCAAGAATTTTATTTAGTACAAGAATTTATTGAAGGTCACGACCTGAGGCAAGAATTACCTCCATTAGCTAATAGACTCACTGAAGTTGAGACGATTAAGCTTTTGACGGAAATCCTAGAAGTTTTAGCCTTTGTCCATCGTCAAGGAGTAATTCACAGGGATATTAAACCTGCGAATATCATGCGACGACAGGACGGAAAAATTGTCCTGATTGATTTTGGTGCGGTGAAAAAGGTCAGAGGTCTGGAAGTTAATCAACAGGGGCAAACTGTCACCGTGGCTATTGGTACTCTTGGCTACATGCCCAGTGAACAAGCAGCTGGTGAACCACAATATAGTAGTGATGTCTACGCTGTAGGAGTGATTGGTATCCAAGCTTTAACAGGCATATATCCTGACCCTTCCCAAGGAAGTAAACTACCCAGAGACCCCCAAACCGGAGAAATTGTTTGGCGTGACCAAGCGCGGGTTAGCCCTGAGCTAGCTAATATTCTAGATAGAATGGTACGCTATCACTTTGGTGGACGTTATCAGTCAGCGGAGTCAGCACTGCAAGCACTAAGACAAATCTCACACCCAAATCACACTGTTACACAGGGAAAAACAAGACTCCCATCGATTCTGAAATTTCCTTCTTCCACATCTCGTTGGAAATGGTTAATTCCTGTAGGCACAGTTGCAGTGCTTGCTAGCGTATTTGTAGCAATTCGGTCTGGACAAGAACCCGAAAAGTTTATACCCTATGAAAATTCCAATTACGGTATAAAAATAAAATATCCAGCTAGTTGGCAGCTACAAATTAAAGAAATTGATGTTTTAGGAGTTACTGAAGTAGTAACATTTATATCTCCAAAGCAAAGTGAGACTGATAAATTTCAAGAAAAGTTAAATATAGATATTGAAAAATTTTCCGGAACATTAGCTGAGTCTAAAGAATTATTTGTTGATGAAATAAAAAATACTTTGCCAGAAGCTCAAATTATTAATACGAGTTCAACAACGTTGGCATTTAAACAAGCAAATCAGATCATCTACACAGGTAAAGACGAGGACACTAAGTTAAAAAATTTGCAAATCTGGATTTTAAGAGGCGATAAAGCATACATAATTACCTATACAGCAGCTATAGATGATTACGATGAATTTATCAAAACAGTGAATGAAATGATAAAGTCTTTTGAGATTAATTAGATAATTGTCCTATCTTTCTTGTCAACTTCAAAGGAAAGCTGATTTTGCACATCATGTGGAAACGTAATCCTCTAAATGCAAGGAACATTGCATTTGCTAAAAAATCGTTCTTTTTAGAAATCGACCACCGATACACACCGATAAACACAGATGGCACAGATGGATTTTCCCTTAGTGGTTGGGTGATAATTAGTATGTTGACTATTCACTATGATCTATTTGTACCTTTTTCATTGATGTTAGACGTAGATTATATTCTTGGTGTCTTGGTGACTTAGTGGTTCAATCTAATCTTCATCCCTAATTTGTGAAACACCAAGTTTTTTATTACTGTTAAAAGTTCCCTATTTCCTCTTCCCTAATCCAAAGGTGTTTGTAAATTTCTCTGTCGGGACAGCCCAACTTAGGCGAACAATCTGTTCATGCAATTTTTGATCTGCTTCGGAACCATCAACGAATACTGAAGGAACATCCCACAAAGGATATGCGTGCATTCCATTCACACCAACTACTTTACCTTGATGATTGAGGAGTGGTCCTCCACTCATACCTTTTTGGATATCATTAGTGTAGCCAATTTGATAACCACCTGCTAAAGCCTTCGGTAATATTAGTTCTACTTTACCAGTTGTAAAGGTAAAGCCTTTGTCTTTTCCGTCATCTGCATGGGGAAATCCAGCAGCAAATACTTCATCACCGATGGTAGGGTTAAAAGCAATGGATGCCACAGTATAATTTCTGTCTAGGCTACGAAACTGTAATATGGCTAAATCATTAGTGTCAAACTTGACATTTGCCAGCAAATTCGCAGACCAGATCCGACCATCCGGTGTTTGAACCCGATAGGGAGGAGCATCAGCACGCAATACATGGGCGTTAGTTAAAACTATGTAAACTGAGTCTTGCTTTTTTAGTAGAATTCCTGAACCTAAGAATTCTTTTGACATCACTTTCACAGTAATAGCTTGAGCAGTATGGCGTATTTGTTCTGTTGACAATCGGTTTGTCTGCGTAGTGTTTAGATCGTCACAGTTAATATTGGTACACTTAGCTGAATATCTCAGGTATACTGCTGATACACAAATTACAAATAACAAGCCAGGAACCAATGTTACTGACTTTGGATTGTACCATTTCATTTGCTATTACCCCTTTCTATAGGGGTTGGAAAAATAAAATCTGTGAACACTTAATAAAAACTTAGCAATATTGGCTACACAATTAATTAATTATAAACCCATTAGGGTGTGCTGTGGTTTTCGAGATTGGGATTACTTGGTTCATTTGTTAAACCTTGATTCAATAACCCCTGATTCATAAGTAATAAAGTCGATAGAAAAAGAGGGTTAACCTTGACTTTAATTATCAGGCATTTTGAGAAAGATTTTGTCAAGGTGAGCGTCGCCTTCCGAGAAGCCCCCTACGCGTCTATGCACTGCAACGATTTTGGGTATCACAAGGTTGCGGAAGAAGTTAAAATTTCTCCTATAAATGTCAAAAATACTAAATTTTTAATTTTTAATTTTTAATTTCTATGTCGCTCCCTTTTCTGAATCAGTATATTCGCACTGTCTGGCAACCAAGAAGAGGTTTAGCGATCGCAGAAGCCTGTATTATTGGTCTGGTTGCCGCTTTTTCTGCTGTATGCTTGAAATTTGGTTCGGGATGGCTAGGAACATGGCGAGTTCAGGGTTCCCAGGTTTTACCAGCCTGGCTATTCCTCCCAGCAGTTGGTTTGGGCTTCGGGTTTCTGGCTGGACTGTTGGTACAAAGGTTAGCACCAGAAGCATCTGGCAGTGGTATCCCCCATGTGAAAGCTTCTCTTGCCAATGTACCAGTCAAGCTTTCATGGCGAGTGGCGATTGTGAAGTTACTTAGTGCCATGATCACTTTGGCTTCAGGAATTACTTTAGGTAGACAAGGTCCGACTGTACAAGTCGGGGCTGCTTTGGCAGCTGGGATGAGTCGCTGGGTTCCCACATCCCCAGATCATCGACGCCAGATGATTGCCGCTGGTGCAGGTGCAGGTTTAGCAGCGGCTTTCAATGCGCCCATTGCTGGTGTCTTGTTTGTGGTAGAAGAGTTACTCCAAGATTTATCGGGGCTAACATTGGGAACTGCAATCATTGCTTCTTTTATTGGTGGTGTTGTCTCCCGTCTTTTGGGTGGTCGTAGTTTGCTACTGAACTTGGAATTAACTCAATCTTCTAGCAGTTTCTCTATCATCGAAATTCCTTTTTACCTGGTTTTGGGTGTTTTAGCAGGATTACTGGCAGCATTATTTAATCGTGGATTAATTGAAAGTATTAAAACATACCGTAGATTACATGTGAGTTTACCGCTCAGGGTAGCTTTGGCTGGATTTATCTCAGGTATCGTAGTTGCATTTTTACCTCCGGCTTTCCGTGACAATACAGGATTAAGAGAATTTGTGATCGCTGGTCAGGCTAACGCACCTATAGCGGCGATCGCGTTTTTGGCTCAGTTTCTCTTAACCCTGGTAGCGTTTGGCTCAGGTGCGCCAGGAGGATTATTTGCACCTAGTTTGATTTTAGGTTCTTGTTTAGGATATATCGTCGGTATTGTTGAATTCCAGTTACTTGGATTAGCTTCGCCAACTACCTATGCTTTAGCAGGCATGGGGGCATTTTTTAGTGCCGTCTCGAAAGTACCAATCACGGCGATTGTGATTGTCTTTGAAATGACAACAGATTTCAATCTGGTGTTACCCTTAATGATTGGCTCTGTTACATCCTACCTGGTTGCTGACAAGCTGATGACAGGATCGCTGTATACCAAACTTTTACACTTAAGCGGCATCAACCTTGAAAATGTACCCCCCGTTGAGGGTGCATTCACCAAGTTAACAGCAAAAGACGTCATGCAGCGTCGGGTGGAAACCCTGGATGCAGAGATGTCTGTGGAAGAAGTAGTACAAGCTTTCTCTCGTTCTCACCATCGGGGATTTCCTGTAGTTGAACAAGGTAAATTAGTAGGAATTGTTACCCAAACTGATTTATTAAAAATACGCGATCGCAACTTAGCAAAAGATACTCCCCTACGGGAAATCATGACACCCCAGCCAGTGACAGTTACGCCTACCCATAATTTAAGCAATGTGCTGTATTTATTGGATCGTCATCAAATCAGTCGTTTACCAGTAGTAGAAGGGCAGAGAATTATCGGTATCATCACTCGTGCTGATATTATTCGGGCAGAAGCCGACAGTCTCAACTGTCACACTAGAGAACACGGACCCCAACCAGAACCGTCTTACGTTGTTTATCAAACGCGATCGCCCAGCATCGGTAGAGGTAGATTATTAGTACCAGTTGCTAACCCCGA
Source organism: Fischerella thermalis PCC 7521 (assembly GCF_000317225.1). Classification (GTDB taxonomy): domain Bacteria; phylum Cyanobacteriota; class Cyanobacteriia; order Cyanobacteriales; family Nostocaceae; genus Fischerella; species Fischerella thermalis. Next base: position 94,941 of record NZ_AJLL01000090.1, read on the forward strand.
AACAGCCGCCACACTATTACAAATGGCAGCAGCGATCGCCCGCGATCGTCACTACGAAATAGAATGTCTGCAAGTCATCCTTGTTTCTCGTCAAAAATCTCCTGCTGAAACCCCTGTTAGGACTGCCAAAAGTCGGCGATTACTGCGAAACGCTGAAGTTTTAGGCAAAAAATGGAAAATTCCGGTGCATACACAGATCCGAGTTACTCATGATATTGCCCATGCAATTTTAGAGACAATCAAAGAAAGACACATTGACCTAATTTTAATGGGGTGGAAGGGCAGTACTTCCACCCCTGGTCGCATTTTTGGCGACGTTGTAGACACCGTAATTCGTCAAGCCACCTGTGAGATGGTGTTGGTAAAGTTAGGGAAAACTCCAGAGTCAATCATCAATCATCAAAGACCCTTCCTAACTCATCTTTTCCCTATTCCTCCCCTCTCTCACGCCCCATCTCACTACCTTCCCATCGCCCCATCCCCCCATCTCCCCCTTCCTCCTCCCCAATTCAACAGTTGGCTAGTACCAATGGCTGGCGGTCCCAATGCTAGGGCGGCGATTAAATTACTACCTGCTTTGGTAACGCTAGGAAATGACCCGAAAATTCGCCTTACCCGCGTATTTAAACCATCCGAATCAGAACCAGACATGAAAATTTTAGAAGAAGCAATTCGGATACTTGTCCGTCGCCAGAAATCATCCAGCACTGTAGTAGCTGCACCTGTGCAAGCAGATTCTGTAACCGAAGGAGTAATCAACCTAGTAAACACCGAACATTATGATGTAGTTGTTTTAGGTGCTTCCCGCGAGGGAATGCTACAACAGGCGATAAAAGGAAATATTCCGGAAGCGATCGCCTCTGGTGTAGACAGTACCGTAATTTTGGTTAGGGGAGCGATCAATAATTAATGGCGACAAGACAGACAAGGGAGCGTGGGAAGCGTGGAGAGAATAAGTAGTAACTTTTGACCAATGACCTTTGACCACTAACCATCAACCACCAATGCATAATTTATCAGTGTCCATCAGTGTGCATCTGTGTTCATCTGTGGTCGATTTCTAAAACATGACTTTTGTTCCAAACGCGAAAAACACAACATTCCCTACTCTCTACCACACTAATTTTGATAGGTTTGTAGTCAGGGCTTTAGCTCTCATTTAAGCACGCGCATTACTTACTACAAACTTCTTTATGACAGCAAAATAACAAGGACAAAAATATGAACTTTATTCATTTTGAACACATTAACCTGTCTTGTAAAAATATAGACGACAGCAGGAATTTTTATCAAACTTTGTTTCCTGAGCAGAAACAAAACAGTGAAACATTATTACGTGCGTCCCACAAGGCTAGCTACTACTGTAATTAACTCAGATGGATCGATGGGTTTAGGCAAATGCAACTGAAAACCTGCCTGTATAGCTCGGCGTCGATCTTCTGCCCTAGCATAGGCTGTTAAAGCTGCTGCTGGTATTTTGCCTCCTTTTTCTGGCGCAAGCGATCGCAATTTCCGGAGTAAAGAATAACCGTCTTCCTCTGGCATGCCAATGTCACTAACCAAAACATCTGGTTTCCAATGCTCAACAGCCTCTAGTGCTGCTGGTACTGATGCTACTGCTAGCACATCGGCTTGAGACTGTTTAAGTAAAGTGGTGAGATAGTCACGTGTATCAGCTTCGTCATCTACGACTAGTACACGTACGCCATCTAGAACAGAAGATGAGATCGGCAGACAATTAAAATTTGCTTGTTGGCTATTGACTGTTAATTCTTCAGTGTGGACTATTGAATCTTGACTTTTGAGGAGTGGTAGTTTGACTGTGAACGTTGTACCTTGTTCCTTTCCTGGACTTGTGACATCAACAGTACCACCATGCATTTCTACTAAATGACGCACAATTGCTAAACCTAGTCCCAACCCACCATGGGATCTAGTACTAGAACTGTCTGCTTGGCGAAAACGATCAAATACGTAAGGTAAAAACTCAGAACTGATACCTATGCCAGTATCTTTGACTGTAATTTGGGCATAGGCAGTTTCACAAGAGGTAGAGGGAAACCATTGTGTTGCAGGGGTTCCTCCCATTGTCGCACTTAGTTTGGGAAGAGGCGATGATGCTTTGAAAGACGCGCCAATGTTCAGCCTGGGTGATGCAGAGAATCTATCAAAGACACTTTCGCTATTTCTATATTCCCGTATCCTTGTTTCTTCTTTTACCAGTGATAATACTACCTCTACCTTACCGCCAGCAGGTGTAAATTTGATGGCATTGGATAGTAAATTCCACACTACCTGCTGTAGGCGCTCGCCATCGCCAGAAACTAAGGCTGCCTTAGAATCAAAGCTAGTTCGGATGTGAATATCTTTTGCTTGAGCGGCTAGGCGTACTGTATCTAAAGCGGCTTCTATGATAGCAATTAAATTGCAAGTACGTACATTTAAACGTAATTTGCCTCTAATGATACGCGAGATATCAAGTAAGTCTTCTATCAACTGTGTTTGTGTTTTCGCATTGCGTTCTATAGTTTCTAGTGCTTTGGTGATTTGAGTTTCGTTGAGTTTGCGAGAACGCAACAACTGCGACCATCCCAGAATGGCATTGAGGGGCGATCGCAATTCGTGGGATAATATCGCTAAAAATTCATCTTTCATCCGATTTGCCTCTTGCAACTGTTCGGTTTGTTGTTGCAAAGAAGCTATTAAACGCGCCCGCTCGATCGCGATCGCTATTTGATCACAAACTGCTTGCATCATTCCCATTTCATTTTGGCTAAATTGCAAGCGAGTGCGACTGCAAAAACACAGAGTACCCAATAATTTTCCTTGGGCGATTAATGGGTAGCCGTAATAAGTCTTAATACCAATTGCACGCAGAAGTTCTGTTTTCGGATCCTTTGATTCCTGAACATTTTCTATAGAAATGGGACGGCGTTGTTGGGCAACTGTACCACACATTCCTTGACCAATCTCTAGCCAATTGGCTGCTTTAGCAGTTTGCTCATCAATTCCGTGCCAGGAGGCTAATTGCATTATCTGGGAGTTTTCATTGACTAAAAAATTAAAGTAAACATCTAAACCTATTTGCTCTGCCAGTTTTTGGAATAAACTTTCAATCAACGCGACTGGCTCTTTGCTAGAAAGTAAATCGCTAGCTGTACCAAAGAGTAGTTGTAGCCGTTTATACCCTAATGACAGGGCTTTTTCTACACGCTTGAGATTGGTAATATCTTGGAAGGTCAATACACAAGTAGTTGGATAACCGTGCATTGCTGGTAAAGTATCAGCGTAAATTAGCAAAGAGCGAATACCTGTTGGTGTATGCCAGTCTAACTCTACTCCATCTAAGCGTTCCCCACGGGCTACCCTGATTCCTGGTGCTTGTTCCACGGGAATGGGATTACCATCGGCGTCAGTTGAGTAATAGAGAGCTTGATAATCTGCGGCTGAATCTGCTTTGGGAAATTTCCCTCCTGCGACTTCGTCAGCAGCTTTATTGGCAAAAGTGACTCGTGCTGTCCCTGGTTCTATCAATAACAGGGGTGTGGGCATGAGATTGAGTAAGTCTTCCAACCATTTTTGTTGATTGCGGAGTGCTTCTTCTGCCTGTTTGCGGACTGTAATATCTTCAGCAAATGCTAATATTTGATAAATTTCCCCTTGCTCATCAACTATCGGCACATATTTAATTAGTGTTGTCAATGTGCCATTATTGGGTAAAGTAATTGTGGTTTCTGTTGTTTGAGTCGTACGTGTTTCAACTGCTTTAAATAAACTCGGCAGATAAAGTTGTGTAATCTCAACTGGAAAGATTTCTTCGTCAGTGCGTCCAATAACTTCCTCTTTTGGCTTGCCAAGATGCTGCAAAGCCGCCGCATTGACAAATTGAAACCTCCGTTGGGCATCATAAATGGCAAAAACATCTGGCATGTGATCAACCGCCAATCTAAATCGCTCTTCACTTTGGAGTAGGGCTGCTTGAGCTTTTTTGCGTCCGCTCAAATCTAGGATAAACGCTACCGACTCTTGTTGTTTCTCTCCTACTAACGTATAACCTACTAAAACCAGAATGCCACTGCCGTCACGCCGAATGTATTCTTTTTCGTAGGGGATGCAAGCACCTTGAGATTTGGCTTGGGCAATACCCTGTGCATCCGCAGGTAAATACTCTGGTGGTGTAATATTTTTCCAATTAATGCCACCTGCTTGTAAATCTTGCCGTGTGTAGCCAATCATCTGCAAAAATTTGTCATTGGCATGGCTGACACCACCGTAAATATCACCAAATAAAACGCCGATGACGTTTGACTGTGCAAATCTTCTGAGTTTTTCCGTATTTGCTTTCAATGCTAATTTAGCGCGATCGCGCTGATTACTAAGCTTTTGAATCGCGGCTGCATTTTCCCAAATTATGATTGCAAAAATTGTCATCTGAAAAATGGCAAATAGGGAAATTGCAAACTCATACTTGTATTTTCCTGCTTTTTGTCCTTGCAGAATTAACCACCCTGTAATTAAGGGTACTTTGAGTGCGGCTATCAATAAACGACGTGCTAGCAAACCACCATCTGTCGGACTGGTGATTACTTGCATTATTCTCCGTTCTGGCTGCTTCCACAAAATACCCACACAAAGTACAATCAACCCGATCGCTGTATGTAATGCTGTTGCTACATTACTAATGTAATATGGGCGATATATCAGTTTTTTTTCAATCTATCTTTATGCATATTTTTTCTAATTAGCAGAAAATAATGAATGGTTTGTGGTCAGCTACTACCTACAAACCACTAATTACTAGCTAATAAATCGTAAATATTAACCAATTAATTTTAGAAAAACAATTTAAATCGCACTAGTTGACTTTCAATTGTTGGCAGCAGAATTTTATGTAATTCTACAGTGTCTTGAAATTGTAAAATTTGTGTAGGCGGCAAGTCAAAGGGAAACTGCTCTGGGAAATCAGGGCGCTGCATTTGTGCTAATAAAATTTGCTCAGACCTTTTGCTCCCAATAGCGTAGCCAATTTCTACACAGACGGTTGGGCTGGGTATTGATTGAGCAGTTTGTTTGCTTTCTATTTTGGCAATGGGTGTGGTGTCTGCAATAAATAACAAACTCCTACGAATTTTTCGCATCATTGCGCTTCCTAGTCGTAGAGGAGCTTCTTTAGGGCGGTAAGATTCTACTAATTTTAAAGGCAGGCGCGATCGCAAGTTCAATTTTTCCAAACTAATCAATAATGCTTCCCGCAACGCATCAGTTGCTGGCGGATATTCTACTTGAGAACAGAAAAATATGGCAGGTTCTAACTGTGCTAAGGTTGATTGCTTGGTGAAATAAATTTCGTGACTAATCAAGTCAATATTAGCTACGCAATAGCCACCACTACCTTCTATATAAAATTCAATATTTTCCCCTTCTAGATAGCGACCAAACCACGTTGATTTTCTGATTTCATCACTGTCTTCCAAGAAATCTGCTCTTAGCCCAGATTTCAGCAGACTCTTTTTACTGAGGCGAATATCCGGTGGACGTTTTTCCAGTTCTTGTATTGGCTGGTAATTATCAAGATACCATGCTCTAAGAGCAATTATTGACATAAGGCGCTATTTCAACTATTTCAAATGTCTCGTGCGATTCCACTTCGTACCAGCTTACACCTAGTAGTCCTACATGGGGAAAGGTTAAGGAGCAAAAGGCAAAGCAAATGCTAAGAGTAGTGTAAAAAAACAACAACACCCAAGCAACTAATAGCCGAGTTACTTCCTCTTATCGTTAATTCTAGCCGGGGATGTACTGGCTGAATCACCTTTGACTTCAGTGAAGTCAAGCAGTCACAGCGCCCCCTTTCTTTCACTATGAGGAAATATCGCTTTTAGAGTTAGGTGTTGTTGTTTTATAACGAGACAGATTGAGTTTCAACAGCGTCCTTACCTCTTTTTACTTTTGAATCTAGCTGTTTGATCTGCCAGGGAAGCTTTGTTTAGCTTCAATTATTAGATTAGCACTGTCATATTTAGGTATGTTTATTTGAAACTAAACTTTACTAATTTTGGTTGTTGGTTAGTAGTTAGTAGTTAATGGCTTACTACTTCTCACACTCCACCCTTACCTTAAGCCGCTACGCGTCTACACACTCCACCTCCCCATCTCCCTTCCAATCTCCAAATCGGGAACCCTTAGTAGGCTAACAACCGTCATAGTCCCAACTGTGCTTTCTTCACTCTTCCCATTCGGGCAGTGCGTAGTCCAAAATGGGTTGGATGTGTTTCAAATGATTCAGTCAATATGCCTAGAACTCCCAATGAATACGCAGTACACTTACTAATGGCAAGTGGTCATCGGGAAGAAGTACGTTTTCCGACGATTCAGGATTTTCAGAAGTGGTATAGTGGCGAACTGATGCCCAAATCTGCTTCTGATGATTTTATAAACGTGCCGATCAAAAATATTCAAGGTGAATACATGGTTGTGCGTCCCTCGCGGATTGTGGCAATTCGGGTGGAACCACTCTTTAGCTCTAGTGTGGAAAGATTTACATAAATCATGAGAAAAACGCTTGCTTTAGTTTCCTTGAGTCTGGGACTTAGCTTTGTAAATCCTGTTTGCTCTGTGTTGGCTCAGGTTCCTATTAACATAACGCCTTTACCATCACCAGCTAGCCCCATTGAACCGTTACCCCCACCAGAGTTATCACCACCACTAAAACTAGTGAGGTTAGGAACGGACTGTAAACCCGTTCATCAATGTTTGGGTTGGGATGAACAGCTTTGGAGTGGAAAGAGTAAACAGGGCGATCGCAAAGCTTTGTTAGCATCCATTGACCACAGTTTACGTTACCTGACAACAAACAAGGCACTAGCAGCGTATCAAAATTATCCTGTTCCTGAAATCACCCTTGATCGTGTCCGTCGTAGCTTGCAGCGTTTTCGCCAGTTGGTGGTTAGTTCCAAATCGCCAGCTCAACTGCAAGCTGCTGTGCGTCAAGAATTTGATTTTTATCAATCTGTTGGCAATGACGGTCAAGGTACGGTAAAGTTCACCGCTTATTATGAGCCAGTTTACACTGCTAGTAAAGTTCGTACTTCTGTATATAAATATCCTCTTTATAGATTGCCACCCAACTTTGACAAATGGGTAAAACCGCATCCTACACGGATCGATCTAGAAGGTAAAGATGGTTTACTGGGTAATAAAAGTCAGTTACATGGTTTGGAATTATTTTGGTTGCGCGATCGCTTAGATGCATATTTAGTACATATCCAAGGTTCTGCCCAACTCAAATTAACTAATGGTAAAATTACCTCTGTTGGCTACGCGGGAGGCACAGACTATCCTTGGACTAGTATTGGCAAAGAACTGGCCAAAGATGGTAAGTTACCTTTACAAAATTTAACAATGCCTATCTTGGTCAATTACTTTCGCCAGCACCCCAAGGAGATGAATAACTATCTACCACGGTGGGAACGGTTTGTCTTCTTCAAAGAAACTGGGGGTACACCTGCAACTGGCAGTATTGGCGTACCAGTCACAGCAGAGCGTTCGATCGCCACAGATAAATCTCTCATGCCGCCAGGAGCGTTAGCAATCATTAATGCCTCATTTCCTTATCCTGCTGGTCAGGGAAAATTGGTTAAGCGCCGGGTTAGTCGCTTCGTTCTAGATCAGGATACTGGCAGTGCTATTAAAGGCCCGGGACGGGTAGATTATTTTATGGGAACTGGCAAACTAGCAGGCGATCGCGCCGGTATTACCGGTGGTAATGGTACTCTATATTATTTGCTGCTGAAGGAGTAATTACGGAACGGGTAAGGGGTAAGGGATTTGAGCAGCCTTTACCCCTTAACCTTTAACCTTTTGCCTAACCGAAAATAGCACCCTACCCTTAAATCTTCTATGAGGTTTTATGAAATTTAGCGATATACTAGCAAAACTTGGTGATGCTGCCATCTGTAATAGCCTTAATCTCAATAAAGACAATGATCCAGAAATTGCTGGGATGGCGGCAGTTGATGAAGCGACAAGTGGTACTCTCAGCTACATTGAAGGGGCAAAATTTGCCGCAATGGTAGGCAAAACTGGTGCAAGTGCTTTAATTTTGCCTCAAGATGAAGCATTACAGGCACAAGCACAAGAACGCGGTATTGCTTGGATCGCCACCCCAGAACCAAAACTAATATTTGCAAGAACGCTCAAATTTTTCTACCAGCCTTGGCGTCCTACTCCAGAGATTCATCCTACTGCCGTCATTTACCCAAATGTGAAAATTGGCAATGATGTTTATATTGGACCTCATGTAGTAGTTCATCAAGGAGTAGAAATTGGCAGTGGTGTATGCATCCATGCCAATGTCGTTATCTATCCCGATGCTAAGATAGGCGATCGCACAACTTTACACGCTAACTGCACTATCCATGAACGTACTCTCATCGGTGCAGATTGTGAAATTCACAGTGGTGCAGTCATCGGTGCAGAAGGCTTTGGCTTTGTGCCGACTGCTACTGGTTGGCTCAAAGTCGAACAATCTGGTTACACGGTTTTAGAAGATGGTGTTGTTGTTGGCTGTAACAGTGCTATTGATCGTCCCGCCGTCGGTGAAACGCGGGTTGGTCGCTATACAATCATTGACAACTTAGTACAAATAGGTCACGGTTGCCAAATTGGTGCAGGCTGTGCATTAGCAGGACAATCGGGGATAGCAGGAGGAGTGAAAATTGGCAATCGCGTAATCTTAGCAGGACAATCAGGAATTGCCAACCAAGTAAAAATCGGCGATGGTGCGATCGCCTCTGCTAAAGCAGGTATTCACAGTGATGTTGCACCAGGAGAAATTGTCTCTGGCACTCCCGCTATCCCTCATAAACAGTTTATAAAAGTGTCTACGATTTTGACTCGCTTACCTGATATGTATCAAAATTTGAAACAATTGCAACGCCAAATAACTCAAAAATGAGGGGTTTTGAGTAGATTTGCGGACTTTTTGTGAGTAGCCTCGGTTATTTTATACCATTTCACAATATTGATTGATGCAAATTATCCTCTTTGCCTTCTTTCTCCTCCTTGTCTTTTAGTCGCTAAGTTTATCAAACTTATAGTGAAAGGGTGTTAGCCGGGGCTTTTATTATTGCCGTATGCAAGCAGCCATGATGCTAGATATTTTAATTGTTATGCTTGAAATTAAAAACCAGCCTGTTTTGGCTATTTATGACTCTAGTAGTCTGAGCGAAAGAAGGCCATTTCAGTTCGGTAAAAATGATTAAAGTAAATGTTAGTACTATAGCTAGCAAAAGTCTTTCCATCATAGTACTCCCCACGCCACAAAATTTATAAAATAATATCTACTTTTAGTTTTAACTAAAATCTTTTTTTTTCTCAACCAAAGTAACAACAATACTCCTCAGGAATGATTTGGATTTAGAAATTCTGTAATTTGTGTCACTAATTTTTCTAGCAAATAAACTAGCAAGTTTACTTCTTGCTAAAAAGTTAGCAAAACACAGAAATAGAAGCGATCGCTATGAATGGGACTACAGCCAAATGGACGATAGATGAGTATCACTGCGTAACAATGAACTTTGTTGGAGTTCACAAAATTGCTTGATATCATCACACAGAGTTCAAAAAAAGCTGCTGAACACATCAGCAGCTAAAACTGTATTGGCTTTAGCCTGCAAGCACACTCTTTTTACGTTGCCGTAAGCCAAACATACCTGCAACTGCCAAAGCACCTAAGCCCAGGGTTGTCCCAGCTTCTGGTACAGCTTTTGGTGTCCCCTTGATTCCCAAGTTTACACCATCACCATACTTCGGAAACTTACTAGAATAAGCATTACCTAGCTGCACTTCAAAAGATTTGACGTTGTAAAAAGTCAAAGTCTGAATACCGTTGTTCTTGCCAGCAGACAACATCGAGCTGCCAACAGGACTGTTATTGATCAGTAAGACACCAGTGCCTATATCTTCTACATCAAAGAAGTCTAAAGTTATTTCCGACATCACCTTTGTGAACTCAAATAAGAACCGACCAACTTCTAATTGACCATTTTCAGGTAACTTACCGCTTTCTGTAATTGCTACAGGACGTAACCAATATTCATTGACTCCTGTATTAGTGCCTGCATCTTTTGTTCCGAAACTAACTTTGAGAGATGATCCTACATAGGTGTTAGAAGTGGCTCTATTATCTACAAATAATCGGCTAGGCCCATAACCACCAGCCCCATCAAAATCTAAACTCGTTACTGTATAACCTAATGGAGTTGTGTCAATACATAATGTAGTTGGAACAAAACAGCCCAGATTAGTCTTGATTTCGCCTTCCCGGCTAGGAATAAGAGAAGCAGCATGAGCATTAGGCATAGCAGCAACTACGCCCAAACCCAAAACTGTTCCTATCGTTGTTGCTAAAAAATTAAACTTAGGCATGATTCCCCTTCTGCAAACCTGATATGAAAGTAGCAGTAAAAAAATGATGATGTACTATTGATGCACCACTAAGCTAATAGATAAGTTGCCGAATTTGCTAGAGCAAAAAATATATTTCACATGATCTTTAATTACAGATAAAAATCAAAATTTTATCCGCATAAATACAATGTTTATACGTGTTATTAACTATTTATAAAAATATTTTTTTAACTTAATACTGATAATTTCCTGATTCAGTTAAATTGATTATTATTTTAAATAATAGTAATAATCAAAAAAATATTGTGGTTTACACTGATAAGTAGACTGATATCTTGCACCTACACCATATCCCGCCTTGGAATTTATTCCAAGGCTAATAGCACAAGTCCGTTGAAACGGACTCAAAGACATTCTTAGGCAGATTTATCTGATTTAGCTATGAGCCAATAAATTTATTTATCGGCGCTCTGAAAATCTGGTGCAAGATATCAATTATATCATGTTCGCTTAAATACTTATACTGTCCCGTGGGATGGTAATAGGAATGGGTAATATGAACTGTATTGAGATAAAAATTAAAATGTCCCATAAAAAAATTGAGTAGTTTAGAGTAATTAAGTGCTGGACTTATTTACTATACCTACTCAATTTAATTAAACAGAAGGAGAACTTTGTTAATAATAATTTTTCAAATAAATATTAATTTAATTCAATATTATTGAATTATAAGCATCCGGTTTCTTAAAAGTTGAGAAACCGGATTTTTACGAAATCACACAACAAGTTAAGGTTTCTGCGGTAGACCACGAGTATGTAATCTCATGATCAATTTCTAAGCTACTGATGCGGTTTTTCCCCGTCGCCTTAAACCAAATAAACTGACCACTACTAAAGCACCTAAACTGACGGTAGTTCCTGCTTCAGGTACTGGTTTGGGTACCACATTACCTCTGAGATTAACACCATCACCAGTTTTTGGAAATTTGCTAGAAGAAGTGTTACCCAACTGCACCTCAAAAGACTTGACATTGTGAAGAGTTAATGACTGAATACCATTATTTTTGCCAGCTTGTAAAACTAAATCAGTAATATCTTCACCATTGAGCATCAAGATAGCAGTGCCTATATCTTCTACATCAAAAAAGTCTAAAGTTATTTCCGACATCACCTCTGTGAACTCAAGTAAGAACCGACCAACTTCTAATTGTCCACTTTCAGGTAAATTACCGCTTTCTGTAATTGCTACAGGACGGAACCAATATTCGTTTAATGCTGGATTTGTGCCTGCATCTTTTGTACCAAAACTAACTTTTAAACCTTGTCCTTCATAGATGTTAGAAGTGCTTCTAGTATCCACAAATAGTCGGCTAGGCCCATAACCACCAGCCCCATCAAAATCTAAACTTGTGACTGTGTAACCTAATGAAGTTGTGTCAATACATTGATTTGGATCAAGACATCCGAGATTTGTTTGTACTTCTCCTTCTAATTGAGGAACTAGAGAAGCTGCTTGTGCTGAGGGCATAGCAGCAGCAACACTTAATCCGACAGAAAATGCTATCAGTGTTTTTGCTAAAGTAGGGATTTTTTGCATGATTTATTAGAAATAACTAAGGATGATTTCGGGTATCAGACACAAATTTTTGTGCTTCTTCTGAAACATATCCGTATGTTATTTCCGTATCCGAGTAATTGTCATCTCAAAATCAGAACATTTACCTGTTCTTAATTTTGAAAATAAGTTTGGGAAAAATACTTAAAATTACTAAATTAAATTATACGCAAAATTATCAAAGAATTACTTAACTCAAAAAACAAGGAGATTGTAAATGATATTAACTACTTGGTTTATGAAAATTATACGTATTAAGTAAATAATTTTCATAAACATCGGTTCACCAATCTAATGATTCTGTTGGTAAATTGCCTTTTAGCATAACAGCTTTGCTTTTGCACCAATTTCTCGCCTTGCAATAAATTGTGGGTTGATAGCTTAAGTAGATTCAAATCCACTCAAATGTGCATCGATTAACGCTGATTGCTTGGGTTCGTTTTTAATTTGCCAACAAAATCATCTAATTTGTGAACCGATTTTTATTTTATTCAATAGACAGGTGAAATGATATTAGAAATTTTCCAGAGATTTTTGCGCTTCTGTTGCAACAGCCTCCACTTCATCATTCACCAATGTTTCTAATATAGTTTTGGCGTCTGTACTTCTCAAACGACCTAAAGCTTGTGCAACTCTATAGCGAATTTGCCAATCTGGGTTTGTAGCGTAGGGAGCTAAAAGAGGAACTGCTTGTGTATCTCCTAAATCTCCAAGAGAACTAATAGCAGCAGTTTGCACTAATTCATTGTCTGAGGAAAGTGCCTGTTGAAGTAGTTCAAACGATCGCGGATCACCCAATTCTCCTAAAGTAGCAATAATGCTAAATTTCACAATCCATTCATTGCTAGTTTGATAAAGCTGCTGCAAATCTTCAAAAGCTGCTTTTAGCTTTAAAGCACCCAAACAGTCTGCTGCTGCTGCTTGCACATCTGGTTCTGGGTCATTGAGCAAGCGATCGCGTAATATACTCAAGGACAAATCTAAATCTTGTCCACCCAAGGTATCGAACTGACTAACGGCTGAGTAACGCACACGGGAATTACTGTCATTAATAGCATTTTGAATTAATTCAAAACCAATGGTTGGTTCTAATTGGCGAATTTGATTCACTGCTCGTAAGCGATCGCCCAAATCCTCAGACACCAGTAATTGTTTTACAGATTCAGGATTGACACTCATTTATTAATCTCACTTTTTAAGGGTATGTTGTTGATTGTTGTTAGTTGATGGTTGATTGGAAGAACTACCAACCAACAACAACCAACCAATTATTAATCTTGGCCTGCTGCCATTGCTCTAATCACATCACCACGGGTAAGAATACCAATTACTTGACCCTCGCTGTCAAGAACTGGTAGACGGTGAACGTTGCGGTCGTTCATAATTTTGGCGGCTTCTCTGAGAGTTTTGTCTGGGGAGACAGTGATCGGTTGTTTACTCATAACTTCGCCAACAGTTTGCCCCAGGGCTTTGTGCAAATCGCGTTCGTATGTCGCCGGATTTTTTAAATAAATCACGCTATCAAGAAACATAATATACGCTGGAGGCGTAACACCTGTCTCTTGCCACATTAAATCAGTTTCCGAAATAATGCCTACCAATTTACCGGCGTCATCTACAACAGGTAGACCACTGATGCGTCGTTCTGCCAGAATTTGGATAGCTTCCTTCAGAGGAGTTTCGGGTCGGACAACAATTGGGTCACGACTCATTACGTCGGCAACGGTCTTAGGCATTTGTTTGCTGATACCTTTTATCAACCACTCTGGGATTATTGTAGAGAATTTTGGTCATTGGTAATGGGTAATGGGTAATGGGTAATTGGTAAACTTCCATTCCCCAATTAATAACAACCAACAATCAACAATCAACAATCAACAACCAACAAATGATTGAGTTTCACAAAAGACTTGTAACAAATCAATACAATTGGCGATCGCTCCTAAATGAGCAATTTCATAACCGTGGGTGTTTTGTGTCGGGAAGGCTAAACACGCAGCACGGGCGACATGACCGAATTTCATGGCAATAGAAGCATCGCTGCCGAAACCATTTAAGATTGCAAGTTGCACTGGTATATGTAGTTGTTTAGCAGATTGGCGCAGTTGTCCATTTAAGGTTTCATCATACATACCGTAGGCATCCTGAGATAAAATTACAGGGCTTTTGCCATCTTCAATGGGGTATTCTGATGATAAAGGACAAATCTCTAAAGCAATTAAGGCATCCAAGCATTGGTTTTGAGTAAAGTAAAGTGCGCCAATTGCCCCCACTTCTTCTTTTGCTGATGCAACTAAATAAACATCAACTGCTGGTTGTTTCATCTTTTCTGCCAGGGCTAACAAAATGGCAACGGAGGCTTTGTTATCCAGTGTATAACTGGCAACATGGTCTTTTAGCCGAATTGGATGCTTGCGATGTTTACCAATCACCATTCTACTTCCCGGTCGAATGCCAGCAGCTTCTAGTTCCGCAGTGGTACGTTTAGTTTCAATCCAGACATCTTCCCATTTCACAGCAGTGTCTTCTTGCTGGACTTTTTGTGGTGATTCGTGGGAAACGTGCCGAGAACCAAAACTGAGAATTCCACTGATAGTTGTATGATCGCCTAGTAAATCGACAACACCTTCACCGTAAACCCACGGAAATGCACCTCCTAATTTACGGACTTCGACTCTACCTTGTTCACCAATACTTTTGACAATTCCACCAATTTCATCTTTATGAGCAGTGATGGCGATCGCTTGGTCAGAATTTTTACCAGGTATTTTGGCAATGATGTTATCTGCGCGATCGCACCATACTTTTACTCCCAAGTTTGTAAATCTCTGCATTAAGTATTTATTAATTTCTGTTTCAGCACCACTAGGAGAGTGGTGCATTACCAATTCTGCAATTATTTTGAATAAGTGGTCGTAATCCCACATAATACGATTTTGGATTTTGGATTGTGAAACATTTATTGGATCAGCGTTTGCGATGTCAAGTTATCGCAATTTTTTTTCAAATGGGTATAAGTATACTCAGAGATATATAAGCTTTTGAATGCAAACAATCATAATATTAGGTGGGTAAAATGCAAGCTATCTCTGTTGAAAAACCTAATCTTCCTGAACCTCCAACTTTTTCTACACCTGAAGAAGAACGTCTACATCGCAAGCAACGCCTAGCAGCGGCGTTTCGCTTGTTTTCTCGTTTTGGGTTTAATGAAGGCTGGTTTAGTTTTCAACCTTTGTACGAAATGATGGTGCGACAAGAACCAGATTTGCTGGAATAAGCTTGAGTATTCCTATTGTTTCAACAGCAGCAAATCCTCAGATTCCTGATTTGGCCAAGGTGCGGGCACGGGCTGAGTATCCAGCGCGGAGAGTGCTGTTTCTGCTACGATGCTGTGGGCGCGTGTCGTCGGATGTACACTATCCCAAAATAAATATTCATTTGGATTAGTACATACAGTGAAATTTCCTTGGGCAATATCGTCAAAATCACCTACTAGACAAGCATCGGTAACATTGGTAAGACCAAATTCGCTAGGAAAACGTCGCACCCTTTGAAATAGGGAATTAATATTAATAGGAATAATATTAACGCCAGGAACTGTACTCAAACTACTTAAAGTTGCTGCCAATGCTATGTTATGTTTGCGGCTTAAACTTGTTAATTGACTGGAATTTTCTTGACCTGATGTCAAAGGAAGCTTGCCTAAATCTGGTAAGTTAATTACCATGATATTTTTAGCACCCGCAAGGGCTAGTAATGCTACTGATCTTGATAAATTTGCAATTGGTTGGCTAACATCAGTGACATTACCAAATACATAATCATTGCTACCACCCCAAACAATATAAAGTGCGTTTGGATCAGCTGATTGATTGCTTTCTCGTAAGGAGCGGGTAAATAAACCAACCTGCCCAAGCACTCCTGGTAATAATGATTCAGGAACAAAAGTATTACTCAGACCAGAGCTACTTCCAGCAAAGGCATAATTAATACCATCGGTGGGGGTGCTGTTCTGTAACTCAGTAAATAAAGTCGGGGATAATCCTAGCTCGTCTCCTAGAGATTCTACCCATACCTGGCCATTGGACAAACGTCCATCAGAGTAGGGTGGACTTGGTGGAATTTGGGATTTGGTGGCGTTATGAAGATTACCAGGATCAGAAAGACTATCACCAAATACGTAAATTTTACTAATATGTGTTGTAGCTAAAGATTTCAGCGGCAACAGAAAAGATATGAGCAAAAATCCTGCCGCAATCAGTCCTTTTTTCATATTAATTTTGTCCTTATTATTGATAGCTAGATCTGCAAAAAGACTAGTTTTTCTAAACAAATTAACTCATACTAAGTTGTATTTAAAAACCTCACCCCCATCCCCTAATCCCCATTCCCTTAAGGGAGTAGGGACTCCGAACTCACACAGAGGGATGCCAAAGGCGGGGTGAGGTAATATCATATGAATGCAACTCGGTACCAAATATTTTTGTTATCTAATAAAGCTTGCTCATTAAAAATGACTACGTAAAGCTACGTAGTCAGAAGGATTTTATCATGAGTAAGTCAAATCTTCGCCAATATTTATCTTTACTATTTCTTATTATGGCTAAAAATGAAAAATGTTCACTGCTGAGCCTGACTCTGTGTTAATTTCAAAGCCTCAGTTGCCGATATACCCTCGCCTTGAGTACCAAAGTACCATAACGCCGCCGCCGCTTCAGCCCGAGTTACTGGTTTTTTAGGTTGGAAAAGCGTCGTATAGCCATAGACTCGACGAATATTTGATTGTTCTCCATTTTGGAAATCAGCTAGTATCGCTCGTAACGCCTTGGGGTCAATTTTTGCTGCATCCTGGAAACCCCAAGTTTGGCTGACTGCACTGACACTAGCAGTAGGTAAAGCTTGGCGGGTATCCAGAGGTACTTTCGACATGAGTAATTGTTCACGCGTCAATGGTGCATCTGGACGAAACAAAACTTGTGTAGAATCCCCAGACAAAAGACTCGGAAATAAACCACTTTCAGCTAGTCCTTGAATAGCTGAAAAATCTGGATCTGTTTTTGGTACATCACTAAAAGCTGGTTGTGCGTTTGCTGATGCCAAGCGAATCCGTTTAGATGGAATGTTGGCATACATAGCATTATTAGCAGCTACTAGCCAACGAGCATATTCTCTACGAGTGATGTTTTTATTTGGTTCAAACAGGTTGGTTGTGGCTGTGGAATTGTTTTTCGTAGCTTGAGACTCTACAGACAAAACACCCAAACGAGCGACATCTTGAATATATTTTTGCAGTTCTTGGGGTGCTTTGTTTAAGTCGCTGAATTCTTGAGTGCTGGATGTTACTGTTGGTGTAGAGTTACTAGTATTGGATGTACCATTTGGTTGGGTGAGTGAACCTTCTGGTTGTACAGGGCCAATGAACTGTGGATTGCCTGGTTGAGGGGCATTATCATTACTGGTAATTTCGCTGCTGGGATTTGGGCTAGCTTGAGCTGTAGTTGTGGAGTTTGGCTGGTACTCAATGAGGAGTTCGGTGGCTGTCTGTGGTTGATTGGGTGCAGCGTTAGTGACTGACTTTGGTTGAATAGAAACTACAAGCTGCAAATCATTGCGCTTTGCGATAAAAGTACCACCACTGTCATCAGCAGGTTGTTGAGAAACCTGCCAATTATTACTTGGCAACTGATTGCGATAAAAACTGGCAATGAAATTGCTTGGATCAGAACTCAGCCAGCGAGTAGTTACTTTGTTTTCTGAGTTAGTTGCAGCAGACACTTCCTGTATTTGGGCGTTGGGATATATAGGGATATCTTTGGGGAAATCCGCTGGTAATTGGACTGTTGGCTGGGTGGATTGGTTGGGATTTTGGCGATCGCTATTAGGCTTTTGGTTAGCGCCAAAAATAACTGGGTTATCTTTGAGTCGAGGATCTGCCGCTAAAGACTGCTCAAGGCTTTTACCAATATTACTATTGGTACAGGCTGTGAGTGAAGTAAGTAATACTGCCAAACTGAGAAGGACAGCTGAACGTTGAAAGTACAGCACAGGAAATCAAAAATTGAGTGTCAATTCCTACCCTAGCGTATTTGAACAGGGAACGGGGAAAGGGGAATGGGGAGACAAGGGAGAATAATACACTAACACCCCAATTCCCAATCCCTGATTCCAGGTGTGAACTGTAGTCGAAGGTGCTAAGCTGGAAATAAGACCACACCTGCTTTAACCAACTACAGAAAAGGAAAGCGATCGCTAGGACTATTTAGCTGAAGATGGTAAGCTATATAAGCCAAAACCAAAAACTACCAGTGCTAGCCATTTCAAAAACTTGATGGTATTGCACGGCTGGTGGTAGTTCGCCGATTTTGTTGTTAGCGCTAAAGTGCAACTAAAAACCCATCAGTAATTATTTTGACATTCCGCTGCAAAGCATTCAAGCTTGGTAGTGTTTCCCAAGAATCTTGAAATCGTGTGATTGGGAAAATGCGGTTGTGGTTTGTACTCAATTTAGCTGTGTGATTAACAGCTGTATCAGTGTGTTATTGGTGATGCGATCGCCCTTAACTTTGGGCTTAGTTTACATCCCCAATAGCCTGTTCTTGTCATAGTCAAAAACCTATTGTATAAATCAATTCATCTGCTCTTGACGAAAGATTTTGATTTGGCGAGGATCGCAACTTAGGCTCTAGAGCATAAGACCTGTCACTACAGTGGAGCAAACAGTTAAAAAAGACATGATTTTATCTCAAAAACCAATGGGTAATAGGAGTATGAAAAATCTAAAATAGATATTAAATTGAAAAACAAGAAAGACCATTATCATCGACATACGCCAATCGATTTTACTTTTTGTTAAGCGTCGTCGGTTTGTTACCAGTGCTAAAACACGATTACATGCAAGCTTCCCAGGATCAGCCTATTTCTTCTGAAGCTCCACTACAGTTGTTACTTTTTGTCGATGGACGACCAAAGTCTCGACAACAAGTCCAGCGAATTCGTGCGTATCTGAAAGAATTGCAGGCTGACTACAAGTTTGAACTCCAAATTGTTGATGTTGGACAACAACCCTATTTGGCTGAACACTTTAAATTGGTAGCAACACCAGCTTTAATCAAAATTCACCCAGAACCTCGACATGTTCTGGCTGGTAGTAATATAATTACGCAGCTCAAAAGCTGGTGGCCTCGCTGGCAAGCCGCAGTGGATGCCTATGTAAAATTACAGACTGACCTGCAAGAAAATACAGAGGATAACGGTCGTAATGCTTCATCTTCTAAATCCTCTATTCGTTCGGTGGCTCTCTCCGCCGAACTGCTACACCTGTCAGATGAAATTTTTCGCTTAAAACAAGAGAAAGAGCAACTCGAAGAGCAATTGCAATTTAAAGACAGGGTGATTGCGATGTTAGCTCATGACCTTCGCAATCCCCTAACAGCCACTGCCATAGCTATAGAAACTCTACAATCCAACTATAATCCAGACAAAGCAGGTTTTGAGCGGCTAACGCCAACAACGACAACTAACTTATTTAAACAAGCTCGTAACCAGACTCGCATCATAGACCGTATGATTACTGACCTTTTGCAAGCAGGTCGTAATAACGAGCGAGAATTTCCAGTCAAGCCGCAAAAAACGAATTTGGGACAACTGTGCTTGGATGTATTGGAAGAATTGAGCGATCGCTATGCAGCTAAATCCTTAAAAGTAGAAAAGGATATTCCCAAAGATTTGCCCCAAGTTTACGCCGATCCAGAACGCATCCGTCAGGTATTGATAAACCTCCTGGATAATGCCATTAAATATACACCAGAAGGCGGTACAATCTCTGTGGCAGGACTGCACCGCACAACCCAAAAAGTTCAATTTAGTATTGGTGATACAGGACCTGGTATACCTGAAGAAAATCGCGATCGGATTTTTGAAAACCATTTCCGCCTAGAACGAGATGAAAGTAAAGAAGGCTATGGCATCGGTCTGTGTTTGTGCCAACGTATCATCCGCGCTCACTACGGTCAAATATGGGTAGATTCTTCACCCAGTAACGGTGCATGGTTCCACTTTACATTGCCAGTGTATATGTAGTTGTTGATTGTTGGTTGTTAGTGGTTTATTACCCCTCATACTCCTCATAGTCCTCATACTCCCGACCTCCCCATCACTCCACCCTAAGCCTCTGATACCGTTTCACTATATAAGTCTGATACATTTAGTGGCTAAGGAGACAAGGAAGACAAGGGAGAGAATTGGTATCAAAAATTTTGTGAAATGGTATCAGCATACCTTTACACCCTACTACTTGGTAAATTTAATCACAAGATTAGCGCTTGCAACTATGGGTGCGAAAGTGCTTTAATAGCCTTGCTTCTTGCTCGAGTATCTTGCTTGAATAGACTGTGTGTGATATTAACTTACACATTCAACTATATTCAAATCATGAAGACACAAAAATAGGACAGATTATAATTAAGTCCTTAAAGTAAAAAGTAAATCCCCTCAAAGCTTAATTAGGAGCATATATGGAACCAATCATTGCTATAGTCTTAGTGCTTATGGGCTATGCCTTAGGCTCTGCTAAATTAATTAACGAAGGCAATGAAGCTCTTGTAGAGCGTTTAGGTAAATATCATCGCAAACTAGACCCTGGTCTAAACTTCATTATTCCCTTGCTAGATCAAATTGTGATGGAGGATACGACAAGAGAACAAATTTTAGACATCAAGCCTCAAAATATTATTACTAAAGATAATATCTATGTAGAAATTGACGCAGTATTATTTTGGCGGATTCAAGATATTAAGAAAAGCTATTATGAGATTGAAGATCTGCAAACAGCGCTGTCTCAATTGGCTACAACCACTATTAGAGAAATCCTGGCTCAACACACCTTGGAAGAAACTAATGTCTTGCGATCTGATATGGATAGAGCTATATTGGACAGCTTAAATGCTATTACACCCAAATGGGGAGTAGAAGTCCTGCGCGTAGATATTCAAAGTATTACCCTACCTGAAAGTGTGCGGAAGTCGATGGAAGAGCAGCGAGCAGCTGAAATTAAAAGCCGTGCTGCTATTTTAGAAGCAGAAGGGGAACGGCAAGCCGCAGTTAAAAAAGCAGAAGGAACCAAGAGGTCGATGGAAATCATTGCTGAAGCTTTACGTGATAACCCTGGAAACAAGGATATTTTGCGGTATCTTGTAGCACAAGATTATATTAATGCCAGTTACAGACTAGGTGAAAGCGAAAATGCCAAAGTCGTGTTTGTAGACCCTGGAAAATCTGCTGATATGATGGAATTGATTGCTCAGACGGTATCTCAAGAAGGTAATAACAACAAATCAGAGAATGGTTCTGTATAAAAAAGTCATTGGTTACTTGTCATTTGTCATAATCACAACTAACAAAAAACAAACAACCAACTAACAACAATCAACAAATAGTCACGACTGTCGAAAAATTGCATCTGCAACTAAGCAAACATCATGCATTTGTTTGACATCGTGAACTCGGAGGATGTCAGTTCCTGCAAAGATAGCAGCACAACATGCCGCTGCTGTTCCCCAAACACGAGCTTTCGGGTCTGGTTGGTTTAAAATGTGACCAATAAAACTTTTACGCGATGGACCTACCAAAATCGGACAGTTAAACTTTCGTAATTCCGGCAAACGGCGAAAAATTTCTAAATTTTGCTCGTAGTTCTTGGCAAAACCGATGCCAGGATCGATGATAATTTTTTGTTGATCAATACCTGTAGCTATTGCTGTTGCAATTCGTTCTGAGAAAAAATTGCCAATCTCCCCCATTAAATCTTGATAGTCAGTCATTTTTTGCATGGTTTGAGGGGTTCCACGCATATGCATTAAAATAATTGGCACACCCAACTTGGCTACAGATGGTAGCATTTCTGGGTCAAACATGCCTCCAGAAATATCATTAACTATATCTGCACCTGCTTCTCGTGCAGCGATCGCGACTTCTGAGCGTGTAGTATCTACAGAAATTGGTAGGGAAATTTCTGGGCGTAAGACCTGTAATACCGGCAAAACACGGTTGAGTTCCTCAGTGACAGAAATTTGCTCTGCTCCAGGGCGAGTTGATTGACCGCCGATATCGATAATATCTGCCCCAGCTGCTTGGAGTGCTTGCGCCTGGGCTAAAGCAGAAGCGATCGCATTAAATTCGCCACCATCACTAAAACTATCAGGCGTAACATTTAAAACGCCCATCAAATAAGTCCGCCGTCCCCACTCGAAACAGCGATCGCGGATAGTCAAGTTGCTTGTCATCTCACTAGGCTAGGTGGGCATTGCCCACCTCACTACTTGTAATTCACTTGTAATTCACAATCCGGGCAAAACTTGCTGGTTCTAGACTTGCTCCTCCCACCAACACACCATCGATTTCTGGCTGAGCCATAATTTCATCAATATTATTCGGTTTGACTGAACCGCCATACTGAATCGGCACATCAGGGTTTTTTAATTGCTTGCGAATAACACCGATGACTCGATTGGCTTCACTGGCTTCACAGGTATCGCCAGTACCAATCGCCCAAATTGGTTCGTAAGCAATCACCAAATTACCCTGATCGATATTTACTAAGTCTGTTTCTAGCTGACTGATAATCAGTGATTCTGTTTCCCCCGCATCTCGTTGTTGTTTAGTTTCGCCTACACACAAAATCGGAATCAAACCATGTTTTTGAGCAGCTTTCAGGCGTAAATTGACGGTTTCATCCGTTTCCCCAAAATACTGGCGTCGTTCACTGTGACCGACAATTACATAGCGTACCCCGATTTCTTGCAACATCGGTCCGGAAATTTCACCCGTATAGGGACCACTGTCTTCCCAGTGGACATTTTGCGCCCCCAGTTGTACACGGCTACCATGCAAACTTTTAGATAAAACATTTAAATCAGTGAAGGGTACACATAATACCACTTCTCTATCTTGGGGGGTATCTTCTAAGGTAGGCAGAAATCCCTTGAGAAACTCCTGGGATTCTACCTGGGTTTTGAACATTTTCCAGTTTCCGGCAATTACTATTTTCCGCACAGGTGATTCGTCAAGCTCAAAACTATACACAATGCAATCTTCAGTTTAGGACTTTTTGTTAATCATTTGTTAAATTTTTGGTCATTTGTTATTTGTCTTGGGTGTCTCCTTATATTCCCAAGCAAAAACAGAAGGCGACTTTCTCAACAAACCACCTTCTGAATCGGAATATTATGAAGTGCGATCGCCTACTAAAACTAAGTAAACTCGATAGTATCCACGAAACTAATAATCTGCTGCTTAAGATTTTCGGCTTCTTGTTTGACACTCTTAGGAGTCTCACCATCACAAAAGCTGCGTTGGCTACTGACTATATACAAGAAGTCTCCATCAATAAATGCTAATAGTCCTCGATAGGCATCACATTTAACGGCAGTACCATTGTTCCCTGTTTTGGGAACTGTTGAACCTTCGGGCATATTCACTAATGCAAAGTAAGCGCCCTCTAATATATCTGGTAGGTATTGCGTGTGATCCACGGAAGCATCCGGTAAATTGGATGCGATCGCACTAGGTACATACTTATTCAAAAGAATAGACCTTAAATATTCCTCCTGTCCCACAGCTTCCATGTCATCCATTTGTTGAGTAGGCAGGGGACTATAATCGATTCGGAATAAGGAACCAAGATCATCAGAAAAAGTCACTACTCCTTCTTGAGTATCAATTCTAGCACCCTGTTCTAGGCTAGATGGAACAGGGACTGCAAAATTACCAGCAGGTGACTCATATATTTGCTGGCTAGACATTGATTCTAGTAATGGTTCATTGTCTTCATCGAGTAATTCTTCGTCTTCTGCTTCTTCAAAAGCGGTAATAACTTCGTCTACAATTTTCTTTGCTTCTTCATCTTCTAGTTCTAAGGCTTGTTGTAGTTTCTTGAGTAGAGTTGCTTTCCCTCTGGGGATACGCAGTTCTTCTTCATCCACCAGCATACTCACCCCCGCAGCAAAAGCATCTGGTATTAGTTCATCATCCAAGGATTCATAAGCAGTATTAAAAAGTGTTCCGACTCCTTCATCTTCAGCAAGCGCTAGTAGTTTATCGATCATTTCTAGTAATTCATCATCGGAATATTCGTCAAAAACCTCAAACCCCCAGAGAATATCCGTTAATAGATCTGCATCCACATCTTCTATGGAAGAATCAGCAATCGCAGTCACAATAGCGACTGCTGCGACTGCTTCATTGGGAGTGAGTGATTCTTCCAATACCTCTTCTGATTCAAAAAATTTATCGTACTTACCCATGATTTTTCCTCCGTTGTCTGGTGTTATTGGGTAGTTTACCAATGCCTGAAGTCATTAGTCTTTAATTGTTAGACTCAAATAGAAAATGACTTATAAGTAGTAATAATTGAATTTGTAGGTTAATAACCCATTCTTAATCTTCTTACAAACCATCAATCACTAAACTTTATATGGACATACTATGTTCAGCAAAGGTCTTGCCGTAAGTTATACCATTAATGAAAGGGTAAGGTGGAGTTCTCTCAAGGAAAATCGAGGTGTTCGCACAGTGGGGATTAGGTGCAAAGGGCAGGTTGAAAGAAATGGAATCCCTTGCCCTTTAACCTTTACCCTACCTCTTGAAAAATTGCTTCTGCAAGAGGTCTAAGGAATAACTGTACTACTCATTTTTAGTTTCTAGAAAACGTTGGGCAATATCTTTGTAGAAATTTGGATCTGTCCAGTAACCTAAATGTGCTTTTTCTCCCCAGTAAGTTTCATATTCCAGCAAAACGTTATCTAAACTGTTGTAATAATCTAAATGACCACTGATCGGATCTTGTAAATGATAATAATTGACCCAACGGACTTGTTCTAGTTGACATTCGACTGGATTTTTAGTCAAGTATGGAGTTATCTGAATATATAAAGGCTTCACACGAAAAGAATTTAAGTGTTCTAAAATTCTCTGTCTAATATATTGATGTTGCTGTGCCATTTCTCTAAAGAAAAAAGCAATTTTATCTAATGGAGATGCAAAAGTGATTAAGCCTGTAATTTTATCAACTAGTAAGCTTTTGCCTTTATCTTTGGATAGACTTGCTTCTATGCATAAAAGATTTAAGGTATCGTAAGCAATACAGCTACCGAGAGAATGCCCAGCTATGATTACTTGATCATAATTTGCTTCTTTATCTTTGAGAATAGCTTTCAGCAATGCTAATGATTCTGCTAGTATTTGTCCACGAATTTTATGATAAGGAGATTTTACATTAGTAGTTGTGTAGATAGCAACATCTCCCACAAAATTAACTAGCAAGGGAGTAACTATTTTTCTACTCAATTTCCAAGCTGGTTGAAGAAATTGACCATGCAGAAATGGACTTAATAACAGCAGTAATATACAAACAATCAATCGTAGCCAAGGATATACTATATTAAATAGACGTAAAAATATAGTTAGCCAACGTAAGCGATATTTAAAAAATTTCTTCCATTTATTTTCTTTCAAAATTTCGTCTAATTTATCTTGATTTTCCTCTCGACTATAAAAGGCGATCGTCCCTTGTAGTGTCTGTTCTGTCCATTGTAATACTTCCGGTACACTAATTTTATTTTCCGTATCAGCTGCCCAGTAATATTCATGAATATCTATAAAATCATCTGGTTGAAGTTCAGCAGAACTAACACGTACAAAGCTTTCTATCCAAGGATTGCCATTTGGTAATCTTCGCTTAGCAATTAAGTGTTCTAACTTGATAGGTAAACTTTGCCCTTCATAGTGTTTGATTAAATTTTGAGCAAAATAATCTACTGTTTCATAAGGTATTTGTTCACCTACGCCGTGGATAATCATAAATGCCGTACGCCCTTGAGGAAATTTAACTTTGTTATCTTGGTTATTTATCATAAATCAATAGAATGAGTAAGTTATTGTATTTATTGAGTTGTTGATTGATTGTGAAAGTAAATATCTGACCTTACATATAAGATATTTTTAGTTAATTTTAAATTTCTACTCTAGGGTATATGAAGTAATCTTTGTGATTTAGTCTTACTCCCTATTTTACGTAATGTCAAACATCTATTAAGCTACAATCAGTAATAAACTTAATGATTATCATAAATCAAAAAAAGTAGCTATTTTTAGTAATAAGTGGTTACAATGTGTAACTAATGTATTTGTAAATGCTAATTATGCATTTTTTCTTGCAAGAATTTCAATTATGTGATTATAGATTTCTGTTAAATACTCAAACACATAAGCTACCAACCAGATAAGAGACTATTTATCAAGATGATTTATATGTATATACAGCATGGATAAATGTCATTTCGGATTTAAGCTTGAGGTAAATTGAGTGGAAGAGGGAAACTTAGAATCAGTTATTAGCAATTATCTATTACCGGGTGACGTGACCTTTCATCCATAATTTATCAAATGCAAAATTAAACTATAAGCTTAAATAATATTTGTTCTATAACTTTGGATATAGTGATCCCCAATAAAATATGGAGTAAATTACGAAATATAAAGAGACTGATTATGATATATCGATAAACTCAATTACTTATGATGATTGAGTAGAAATCAAAGAATTTACTAGGAGTAAATACTAGTGTCTACGGTTATAAAAGAAACTTCTCACATAACTACCAAAGAACGCTCGCTCATTCTCTGGTTCAATGAAATTGGTATTAATGACATACAGCTAGTTGGTGGAAAAAATGCATCTTTGGGTGAGATGATTCAGCAGTTAACACCTAAAGGTGTGAATGTGCCAATGGGGTTTGCAACCACTGCTTATGCTTATCGCTATTTCATCGAGTCTGCTGGGTTAGAAGTGCAGTTGCGCGAATTGTTTGCTGACTTGGATGTTGATAATGTCAATAATTTACGAGAACGAGGTAAAAAAGCGCGATCGCTACTAATCCACACACCATTTCCACCAGAATTGCGAGATGCGATCGCCCAAGCATATCAAACTCTGTGTCAACAGTATTATATGGATACAGATGTAGCGGTTCGTTCTAGTGCTACCGCCGAAGATTTACCTGATGCTAGTTTTGCTGGACAACAAGAAACCTACCTCAATGTCACCACAACTGCGGGAGTTTTAGCAGCTTGTCACAAATGCTTTGCTTCTTTATTTACTGATCGCGCAATTTCTTATCGTCACATTAAAGGCTTCGATCACTTTAACATTGCTCTCGCCGTCGGTGTACAGAAAATGGTGCGTTCTGATTTAGCATCTGCTGGGGTAATGTTCACCATTGAAACCGAGACAGGTTTCAAAGATGCAGCACTAATTACAGCTGCCTATGGTTTAGGAGAAAATGTTGTCCAAGGGGCAGTTAATCCTGATGAATATTATGTTTTTAAACCGACATTAAAAGCGGGATTCCGCTCAATTATTGATAAAAAATTGGGCAGCAAAGAATTAAAAATGATTTATGATGACGGCTCTAAATTTACAAAAAATGTCCTAGTTACAACTAGCGAAAAAAATAAATTTGCCCTTACAGATGATGAGATTTTACAACTAGGACGTTGGGCCTGTTTAATTGAAGACCATTATTCCCAAGTTCACGGTGTCTACACTCCGATGGACATTGAGTGGGCAAAAGATGGCATTACCAACGATTTATTTGTTGTGCAAGCACGTCCAGAAACAGTGCAATCTCAGAAAAGCCAGAATGTGTTGCGGACTTACAGACTCCGATTGGGAGATGGGGAGGTTGGGAGTTGGGGAGGTGAACAGAAACTTTCACCCCATCCCCTAGTAACGGGACGGGCTGTTGGTTCGGCTATTAGTCAAGGTAAAGCACGAGTAATTTCCGAAGTCAGTAAAATTGACCAATTCCAACCAGGGGAAGTTTTGGTAACAGATAGAACAGACCCTGATTGGGAACCAATAATGAAGCACGCACGTGCAATTATCACGAATTCTGGGGGACGCACGTGTCACGCCGCAATTATTGCTAGGGAACTTGGTGTACCTGCTATTGTCGGATGTGGCAATGCTACAGAAGTGATCAAAACTGGTCAAGAGGTGACAGTTTCTTGTGCTGAGGGAGAAGAAGGAAAAGTTTACCCAGGATTACTACCTTTCGATGTGCAAGAAGTTGCTTTGGAAGACTTACCTCATACCCGCACCCAAATTTTAATGAATGTAGGTAATCCCCAGGAAGCTTTTAGTTTATCTGCTATTCCCAACGATGGGGTTGGTTTGGCGCGGACTGAATTTATTATTGCCAATCATATTCAAACTCATCCGATGGCATTGATTAAATATGACCAAGTAAAAGACCAATTTGTCAAAGAAAAAATAGGAGAAATTACTGCTCTTTATGATGACAAACCGCAGTATTTTGTCGATAAATTAGCCCAAGGGATTGGCAGAATTGCAGCAGCATTTTATCCCAAACCAGTAATTGTGAGAATGTCAGATTTTAAAAGTAATGAGTATGCCAATTTACTCGGTGGTAGACAATTTGAACCCAAAGAAGAAAACCCCATGCTAGGTTGGCGAGGAGCAGCCCGCTATTATGATCAAGGGTATCGCGAAGCTTTTGCTTTAGAGTGTCAGGCGATTAAAAGAGTCCGGGAAGAAATGGGTTTAGTGAACATTATCCCCATGATTCCTTTTTGTCGCACTCCCGATGAAGGACGGTTAGTGTTGGCAGAAATGGCAAAAAATGGTCTAAAACAGGGTGAAAATGGCTTGCAAGTTTATGTGATGTGCGAATTGCCTAATAATGTCATAATGGCCGAGGAGTTTGCTGAGGTATTTGATGGTTTTTCGATTGGTTCTAATGACCTAACTCAGTTAGCACTAGGAATAGACAGAGATTCAGCGTTAGTAGCACGGTTGTTTGATGAACGCAGTCAGGGGGTAAAGCGGATGGTGAAAATGGCGATCGCTGCTGCGAAAAAGCATAATCGCAAAATAGGTATTTGCGGACAAGCACCCAGTGATTACCCAGAATTTGCTCAGTTTTTGGTGGAACAAGGAATTGATTCAATCAGTCTAAACCCTGATTCTGTGTTGAAGACCATGCTAGAAGTGGCGAAAGTAGAGGGATTAGGGAGGGGTGATGGGGAGATAGGGAGGTGAGGAGTGTAGGGAGTGTGACAACGACCAACAAACAACCACCAACCACCAACAACTAACAAATGACTAATGACCAATGACTAAAAAGTGGTTTTGGATAGGCATTGTAGGTATATTTCTTCTATCACTTTCCCTGCGATTTTGGGGATTAGGGAGATTTGGTCATCTTGTTTTTGATGAAGTTTACTATGCTAAATTCGGCAGTAACTATCTCACCCACACTCCATTTTTTGATGGTCATCCGCCTTTAGGTAAGCTGATAATTGCTTTGGGAATGTGGATTAGCGATCGCATTCCCTGGTGGAAAGATCAAGTCAATGGGTTAACAGGTTCATTGCGCCCGGCTTGGAGTTATCGTTGGATTAATGCTCTGTTTGGCTCATTTATTCCCTTAATTATCACAGGAATTGCTTATCAATTAAGCCAGCGTCGTAGTTTTGCTTTACTGGCAGGTTTGTTTACAGCTTGTGACGGTATATTTATTGTCGAGTCTCGCTATGCTCTGATCAATATATATATAGTTGTCTTTGGGTTACTAGGACAATTGTTGTTCTTATTAGCATTGGCAAACCATAGACAACAGCGCAGGTTTTACCTAGTATTAGCTGGCGTTGCTTTTGGTGCTTCTGCTGCGACAAAATGGAACGGTTTGTGGTTTCTTCTGGGTACTTATCTGATCTGGATTTTTGCCTGGGGATGGAAAATAATAGGAATAATTAGTAATGCAAATAATTCCAGAGAAA
Source organism: Fischerella thermalis PCC 7521 (assembly GCF_000317225.1). Classification (GTDB taxonomy): domain Bacteria; phylum Cyanobacteriota; class Cyanobacteriia; order Cyanobacteriales; family Nostocaceae; genus Fischerella; species Fischerella thermalis. The sequence continues at coordinate 124,822 of NZ_AJLL01000090.1, forward strand.
GCCATAATTTGTGGGAAAGTGAACCAGAAAAATCTCCATTACAAAACTTGACGCAGCTAAATGTTATTAGCTTTGGATTTTATTTAGGAATTATCCCAGTATTAATCTATAGTTTGATTTGGATTCCTCATTTATTAATAGATAAAAGATATAATTTTCTCCAAGTTCATCAACAAATTTTGTTGTTTCATGAACGTTTAGGTGGTAACAGTCCCACAGTCCACCCTTACTGTGCTGCTTGGTATAAATGGCCCTTGTTGACTCGACCAATGGCGTATTTATATGAAACAGCAACTAGTCTCAAAGAACCTCTACCTGTAGTCGGTCCACCTTTGCCAAAAGGTTTTGGTCAAGTCATCTATGATGTCCATGCAATGGGAAATCCCTTTTTGTGGTGGTTTGGTGTCATTGCTCTTGTATTGTTATTAATAATGTTGGGATGGCAAGCTGTAAATTTTCTGGTTAAGAAAAAGCGTTTTACCACCACACCAACGCTTTCTGTTGATACCTGGATTGCTTTATATTTAGTTTTAAATTATGCTGCCAATTTGCTGCCTTGGGTAGGGGTAACTCGCTGTCTTTTTATTTATCACTACATGACAGCTGTTGTGTTCGCATTTATGGCGATCGCTTGGTTTGTAGATCAATGTCTTGGCAGTTATTATAAGCTACTCCGGGCTGTGGGCGTTACGATTACTTTTATGATTTTGACGGCTTTCGTTTTCTGGCTACCGCTTTATTTAGCTTTACCTCTTTCGCCTCATGGCTATAAATTGCGGATGTGGTTTAGTTCTTGGATTTAGATTTGTAGATTCGACCGCAATTTACTTACGGGCGATATTGTGGCTATACCCAATAGTTTGTGATTATAACGAACACCGATGCACACAGATAAACACAGATGTTTTATCTATATGCATTTGTGTTTAGATTTTCTGTTATTACGCCTCTAGAGTAAGTATTTGAAAAGCATTTAATAAATAATAAATAATTGAAATAAAAGTTATCAAAAGTCAATTAAAATACATATTTTATAGGTGTAACAATAAACTACTTTTAATCTTTTTTAGCTAAATACTTTTGTTCTGTTTGTTAGACTGAGAACGCAATGTGATTGGGAAGTACTGTAAAAGCAGATAAGGAAGTCAAAAGTCTATCTTTCAAGGAAAATTTTCTGTCTTGACCAATTTAGGAAGATTGTTGTCCTGTTGTCTGGCTCTAACTATAACTGCGATTAAAAGATAAGTTACAAAAGTTAATCTAGTTAGAATGCTAAACCTAATCGTTAAAGATTTGATGATCCGCAAGGAAAGAGGAGGATCGTGATGGTAATGGAATTTGAATTGCAAAGTCTAAACTTAACAAGCTTAAAAGAACCATCAATTCATAATATTAGTCAAATTCAACCCCACGGAGTGCTTCTGGTTTTAGAAGAACCAGAGTTAAATATATTGCAAGTCAGCAGTAATACCTACGATGTTTTTGGGATAACTCCCGAAAATATGCTGCAAAAAAAATTAGAAGATTTACTTGATCCGTTTCAAATAGAAAAAATTAAGGCTGGACTTTTACAAGAAAGTCTAGACATGATCAATCCCACAAAAATTTGGGCAAGGGTTAAGGGTGATGAGTATATAGTATTTGACGGCATATTCCACCGCAATGCAGATGGATTGTTGATTTTGGAATTAGAACTTGCTTTCTCTCAAGAAAATATTCCATTTTTAAGTTTCTATCATTTAGCAAGAGCTTCTATTAATAAATTAGAAGAAACGGGAAATCTCCACGATTTCTGTCAAATTCTTGTGCAAGAAGTCCGGAAAGTCACAGGATTTGACCGAGTGATGCTATATAAATTTGATGATGATGGGCATGGTTCTGTCATTGCTGAAGAAAAATTAGAAACTATGGAATCTTATCTGGGTTTACATTATCCAGAGTCGGATATCCCTAGACCAGCAAGAAAATTATTTGCATCTAATTGGATTAGGATCATTCCAGATACTCATGCCGATCCTGTAGAAATTTTCCCTGCTATTAATCCCTTAAGCCAGCGTCGCCCAGATTTAACAAATTCTATTCTCAGAAGCCCTTATTCATGCCATATTGAATACTTACATAATATGGGTGTTGGTGCTTCTTTGACTATTTCTTTAATTAAAGAAGGAAAACTCTGGGGGTTAATTGCTTGTCATCACCAAACACCTAAATACGTCTCTTATGAGATGCGGAAAGCTTGCGAATTCTTGGGTAGAGTGATATTTTCAGAACTTGCAGATCGAGAAGAAACTGAAGATTATGACTACAGGATGCGGCTGACATATATCCAATCAGCATTGGTTGAATATATGTCCCAAGAAGAAAATTTTATTGATGGATTAGTTAAACATCAACCAAATTTACTAGATTTAACTAATGCTCAAGGTGCAGCAATCTGTTTTGGTGGTAATTACACTTTAATTGGTGAAACTCCCAAAGAAGAAGACTTAAATTTTTTAGTCCAATGGCTAAAAAATAATGTAGAAGAAGAAGTATTTTATACCGATTCTCTGCCACGTCTTTATCCAGATGCCCAAAACTTTAAAAATGTGGCTAGTGGTTTACTAGCAATTCCAATTTCTAAACAGAATTACGTGTTGTGGTTCCGCCCTGAAGTCATTCAAACTGTGAATTGGGGTGGTGATCCAAATCGGGCGTTTGAGGTGAATACTTCCGATGGAAATACGCGCTTGTGTCCGCGTAAATCTTTTGAATTGTGGAAAGAAACGGTTCGCTTAACTTCTTTACGTTGGCAAGCTGTGGAAGTGAAAGCAGCATTAGAATTGCGGAAAGCAATCGTCAATATTGTACTGCGCCAAGCTGATGAATTAGCACAGTTAGCGCATGATTTAGAACTTTCTAACGCGGAATTGAAAAAGTTTGCCTATGTCGCTTCCCATGATTTGCAAGAACCGTTGAACCAAGTAGCAAACTACGTGCAATTGCTGGAGATGCGCTATGAGCAATTACTCGACGAAGATGCAAAAGAGTTTATTAGTTTTGCTGTCGAGGGAGTGAGCTTGATGCAGACGTTAATTGATGATGTGCTAGCATACTCGAAAGTAGATATGCAGGCAATAGAATTTGAACTGACAAATGTAGAAACAGCTTTAGAACGTGCTTTAACTAATTTGCGGAAACGCATCAGCGAAACGGGTGCTGTGATCACCCATGATCAGTTACCAACCGTCATGGCTGATGGTACTCAGTTGATGCAATTGTTCCAAAATTTGATAGGGAATGCTATCAAGTTCCGCAGTGATCAAGCGCCAGAAATTCATATCGGTGCTTCTCGTTTAGAGGACGAATGGCTATTTTCAGTCCGGGATAACGGTATCGGTATTGATCCACAGTTCCGCGATCGCATTTTTGTCATCTTTCAACGCCTGCATACGCGGGATGAGTACCCAGGTACTGGTATGGGACTAGCTATCTGTAAAAAAATTATCGAGTGTCATCGGGGACGTATCTGGGTAGAATCAAAACTTGGTGAGGGTGCAACATTCTACTTTACTATTCCCGTGGGAGGACGCGATCGTGAGCGCAGGAACGGACGAAAAGCACAAAACCATATTTTTGGTCGAAGATAATAAAGCCGATATCCGTCTGATTCAAGAAGCCTTAAAAAATAGCATGATACCGCACCAGGTAATTACTGTTAGAGATGGTATGGATGCTATGGCTTATTTGCGCCAAGAGGGCGAGTACGCTGATGCACCCCGCCCTGATTTGATCCTCTTAGATTTGAATCTCCCCAAAAAAGATGGTAGAGAAGTTCTGGCTGAAATTAAAACTGATCCCAAGCTGAAACGCATCCCTGTAGTCGTGCTGACAACTTCCCACAACGAGGAAGATATCTTCCATAGCTATGACTTGCATGTGAATTGCTACATCACCAAATCCCGCAACCTCAGTCAACTATTCCAAATCGTCAAAGGTATAGAAGACTTTTGGTTGTCTACTGTCACTTTACCATCAGAGTAAAAGAGATCGGGGATTGGAAGAAAGATAAAAGAGAAATTCTTCCTTGTCCCCCTTGTCTCCCATCTCCTTATCCCCTATCCCTTATACCCAATTCCCAAACCACACTATGATTGCAAGCTCAATCAAAATTTTATTGATTGAGGACAATTTGGCGGAAGCTAGATTGTTACAAGAGTTTCTCAAGCAAGCCCAGTCTCATGAATTTACTCTTCTCAACGTCAAGAGATTGGGAGATGCTTTGTCCTTACTCAGTAATTGTAATGAGATAAGCTGTGATTTTGATGTGATTCTGTTGGATTTGACTTTACCAGATAGTGAAGGATTAACCTCACTTCCACCGTTGATGAGCCAAGCTCCTACTGTACCAATTGTAGTATTAACAAATACCAACGATGATGAACTTGCCATAGCAGCAGTACGCCAGGGAGCGCAAGATTATCTAGTCAAGCGACAGGTGAATGTAGAAGTACTGATTCGTGCTTTAAGATATGCGATCGAGCGCAAGCATACTTTAGAATCATTACGCGCAGTCAATCACGCCTTAGAAATTCGGGTAGAAGAAAGAACAGCAGAGTTAGTCAAAGCCCAAGAACTCAATCAGTTTAAATCCGAATTTGTTTCTATGCTCTCCCACGACATCCGCAGTCCTTTAAATACCATTTTATTGGCGGCGAGTTTGCTACAAAACAGTGGTGATAAACTATCCACAGAAAAAAAGCTCAATCATTACAAACTTATTTGTTCTGCCATTAAAAATATGACCCAACTATTGGATGAGGCTTCCCTATTGGGTAAAGCTGATTCCGGTAGACTTGAGCGGGAATTTACTTTACTGAATTTACAAGATTTTTGTCATCAATTAGTTGAAGATGCGCAATTAATTGCTGTTGATAAACGTATTACAGTTGTGTTTACAACTACTGGACAACCAACTGAAATATTGAGCGATGAGAATTTATTACGGCATATTTTAGGAAATTTACTTAGTAATGCTATTAAATATTCGCGTCCAGATAGTATTGTTTATTTTGAATTAAGGTTTAAAAATCAAACTGTAATTTTCAATATTAAAGATGAAGGTATTGGTATTCCTTTAGAAGATCAAAAACAACTTTTTCAACCCTTCTATCGTGCTAATAATGTTGGCTCAATTCCTGGTACTGGTTTGGGTTTGGCAATTGTGAAAAAGTGTCTGGAGGCGCATGGAGGCGATATTACAGTTAATAGTGAAGTGGGAGTGGGTACAACGTTTACGGTGACACTACCGTTGATTAAAGGTTAATCAGATTCCTTCTGGCTAAAATCAACGCTTTCATAAATGTTAGCGATCGCCATTTCCAAACCAATAGAAACAAAATTTATGATAGCATCCTCTGTCTCATATTCTCGAAATAGCCATTCTCCCTTGCCGGTTTTGATATATTGTTCAATCTGAAATTCATACTGATTAATCAACACATATTCTCGGAACTCAGGAATTGAACGATAAAAGCGAAACTTATCTGTATGATCATATTTTTGCGTTAATTTGGACAAGACTTCAACAATTAACAGAGGATTTGTTATAGTATCTATCCTATTGTTATATAAAGCTGGATTTCCTTGAATTACTAATATATCTGGATATGTATATTGCCGATAGCGAGGAATCCACAGCCTTAAATCACTCAGAAAAGGTTCTTGGTTTTTGCCACGTAAATGAAATTTTAAGTAAGTATATACATTTCCAACAATACGGTTATGGTTGATTGAACCTCCTGCCATTGGTACTATTTCTCCATCCCAATATTCACTCTTAAATTCTGCTACTTCTTCTAATGCTAGATACTCTTCTGGGGTATAATAACGTTGCTGAATCTGCATTTGCTATGCCTCCCAAACATGAATTAATTTTTATCTTTTAAGATGAGATTAGAACTAAAATTTTGAAATCCTAACTCTTTCAAACACAGCACGATAAACAGGTTCCCCTTTTTTCTGGGTAGCTATTTCCCTTTCTGTAGAAACTGGGAGGGGATTTTCTGCTAACCATTCTCCCGAACCTTGTCTTTGAAAACTAGGATGAACAGCAAAGCGATCGCACATTTCTATCGCGATAAATTCTACATCTGATTGCAAAAATACAATCCCCCCTGGAATTAGATACTCTGATAGTTCTGCAACTAGTTCTGGCTGTACAATTCGCCGTTTCGCATGACGATTTTTAAACCAAGGATCGGGAAATTGAATACTGACACGCTGTAATGTTCCTGGGGGGAAAGTTGATAAAAGCGATCGCAAGGAATTATTGACGTTACAAAATAAGTAGTGCAAATTTTGCAGTTCTAACTCATCGCGCAGTCTATTTGCTTCATCTACCAAGGGTTGGCGAATTTCTAAACCCAGAAAATTCCAATTTGCTTCTATCTGCGCCATTTGCAATAAAAACCGTCCTCTCGCACAACCAATATCTAAGTGTAATGGTTGCTTTGGCTTTGTATAAATTTTTTCCCAGTCTAGAGGATTAGCTGGTGTTTGATACTTTTGGGCTAGTGGGTTGACGTGCTGACGAACTCGAACGCGTACCAAAAAATGATTCTCCTTATTGGTTGGTGGTTATTAATAATTATAGTTTTTTCTTTTTTCGTGATTTTTATCAATCTTGTTTTATTTTAAGCATTATAAATTTTTATCTTGGCATAAACTCACTCTTTTGTATGATGCATGAACTTAAGATATTAATAATAATACAGTCTTTTATGATTTTTTTGCTTTTTGATTTAATCCTCACTATATTTTTCCAACCAACAACCAACAATCAACAAGTTTTAAATGTATACAAATATTAAGTGGGATCCTTGCTACACATGTCTATAAATCAGAGGTTATACTTTTTTTAAAGGATTTTTAGACGTTGTTTTTAAAATAGTCTTTACTTACTTCAATGATTCCCAATTTTCGCTTTGCCGTAGTCAGCGACTTACATATTGCCCTTCCCCATACAATCTGGAATCACCCCAGCCGTTTCCATTTGGTGGAAGTTAGCGTTTCAGCATTTGAAAGTGTATTAGAGCATTTAACACAACTAGATTTAGATTTTCTTTTACTACCTGGAGATTTAACTCAGCACGGAGAACCAGAAAACCATGCTTGGTTAGCACAACGTTTAGCAAAGTTACCTTTTCCTACCTACGTCGTTCCTGGTAATCATGATGTTCCTGTATTAAGGGCTAATGAGCAATCAATTGCATTTGCAGATTTCCCTTATTACTATCGTAAATTCGGTTACAAAGATCCAGAAAAACCCTACTATACCTGTCAGATTTTACCAGGAGTCAGATTAATTGGTCTAAATTCTAACTTGTTTAACGACCAGGGAGAGCAAATAGGACGTTTGGATATTAAACAACTGGGATGGTTGGAGGAAGTGCTAGCCTCAACAGGTGATGAATTAGTGATAGTGATGATACACCACAATGTTGTGGAACACTTGCCTAATCAATCACGCCACCCAATGGCCAACCGCTATATGTTAGAAAATGCTGGGGAATTATTACCCTTATTGCGTCGCTACGGAGTGAGGTTAGTATTCACAGGACATTTGCATGTTCAGGATGTAGCATACTCTCAGGGAATATACGATATTACTACTGGTTCTTTAGTCAGCTATCCCCATCCCTATAGGGTACTGGAGTTTCGCCACGATCATTACGGTAGGCAATGGTTGCAGATGTTGTCCTATCGAGTGGAGTCAGTTCCCAATTTCCCCAATTTGCAACACAGTTCACGCAAATGGATGGGCGATCGCAGTTTTCCCTTTATAGTTAGATTTTTGACCCTGCCTCCTTTGAGCTTACCGTTAGAGCAGGCTCAAGAACTAGCCCCTACTCTGCGAGACTTTTGGGCTAACGTTGCCAATGGAGATGCATTATTTGACTGTTCCCATTTTCCACCAGAAGTAGGTCATTACTTTGAAAAATACGGCGCGATCGCCACTTGTGGTACACCCACGCTCATCGATAATCACAGTACGCTATTGGTTAGTGGTTAGTTGTTAGTGGTTAATAGTCTTTACTCCCCACACTCCCCACACTCCCCACACTCCCCACACTCCTCATACTCCTCATACTCCCTACCTCCCCATCTCCCCATCTCCCCCAATCCCCGATCCCTATTACCCTACCGCCCGACAAATCCCAAATACAGAAGTGTAACCATGCAAAAATGTACTACCACCAACAGGACCGATTTCGCCACCACAGAAAAAACCCCCCAAGGGAATATTATTGAGATAGCGCTGAAATAGCTGGGAATCAAAATTTGGCTTGCCATATAGTCCCGCACCTCGCCCCAGACAGGCAAACATTAATGCACCAACAGCAGCTGGTTGGGATTTTTGTTCTTTTTGATATCGTTCCAGCAGAAACTCTAAGTCTTCCGCCGAGGCTTCAGCATCTCGTAGATGGAATTGCAGGCGTTGTCCGGGACGAACGTAATCACCAATCGCGATCGCTCCTCCGACGGGGTCTACTCCCAAAATATCGCGAATTAAAAAATCTCCTTGTTGCAAACAAGGCTTAAATTCATCCATAGCCAGACCGACAAATAGAGAATTTTGGGCCAATGTTCGGTCTTCTTCACTCAGACTAGCTATTAAATCTCGTAGTACAAACAGTGGTGCTTGCTCGTCTAGTTCCAAAATGATATTGCGATCGCCTCTGGTAACTTGGTATGGCTGACCAATCGGTCGGCATCCTTGAGCTACTATTGTTTCTAAAACAATATTGCCACTTAAGGCCACCCCAACCGTTCCTTCTTCATACAAGCGACCATTACAAAAAAGCGCAATTCGACCACCCATTACGCCACTACTTGCTTGACCGCCAACTTTCATAGAACCTGGATAAGCATAATCCAATCCCTGTAATAAATCATTAATACCAGACGAGAAGGAAGCAGACAGCAATATGAAATGAGGTGTAGGTGAAGATGTTACACCAATCAAATCGATCCAAGCGCTTGGTGGCCCGTCCAAGTCAGGTAATTGTTCGGCAACAACATGAAAAGCTTTGACATCCACTCCTGGTAGATGAGCCAAACTCAAACTTAAGGCAGGTTTTGCTTCCAATTCTTGAGTTTGTCCAGCCAAACTAGTGCCAATAACGCCGCCACCACTACAGCCGACCAGCACAGGTACTGCAAGTTGCTCCGCCAACAGAGGTAACACTCGAGAATACTCACTTGTAAAAGCAGACGAAATGAATACCAGCCCCAAATCCGCAGGTGCTGATAAGGAAGAAGTTGTGCGTTGTACCACATCTGCAACAGCTGCTTCTAAAGAGGGACGGGTTGACAGGGCATTTGCCCACTGCATTTGGTCTGCCATGAATTTTACGCTTTTCTATAATCCGGCTAGTAGTTTTTTATTTTTTATCTTGGAAAACATGAAATTGCATCCCAAAATCAGGTGAATTTAGCCCTTGATAAAATTCTAGAAACCTAGGCTTGCTATTACCATTACATCTATCTAAAGATCATTGTATAATCTTCAAACTGTATGCTTAGTAAAATCTTAAAAGAAAAAGCTTATAACAGAATACATCCTGTTATTTGCTGTACTTTGTAATGAAGTAACAATCAAGGGTACTAAAGTGGCAGCTAAATGGCTAGAATAGTGTGGAATAGTGCAAAAAAGCCCTTTCCGTACTTTTTCTATACTGGTATTAATAATACACAGCAAAATTAGAACTATGACAGACATTCAAAACAGAATCCAACAAGAAGTTGAAGAAGCCCGCGCTGTCTGTGATACATCAGGTAGCAATTCTGCTGAATGTGCTGCTGCTTGGGATGCAGTAGAAGAGTTACAGGCAGAAGCTTCTCACCAAAAGCAAGCCAAGCAGAAAACTGCTTTTGAGCAATATTGTGATGATAACCCCGAAGCGGCTGAATGTCGCGTTTATGACGACTAAAATTTAAGTTCGTGAGTTTTACTGAACATTGAACAACAAGTAACAAAGATCTATTAGCTAATATTTGCACTTTCACTTTTTGCCTAGACAAGCTCAGCCTTCCTTGTGTCCTAGTTTCAAAAAAAATACTTAAACACAAGGTGTAACTTCCATTTACTTCTACTTAAGAAGTAAATGCAAAATCACTAAAAGTTTATGCAAAAAAGTTTGCAAGTCTCAAACATTTAGCCAAGTAGGGGCAGTTTCCAACTCTCCCTTGAAGGCGTCTATGTTTGTCGCAATTATTTAGTTTTAGATCTTTTAGTTACTTGTTTCTTATGTTAATAGCAATATTTAAATCTAGTTATCAATATTTGATAATTGTTAACCATTTAGATCCAAAACACGAAAATACGGAAACATGATGTAGCATTTTTACCTTCAGATAATTAAGCATAGCATTGAAATCGGTGAACAGTGAACAGGCGTATAGGGGGTAAAATAATCACTACCAACGCTTTCGACCAATTGATAGGGAATTTAAACTCAATTTAAAGATACCCTCTTTACTGATAACTAGTAACTGATCACTGATAACTGTTATATCAGCTATCATTTATAAGATTCTGAGTTAATGATTACTTGTATATTCTCTGAGTAAAATTATTTGTCACTCGTGGAAATATTATGGAAAAAGAAGTTTGGTTTCGCCCTTTCGTCTGGATGGACTACAGATTAGCAGTACTATTTACAGTGGTTATTCCTCTGATTCTGCTGATTTGGGCATTTGTGCAAAAAGCCGAAGGGATGCAACGCTTGCTGGCTATTTACTGGCGAGTATCAAGTCTTCTAGCTATCACAATTTATTTAATGATTGCCCAATATCCAGTCAGTTTTATCTCAGGATTTATGGGTCGTATTCTAATACCGATTTCGCTGTGGTTTTGGGTGGACCTTAACGATGAAATTGAGTATCAATCTAGCGGTCCCTTAAAGTTGACTTTTACTTCTTGGCGCTGGGCAACAACCGTCTATTGTATTTTAGGTTCCCTTGCCTTTATACCTTTTTTGGGTTGTGCTTTTTCGGAAAATGTTAGTAACAATCCCAATTGTTATGTCTGGTTTGAAGCACCTTTAGGATTTAAAGAATGGTTTCATCCCAACACTAGCGCTGGCTTTCTTGGCATTCTTGGCATTCTTGGTCTAGTGATTTATGTACTTTACCTAATTTATTTTGTCTTAATTAAGTTGGGTAAACAAGGACGTTCAGCTACGCAACAATAATTAGTTTTTGTGAAGCGATTGCTAAAGCATTCCTTAATCATTCGATAACAACTAGATCACCGACTTTTACCCTATCCTTTGAGGAAACGGAAAGCCACCCTCCGCGTGTCTACAAGAAGTCGGGGATCTGAGCAAAAAGCAGATGGCTGTTATACTGAAGGTAAAAATTTTTTATGCGTTCTGATGTAGGCAGTTAATGAAAGTCTACTTATTAACTTAGCAGTCTTCAAATTCTAAATGTATGGATGAGATTGCTTTATCAGGCAACTATTAAAGATATATTTTCAGAACTTATGTAAGATATGACATAAAACATTATTCTTGCTTGGCGGTAATTCATGAATTACCGCTACTCATCGTTATTCTTTGCCTAAGTTCTGATTTCTCTCTAATGGTAGATGTTTATTAAAGTTAAATCTAAAATTTATAGCTATAAAAATATTTTTACTTACAAATAACAAAATTGATAAACTTGAATCATTTTTTTTAGTCCCTTACTCTAACTACAGAATTATTTTTTATAAGCCAAATCATGTTTTTGTTGCAACAAACTCCTCTATAAGAAAGAGGATTAGAGATTCTTTAATTTGTAAATTAGACACAGAATCAAGGGTATTCATTCAACTCTATAGATTCTTTCAATCTACCTTTTTTGAAAAAAATAAAACGAAAAGAAGAGGAGAATTATTATGTCAGATACAAGCAAACGTGGATTTGCATCAATGGATGAAGATAAGCAGCGTGAAATTGCTAGTAAAGGTGGAAAAGCTGCTCACGAAAAAGGAACAGCCCACGAATTTACGTCAGAAGAAGCTAGAAAAGCTGGTCGTAAAGGTGGAGAAACCACAAGTAAAGACCGAGAGTTTATGGCAGAGATTGGTCGACAAGGTGGTAAGCACTCCCACAGAAGCGATCGCAATGAGAACAATGATCAAGATGACAACGACGAAGAAGGAAAAGGTACTCAAGGTGGTAGCCGTGAGCAACATGCAAAAGCTGGACGACAAAGCCACAAGAACAAATAAAGTTAAATTTTATAGACTTTTGAATTCACTTGAGTAGGTTTAAATCTATAGAGATGCGAAATTTCGCATCTCTATATTTTCTGTAATGTTAATTTAATTTGTTAAGTTCCTTCTCAAACAGGCGATCGCAACTTTTTACTGTCCCTGGAGATTATCGCTATGTAGAAAGGTATTTAGCAGCGATCACCAAAGTAGCACCACAAGAAATACAGGAGTTGCAAAAATTTACCTCAGTCCTAGTAAAAATATGCTTTTCACGCCCTTTTCTCTCATCTTTTTGCCCTTGTGTGCAAATTCAGTGACTCCTTGGAGTTAGCGATCGCCTAATCCTGAGTAATTTGGTTAATCTCCACATTTATGTAGTTATATCAATCACTTTTTTCTACTGAAGTGTCTTCTCACTTTTGGAGTTACTTTTTTGCACTCCTATTTTTCTATTAGGGTTTATCCCTAGAGGTGCAAGATATGAGCGCCCGACTAGCTGCATTTTTTCGCCGCTAGGAACAAATGAAACTAGCACATTTTGCTGGAAATTCTAAAACCCTTGCTGTACGAGGGTTCTATAATGTGCATCTTAGAAGTTCAAAAGATTATACAGGGTCAAAATTCCCTGGCGCTTTCAGCAGCTTGTCTCAATGCCAAAAAAGCTTCTTTTAGAGGTTGGCTAACAGCACTGTCTGGTTCTCTTAGCACTAGCTGTTGGTAGGCTGACAAAAACTGCGATCGCAATCGATGAAACAAATGCAGAAAGTGACGCACAAAACTTATGCAATCCAAAACTACAATCTCTATGCCACCTGTACGCTCATACATACTTGAGGCATATGAGCGAACACCTTCCTCAATCACATCCGTTGTGATAAAAATATAGTTGTCAACCCGCTTGCCTGTGCTGTTAATTTTTTGCAAGGCACGGTCAATATCCGCTAAGGTGACACGTCGAGTCTTAATTTCATAGCTGGTAATTACCTTTTCATCATCAACTAAAGTAATTTCCACATCTCCTAAAGCACCTGTCTGCTCATCAGCAGCGTTGTGGGATTTTAGAGGTAAAAAACGCTCTCCGATATATTGTTCTGCTACTTGATAGGCAGCAGCAACAATCAATACAGGAAGGCGGCTTGAACCTCGACAAGCTAAATGCTGTTGCAAGAGTGTGACAATTTCCTCTGCTGACAAAGGTATTGCATCTTCCGACTTCTTCAAATCAGCTAGTAGTGTTTCCATGCGCTGCCGCTTCTGGTTTCGAGCAATAATTAGACAGCGAAGAGTTTCCGCTAGCAGTTCAAGAGCAGTTATTCTGCCTTGATGAACATCATCAAGCAATTGCAGGGCAGCTTCGTAGAGTTTGGGAGGTCGTCCCACCAGATTGACTGCTGGGGTCAAGGTAATGTTACGGTTTCGCAGAGCAGGAGTCAGGAACGCAGTGGTAGGATTGCAAGGTAACTCGTGCTGGTTAATGAAAGCTGTGATGTAACTTTCATCGTAGTAACGCCCAGAGTAAGCGTCTGGTGTGCCTATCTCGGTGTAAGGTTTGCGGATATCAACATTCACGCGGTGAATCGCTGCCAAAGCACAAGCTAGTAACAAACGAACTACAGCACGGTTGCCTACATAACTTGATACATAGTCAATTTTTTTGGCGATGCTGGGGTTGGTGACAATCGGTTGGGCTATTGATGCTTCGGCTTGTTGAAAGGCTACATCAAGGATAGCTGCTGGGGTTGTGGACATTGATTGATTTCTTCAATATTAACTGTCGAGGTTGTCAGTTCATAATTAAGCCAAAGCACTTCTTGTCTTAACTCCTTGATGGAATGACAGTTCTTCAGGGGGGCTTTAATGCAGTTCCAGTCACCATAGAGTTCTTGCATCAAAGAACAATCATAGCTAGAAAGGGCAACTTTACCTTGGACTGCACGTAAAACACCCGCTAGTTGTCGATGCTCGTCATCGGTCATTTCATAAGCGTAAGCCTTGCTATCCCCACGGGAATCGTGCGGGTAGGGCGGGTCACAGTAAAATAAAGTTTCTGGACTATCGTACCGTTGAATAATATCAATTGCTTGGTCATTCTCAATTTGCACGCGCAGCAGCCGTTGCACAATTTCGGGCAGATCCTCAACACTGCCCAGCCACCGGGAAACGGCACCAGCCATCCCCGCCCGGCTTGTGAGTTTGCAGTGCGCCCATCTTCCCACACTGGCAGTTTGTGCCAAGCCTGTTCTCACTTGTCGCGCCCGGACAAAAAATCGTCTAGCCCTTTCTAAGTCTGATAAACTTTCTTCTTCTTTGGTAATAGCAGTCCGAAATTCTTCACGCGAAAATGGAGTTAACCCTATCGCCTCGATGAGTTGGTCTTTTTGGTCACGTAGCACACGGAAGAAGTTGACTACCTCGCCATCAATATCGTTGTAAGTTTCTACAGGGGAAGGCTCTCGGTTCAACAACACGGCGGCTGAACCACCAAACGGTTCGCAGTAGTGGGTTGTTTTTGGCAACAAGGGTAAGAGCCAGTCTAAATGACTGTACTTGCCGCCATACCAACCAAATGCAATTTTCTTTGCCATGAAAGTCAACCTCAAACGGAGTGCTTTACCTGAAACCGAGGATAAGGGTAAAACGCGATTTATTATTTCTCAATTAATTGTAGTGATGTCTCCGTCACTGTGTGCGCTCGCTGCCGTGAATGCCACTTAAGCAAATTCTTACAAAGCAAGCTTTTTGCTCCTTCCTATCCGTCGAACTCACGTTAAACAAACTATCGGCTTTTTTTGAATCAACCTAACCAGACGGTAAACTACGGACTTCTTTACTGCCAGCCGTGAGGGGGTAAGTATTAATGGTGATGGACTATTAAAAATATGCGGATGGCGAGACTCGAACTCGCAAGGCAAAGCCACACGCCCCTCAAACGTGCGCGTATACCAATTCCGCCACATCCGCAAGGTTGCACTAATTATTAAATATAGCACAACAAAATCACTATAGTAGAGTGATAATTAAATTTTTCACAAATTCAAGAGTCTGTATGCACAGAATTTCGACCCTTGACGTATTAAACTGGCGGAACTACAGCCTCCGCAGGAAAGGCATAAACAAAGACCATAGCCAGAACTCCCTGTGGACTTGACACTCTTACGGTTTTAAACTGTGGAATTACGGTGCGTTTGGGGCAAAGTAGAAAACTTCAGGCTCTAGCAGCAGATGTTGGTAGTCTGGTCAATTAAATCAGTGAACAACTTGCTTTGCTCGCTGATAATTGGTAGCTGTTAAAAGTTCTATGCTATGTCATCTCCTGTCATAATTTGAAATCAAGCGAAAGCGTTGTTTTAAACTAGCCGGGAGAAAATGTCAACCAAAGGCTGAAGTATGAAGTATTTAGACACTCGTTAAGGCGGCTACTCTGCGAAGAAGGGCTACGCTCTGGGAGTGCAGGGTAGGATGAAACAAGCCCATGAAGGTATTCAGTAGAAAATATGAAGTTTTAAACCTCATTCTTTTTTTCATCCTCTATCCTTTACACTTCAGACTTGCTGAGTCAATTTACTTAACTGATATCGACGCTATAAAGATGAAGTTTGACAAAATATTAATTGCTAATCGGGGAGAAATCGCGCTTCGCATTCTCCGGGCTTGTGAAGAAATGGGAATCGCAACTGTGGCCGTACACTCCACCGTTGATCGAAATGCACTGCATGTACAACTAGCTGATGAAGCCGTTTGCATTGGTGAAGCTGCCAGCAGTAAAAGTTATCTCAATATTCCTAATATTATTGCCGCAGCCTTGACACGCAATGCTAGTGCTATTCATCCAGGCTATGGTTTTTTAGCAGAGAATGCCCGGTTTGCGGAAATCTGTGCAGATCATCATATTGCTTTTATCGGCCCTTCTCCAGAGGCCATTCGGTTGATGGGCGATAAATCCACAGCCAAAGAAACCATGCAAAAAGCAGGAGTCCCAACAGTACCAGGTAGCGACGGTTTGATAGACTCGGACAAAGAAGGGTTAGCGATCGCCAGAAAAATTGGCTACCCCGTGATGATCAAAGCTACTGCTGGTGGTGGTGGGAGGGGTATGCGTCTAGTCCGTTCAGAAAGCGAATTCATCAAATGTTTTCAAGCAGCGCAAGGCGAAGCAGGAGCAGCATTTGGTAATTCTGGAGTTTACCTAGAAAAATTTATCGAGCGTCCGCGCCACATTGAATTTCAAATTTTGGCTGATAATTACGGAAACGTCATTCATTTGGGTGAACGGGATTGCTCAATTCAGCGTCGTAATCAAAAATTACTAGAAGAAGCCCCCAGCCCAGCTCTTGATCCAGAACTACGTGAAAAAATGGGTCAAGCAGCTGTTAAAGCAGCCCAATTTATCAACTATACCGGCGCAGGAACAATCGAATTCCTCTTAGATAGATCAGGTAATTTTTACTTTATGGAAATGAATACCCGCATTCAAGTTGAACATCCTGTGACAGAAATGATTACAGGGGTAGACTTGGTTGTTGAACAAATTCGTATTGCTCAAGGAGAAAGACTAAAACTAACCCAAGACCAAGTAGTTTTACAGGGTCATGCGATCGAATGTCGCATCAACGCCGAAGACCCCGATCACGATTTTCGTCCCGCACCTGGTAGAATTAGTGGTTATCTCCCACCCGGAGGTCCTGGTGTCCGCATAGACTCTCATGTCTACACCGATTATCAAATTCCCCCTTATTACGACTCTCTAATTGGTAAGCTTATTGTTTGGGGACAAGACCGTCCTACAGCCATTAACCGGATGAAACGAGCGCTGCAAGAGTGTGCAATTACTGGACTGCCTACTACTATCAGTTTTCATCAGAAAATTATGGAAAACCCACAGTTTTTACAGGGTAATGTTTACACCAGTTTTATACAAGAAATGCAAGGCTGAGAGATGAAGTAGGTGCAGAGGTGGAAAGGTGGGGAGTATGAGGAGTATGAGGGATGTGTAGACCAGGTAGTGCGGTGGGTGGGTTTCCCGGCATAAAGAAAGAGTCGTGCGCTCCTAGGCTTTGCGTGAGGGTGGAGTAGTAAACCAATAACTACTAACTACTAACCATTAATGTACACAGACGCGATGTTCCTCGCATCTCTACCCACTAACCACCAACTACCAACAGTTATTTAGACATCATAATCAGCAGTCCTTGCTGACCAAGAAGCAATTCTCTAAGCAAACTAAAGATACCAACCCAAATAATCGGCGTAATATCCACCCCACCAATGGGTGGAACTAACTTCCGCATTGGTGTCAAAAATGGCTCTGTTGGCCAAGCTACTAAATTAAAAGGCAAACGATTTAGATCTATTTGCGGATACCAAGTTAAAACTATACGAAAAATAAACAAAAGGGTCATCAATCCCAGTCCGAGACCAAGAATCCAAGCAGTAAGGTTAACACCAGTCATGGTATGAGTTTCTCACTCTCTGCAATAAACAAAAAACCGAGCGTAATTTACAAATTTTGAAGCTTTGTAAAGCTTGATCACTATTATTTTAGCTAAATAGGCAACAGGGAATAGGGAATATTTAATTTCTCCCAAGTCGCCCCCCTTGTCTTTCTTGTCCCCTTGTTTTTTCCAGATCCCCAATCCTCGTAATCTGCGAGAAGCCGAGTCAAGCGCGTCTACCCGTAGTGTCTGCCTCAGGAGAATCGCTGATTCCTATTTTCAAAACAGAAGTCTATGTCCTGTTGCTCCAAGGGTGTAATAGACTATTAAAATTAGGGTAAAGTCTGTAAAAAAAGGTTGAAAAGTATGACGCCTTCTTTAGCAAATTTTCTTTGGAGCCTGGTTTGGGGTACTGTGATTGTCGTTATCCCTGTTACAGTGGGATTGCTTTTTATTAGCCAAAAAGATAAAATCCAACGTTCTTAATAATACTTGTGGGAGTTAATTTGACTCTCAAAACCAGTGCTTTTTTAGCTTTTGGTAATCATGTAGAGACGCGATGGCAGTCGTACGGTTGTAAACAACACGGCGCTGCCTATAATTTTGCGTCTCTACAATATATTCAGTGCCTTGTTAAAGTAGAGATTTAAATACCAACTCGCTAACATAGATTTTGATATTAGGACAAAAACAATGTTTACTTTTTGGCTGAACTCAGCCAGCGTTCTGGCTCAAGTCAATTTTGGGGCCAACTCAGCCAGTCTTCTAGGAATTTTCCTGGCGATCGCTGGAGCTGCTCTGTATTTTCTCCGCACAGTGCGTCCAGAACTCTCGCGAGATCAAGATATATTTTTTGCTGCTGTGGGCTTACTTTGCGGCTTTATTCTTATTTTCCAAGGATGGCGACTAGACCCGATTTTACAATTTGGTCAGCTACTTTTGGTTGGCTCAACTGTATTTTTCGCGGTTGAAAGCATTCGTCTGCGGGGTATTGCTACTCAACAAGCTAAACGCAACACTCCTATAGTGGATGATGAGCGAGAAGTTAGTAGTCGCTATCAGTATCGGAGAAAATCTCCCTACAAAGCTGAGGTGGATGCAGAACTAGATTCCCTGCCTTACGATGATGAGTATGAAGATGAACTTCCCCGTCCTCGCATTCCAGGTAGCCGAGAAAGCCGTTCATCCCGCAATGATTACTATGAAGATGAACCCCGGCGTATAGAACGTCGCAGTAATGGTGAGAGATCAGAACCCAGCGACAGAATAACTCGTCGGCGTAGTAGTTCGCGTCCAACTAGTCGTGGTAGCGATCGCTTAGAAGATGATTGGGGTACTACAACCTCTAAAGCGGTTGATGATTGGGATAGCCCAACTACTAAAGAAAGAAGACCTTCTCGGCGTAGAACTAACGGTTCTTTGCGTCCAGAAAACCCTGCTGACGATCTTACAGATACCACACCCAAATCACCGAGAAGACGCCGTCCGCCCAATAATTCCGAATCCCGAACTGAACGCCAAGATGATGATGTTATCCCTACTGATTATGTAGAATACAAACCGATCAATCACTCTGAAGGCGAACCTGATAATTCAGTAGATTTTGATGATGTTTAAATAAACTAATGTGGAGGTTGTAAAAGAGAGAACAAAAAAACAGTTAAGGTGAAAAAATTTACACCTGGATTTTGGCTCCAACGAAATTGTCTTTGGAGTCTGATTTTTAGTTTTGCAAGTTTACTTGTAGCTTGTAGTCCTGAAAATATTCCTATTGGGCCGACTTCTCTTAACAGTCGCTACACTGAAGAGCAACCGACCTTAAGTGGAAATGGTCGTATTTTAGCCTTTGTATCAACCCGTAATGGTACTCACCAGATACTGCTATACGACTTACAACAACAAACTTTTTTACGTACACCACGCTTAAATCGCCCTGGGACGATAGTTGAAAGTCCCAGCCTCAGCTATACCGGACGCTACCTAGCCTATATTACCAGCGACCAAGGCAGACCTGTGGTGGCACTTTACGATCGCGCTACACAACAGTCACAGATCGTTACCCCCACATATCGCGGTTGGGTAAGAAATCCTAGTATTAGCCCTGATGGACGCTATGTAGTTTTTGAAACCGCCAGCCGTGGTCAATGGGATGTAGAAGTCCTAGATCGAGGACCAGAGATTGAGTTGGATATTCCTAATGGTGCGGCTGTTGCTCCTGTGCCTTAGTCTGGAGGGGATGATGGGGGGCTAGGGGTCCCCACTTTGTGGGGTTGGGGGGCAATGGGGAGTGTGAGGAGTAAAACAACTAACTACTAACTACTAACAAATGACGAATGACCAAATATATTTTTCTTCCTATACTTACCTTAACAACTTTACTAACTGGCTGTGTTGGCTATCCCCGCCTTTTGAGTTACCCTTTTGATCCTGGCGGTAGGAGTCTTAATAGTCCTGCTTCGGAATTAACTCCGCAAATTTCTGGCAGATATATTGTTTTTACTTCTGACCGACGCGGTAGCCAAGATGTATATATGTTTGATGTAGTGACTCGCAATTTGATTGATATACCTGGTTTAAATGCCTTTGATGCGATCGCCTCTCATCCGAGTGTTTCTGATGATGGTCGTAGTATTGTTTTTGCTGCTTCTCGCCAAGGTCGCACAGGCATATTTTTGTATAACAGAGAAACAAGACAATCACGTAACTTGACCGCTAATTTGCAAGCAGAAGTCCGCAACCCCACAATTAGTGCTGATGGTACGAGAATTGCCTTTGAGTACAGTAACAATGGACAGTGGGATATTTTAGTCTATAACCGTTCTGGGCAGCCTTTGAATATACCGCAAGATCCACGTTAGGGAGGGATTGGGGAGGTGGGGGTGTGAGGGGTGTGTAGACGCGTAGCGGTGAGCCAGTGCGGTGGACTCTTTCCCCGGCATAAAGCACGTGGCGTCACCTGGCGAACCCGGAGGGCTTCCCGTAAGGGTGGGGTGTGAGGGGTGTGAGGAGTATGGGGAGTCAAGATGTTCTCCCTTGTCCTCCTTGTCTCCCTTGTCCTCCTTGTCCCCTTTCCCTATTCCCTATTTCCTTCTTGTTCTATCGCCTCAATCAGCGATCGCACCTGTTGAGTTCCTTCGGAAGGTTCAAATGAAAGGGGAAATTTGCCCTTAGCAAGCATCCGTAAACCTAAGGGTGCAATACCTAGCAATCCTCTCAAATCCCGAAAATAATTACCGACTACTTGTAAAGCGAATTGTCTCTCATCAATCCAACCGCCTGCTTTGACTAACTCTACTAACACTTTGCGATGGCGGATGGAACGACTATCGCTTTTTTGTTTGTGGGCGAGAATTTCTTGTTTAATTTTAGTGATTTGATCTAATGGAGCCACATCCATTGGACATACACTGTTGCAGTAAAAGCAACGGGTACAACCCCACACTCCTTGAGTACCTTCGTTGTATTTTTCTAAGCGGTTTTCTGTTTCACTATCGCGGTTATCTGCTACCATTCGATAAGCTTTTGCCAGTGCATGGGGACCAACAAATTTGGAATTGACTTCAAAGCCATTGCATTCAGAGAAGCAAGCTCCACACATAATACAATTACCAGTTTGATCAAGGCGCGATCGCTCTTGTGGTGTTTGTAAAAATTCTCTTTCTGGTACGTTGCGGCTAGCGGTACTTACATAAGGTGCGATCGCCTCTAGGTTATTCCAAAAATCGTTCATATCTACCACTAAATCTTTAATTACAGGCATATTGCCAAGTGGAGCGATCGTAATTTCTGGAATAGCATTTGCATTGCTTGTTTGTGCTGCTAACTGTTGTAATCTAGAAATTTCACTGCCAACATTTTCTTTACAAGCAAGAGCAGAACGCCCATTAATTCGCATAGCACAACTACCACAAATTGTATTGCGACAATTTTTGCGAAACGCTAAAGTTCCATCTTGTTCCCACTTAATTCGATTGAGGCAATCAAGAATTGTATTACCTGGTTCTACCTGTAAAAGGTAAGTTTGTACCTTAGCAGAAGAATTATGTTGCTGTCGAATAACCTTAAATAGTACTTCCATTATTACTAACCTAAATATTACAATTCTCACATTTACATAGGAAACAGACTTTTGCAGAAGTTAGAGAAGGGTAAAGCTTCAGTACGCAAAAGCTGAAAGTGAAAGGAGGAAAGGATTAATGGATGAAATCCCTTGACTGTTTAATCTTGACCCTTGTCTTTTATAATTTTCTTTTACCTTTTAACTTTTACGCTTCCCTAAACGACATTGCCTACTCAACGAGCTATGCTCTAGCTATTCTTATTTCAAAGCTAGCTGTTAATATGCTGATCATTAAAAATTCCGAAGATAAGCATAAAAATTCTAGTTACAGAAGCTCTGCATGGGTTTAGCGACAGTTTTGTCAACCGCTACACCTTATTACCTTATTACCAAGGTTGGGTGATGTGAAAACCCTACTTTTAAAGGTGAATGGATGAAACAGCACATCACCCGGTAATTGGTGATTTCTTATTACCCATTACCCATTACCTGTTAGCCATTACCAGGACAACCCCGCTACCGAAAATATGGGCGAATCCCCCAAAATTTATTCGCGGGTGTCCCCTCAACTATAGAATATAGCTTTATCTTGATGTTCACAGAAGTCAATAAAACGCTTGCAAAACTGACTTTTGCAAGAGTTCGGTAAACAGAAGGGTTAAAAGTTAAAGAGTTTTTATTTTCGTTTGCTCCAACCCCAATAACCTTTTCCCCGACTAATGCCACCAAGTTTAATAAACAATTGTACAAATTCCTCCTTTAGTCGCAAAGTGCTATTTTTTTGGTTATATAGAATTGTTATAGCTGCTGATGAACATGTTGAGGTAATTAATAGGCAGCATCATACTCGGAAATATTTTGTCTGGTCTCAATCAACAAACTTGATCATGTAACTCTGTACTCAAATCTCCTTGTCTATATTAGATGAATTTTTATAAAATCCATACCTCAATACTCACAACGGTAAGAAAGCGGGAGGAAAATCCTCACCGCTTTTTGCCTTCCCAAGGTAAAGGATATAAGATTTAAAGTCTAGCAATAAGTTTAATTCAAACTTAAACAATTATTTTGTTATTATGATTGCATGTTATTATTTAATATAAAATTACGAACAAACAAAACTGGTCGAAATAGCCGATCAAGTGCGGCTGATACTGCTTTGTTTATTCGTGATGACTAGAGATGAAATTTATTCATCTCTATGGGCAAGATCAAAGAGTGTATGCTCAACAACCTTATGAAAATACTATGCTGTTCTAAGCTTGAGTTAAGCATAAGGAAATTCTTGCAAATTCTTGAGTCTACGGCTTATTAAGTAGTGGAACTCGTTTCCTTTGTAAAGATGGCTTAAAATTACACCGTCGCAATAGCATCAGAAAAGAAAAATATTTCATTTTCGATGGCAAATGATGGTTAAATGTGCCGTAAAATTACCGTAATAAATACCTGAGACAACTGCGACTCTAACAAATTATGGGTAGCCATAAAAGATGATTTTGGTTTGTTAGGATCAGGATTTTACCCTTTTTCTGGGTTTGTCAGCAACTTTAGTGTAAATCACAAAAAGCTAACAGTTGGCAGAGAACTACACCTTTGAATAGTTTGGAGAGAGTAAGGAAATTTTGAGCGTAATGACTGAAACTGCAACTGCACCATTAACCGGAAAAGCACTGCTTGCGAAAGTCAAAGAACTTTCCAATTTACCACGTCGAGAAAGAGCAAAACAGTGTGGCTACTATACTGTTACAAAAAATAATCAGGTGCGTGTGAATCTCACCGATTTTTATGATGCTTTACTATCCGCTAGGGGAATTCCCTTAAGCCCAGAAGCACCAAAAGATGGTCGTGGTCGTGAACCGACTTATCGGGTTAGCGTTCATCAAAACGGTCAAATAGTCATTGGTGCGACATACACTAAAGCAATGGGCTTAAAGCCTGGTGATGAATTTGAAATTAAGCTGGGATACAAGCACATTCACCTCATTCAAGTTGATAGTGACAAAAAAGAACTCCAGTCAGATGTAGACATTGATGAAGAGGAAGATGAGATTGAAGAAGAAGAGTAAATTTTTCTCATCGTAGGGATAAAGTTAAGAGTGAATACCTACTAACTTATCTCCTTGGCAAGGAAAAAATGGTTGCTACCGTTTAAAGATTTTGAGGTAAAAAATAACGATTAGACCTCTTGCAGAAGTTACCTAATTTGGTAGAAGCTTGGTGAAGTAGAGAGAAAAGCACAAAAAAAAGCAAATCATACTAGGGGGTAAATAAAAGGCGATCGCTACTCCTGGTTCAAAATTGCTCGAAAACGTAAAAGCTTTTCTCTCTACAAGCTATAAATTTAGGATTGCGAGAAGTCTGTCGTGTTTTTTTATTCAATTTTGCTAGCCGTATGGAAGTCATCACTCTATAATTGGCAATCATTTTGGGAAAATGCACCAAGTTTGATTGTAGTGATGGCTTTTTTTCTTGCTTGGGCTGGATGTTGGTTTCCAATCGCAGCTTTAGAGGCTGTTTTTCTAAATTGGAAACCTAACCAACCCTTAAAATCAGAGCAGAAAATACCTTTATTATTGTCACTTTATTTATTAGTACCTTTAATTTTTTGGATAATCACTTGGCTGACTAAAACACCTTTGTCAGATTACGGCTTTGTTACCAATATTTCTATCCTTAGTTCCGTCATCCTGGGTTTTATTTTAGGTTTATTCAGCCTAGCTGTGGTT
Organism: Fischerella thermalis PCC 7521; assembly: GCF_000317225.1. Lineage (GTDB taxonomy): Bacteria > Cyanobacteriota > Cyanobacteriia > Cyanobacteriales > Nostocaceae > Fischerella > Fischerella thermalis. Next base: position 149,287 of record NZ_AJLL01000090.1, read on the forward strand.
TTTACATGTCAACTTTGGCTGGGATGGTGCAAGTTAGAATACATCAACATCAAGCAACTACCATCTATTTTGCTGCCTACTTTGTTAATAGCTTTATTTGTCGGTGGGATTGAAGAATTAGTTTTTCGTGGATTTTTGTTTACAGAATTAGAGCAAGATTATTCAGTTTGGATAGCAGCAACTATATCTAGCTTGATATTTGCTGTGTTACACTTAATTTGGGAACAACAACAAACCATACCGCAGCTTCCTGGGCTATGGTTAATGGGTGTTGTATTGGTGCTAGCACGGTTTGTTGATCGAGGTAATTTGGGTTTAGCTTGGGGATTGCATAGCAGCTGGATATGGGCGATCGCTTGTATAGATACAGCCCAACTAATCGATTACACCGATCAAATCTCAGATTGGGTGACAGGTAAGAACAAAAAACCCCTAGCCGGAGTCGCAGGGATAGTATGTTTACTGCTAACTGCGGTAATGCTTTGGTTTGGTCATCAATTTAATATTGTCTAACTACCAGTATCTTCAAAAGTCAACACCGAGGTTATATTCTCTTAATTTTTATGGGGTATTTATTGAAAACTTGTGGAATTTAAATAGCTCTGTAGAAAGATTTTTCAGGAGTGGAGATTATGGTACTGTTCTCGATATGAGAGTGGCTTATTTTCTACTTAAACGAATATATTAGTATAAATTTAAGCAATATTTTTATTTTTAAACCCATGAGTTTTAGCGTCTGGATTAAAAGATTGCTAATAATTTCTTTGATGCTTATCTCCTTAACTATTGTTCTTGTGCTTGGGAGAGCGAAGTTACAGCAAAATAGCAGCATCTCATCAAATTCAGATGTAGATCCTGCTGTTTGGAGTCCAGCGAAAGTCCAATTACAAGCAGTCCAAGAGCAAAAAGAGGAAGTTCAAGATTTTTCCAAATCATTAACCAATACTAGTCCAACTCCCAAAGTTGAATCAAAGAACAAACAAGCAGACAAACTGCAAAGTTCTGCTAAACCATCAGTGAATACGGCTGGTGCTGACAAAGTTTCATCAACAAATAACCAAGCAGACAAACTGCAAAATATTCCTCAATATTCGTTCAAAATTACTGAAGCTTTTAAACAATATACCCCTAGTTACAAAATTGCCTTAGCCCACCCAAGCAATTATGGAGAACGTTTTGCTACAGATATTAATGGTGTACCAGTTAACAATCAGGCAATCATAGTACTTCATGAAACTGCTGATTCTGCATCAAGTGCGATTAATACCTTCCAAACAGCCCATAGTGATCAAGATAAGCAAGTAAGCTACCATAGCTTAATTACTTTAGACGGAACAATTATTTATATAGTCCCACCGGATAAACGGGCTTTTGGTGCAGGTAACTCAGTTTTTGATGGGCCAAATGGGTCAGAAACTGTACAAACTAATCCTGGTTTAGAACCATCCGTGAATAATTTTGCTTACCACGTCTCTTTAGAAACGCCACCAGAAGGTCGCAACAAAGAACCATATCACATCGGTTACACTGATGCCCAATACTATTCTCTTGCTTGGTTAATAGCTCAGAGTAGTGTTCCAGATGAGCGTATTACTACCCATCGAGATGTTGATCGTTCGGGTACAAGAATTGATCCCCGCAGTTTTGATTTTGATAAGTTTTTTAATTTACTTCACTCCTTTCGACAGCCGATTTCGTGAGATTGACAATTGTGTTGAAAAAAGAATATTTGAAACACCAAGACACTAAGACACTAAGGAAAATACATTATTTAAAGTGTTTTTTTATTCGTGGCTTTGCTAAAAACACCACAATACCAGCATAGTGACAGATTTCGCATTGTATGCTGGCGATTTCTGACAATAGTACTGTCTTTAATGATTAAAACTATATATTTTCTGTGTTTCTAACTGTTCACAACAAATTGATGAAGGTAAAGTCTCTGCTGAGAAAGTCTGGCGATCTAATTGCACTTGCAGATTACTTAGGGGATCAACACCAGGAGAAATCAAAAATTCCAGCTTTTGTACATAAGGTAGACTGACAAGATAATCAAGAATTTGTCCGATCGCTTGTACGTAGGGATGATTTTTTTGTTTGTACCAGTCATGGGTTGCTAGTTGCGGTTGATCAAACCCGAGATGTACTGTTAAAGATGGTTTGTCAAAGAGGGCGATCGCTAAAGGACGAGCTTCTTCTTGTAACAATAAATCATGACTTTTCGCTAAATGGCGCAGTTTTTCCAAGCGTTCATAGCGTTCTGTAACTGCTTGCGGGTCATCTTCCCAGTGGATAGCCATTGTGACCAAATATGTCTGCAACAGCATGTGACCCAGCTTTTTCGCTTTTGTGGTCAAGTAATAGGAGTTATAATCATTGGCTTCGATTAATAAGGGTACGCGATCAACTACTTCTAAGTTATAACCTTTTAACCCGGCAATTTTCCGAGGATTATTGGTAATCAAACGGATTTTATGTACACCCAAATCCATCAGAATTTGTGCGCCCATACCGTAGTCACGCAAATCGGCGGGAAATCCTAAACGTTCGTTAGCTTCAACGGTATCTAGTCCCATATCCTGCAACGAGTAGGCTTTTAGTTTATTAATCAGTCCAATTCCCCGTCCTTCTTGTCGCAGGTATACTACAACACCTTGCCCCGCATTTTCAATCATTTTCAAAGCTGCTTGTAGTTGCATCCGACAGTCGCAACGTAGAGAACCCAATGCATCCCCAGTTAAACATTCGGAATGCATCCGTACCATCACAGGGTGATCATCGAATTGGGAGGGATCTCCCTTGACAATGGCAACGTGTTCGGTATTGTCTAAAGTGTGGCGATAAGCGTAGATTTGGAAAAGACCGAACTGGGTGGGTAAATCGGCAACTGTTTCCCGAATCACAATGCGATCGTGTTTGAGGCGGTAGCTGATTAAATCCGCAATACTAATAATTTTCAGCTTATGATGTTTAGCATATTGGATTAACTGAGGCAACCGCGCCATTGAACCATCAGGGTTTTGAATCTCACAAATCACCCCAGCCGGATACAAACCAGCAAGTCTAGATAAATCGACTGCTGCTTCTGTATGTCCTGCTCGTTTCAGTACACCACCTTCCCTAGCACGAATCGGAAAAATATGACCGGGACGACGCAAATCTGAAGCTTTAGTACTTGGATTAATGGCGACTTGAATTGTCCGGGCGCGGTCTTCTGCTGATATACCAGTTGTTACCCCCAAATGAGGCCCAGCATCAATACTGACGGTGAAAGCAGTCTGGTTAGGATCTGTAACATTACTTACCATCAAAGGCAAGTCTAATTCATCGAGGCGATCGCCCGTCATTGCCAAACAAATCAACCCCCGCGCTTCTACCGCCATGAAATTGATTGTGTCTGGAGTTGCAAATTGAGCGGCACAAATCAGATCGCCTTCATTTTCTCGGTTTTCGTCATCTACTACCACGATCACACGACCAGCTTTCAAATCTGCCAAAGCGGCGTCAATCGAATCAAATTCAAAGGCTTGGGTTGAAGTTGTCTTGATCTGAGACACAGATTTTAGCTACCAAAAGTAAATTTTTTTAACAAATCCTGTTTTTCAGATTGTACCGCCTTTAGAAGGGTAGAAGCTTAGATAAGCAGGGATTTGTTGATGTTGATATTGTTACTAGGTTCAAAAATGAGAGAGTGCAACAGGAGGCTTTAAGTATTACTCTGGCAAGATATAGATTTTTTGCAAATAGAATAACTTATGAATACACAAGTGGTATCCGTAATAATGATTTTAGCTTTATTCGCTTGTGGACTACTAGAGCAAAACTTTAACTGCCTAAGACAGGTATCATAGCAATGCTATTGCTAGCTGACTGCACAAAAGACAGTTGCAGATGAATAAAATTCATCTAGCTTTTTATTTTTTCACATAACATTGCGAAAAAGTCTACCGCTAAAATTAGGTTTTAGTACTTAAATTTCAGTAACAGTTCAAAAATCATCAGGGTTAGCATTCAACCTTCAACCATCATATGCTAAGAGCTAATAGCTTTGAGCTAAAGCGTGGATTGTTGAGAGCTGACAACAGGTTAACCAAAAGCGGATAAGGATCTTATAATCATGGGCAATTTTAGACGCGTACCCGTTGGGATTGTAGGCGCGTCAGGTTATGGCGGAGTTCAGTTGGTGCGTCTACTGATGGATCATCCAGAAGTAGAGCTTGTTTATTTAGGTGGCGATAGCACTGCTGGTAAGCCATTTGCGGATATATATCCACATTTGGCTCATACAGTCAATTTATCGATAGAAGCGGTAGATACGGAAATTATTGCTCACCGTTGTGAAGTAGTTTTTCTGTCTGTGCCGAATGGTCTGGCTTGCCAAATTGCTCCAAAATTGCTAGAGAAAGGATGTAAGGTACTCGATTTGAGTGCTGACTATCGCTTTAGTAACTTGGCGACTTATACTGCTTGGTACGGTAAACAACGGCAAGATACTGCTACTGCGGCAATGGCAGTGTATGGATTACCAGAACTATATCGCGATCGCATTGCCGAAGCCCAGTTAGTAGGGTGTCCTGGTTGCTATCCTACCGCTAGTCTCCTCGCACTATCTCCACTCCTCAAACAGGGATTAATCATCCCCGAAACAGCCATTATTGATGCTAAATCTGGTACGTCGGGTGGTGGACGAGAAGCCAAAATCAATATGTTATTAGCTGAAGCAGACAACTCTCTAGCGGCCTATGGTGTCGCCCGTCACCGCCATACACCGGAAATTGAGCAGATTTGCAGTGAACTCGCAGGTCACGAACTCACTATACAATTCACTCCCCATCTCATCCCAATGGTACGCGGCATCCTATCTACAGTGTATGCATCCTTACGCGATCCCGGCTTGGTCAGAGATGACTTAATTACCATTTATAGAGCCTTTTACCGTAACTCTGCTTGGGTAAAAATTTGCGATCCTGGCATTTATCCCCAAACCAAATGGGCTTGTGGTAGTAATCTTTGTTACATAGGTATAGAAGTTGACCCGCGTACAGGTAGAGCGATCGTAATGTCAGCAATTGACAACCTGATCAAAGGGCAGGCGGGTCAAGCAATTCAGTGTATGAATATTATGATGGGTTGGGATGAAACCTTGGGATTACCGAAGTTAGGTTTTTATCCATAGTCACAGTTAATGGTTAGTGGTTAGTGGTTAGTGGTAAAAACCAACAACTAACAACTAACAACTAACAACTAGTAACTAACTACTTCGGTCCCATACCCACCGTACCTGCATATACCGCGCGATCGCCTAATTCATCTTCAATTCGTAGCAAACGATTATATTTTGCCACCCGTTCGCTGCGACACAGAGAACCTGTTTTGATTTGACCCGCACGAGTGGCAACAGCGAGATCAGCAATAGTTGTGTCTTCTGTTTCACCAGAACGATGGCTAATTACCGAGCGGAAACCGTTACGAGTAGCCAAATCGATAGTTTCCAAGGTTTCAGTTAGCGAACCAATTTGATTGAGCTTAATCAGAATTGCGTTACCAGCTTTAAAATCAATGCCCCTTTGTAGGCGAGTAGCATTTGTGACAAACAAATCATCTCCTACCAACTGAACGCGATCGCCCAACTTCTGGGTAAGTAACTGCCAATTTTGCCAGTCTTCCTCGTGTAAACCGTCTTCAATCGAGACAATCGGATATTGACCAATTAGTTGGGCGAGATAGTCAATAAACTCAGCTGGTGAGTGGGGTTTTCCATCATAAACATACTGTCCATCCTTGTAAAACTCACTAGCAGCCACATCCAACGCCAAAGCTACTTGTTCCCCTGGTTTGTAGCCAGCTTTTTCAATCGCAGCAACCAGCAATTCTAAAGCCACTTGATTGGACTCCAAATTAGGCGCAAAGCCACCTTCATCCCCCACACCAGTAAGTAAACCCTTCTCATCTAAAACCTGGCTGAGGGTGGAAAACACCTCCGCACCCCATCGCAATGCTTCTCGGAAAGAAAACGCCCCGATGGGAACAATCATAAACTCTTGAAAATCCACATTATTTGCCGCATGAGCGCCACCATTAATTACATTCATCAATGGCACAGGCAATAAATTCGCCAAAGGACCACCCAAATAGCGATATAAGGGAATATCTAAAGATTCAGCCCCTGCTTTGGCTGCTGCTAGGGAAACTGCCAAAATCGCATTAGCACCCAGATGAGATTTGTTAGGAGAACCATCGAGAGTGATCATCGTGCGGTCAAGGAGTTCCTGATTCAGGGCGTCCATGTCTAGTAATTGTGGGGCAATTATATCCTTGACATTTTGCACTGCCTGAAGTACACCCTTACCCCCATAACGGCTTTTGTCTCCATCCCGTAGTTCGTGGGCTTCAAAAGTACCTGTTGACGCACCACTCGGAACCTGCGCCAGTCCCACAGCACCATTAGCCAAATGTACTTCTGCTTCTACTGTTGGTCTACCCCGCGAGTCAAGAATTTCGCGAGCCACAATTGCTTCAATGGCAGTATCAATCATTTATATCTTTGTCCTTTTTTTTGAATTAGTTCTTACCACTGAACAAAAACATTCACAGTGGCTGGCCCGACTATCTAGCATAGGCTGTTGGGGAATACATAAGGCAGAGATTAACGAAGATTTTAGGGGCTAGGAATTGGACATTGGGGTTCGCATACTCAGGAATAATCTATTGTTGCTCAGTTTCTGTGTATCAAACCACAGTTAAATACAGATACACATCGATAAATTAAGAATGGTTGATTGTTGATTGTTAGTGGTTAGTGGTTAGACCCCACCCTTACCTTAAGCCGAAGAAGGCGCGTCTACACACCCCTCATACTCCCCACCACCCCATCACTCCACCTTCCTCACAAGTTCCTCATCTTTTACCTCTAACCTGCAAGTAGTACTCTGTCAACCGCAGTTCTCAGCGTATTTTCCTAAATATCAATTTCTATTACATTTTTCCCACACTCTTACACCCTTTTTCAATTCGGTGCAGGGTACACAGATGTACACAGATGGATTATGTATTTGCTGTTAAATTAATCCCCGATCGCTATTTTAAGACACTAGATAAATTAAATACAAAGACAAAACTATGACTCAAAATCAAGCTAACTCATACATGACACTGATGCAGATTCCCGCCGGATATCTCAACATTATGGGTTATGTGGATGAATCTGAAGTGAATGGTCCTGGATGTCGTGCTGTAATTTGGGTACAAGGATGCTTGCGGGAATGTCCAGGTTGCTTTAATCCAGAATCTTGGTCTTTTGAAATTAATCAACTTGTTTCTGTAGATAGTCTGGCGGAAAAAATTCTCAGTAATCCTCACAATCAAGGTGTAACTTTTTCTGGTGGTGAACCCTTTTGGCAAGCAGCCGCACTAGCAAATCTGGCGCGCAAAGTTAAAGCGGCTGGATTGAACGTGATGTCATTTAGTGGTTTTACTTTGGAGCAATTACAATCTGAATATGCTCCAGCTGGTTCCCAAGAACTATTAGAGCAGTTAGATATTCTCATTGATGGACCCTACATTCAATCACTAGCGTTAAACTCACCCGACTCTCCTGTTTCATCTAGCAATCAACGGGTTCACGTCTTTAACCCAGCTTTGCAAGATAAAATTTCTTGGGCAAGCAATCAGATCGAAATTCATATTTTTAAAGACGGTAGCAGACTTGTAACTGGCTACCGAGGAAAGTTGGAACTGGAAGATTAGAAAAGTGGGGATATGGCTTCCCCAGACTAAACCTTAAAAGATGCCAAGCAAATAGGCGATCGCCAAATCAGACTGTCAGGATCGAAAAAGCAAACAGTAATATGTAATTTGCTTTAGTTTCTCCTTTGTTCAACTTCCCAGAATAGGAGGTAAATCTTGGCTAAATTAAAAGTTGGTATCAACGGATTTGGTAGGATTGGGCGTCTGGTATTTCGTGCTGGCATTACTAATCCCAACATAGAGTTTGTAGGCATTAACGACCTTGTACCACCAGATAATCTTGCTTACCTGTTGAAATATGACTCTACCCACGGGATGTATGAGGGTAACGTTGAGGCAAAGGATAATGGCATCGTTGTTGATGGGCATTTTGTTCCTTGCGTATCGATTCGGAATCCAGCAGAATTGCCTTGGGGTAAATTAGGTGCAGATTATGTAGTTGAATCTACAGGACTGTTTACCAACTATGAAGGGGCAGCAAACCACCTGCAAGCCGGAGCCAAGCGGGTGATCATTTCTGCTCCTACTAAAGATCCAGAGCGAGTCAAAACTCTATTAGTGGGTGTCAATCATCACTTGTTTGATCCAGCTAAAGATACTGTTGTATCCAACGCCAGTTGTACTACTAACTGTCTGGCTCCCATCGCTAAGGTGATCAATGATAATTTTGGTTTGACAGAAGGATTGATGACTACAGTCCACGCCATGACTGCTACTCAACCCACAGTTGATGGCCCTTCCAAAAAAGACTGGCGCGGTGGTCGTGGTGCGGCACAAAATATTATTCCCTCTTCTACCGGCGCAGCAAAAGCTGTGGCGTTAGTTTTGCCTGAGTTAAAAGGCAAGCTAACTGGTATGGCGTTCCGGGTTCCTACTCCTGATGTTTCTGTGGTTGATTTAACCTTCAAAACAGCTAAAGCCACTAGTTATCAGGAAATCTGTGCGGCAATGAAAGCAGCAGCAACAGGCGAACTAAAGGGTATATTAGGCTACACTGATGAGGAAGTAGTTTCCACAGATTTCCAGGGAGATAGTCGCTCTAGTATCTTTGATGCTGGCGCTGGAATTGAACTGAATCCCAACTTTTTCAAGGTTGTGGCATGGTACGACAACGAATGGGGCTACTCAAATCGAGTCGTTGACCTGATGTTGGCTATGGCACAAAAAGAAGGCATTTTGCAGGATCTGGCAGTAGCTGTTTAACAGTTATTCAGTTATCAAAGCAACTTATTAACTATTCACTGTTAACTGTTTACTATTTCTCACCACTGTCAAAAATTGCCAAGGATTAAAATCCTTGGCTAATAGCTCAAGTCATCTAAAGATGAGTCTACTAGTCAGTCCAGTTAATTTTGAGGGTTTACGGGTGGTCAAATCCCCGGCTTCTTCAAGAAGTCGGGGATCTTGTAGCCCAGCAAAATTAATGCGATAGACCACTACTGGTCTGTGTCATTAGTTCTGAGGGTAAAAAAGAACCGCAAAGACCCCAAGTACGCCAAGAGAAGAGGAGAAGAAAAGGGTAATTTATTAAATTATTTAACCCATTCTCGGAGAGTGATATGTAACGGAAAGTAAAGTTCCCAAAAAGCTCTTCTTTTCTGCCTCCTGCCTTGTCATAACGACAATTTTCAACACCGACCTACTTATATAAATAGTTATTAAATTATATAAAAACTCTTTGATAAAGCTAAAAACTTATTTAATCTTCAGTGCCAATACTAAAAAAAAGCTGAAGAATTTGTGATTTAAATATTCAGTTATTTAAGCACAATAAGGGTCAAAAATTGTCCAAATAATTATGGTTACTAGGGTTTAAAATATCCCTTGATCAAGAAAAATGCAAAATGATTTAAAAAAACTGCATACAATGACACAATCAATCTTGGCAGAACTTGCCTAGAATAGGGCTGGAGGGAATTAAATCAGGACTTTTGCGAAAATATTTCGGTGTAATTGGTAATAAGTAATGAAAGATATATGAATTTCCAATTACCGATTACTTGTTGCCATCAACTCAGCTAGCGAGACCACTACAACCCGATGATATAAGTCCTGAAAAACAAAATTAAAGAGGTAAACCATGTCAAAGAATTTACTGGAACAATTGCGAGAAATGACCGTTGTGGTCGCAGATACCGGAGACATTCAAGCAATTGAAAAATTCAAGCCACAAGATGCGACTACCAACCCTTCTTTGATTACAGCGGCAGCACAAATGCCGGAATATCAAGAAATAGTTGATCAAACTTTACTGCAAGCAAAAAAAGACCTTGGTTCTGGTGCATCTCAAGCTCAAGTAGTTTCTTTGGCATTTGACCGTTTAGCGGTGTCCTTTGGATTGAAGATATTGCAAATCATCCCTGGACGAGTATCCACAGAAGTGGATGCACGCCTATCTTATGACACAGAAGCTACTGTCACCAAAGCACGAGAATTGATTGCTCAATACGAAGCAGCAGGAGTTTCTCGCCAACGCATTCTGATTAAAATTGCTTCCACTTGGGAAGGTATTCGTGCTGCTGAAATTTTGGAAAAAGAAGGAATTCACTGCAATCTCACCTTATTGTTTGGTATTCACCAAGCGATCGCCTGTGCAGAAGCTGGTGTAACTCTCATTTCTCCCTTCGTCGGACGCATTCTCGACTGGTACAAAAAAGAAACCGGACGGGATAGTTACCCCTCAGCAGAAGATCCAGGGGTATTATCTGTCACGAAAATCTACAACTACTACAAAAAATTTGGTTATAAGACTGAAGTTATGGGAGCTAGCTTCCGTAATATCGGCGAAATTACTGAATTGGCAGGTTGCGATTTGCTGACTATTTCTCCCGCGCTACTGGGTGAGTTACAGGCAACAATTGGAGAACTGCCTCGTAAACTTGATGCTAGCAAAGCATTAGGGATGACAATTGAAAAAATTTCTATGGACAAAGCCACCTTTGATAAGATGCACACTGCCGATCGCATGGCATCAGAAAAATTAGATGAAGGTATCAAAGGTTTCACCAAAGCATTAGAATCCTTAGAGCAACTTCTCGCAGAAAGACTGGCTAAGCTAGAAGCTGAGACTCGAATTCCTGTCTAAACAAGCTGTCTCAAGATTTACGGTGTGTAGTGAGTGCTTTACGACTCAATTAGGTACTAAACTACTTGTTCACCAAATTGATTTTGATAGGTGAGCTAGATTCCCGACTTTTTAAAAAGTCGGCGATCTGACGCCTCACAAAAAGTCAAAACTTACACGGTCGAATACTACTTAGTATTGAAAATTCAGCATCATCCATACCCGATTTCTTCATTGGAATCGGGTTTGTTATTTCCAGCAACTTCTATGTGAATTCTCAACTTGTTTATGGGAACTATATACTAAATAAACCTTACGCCTATAGGTATTAATACTGTTGTTAAAAATATGCTGCTTTTGACCCAAAAAAGTTCTTGTACCAGGGGTAGCAGAAAAATTCCTCTACGCCTAATTCTTGTAGTGCCTTTTGTTGTGCAAATTTTTGCTGCGGTGGGACTTACAGGATATTTATCTTTACGTAATGGTCAGCAAGCAGTCAATCACCTTGCTAGGCAATTAAGTAAGGAAGTTAGCAGTCGCATTGAACAGCGTCTTGATAGTTACTTCAATACAGCGCGTCGTCTTGCTCAAATCAATGGAGAGGCGATGGAGTTGGGTTTGCTTAATCCTCAAGATTTGCCAGGGATGGGACATTACTTTTGGAAGCAAATGCAATTGTATCCTGTTGGCTATGTCATTTTTGGCAGTAAAGAAGGTGAATTCGCAGCAGCAGGATATTTTTTTGATGATAATCGCATCTCCATCAATGAGGTTTCACCATCTCGATATCACAACGGTCATTTATATACCTACGATACAGATAGCCAAGGAAACCGGATTAAGCTTGCAGATATTGATCAAGACTATGCCTTTCAAAAAGAGGGTTGGTATGCACAAGCAGTCTTGGTAGGTAAACCAACATGGAGTCAGATTTATCAATGGGAAACAGCACCTTATCCGTTATCTATTGCTGCGAGTCGTCCTGTTTTTGATCGCAACAAAAACTTCATCGGTGCAATTGGTGTGGAACAGCGCCTTTCCCAGATTAGTGATTTTTTGCGCCAGCTAAAAGTTAGTCCCCACGGTAAGACTTTTATTGTAGAGCGTAATGGTTTACTGGTTGCTACTTCCACACAAGAGCAGCCTTACACAATAATTAATGGTAAACCGCAACGACTGAAAAGCTCAGATATTAATGATCCGTTAATCAAAGCGATCGCCAACCATCTCACAAACCGCTTTGGTAGTTACAAACAAATCAACAGAAGTCAACAGTTAGATTTTTTACTCAATGGTGAACGTCAGTTTGTCCAAGTTACACCTTGGCGAGATGATTGGGGACTTGATTGGTTGGTGGTGGTTGCGGTTCCAGAATCTGATTTTATGGCACAAATCCATGCCAATACTCGCACCACAATTATGCTGTGTCTGTTGGCTTTGGCGTTGGCTACTGTTTTGGGAGTTTATACATCGCGTTGGATTACTCAACCTATCTTAAAGTTAAGTCAAGCCTCGGAAGCGATCGCTCTAGGCGAATTAGATCAAAAAGTCGTAGAAAGTGAAGTTGAGGAACTAGCAGTACTTGCGAGATCCTTTAACCGGATGGCGCAGCAATTGCGTAATGCTTTCACTACTCTAGAAAAGACCAATCAAGAATTAGAAATTCGAGTTGAAAAACGTACTGCTCAACTCAAAGAAGCGAAAATCGCTGCCGATGCTGCCAATCAAGCTAAAAGCGAATTTTTAGCAAACATGAGCCACGAATTAAGAACACCACTCAATGGCATTTTAGGCTATGCTCAAATACTCCAACGCTCTAAAAATTTGACAGAAAGGGAGTACCACGGCATTAATATTATTTATCAATGCGGCTCTCATCTACTGAATCTAATTAATGATATATTAGACCTCTCCAAAATTGAGGCACAGAAAATGGAATTGTATCCCACTAATTTTCATTTTCCCGCCTTTTTAGAAGGGGTCGCAGAGATTTGCCGTATCCGCGCAGAACAAAAAAATATTGCTTTTATTACTCAAGTGGAATCCCAAGTTCCTCAAGGTGTTTATGCTGATGAAAAACGTCTACGACAAGTTTTAATTAATCTACTAAATAATGCGATTAAATTTACAGATACTGGTAGCGTAATTTTGAAAGTTGAAGTCACTGGTCAAGCAAAACAACAAATTACCCATTATAAAATTCGCTTCCAAATAGAAGACACTGGCATAGGCATGACTCCAGAACAAATAGAAAAAATATTTTTGCCCTTTGAGCAAGTAGGAGAAAATAAGCGCAAGGTAGAAGGTACGGGCTTAGGATTAGCAATTACTCAGAAAATAATTTCTCTCATGGGCAGTAATATCAACGTCCAAAGCCAACCAGGAATCGGCAGTATTTTTTGGTTTGATATAGAATTACCAGAAGTTATCAATTGGTCACAAAAAATTAAAACCTTTCCTCAAGGAACCATTGTTGGATTTACTGGAAAGCAACGAAAAATATTAATCGTCGATGATAAATGGGAAAATCGCTCGGTGATTATTAATTTGCTAGAACCACTTGGTTTTCACCTCGTTGAAGCAAGCGATGGTCGAGAAGGTTTAGAAAAAGTAGAAGAGTTTCAACCTGATTTAATTATTACTGATTTAGTAATGCCCTTAATGGATGGTTTTGAGATGATTCGAAACTTGCGAGAGTTACCGCAATATAAAGAAGTTAAGATTATTGCTTCTTCTGCCAGTGTTTTTGAAACTGATCAATATAAAAGTTTGAATGCTGGAGCAGATGATTTTTTACCGAAACCTGTACAAATTGAAAAGTTATTAGAGATTTTAAAAATAAATTTATATTTGGAATGGATTTATGAAAATAATCAAAACCTAATTGATCAAAAAGAACAAAATAATTTGTTACTAACTGAGACAATCATAGCACCGCCAATAGAAAATATAAATCAACTTTACGATCTAGCTTTGAAAGGTCGAATTATAGCGATCCAGAAAGAAGTAGAAAAGCTTGCTCAATTAGATAAAAGATATTCTAGTTTCACTCAGGAAATTTTACATCTTACTCAGAAATTTCAAGTTAATGCAATCCAAGAATTCCTGAAAAAGTATTTATCTATCTAATTGTGATAAATTGTATAAATATAAACCATGTCTCCCACAGAAGAATACGTAATCCTCATTGTAGATGACAATTCGACCAATTTAGCAGTTATTGCCGAAGCATTAACTAATGCTGGCTTTGAAATTGCCGTGGCAACAAATGGTGAGAATGCAATCAAGCAGAGTAATTATGACCAGCCAGATCTAATTTTATTAGATGTGGATATGCCAGGTATAGATGGTTTTGAAACATGTAAAAAACTAAAAGATAATCCCCTAACTCATCAAATACCTATAATTTTTATGACTGCTCTCAATGATACTAGGGATAAAGTAAAAGGCTTGAACTTGGGAGCAGTAGATTACGTTACTAAACCTTTTCAAGAAGCAGAAGTCATTGCTCGTATTCGCCTACATTTAAAATTATCTTCTTTAACAAAGAAGTTAGAAGAAAAAAATCTACAACTGCATCAACTCAACAATGCTTTAGAAGAACGGGTTAAAGAGCGAACAAAACAATTAACTCAATCCCTAATCAATTTGCAACAAGCTCAAATTCAGTTAATCCAGAGTGAAAAAATGTCTGCTTTAGGAAATTTAGTAGCGGGGATTGCCCATGAAATTAATAATCCAATTAATTCTATTTTAGGTAATATTAATCATGCTGAAGAATATACGAAAGATTTACTACAGCACCTGCATTTATATCAGCATCATTATCCTCAGCCAAAACTAGAAATTGAACAACATGGGAATGAGATTGATATCGATTTTTTAACTACAGATTTACCAAAATTATTTCATTCAATCAAATTAGGGGCTGAACGAGTTATTAAGATTAGTAATTCTCTAAGAGTTTTTTCTCGGTCTGATCAAGAAAATCAAGTGCTAGCTAATATTCATGAAGCTATTGATAATACTTTAATAATTTTACAATATCGTCTGAAAGCTAATCTAAATCGTCCTGCTATTCAAATAATTAAGAATTATGGAGATATTCCACCGATAAAATGCTATTTAGGGCAACTCAATCAAGTGTTTATGAATATCTTAGCTAATGCTATTGATGCTTTAGAAGAATCTAATCAAGGGCGTGATTTTAGCGAAATAGAAAAATTTCCTAACATTATTACTATTTCAACTGAGTTATCTAATGATAGAAAAAGTGTGGTCATTAAATTTAAAGATAATGGCATAGGCATTCCTGAAGAAACTCAATCACGGATATTTGACCATTTATTTACCACTAAATCATCAGAAAAAGGCACTGGATTAGGTTTATCTATAAGTCGGCAGATTATTGAAGAAAAACATGGAGGAAGTTTGAGGTGTAAGTCAGTAGTGGGAGAAGGAACTGAACTCGCGATCGCTATTCCCATCAATATGTAATTACCCCTGACTATCATCGCCTTACTGTGTTAGTTTTTCTTTGCTTACGGGAACCATAGCAAATGTAGCTAGATACGCAAGCGATCGCGCCTGCTTATAAGTAAAAATTATATATTTCTCGCAATAGCTACATGCAATCACCATAAACGCATGACTTATCCAGCTTCTAGGCAGAAAATTTCTAAGTCTGATACCAACAGAGATGAAAAAACTTCTCTGCATCTATCTAGCTGGCTATTTAACCCTAAAAATAAAGTTAATCAGGTAATCAACCGTTTTAGCATCAGCACCAAGATATATTTTGGTTATGCGATCGCACTTGGTATTATGGTTTTGGGAACTACTGTAGGGATTGTTTCTGGTGATTCTTACTTGCATCGTGCAGATCAGCAAAGAAGAACCATTCGTCAAGAGCGTCAGCAGTTAAGTAAACTCCAAAATATTCTTTTTAACTTACAGTTATTCCCAAAAACTTCTGCTAATTACCAAACTCCACAAACTTTTCAGAAAGCGGAATTAGCAGCAACTAAACAAATTACTGCTGCAAATTCAGCCATCAAAGAACTAAAGCCGCTACTAATTAAGCATCACAACACCTGGAAAAATTTTCCCTCTAGTTTGGAATCAACCTTACGTCAGATTGAATCACTGGCTTTCAATGCTAATCAGCTTCAAAAAGCCAATCAATTGCTAGCAGAATTTGCAGCGAGTGAGAATAGTAATAAAATGCTGCAATTCCAAGATGAACTAGCTATTGTGATTGCAGTAGCTGAAACACAAGAAGAACAAGCAGAGATTGCTTTAATGCAAGTTCAAAGACTACGAATAGCAATTATTATTGCCAGCATAGGATTGAGTCTGAGCATAACTCTGCTGTTGATAGTTTACACCCGTCAGGCGATCGTTCATTCCGTTCAGACAATTACAGATGTTGCCGAAAAAGCGATCGCAGAATCTAACTTTGACTTGCAAGCACCTATAACTACAACTGATGAGTTGGGAAAATTAGCAATTAGTTTGAATCAACTGATTGATTATATCAAAACCCTTCTAGAAGAACAAAAAGAAACCAAACTTGCTGCTGATGCTGCTAATCATGCCAAGAGTAAATTTTTGGCTCATATGAGTCACGAACTCCGCACACCATTAAATGGTATTTTAGGTTATGCTGAAATACTCCAACGTTCTCAGAATATAACCAAAAGAGAACAACGTGGTATTGAAATTATTCATAAATGTGGCTCTCATTTATTAACATTAATCAATGATATTCTTGATATTTCCCAAATAGAAACAAATAAAATGCAGCTTCATCCATCAGATTTTCATCTGCCTTCTTTTCTGCAAGGAATAGTAGAAATCTGCCGGATACAAGCAGAACAAAAAGATCTTGAATTTATTTACCAACCTCCAGAAAATTTACCATCGGGCATTACTACTGATAAAAAACGATTACGGCAAGTCCTAATCAACTTAGTTAGCAATGCAATTAAATTTACAGACTCAGGCAGTGTAAAATTGAAGGTAGAAGTTAAAGAGAGTCAGAAAAAAACTTCCCATGTATACATATATTTTGCAATAGAAGATACTGGCATAGGTATCAGTCAACAACAGCTAAAAAGAATATTTTTACCCTTTGAGCAACTAGGAGATTACAAAAGCCAAAATGAAGGTAGAGGACTAGGATTAACTATTAGTCAAAAAATTGTAGAAATCATGGGTAGTACTATATCCGTCAAGAGCGAGTTAGGCAAAGGTAGTATCTTTGAATTTGAAATAGAATGTCCAATCGCTGATGATTGGACAGAAAGTAGTATTATTACTAGCACTGGAAAGATAGTTGGTTATTCTGGCAACAGAAAAACAATTTTAATTGTCGATGATCGTTGGGAAAACCGCTCATTAATTGTTAATCTTTTACAAACTCTTGGCTTCACCGTTATAGAAGCTAGTAATGGGCAAGAAGGGTTAGAAAAAGCTCATCAATATCAGCCAGACTTAATTATTTCCGATACCACAATGCCGATCATGGATGGCAGAGAAATGCTATCACAACTACGACAGTCAGAAACAATGCAAAATACTATAGTCATTCTTTCTTCTGCCAGTATATTTGATAATGAGCGACATAAAAGTTTAGCAGCAGGTGCAAATGACTTTTTAGTCAAACCAGTAAAAGTAAAAGAACTTTACCGTATGCTTTCAAAATATCTCCAATTAAATTGGATTTATGAACAGGTAGAAAATAAACAGCAACACTATTCTGAAAAATTATCGAGTTCACAAACAATGGTGGTACCACCAAAAGCAGAGTTATTTATGTTATTGGAATATGTAAAAAAAGGACAAATTAAAGGAATTAAACAAGAATTAGAGAAGCTAGCAACAATGGATGAGCAATATCAGGAATTTGTCAAACAACTAGATTCACTAGTTCAGTGTTTTAACATCAAAAAAATTCGTCTGTTTCTTCAAAAAAATATTCCCTAGTTTGAGTATATTTATTTTATAAAAATGGTAGAAGATAGTAACATTAAACAACAGTCATTTCTAAATACAGAAACTATTTTAGTAATAGATGATAGCCCTACAAATCTAGAAGTTCTGTATGCAACTTTAAGTTGTGCAGGCTACGAAGTATTAGTGGAAATGGATGGTATCAGTGGAATTGAACAGACCAAAAACAATCCACCTGATTTAATATTATTAGATATTATGATGCCAAAACTAGATGGATTTGAAACTTGTCGTAGATTGCAAGCAGATCCATCTACAAAAGACATTCCTATTATTTTTATTACTGCTCTTTCAGATATAGAAGAAAAAGTTAAAGGTTTAAGTTTGGGAGCTGTTGATTACATAACTAAGCCATTTCAGCAAAATGAAGTATTGGCAAGAGTTAAATTACATTTAAAAATGCGCCGATTAAATATAGAATTAGACCAGCAAAAGCAACAATTAGAAAAACGTGTAGAAGAACGAACATACGAACTTTCTCAAGCTTTAGAACAACTTAAAAAAACTCAGTTGCAATTAATTCAAGCAGAAAAAATTTCCTCTTTAGGGCAGGTAGTTGCTGGTATTTCTCATGAAGTTAATAACCCTATAGGTTTGATTTCCACGAATTTATATTACGCTAAATCTTATGTAAAAGAATTGATTAGTTTAGTGAAACTTTACCAAAATAAATTTCCCTATCCAGGCGGTGATATTGAAGATAAAATAGAGCGCATGGATCTAGACCATGTTCTCGAAGACTTACCAAAATTGATATCTTCAATGAAATTAGGAACTGATAACATACGTGGCATTATGCAGTCCCTAAGAAATTTTTCACGCGCTGATGGAGAGCGAAAAAAGCCAGTTGATATTCACCAAGGGCTTGAAACAACTCTACTCATTCTACAGCACCGCTTGAAAGCCAAGGCAAAACGTCCTGCAATTCAAGTAGTCAAAGAGTATGGTAATTTACCCAAAATAGAATGCTATTCAGGACAAATTAATCAAGTATTTATGAATATATTGGTCAATTCTATTGATTCTCTAGATAATTCATTTGTTATAAATCATTGGACATTAAAGGATAAAAAACAAATGATGAATCCTCAAATTCGGATTTCTACTAACATTGACAAAGAGGCAGTCAAAATTACTATTGCTAATAATGGTAAGGGCATGTCAGATGCATTGCAAAGCCAAATATTTCAAACTTTTTTTTCAACAGAACCTAAAATCCACGAAAATAAATTAGGACTAGCAATTAGTTACCAAATTATTACTGAAAATCATTGTGGTAAATTACAATGTGTTTCATCACCAGAACAAGGAACTGAATTTATAATTCAAATTCCTGTTTCATAAGTTACAATCCGATGAGGCGATCGCACAAGCTCAAAAATCGGCTATGAGCGCAGCCTCCAAAGCATCTTATCTGCCACTTGCAGTATAGCTACTGTATAGTTCAAAGCACTTCTGCAAATCGCAAGTTGATTGGGGGAACCCGTTTCCTCTATGAAGTAGAGGACTGGATTCGTTAAATTTGATTAAGCTATATAGCTAGTTAAGAGAAGGGAAAAGGATGAAGTGTGAAGGATGAAGGGCGTAGACGTCCTTTGGGCGGCTTCCCGAAGGGTAGGATGAAGTATTAGTATTTGTCCCTCTGCCCTCTGCCTTCTGCCTTCTGCCCTTTGCCCTCTGCCCTCTGCCTTTCCCTTTTACCATTTCCCGACTTTTGCAACAAGTCTGTTGTTTGGGCAAAAAAAGGAGATATCTTTGGTGGAACCGATAAAACCAGAAGTAAAACAACGAGTTCAGGAATTGCGACAGCTACTACAACAGGCTAGTTACGCCTACTACGTTCTTGATTCTCCGATCATGGAGGACGCAGTTTATGACCAGTTGTATCGAGAATTGCAAAGCCTGGAAACCCAGTATCCAGAATTGGTGACACCGGATAGCCCGACTCAGCGTGTGGGTGAAAAACCCACAACCCAGTTTACTTCGGTTCGCCACAACATTCCACTGTACAGTTTAGAAAATGCCTTTAATATCGATGAGTTACAGGCTTGGGATCAGCGCTGGCGGCGACAAGTACCCCCACAAACAGCAGCAGAGTACGTCTGTGAATTAAAGATAGATGGTAATGCTTTGGCTTTGACTTATGAAAATGGTGTTCTAATCAGGGGTGCAACTAGGGGTGATGGAGTGGTGGGTGAAGACATCACTCAAAATGTGCGAACAATTCGTTCAATTCCCTTGCGTTTAAATGTAGAGACGTTACATGTAACGTCTTTACATGTAACGTCTTTACATGTAACGTCTTTACTAGAAAGAGTAGAAGTGCGGGGTGAGGCGTTCTTACCCTTAGATGTATTTAAACAAATCAACGAAGAAAGGCAAAAAGCAGGCGAATCATTATTTGCCAATCCTCGTAACGCCGCCGCCGGTACACTCAGACAACTAGACTCTCGCATTGTGGCGCAAAGAAGATTAGATTTTTTTGCTTACACGCTACAGATTCCTGGTAGAGACGATGTGAGTATTGCTAGCAGTCAATGGGAAGCTTTAGCATTGTTGCAAAAAATGGGTTTTCGCGTTAATCCCAACAAACGGCTGTGTACTTCGTTAGCAGAAGTTGCAGAATATTATCAATACTGGGATACAGAACGGCTGAATTTACCCTATATGACTGATGGGGTGGTGGTAAAAATCAATTCCTTTAAGTTGCAAGAACAGCTAGGGTTTACACAAAAGTTTCCCCGTTGGGCGATCGCACTCAAGTACGCCGCCGAAGAAGCACCCACCCGTGTAGAAAATATTGCTGTGAATGTCGGCAGAACAGGCGCACTCACTCCTTTGGCAGAGATGCGCCCCGTACAATTAGCAGGCACGACAGTATCACGTGCTACTCTACACAACGCTGATCGCATTGCCCAATTAGACATCCGTATCGGTGACACCGTAATTGTCCGCAAAGCTGGAGAAATCATTCCCGAAGTCGTGCGCGTCCTCAAAGAACTCCGTCCCCCAGACACAGAACCCTTTGTCATGCCTAGCCATTGTCCAGTATGTGGTCAACCCGTAGTCCGGGAAATGGGAGAAGCCGTGACTCGCTGCGTCAATACTTCTTGTCCTGCTATTCTCAAAGGGGCCATTGAACACTGGGTAAGCCGTGATGCCCTAGATATCCGCGGTATCGGCGAAAAGCTGGTACATCAACTCGTCGACAAAGGATTAGTAGATTCCGTTGCCGATTTATATGACCTGACAAGCGACAAATTATATAAATTAGAAAGAATGGGCAAAAAGTCGGCAGAAAAAATAGTAGATGCGATCGCTCAATCAAAAAAACAACCCTGGTCAAGAGTATTATATGGTTTAGGAATCCGTCATGTAGGTAATGTCACAGCCCAATTGTTAACAGAAAAATTCCCAACTGTTGAACAATTAGCAGAAGCATCACGCGCCAAAATCGAGGGAGTTTACGGTATAGGTGCAGAAATCGCCGATAGCATTTATCAATGGTTTCGCATTAGTGCCAATCAAACATTAATTCAACGCTTGCAAGCAGCTGGTTTACAATTTGCTACCACAGCAGACACCGCAGCAATCAGTGATGGTAGCAATCAAAAACTTGCAGGTAAAACTTTTGTCATTACTGGTACTCTGCCCACATTGAAACGGGACGAAGCCAAAGCATTAATTGAAAAAGCAGGTGGAAAAGTTACTGACTCAGTTAGTAAAAAAACTGACTATTTAGTTGTGGGAGAAGACGCAGGCTCAAAATTGGCAAAAGCCGAAGCATTAGGAATTACTCAATTGAGTGAAGCACAATTATTGGAAATTTTGTAACCCGCCTTCCACAGCCAGAACTTTTTGAACAAATAGACATGGAGGTTATGTAAAAATCTCAACAAATTTTGTCCAATAATTAAGTTTTTCACCTTCGTGTCTTCGTGTCTTGGTGGTTCAAAAGTCATTTTTTTACCACCAAGACACAAAGACACCAAACAAAGCACATCATATCATGTTCGCTTGAATACTTATACTGTCGCATAGGCTGGTAATTGGTAATAGAATGGGAAAAATCAATACTAGTACCCGATGCCCAAAGCCCAACAAAGAAGCATAATAAATATCGTAACTTAACGCAAAGTAGAGACGCGAAATTTCGTGTCTTTAGGAGGAGCTTTTTTCTAAGAATGCATTTTTTTATCTGTGGCGATGATATGCAAATCAGTGTTTTTCAGCAATCGCAGTAATTTATGGGTAAGAGAACCTTTGAGGAGAATTTGCCAACGCGATCGCTGACTTGCACCAATGACGATTTGGGTAATACGATATTGTTCAGCTACTTGTGCGATCGCTGCTGCAACATCACTACTAGGAACACGAATAAAATTACCTGCAAATTCTTTACATAGCTTTTCACACATATCTATGTGCAAGCTTTCTTCTTTGGTGAGCAAATGGTCTGGATCAGCGACAAATACAGCGAAAAGAGGGGCATTCATGTAATTGGCTATCCTTGCACCTCGACGTAATAATTGCAACGAGTTAGCATAAGTGGAAACACATACTAATACCCGTTCTTGAATATTAAAGAATTGACCTTGCGAATCAACCCCGTTTGCCAAGCCTGCACCCATTTCTCTGGCTTCTTCTTCAACGTTGTCTGCAATCTCTCGCAGTGCGAGTTCTCGCAAAGCAATTAAGTTACGACGTTGGAAAAAGTTATCGAGTGCTTGTTGAATTTTTTGTGGGGCGTAGATTTTCCCCTCTACCAACCGCTCTTGTAGTGTTTCTGGGGTAACATCTACTACTACTACCTCATCAGCATCATCCAAAACTCGGTCAGGCACACGTTCGCGTACTACTATGCCAGTAATTCTTGCTACTAAGTCATTGAGGCTCTCCAGATGTTGAATATTCATTGTGGAGTAAACATCAATGCCATTTTGCAAAATAATTTCTACGTCTTGGTAGCGTTTTTCACGGGGTGAACCGGGGACATTGGTATGAGCGAGTTCATCGATTAGTACTAGTTGAGGCGATCGCGCCAAAATGGCGTCGGTGTCCATTTCGGTCAACGTTAAATTACCGCGCGGAATTTGTTTACGAGGTATTATTTCCAATCCCTCAGCCATCTCTGCTGTTTCTTTGCGTCCGTGGGTTTCCAACAACCCAATCACAACATCAATCCCTTCTTCTTTAAGCGCATGACCTTCTTCTAGCATCCGGTAAGTTTTGCCAACACCAGGAGCCATACCGATAAAGATTTTGTGTTTACCACGACGCGCTGGATACATGGGAGGTGGGGTGATGGCGTGATGGGGAGTGTGAGGAGTGGGGGGAGTGTGAGGAGTGGGGGAAGTAGAGAAATTATTATTAACCACTAACAACTAACAACTAACCACCAACAATTTTATTGATTTTGCCTACGGTTAATTTCTTGTAGATCGAGAGCATAATTTAATTTCAAAATGTTAACTCCCGGTTCGCCAAAAATACCTAAAAATCTACCTTCTGTATACTGTTTGATAAATGGTACTATTTCTTCTCGAGTAATATTACGCGCACGAGCCACCCTTTCTAGCTGTTCTTGGGCTGTTCTCACAGAAATATGTGGATCTAAACCAGAACCGGAGGTGTAGATGATGTCGGCGAAGGGTTGAATGCTTTCATCACTAAGTTCACTGGATTTCTCAACCACACGGTTAAGCAAGTCTGGACTACTGGGAGCAAGATTGCTTCCACCTGATATACCAGTTGGTCTACCTAATTTTCCCTGACTATACCTAACAGCGCTAGGACGACCTTGAAAATAACGTTCAGAACGGAACTGTTGACCAATTAAAGCTGAGCCAATAGGTTCGCCTTGGATATTTTGCATAATACTACCGTCTGCTTTTTCTTTAAAAAAAGTTTGACCGACTCCCAAAACAGTAACTGGGTAGATAATTGCTGTTAACAACCACAGTAATATGGTTATGCGAATAGCTCTGGCAATTTCTCGAATAATAAACATAATTGGTAATTGGTAATTGGTAATTGGTAATTAGTAACTGTTAAAAACGTTCTGGTTGGAAAATCACAAAAAATAAGTAAAACACCAGCGCCAATGTTATAAAACCTAAAATACCAATTGCCCAAGCTGATCGACGTTCCAAAACACCGTCAGCAACCGCATAAACAGCAGGAGCAATCACTAAATTTAGACACAAGCTAATAAAAATTACCAGTGGTAACTTTTGTTTACGCCATTGTGTCCAAATAAAAGAAATTGGCTCTACAATATCTGCTGATAAAATCTTATGAAAGATATTAATTTTTTTATTTATATTCATTTTGTTTTGTCGCCTTATAAAAATACATGTCAAAAAATATATAGCTGTTTGCTCTTGGATGCAGTATGGGATAAAAAACGAACACAGATTTACACAGATGTACACCGATTAAGCTGTACTTCATCCTATGCATTTTTCCATGTTCTCTTCCTATGCCAATCCTATGGCTGTAATCATCAAATCAATTAGCTTAATTGCAATAAAAGGTGCAATCACACCACCCAAACCATAAATCAAAATATTCCGCTGTAATAACTGATTAGCAGTCAAAGGTCGAAAATTTACACCCTTGAGTGCTAAAGGAATTAAAATAGGGATAATCAATGCATTGTAAATTAGCGCTGACAGCACAGCAGAATTAGTGTTGGTTAGCTTCATGATGTTCAAGCCTTGTAAGTTAGCAGCAGCAAATAATACAGGAATAATTGCAAAATACTTAGCAATATCATTGGCGATCGAAAATGTTGTTAATGCTCCTCTGGTAATCAGCAATTGCTTACCAATGCTAACTATATCGATGAGTTTGGTCGGATCAGAGTCTAAATCCACCATATTTGCTGCTTCTTTGGCGGCTTGAGTACCCGTATTCATCGCCACACCAACATTCGCCTGTGCTAGGGCTGGTGCATCGTTTGTACCGTCTCCGGTCATTGCTACTAGTTTGCCTTTTTCCTGTTCTCGTTGAATGACGGAGATTTTGTCTTCTGGGGTAGCTTCGGCAATAAAATCATCAACTCCAGCTTCTTTAGCAATCACAGAAGCGGTAATGTGGTTATCACCTGTCAGCATGACGGTGCGTACTCCCATACGCCGCAACTGATCAAAGCGATCGCGTATTCCTGGTTTAACTATATCTTTGAGATAAATCACACCATAAATTTCCCCATCCAGACACACTGCTAGTGGTGTCCCTCCTTGCTGGGAAACCATTTCGTACGCAGCATCTAGATCCGGTGTTTCTTGCCCGTTGCGTGTACGTACAAATCCTTTAATGGCATTGACCGCACCCTTACGCGCCTGTTTGCCGTTGGGTAAATTTGTACCACTCATGCGGGTTCTAGCGGAAAATTCCACTGCTTCGGCTTTTTGAGGATCAAAATCAATTCTGGCTCCCAATTTTTCCGCCAGTCTAAATATAGATTTCCCTTCTGGAGTTTCATCAAATATACTGGCTACCAAAGCTACATAGGCAATTTCTTCCATTGAGTGACCGTTGACGGGAATAAATCCTTCTGCTAAACGATTACCTAAGGTGATTGTGCCTGTTTTGTCAAGAACTAAGGTGTTGACATCACCACAAGCTTCCACAGCTCGACCGGAGGTGGCAATCACGTTAAACTGGGCTACCCTATCCATACCGGCAATCCCGATCGCACTCAGTAAGCCGCCGATAGTGGTGGGGATCAATGCTACCAACAGCGCTACTAAAACTGCGACGCTGACTTGAATTTGCACATATTGAGCAATGAATGGCAGAGTTACTACTACGAACAAAAACACTAAGCTCAGAACTGCCAATAATACTGTTAATGCAATTTCGTTAGGTGTTTTGCTGCGTTCTGCGCCTTCTACCAAAGCTATCATTCGGTCTATAAAACCCTTACCTGGATCAGCAGTAATCCGGATAATCAGTTCATCAGAGATAATGCGCGTCCCACCAGTGACCGAACTAGCAACATCAGAACCTGGTTCTTTTAATACCGGGGCAGATTCGCCAGTAATTGCTGATTCATCCACACTGGCACTACCCATAACTACTTCACCGTCGGCGGGAATAGTATCACCAGCAACAACGTAGACAGTATCACCCTTTTGCAAGCTGGTGGCAGGAATTTCTGTAATCGCACCATCGGGAAACAGCTTTTTGGCAATAGTTTCTGACTTGGTTGAACGCAAAGCGTCAGCTTGGGCTTTACCTCTACCTTCAGCAACTGCTTCGGCAAAATTAGCAAACCAAACGGTGAAGAATAAAATCACCGTGATCATACCGTTGAACAAGTGTGGGTTGTCCTCGGTGACTGGCCCAAACAAATTAGGTTCAATTGTCACCGCCAGGGTGATCAGTGTCCCAACCCAGACTAAAAACATGACTGGGTTTTTAACTGCTTGTTTAGGATTGAGCTTCACAAAAGCATCTTTTATGGCTCGCAGATAAATACCTCTAGTATTGATCCGCGACTGTTTGCGCGCATGACGGCGATCGTTGGAACGAGAACGTGAGGGTTTGGGAGGTTTGGGGGTAGTAGCAGCTGGATTCATGGATATGGGGAGGTGGGGAGTGTGGGGAGGTGGGGAGTGTGGGGAGTGTGGGGAGTGTGGGGAGTGTGGGGAGTTTGGGGAGTGTGGGGAGTGTGGGGAGTTTGGGGAGTGTGGGGAGTTTGGGGAGTGTGAGGAGAATAATATAGTACTAATTCCCTTTGTCCCCTTGTCCCCCTTGTCCTCCAAGTCGTCCCCCTTTCCCCGCTCCCCTACCTGCCAGAGGCTATTTTAAATCCTTCAGCGATGGGACCTAAAGCTAAAACTGGGAAGAAAGTCAGTACTCCTAAAATTAAAATTACTCCAGCGGTGACACTGGTAAATAGTAGAGTGTCGGTTCTCAGAGTACCTGGTGTTGCTGGTACTGTTTGTTTGCGAGTCATGCTATCGGCTAACAGCAGAATGGCAATAATGGGAACGTATCGCCCCAACAGTAAGCTGACAATGGTACTGAGATTCCACCAGAGGCTGTTATCTGCTAAACCTTCAAAGCCTGATCCGTTATTAGCACTGGCTGAAGTATACTCATAAACAACTTGGGAGACGCCGTGAAAACCAGGATTGTTAATCCCAGCCAATGTTTCTGGAAAGTATAAGGTAATAGCACTGGGAATTAAAACCGCGATTGGGTGAATTAATAACACTAGGCTGGCGAGGACAATTTCTCGCTTCTCAATTTTTCGCCCCAAAAACTCTGGTGTACGTCCCACCATCAAACCTGTTAAAAATACGGTCAGAATTAAATAAATAAATAGATAGGCTGTTCCTGTTCCCTGACCACCCCAGATGATTTGTAAGAACATATTTAATAGAGTTGCAAAACCTCCTGTAGGCATGAGGGAATCATGCATTCCATTGACCGCACCAGTCATGGTACTTGTAGTAGCGATCGCCCAAAAGGCGGTGAGGATAGAACCAAAACGGACTTCTTTGCCTTCCAGATTTGGTATTTCATATCCTAAGATGGCGTTAACTAGGGTATTGCCTTGATACTCACTACTAGCTGTTACAGCAACCAAAATTATAAAGATCGCAAACACCATCCAAAACAGTAACCAAGCTTGTTTGGTGTTGTTAGCAAACAAACCATAAGTATAAATTAATGCTGCCGGAATCGACAGCATAGCGAGCATTTCTATTAAATTAGAAGCTCCGTTGGGATTTTCAAATGGGTGAGCAGAGTTAGCAGCAAAAAAACCGCCGCCGTTTTCGCCCAGTTGTTTGATCATTTCAAAAGATGCAACTGGCCCTCTAGCTATATACTGAGTACCTCCTTCGAGGGTGGTGACAACTTGAGTTGGCAGTAATGTTTGCGGTGTGCCTAAGATAATTAAAGCGATCGCACCAAGTAAAGATATTGGTAACAGTATCCGTGTAATACCACGAACTAGATCTACGTAAAAGTTCCCCAGTGGTCTACCTGTCAAACCACGAATAAAGGCAATACCTACCGCCAACCCAGTTGCAGCAGAAGTAAACATCAAAAAGCCTAAAGCTGCTGTTTGGCTAAAGTAGCTTAAAGTGATTTCAGGAATGTAGTGTTGTTGGTCAGTATTTGTCAGAAATGAAATTGTTGTGTGTAGTGCTAGATCCCAGCTAAGTGCTTTCAAGTTCATGGGATTAAACGGTAAAATTCCCTGAAACTTTAAAATCAAGTAAACAACAACACCCATAATAAAGTTGCTGAACAGCACAGCCCGTATGTACTGGCTACCTGTCATGTCTTGTTTGCTACGTATGCCCCCTAGTATATAAATAATTCGCTCAACCGGGTTGAATACCGAGTCAAACACAGTTGTTTCACCCAAGAAGACGCGAGCTATGTATCTTCCGAAAAAGGGAGTGATTACTATTAAAATACAAAGCGTTAACCCTATCTGCAAAAAACCCTGTGTCATGTATTCACGCTGAATTATAGTTGGTCTAGCTTTACTACTAACTAGAAAGCTAATGATTATGAATAACACCTAATTACCTGTAGTGAGTGATATCTCATATCAACTCAAATTCTCATTTCGGATGACTTTTTGTAACTATTACTATGTTCCTGCTTTTTTCGTAAATAATTAATTTAATAAAAATTAAATTTTTACATACCAGCAGCAGAAGCGGTGTTTGATCACGGTGATCCTCGTACAGTAATCATTCGTTATTGGGAAAACAACAACGACTTGCAGGCTGGAGTCTTCATTTTGCTAACAACAAGCGTGATCGGGTTACTGTTGCGACAATGGCACAGACAAAAGTCTAAGAAGATAATAACGACAACCAACAACCGAATTAGTGAACTTAAGTCACTGTTACCAGATCATCCCCAGCAAGCATTGGAGAGTATCGAAGACTTAAGCCAGGAGAATCGCCTGACATTTATTGAGGGTTTAGTGTCAACAGAAGTCTACGAACAGCTGCGTCATAAAACACAAACTTTTGCCGATCAGTGTCGTACTCTCATTGAGCAACAGCGTAAAAAGTTTGTCATGGATACCCTTCTATTGTTAGATGAATGGCAGGCAAGCTTGCAGACCGATCCAGAGACAGCATTACAAAAGCTCAAGCAAATTAAGCAGCAGTATCGAGATATGTTGTTATCAGATCAAGTTGACATCGAAGCTTATGTAAAACTGATGAATTTAACTTTAATTTCGCTGATGACTTTAGCACCAAAGTCTTCTCACGATAGTGCTAATTCTACAAGCAAGACCAAAATTTAACCGTTAACCCATCGGAACTCCCGCACCATAATCGAATGGCACGTTTGTTTTGCTGGAAATGACCTTAAAGCTTTATGCGCGAACCTAAGTCAACCGAACGTCGAGGGCTACCTTACCTAATAGAGATAGCCACGAATCTATTCCCGATTTGGATTCTGATCGGGATGATTTTAGCTTTGTTTTCCCCTTCCCTGTTTAGTTGGTACGCCACTGGCAAAGTGTTGGGGACATCACTGATTGTTTGGGGGCTGGCAGTGATTATGTTAGCAATGGGAATGACCTTGAGGTGGGAGGACTTCCGTGACCTCTTGCGGATGCCAAAAGCGGCGGGGATTGGTTTAGTAGCGCAATATCTGATCATGCCGAGTTTGGGGTGGTTCATTTCGCTTTTATTTCAACTACCGACTCCCTATGCTGTTGGTTTGATTTTGGTCGGTTGCTGTCCAGGGGGAACCGCCTCGAATGTGATTACCTTCCTTGCCCAAGCTAATGTTGCTCTATCAGTGATCATGACCACCTGCTCTACTCTCGCCGCCATCATCATCACCCCTGTACTCACGGGTTGGTTAGCCGGGCAATACGTCCCTGTTGACGGTTGGGGGCTGTTCCTGACTACATTTGAAGTAATTCTGTTGCCGCTCCTAATTGGCATGAGTTTGCATAAAGGCGCTCCTGGATTCGTAGAGCGTCTCCTACCAGTAGCACCGTTGCTAGCTGTGTTAGTGATTACACTGATTTGCAGCAGTATCATTGCTCAAAGTGCAAGTGCGATTATGGCAGCAAAATGGCAGTTATTAGGTTCAGTAATTGCCTTACATGGTTTTGGTTTCTTGTTGGGTTACTACTTTTCTAAAGTGATGGGCTTCGATGCGATTGTCAATCGCACGATTGCGATTGAGGTGGGGATGCAAAATTCAGGTCTAGCAGTGGTTTTGGCAGGTCAGCATTTTGCCAATCCCCTAACCGCCGTTCCAGGAGCAATCTCTTCTGTGACCCACTCACTCTTAGGTAGTTTCTTGGCGTTTATTTGGCGTTTGAGCAAAAACAAATGAAAGGGAACAGGGAACAGGGGAAAGTAGGTCGCCACAAGGGGCGAGGCTTTAAACCTTTAACTCCTTTCGTGAAGAATCTAGAGCCTATATATGCGGCGTAGCTTTAATTATGGGTATTGAAGAATTACTACTACCATTAAAAGAAGAAATTTTGCGAATTGCTGCTAAAGACGGAGCGCATAATGTCCGGGTGTTTGGTTCTGTGGCCAGAGGAGAAGCAAGACCAGATAGTGATGAAGTCTTATACCCGTGATGGCAAAGAGGCATTTTTGCAAGAATTGCGGGAGTTGTCAGGCGACAGTATTGAGCGTGTCGCCTTGGTATCAGGAAATTCTGCGTAAGCTTACATCATATTTATTGGATCTATATCTATTGTTAAACTGACAGATTTAGGACAGAGTTCACGCACTTTTTCCCAATCTGGTAATTGTGGCAATACATCAGGGGTAAACTTTAACAGGATCTGCCAGCGATAACGATTTGCGACTCGTAAAATATTGGCTGGTGCTGGCCCCAAGATCTCTAAACCTTCTTGTTGTGGTAATGCAGCTGCAATTACTTGGGCAGCGTTTTGGACTTCCATTGGATCAAGACTACTCAACCGTAATAAAATTAACCTGCCATAGGGAGGATAATTCAGTGCTTGCCGTTGTTCTAATTCTGTCGCGGCGAAAGATTCGTAGTCATGTTTTTTTACTGCTTCTATAACTGGATGCTCTGGTGTATAAGTTTGCACAATTACCCTTCCTGGTTCTGCACCTCTACCAGCCCGTCCAGCCACCTGCGCTAAGGTTTGAAATGCTCGTTCGCTAGCGCGATAATCAGATAGATATAGTAATCCATCGGCGGCGACAACTCCTACAAGCGTCACCTGTGGTAGATCTAATCCTTTGGTGAGCATTTGTGTACCTATTAATAAATCTGCTTCGCCATTGGCAAATTGGGTGAGTAGGGTACGATGGGAACCTTTGGTGCGGGTAGTATCGCTATCAAAACGGATAAAACGCAAATCTGGAAATTGCTTGGTTAATTCCTGGGCGACTCTTTGTGTGCCACTACCAAAGAATTTTAAGTAAGGAGAACTGCATTCCGGGCAGTTTCTGGGATGCGATCGCGCATAATTACAGTAATGACAGCGCAAAATTTGTGGCCCTTCTGCCTCGGTTTGATGATACGACAGCGATACATCACAATGGGGACATTCCAACACGTATCCACAATTGCGACAAGACACAAAAGTACTATGTCCCCGGCGATGGATAAATAAAATTCCCTGCTGATTCTGTTGTTTTAATTGCTGCAAGGCATTTTGTAGAGATCTACTAAATATCGAACGGTTTCCCTGCTGTAACTCTTGGCGCATATCCACTATTTCCACTGTTGGTAAAGGGCGGGAGTGGATGCGTTCGGGGAGACAGAGGTAGTTGGTGGGGGTGTGAGGAGTGTGAGGAGTGTGAGGAGAGTTTACTCCTTCTTGTCCCCCATGTCCCGATCCCCAATCCCTCACCCTCACCCAACTCTCCAAAGACGGCGTTGCGGAACCCAAAACTAAGGGACAATTTTCTAATTCTGACCGCCACTGGGCGACGGTGCGGGCGTGGTAGGTGGGGATGGGAGAATCTTGTTTAAAACTGTTGTCGTGTTCTTCATCTAATATGATCAAACCCAAGTTAGGTAGGGGAGCAAAAATAGCACTGCGCGTCCCAATGACTATTTGGGGTTCACCTGTGAGCATTTGTCGCCAGGTGTCATAACGTTCGCCACTGGAGAGGGCGCTGTGATAAACATTAATTTTGTTGCCAAACCTAGCACGGAAACGATCAGTTAGCTGGGGTGTTAAGCCAATTTCTGGTACTAAGACGAGGGCGGACTTTCCTTGAGCGAGTAAAGGGGCGATCGCTTGCAAATAAATTTCTGTTTTTCCGGAACCAGTCACTCCATGCAAGAGAAGAGTTGCATACCCTTTTACTTCTTTTATGGTAGACAATGCCTGGAATTGAGCTGTATTTAAAGACTTTGGTTGATCTGCTGCGACTGCGGGGCCATTTTCACTGCGTAATATTTCTCTTTGTTGAATGACAATACAACCTTGCTCTTCTAATTTTTTTAAAGTAGCAGTGGTTGTATTACAAATTTGTAAAAAATCATTGAGCCATAATTCTCCACCATGACGCCTTAACACTTCTAGTATTTCTCGTTGGCGCTTGCTGAGGTCGATCGGCGGTACACTGACTGTCAGTGTTACCATGGGTTTGGTCTGGGGTCGAGAGTATCTAGGCAATTCTATGTAGGTTTCTACCCAACCGCGTTGGATTAACTGCTTTTTTGCTCTATCGAACCCTTTGATCTGGCGTCTGAGGAATTTAAAGCTATAGTCGCCATCGGCCTGGGATTGAAGAATTTTGATGATTTCACGGGCTGGTAAACTGAGAAATTCATTCGCGCCATTGGGAATATTTTCCCTTTTGAGCCGTAAACGAGACTGCGATCGCCCCAACAAACCTGGTGGTAGGGCAGTACGTATCACTTGAATCAAGGGAGTGTAATAGTAGTGTGAAACTTTTTCCAATAATTGCCAATAGCTTTCTCGAAAAAATTTTGAGTGGATTACATCTTCCACTTCTCTAATTTTTTCCGGCGCAAGCTTTGCTGGTGGTTGTGCTAACAAACGAATCGCTATCCCCCCTACCTGTTGTCTGCCAAAGGGCACACTTAAAATATCTCCTGGTTTTACTTCTAACCCTGCTGGTAATCGATAGGTGTAAAGTTTTTCTTCTTCTTCTTCTTTTTGTTCAGTTGTATCTTCTTTGGCAATTCCTGGACAGTCTACTAGCACTTCAACCCATTGATTCTTATTTATTCTGGTATCATAAGACTCCCCTGATTGGTCGACTACCAAAGGAGGTAAACTTACATCATTTATATACATGGTTCCTCAAATTATAGATATATATTTATCTGTTCTGGTTGCTGAAAAGTTTCCTTGTTCATGAGGTTAACTATCTGTCTAAATGTCAATGAAAATGTAATTCGCAATACTGTCATCAGACATAATACTTGATAAGTTTCCTCTTATGTAATTCCAGATAGGGAATTAATTATATCTATATACGGTAATCAGTATTGAAAACAGACCAGACAAAATAAATCTCTCCCATCTTTTTAAGTTAATTTTTCTCTGTATGGTGAATACGCAAGAGAGCTTTTCTCCCTATTGATAGATATTAAATACTCTCAGTATATGAGATGCTTCTAACTAGGCAATGGGTCGCCACGCCTTTTGCTGGGCAAATTTACCAAAGATTCAAGATACTCATTGATAAGATTTAAAGATGTTTAAACAGTAACCAGTCTTTAAAGATTAGATAAATTAGAAATATATATGAAAATTTAATAATCAACTAATCATTGAGAGTAATTTTTATATTTGTTAAGTTTGAGCAATTTTGATTTAGTTTATTTGACATAGTTTGTAAACAAGAAAAAAATGAGGAACTCATGAATAGTCGAAGTAGCAACGAAAGCGTTAATGTGAGCAGCAAAAACATATCTAAAAATGTATCTGTTTGTAACCAAGAACAAAAATAAATAGTGGTCTTTACCTCTTGCTATCCTTGGTAAACATAGGTAATGATGGGCAAAGGCTACTAAGTTTGACTAGTTTAATCTCGCGGAAAATTTTTGCTATAAAACAGGTGCATTTGTCTTTTATTAAAAACTAATGAAGCATCTTAAAGCAGCTGTCACTAAATTATGTATCAAACCAAGCAACAATCCCTAACAGAAGCTATGAATATTGCTGAATTGGGAACCATGGAAATGATAGAAAATGCTGCCGTTAATGAAGAACAAATTCTGGAAGTTTTAAATGCAGTGGCAGATGAAGAATCCCCGATTGCAGAAAATCTGGAAGTTGATGGACGCGATGGGGATGAAATGGCAGCAGCGCGTCCTTCAGGGTATAACAAAACCGAGTATGATGATGCTGTGGGCGCGTTTTTTAAAGAAATGGCGCGCTATCCATTGCTAAAACCCGACGAAGAAGTGGAATTAGCGCGGCGAGTGCGGTTTTTAGAGGAAGTCAACGAAATCCAAGCTGCATTAAGACAAGAACTAGGACATCAACCCACTAAAGCAAGTATAGCAGCGCATCTACAAATAACAGAAAAGCAGTTAGAAAATCGTTTGTATCAAGGTAGGGTAGCGAAACGCAAAATGATTCGCTCTAACCTACGTCTTGTTGTATCAATTGCTAAACGATATTTAAACCGCGGCGTACCTTTTTTGGATTTAATTCAAGAAGGAGCAATGGGTTTAAATCGGGCAACAGAAAAGTTTGATCCGGACAAAGGATATAAATTTTCTACTTATGCTTATTGGTGGATAAGACAAGCAATTACACGAGCGATCGCTAACGATGCTCGAACAATCCGTTTACCAATTCATATTGTTGAAAAACTCAACAAACTCAAGAAAGCCCAGCGAGAACTCAAACAAAGACTAGGACGTAATCCTAACGAAATCGAAATGGCGGAAGCATTAGAAATTCCGCCCCAACAATTACGTCAACTCCAACAACTACGACGTCAAGCATTATCTTTAAATCATCGTGTCGGTAAAGAAGAAGACACGGAATTAATGGATTTGCTAGAAGATGAAGACAACCAATCTCCAGAAGCAAAGATGAATGAAAGCATGATGCGTCAGGAGATTTGGGAAGTACTAGGCGACGTACTCACCCCACGAGAAAAAGACGTGATTTCCTTACGTTACGGATTAACAACCAGCGAACCCTGTACCTTGGAAGAAGTTGGTAACATGTTCAACCTTTCTCGCGAACGAGTACGACAAATTCAAAGTAAAGCGATGCGCAAATTACGGCGTCCTCACATTGCTAAAAGGTTGAAGGGGTGGTTAATATAATTTGTCATTTGTCAATTGTCATTAGTTATTGGTTAAGAGTTATATCAAGTCCGGCTAATTCCTCAGGATATTATTCTGACGCAGTAGAGCATTGGGCATTGGTTTTTCCGATTACCAATTACCAATTACCCATTACCGACCCCAACGGATAGAGAACTCTTGACTATAGACGTCGATTATGGACTAATGACAAAGGACTAATGACTAATGACCAATGGCTTTTAAAAGTGATTTGATAGTGCGTTTTGCCGAACCTGCTGATTGCAATGCGCTATTTGAGTTAGTGCAAGGGCTAGCAGAATACGAAAACTTATCTCATGCAGTTACTGGCAATTCCTCTACACTAAAGGAGCATTTATTTGGCTCCCCTAAATATGCTGAGGCGATATTAGCAGAATATGCAGGGCAAGCTGTCGGTTTTGCCCTGTTTTTTCATAATTATTCAACATTCCTAACCAAGCCAGGGATTTATCTAGAAGATATATTTGTTTTGCCAGAGTATCGCAGCCAAGGAATTGGCAAAGCACTTCTGATTAAAGTTGCTCAGATCGCTGTCGAAAGAGATTGTGGACGCTTAGAGTGGAGTGTTTTAGATTGGAATGAACCAGCACAAGCATTTTACCGCCGCATGGGAGCATCGATCTTAGAAGAATGGCGCATTTGTCGGGTTACGGGTGAGGCGCTGAGGGAGTTGGGAAAGGGGAGAGTGTAGGGAGATGGGGAGATGGAGTGATGGGGGGAGACAAGGAGGACAAGGGAGAATTATTTAACACCGTCTCTTCCCAATACCCAATGACAAATAACCACCAACAAACAACAAATGACTAACTATGACAGTCTGTCTTTTGACGAGGAAAAGCTGTGAAGCCGAGAATTAGTAAGGATTATGGACTGATTAGTCCTTTTGCAGAGGAAACACAGAATGAAAAAGATTTTGTTAGTGTTGTTGCTTGGCATCACAATCTTCACCTTCGCTTTTAATCGTCCTGCTTTAGCCGCAGATGCAGCCAACGGCGCTAAAGTCTTTAGTGCTAACTGTGCTGCTTGTCATGCAGGTGGTAAGAACTTGGTGCAAGCAAATAAAAGCTTGAGTAAAAGCGATTTGGAAAAATATGGCATGAACTCAGCAGAAGCAATTATTGCCCAAGTAACAAATGGGAAAAATGCTATGCCGGCTTTCAAAGCGCGTTTAAAACCAGAACAAATTGAAGATGTTGCTGTTTACGTGTTAGGAGAAGCTGAAAAAGGTTGGAAGTAAAAAAATAGGAACTAGGAACTAGAAACTAGAAACTAAAACACAAAATGAGTATTGAAAACTACAGATGCACACATATAGACATGGGTAAAATAAGTGTTTGTTTGTGTTTGTCTGTAGTTTCGTATAAATAGTAGTTAATTTTCTTTTCACCTACCCGATTTGCAAAATAAGTGTGTAGCTGTGTGAGGTTTTCCCGTAGGGTAAGTGTGGAGAAATAAACATATTTCAAGCGTCTTTTTTTAGGTGATGAGTGAGAAATATTTTAGTAGTTAAATAAGGACGCAAAGCTGAGAATTATAGCTGTATCTATCTGTGTGTATCTGTGTGTATCGGTGGTCGATTTTTCATGCCCTCATTGTGGACAGTTGCCTGTAGAGGTTTTGTAGCAGCTTTTCATTCGCCAAAAAATAAATTTCACCACCAGAAGTTCAGCTTAGTCAAAAACCGCCAAGTCATCTAAAGATGACTGAATAAAAACATGAGTCTACTTCAACTTCAGTAGACTTAAGCCATCTGCCCCAAATTTATTTGAAGGCGCGAGATTGCAAATCTTGAAGATTGCTACAAAATATTAATTTTAATAGAATTTAAATATGAATTTTCACTACTAATATGTGACTTTCGAGTTATGAAGCGTGTAATTAGTACCTGTTTTTCTGATTGATTTTTAGGTACTTGATTTCTCTAAAAAGCGAGGATTTATGAATTGCTGTGATCGCTTTGTTTTTAGTTTCATCAGTGTTGTTATACTTATTTTTTCATTTGTTTCTGCACCTGCTTATTCATTAACGACTTCTATCATTCCAACTACAGCAGAGGATTTTTTTAAGCTGGGGATAGAAAAAATGCTACACGGTAACTACCAAGGAGCAATTCAAGAATTTCAACTAGCGATTCAACAAAAACAAGATTTTGCTGCTGCTTATAGTAATCGTTGTCTTGCTTATCTCAACATTCAAGATTATCAAAATGCGATCGCAGACTGTACCCAAGCAATTAATTTTTCACCTCAGAATGCTGAGGCTTATTTAAATAGAGGCGTTGCCGAATATAGGCTAGGTTACTATGAAGCGGCTATTGCTGACGATGAGCAAGCGATCGCTCTTAAGCCGAGTGATTTTCGCGCCTATTATAACCGAGGAATCGCCAATGCTTCTTTGGAAAAATATCAACAGGCAATT
Organism: Fischerella thermalis PCC 7521; assembly: GCF_000317225.1. Classification (GTDB taxonomy): domain Bacteria; phylum Cyanobacteriota; class Cyanobacteriia; order Cyanobacteriales; family Nostocaceae; genus Fischerella; species Fischerella thermalis. Next base: position 186,821 of record NZ_AJLL01000090.1, read on the forward strand.
ACAGACTACAATCTTGCCCTCAGTCAAATTCCCTACACAGATAGTCCTCTACTGGCTGATATCTATAATGATCGAGGCTTAGCGCGTTTGGAGCTAGGAGACATCGAAAATGCTATGCTTGACTTTAATCAGGCAATTCGTCTCAATGCCGTTGACTATCGAGCCTATTTTAACCGGGGTTGTGCTTGTGCCAGAAGTGAAGACTACTCTGGCGCTGTCAATAATTTTACCAAAGCTATCCGACTTAACCCTAGTGATGGTAGTACTTATGTTTCTAGGGGTATAGCCTTCCATCGCCTTGGTTATGAACAAGCTGCGATCGCAGATTTACTCAAAGCCGCTGATTACTTTGGATACCGAGGAGAGAAATTCGCATACGAAAAAACCCTATCTTTAATCAAGACTGTACAAGGGCAAATACCATTTAAAGTCGTAGTTGCCTAAATCACTACAAAACTCTCGATCCCCTCTACATTTCAAAAGTACGACAGTCTGTCTTTTGACATGTATTTGCAATAACTGCTAAATATCACTGAGTGTTTCTACTAACAGTGATCATAAAAGTGAAAAAGTGTCTTTTTTGGATTCCAGGAGCTTTAATTAACCTACTCATCATTTATCCTGCTTTTGCTAACGACATTAAATATTATCAACAGTTTATTGATAAATCTCTGCAAACAAATTCAGAAATTCCTAACTTAAATGAAATAGAATTACCTGCCACAAATGCTAAATTATTAACCCAGCAATCCACATCAAATGAATCAATTGCACAAGTAGAAACAGAACCCTCTACCTCTGATGAAACTACCAACGAAGCGGATATCGAACTAGAGGTGATAGGAGAAATATACACTTTACCCCAATCTACTCCTACTTACGTAATTGAGCAAGAAGAAATTCAAAAACAAGGCTCTACAAGTGTCGCTGATGTTCTCAAAAGAATGCCAGGTTTTGCTATTAATGATGTTGGTCATGGAGCAGACATCCACACAGGCACATACTATCGGGGACACTCAATTAATCAGTCGGTATTCCTAATTAATGGCAGACCAATTAATACTAATATTAGTACATATCATGGAGCCACTGATTTAAATAGTATTCCTGTAGAATCAATTGAAAAAATTGAATTATCCAGCGGTGCAGTGACAACCCTTTATGGTTCATCTGGTTTTGGTGGAGTAGTTAATATTATTACGAAAGCAGGTGGATTGACCCCTAAATTTAATGCGGCTGTAGAATTTGGCTCATTGAATTTTAATAATCAACAAACAAGCTATAACGGCTCCTTGGGTTCTGTTAAATATAATTTCAGCTTTGAAAGAAGCTTTATTGATAATCGCTACAAAGTACCAGAAGGTGCGGCAAATCGTAATTCTGATGGTTATTTAACGAATGCAGATACTGCTATCAGTAGCTATTTTGGTAGTTTGATCTTCGATTTAAATGACAGAAATACTCTCAGTTTTGACGCGACAAAACTGAGCAGTCGTCGTGGTTTAGTATATTTTGGTTTCCCACTACAAAGAGACCGACTAGATCACGATGGACTCAATCTTGGTTTATCTTGGAAAACCCTACTAGGTAATGGTGAAAATTCCATTTTGACAACTACATTAGGTTATAATCAGGATTACTTTAGTACTTATGGTCCAACTTTTTTTAAAGGTGGAGAATATTACCGCACTGGTGTTTTAGACACCCAATTATTTACAGCTAGATTAGATCACGATTGGCGAACTAGTCCAGGTAATAGATTGCGATGGGGCTTAGAGTTTCTCAATAACAACTTAGATGGTAAGACTGAAAGTACACGCCCTGATCGAGTTGCTTTAAATGAAACAGAAAACGAGAAGATATTCAACACAGCTTTATTTGTTCTCAATACTTGGAATATTACTAAAAACTTGGAGCTAGATTTAGGATTGAGACAAAGTTTTGATAGCAAGTTTGGTAATTACCTCAATCCTAGTGTAGGATTTCGTTATGGTGTGACACCAAACTTTGCTGTACGAGGAAGTTGGGCAGGAGGACAGCGTAATCCTGGTTTAGATCAACTGTATCTTTATGATACGGTTCATGGTTGGTTGCCAAACCCAGATTTAGAACCAGAAACAGGTTCATCTTGGACTGCGGGAGTAGATGTAAATTTCTCAGAGAATTTGACGGGACAATTTACTTACTTTGGCAGTAGTTTAGATAATCGTCTGGGAATTATTCAAGGAAAATGGCAAAATATTGGGCTTGTGGATACCAACGGTTTTGAAGCAGCCTTAAAATGGCAAATTGCTTCTAATTGGTCGACTTTTGTTAACTATACTTATACAGATGCCCAAATTAAAACGGGAGTAGAAAAAGGCTTGCAGTTAGGTATGATCCCCTATTCTGTAGCCCAAGCTGGTATTGGTTATCAAAGTCGAGGATGGCAGGCTAACTTGTATGCTACTTATAATAGTGGCGCTCGCCGTGCCTTCTTTACCAAACCAGGAGATCAAACCACCGACTTTGTCTCGCCATTCTTTAATTTAGATTTTAGCGCTCGCATCCCTTTAACAAGAACTTTAGGAATTAGGGTTTACCTAGAAAACCTACTCGGTGAACAATACGAACGAGTCAATCGTACCTACAGCCCTGGGTTGACTTTTCGGATTGGTTTAACATCGAATTAGTTGGTAGTTAGTGGTTGGTGGTTAGTGGTTGCTAATAATTTCTCTACTTCCCCCACTCCCCACCTCCGGTTCTCCCCACCTCCCCATCTCATGAGATCCAAAATTGAAAACGATGTACTGTTCCTGCATCACGAAGACGTACCAGAGTATAAAAAAGGCGGTTCTGTGGTGAGGAATAGCTATTTTTGGGCGCTGCGTTCCATTGCAGGTAAAGCTTCCAGATATGGTGACTGGGAATATGAACCAGAGGTGTGGTTTGCACTCAGACGGATGCTGTTGTCTTTTACCGAATCTGGTTATTTGGGTTTTCGAGAAACTTTACTGGAGTTTCCCGCAGGTGAGGAAATTCCAGAAGTGCTGCGAGACGTTTCTACTTGGCAGTAGCGATCGCTCGATGTTAAGTCGCTCAAAAATGAAGTTAAGCAGTTCTGGCTCTAATTAGAATTAGCTTTTTTCTCTAACGAAAATTAACTTCATTTGGTTTCACCCAAAAACGATGAACCAATAGTAAAACTAAAACAGCTATGCCGGACTTCTAGAATAAAAACACAACCCACAGTAATCAATATGTTATGACCCAAGCTTTATCAAAAATAGTTACCTTTGACGAATTTATTGCGTGGTATCCCGAAAACTCTGGGGTACGCTACGAACTGCATAACGGGGAAATTGTCGAAATGACACAGCCAACTGGGAAACATGAAAGGATAAAAGGATTTTCGGCTGCTGAATTAACTTTAGAGTTTAGACGATTAAATCTCCCCTATTTTATTCCCAATCAAGCAATAGTAAAACCACCGGAAAGAGAATCAGGTTATTTCCCAGATGTATTAATACTAAATGACGCTGCTTTGGCTGATGAACCTCTGTGGGAAAAATCATCCACTGTGACTAAGGGTACATCAATTCCTTTAGTTATTGAGGTTGTCAGTACCAATTGGCGCGATGATTACTATCTCAAACTTGCCGATTATGAAGAGATGGGCATCCCCGAATATTGGATTGTTGACTATGCAGCATTGGGAGCTAGGAAGTTTATCGGTAATCCCAAACAACCCACTTTCTCAGTCTATCAACTGATTGATGGAGAATATCAAGTCAGTCAGTTTCGGGGTAGCGAGAAAATTTTATCTGCTACTTTCCCTGAGTTAAAGTTAACTGCGGAACAAGTTTTTAATGCTGGTCAATAAGTATTTAATTCAATATCTAAGTTTTGTCTTAAGATACAGTTTATATAGTTTTAACGGTATGGGGGTCATCGTGCCAAAATGGCAGTTTTGTACGCTAAGAACTTGCTCTAGATGCATGGTCAGAACCAGCGCTCTTTGGGTCAGTCGCGGTAGGCTTTATACAAAGTGTTTCTTGAAAGACTAATCCCTGGTAATGGGCAAATTTAGCCAACTGCTCAAATTGTGTGCTAACCAGTCAAGTTCTGGGTTTGTCAGATAATCTTTACCACCAAGTTCAAATTTTTTGATTCCTACCCAGATGTTAATCTGAGGGGGAATTGTAATAGTACCTCCTTCGGAATCTCTTTTGTATGAAAGACGAGTGAGTTCAATTTTGACGATATTTTGTCGGGGTGCGGTAAGAATTGGTGGACATTTTACTCCCAAGATTTCACGGGTGAGAGAGATTTTCTGTGGAGTGATGCGAAGTCTGATTTGTCCAAATAAAGTAAAGAGAATATTCCAAATAAAGTAAAGCCCAACACCCAAGTGAGCGATCGCAAATAGGGCTGCAAACCATCCGCCACTACTCCACATGCTGAAAGCAGCACCGTACCACATGACTAGAAAAGAATTCCATGCGATTGCAAATCCAATGATTGGGATTAATCCCAGATGAAATCCTCGTGGCGGAATCAGAATTTCTAAAATCTCTCTGGTATTGGTAAGTTTGACTTTGCTACCAACGGGTTTTTTCGCAATTGCTAAAGAACTTTCTCGTAAATTTGATTTTTCTAAAGCTTCTAACGCCTGCTTTGCAGATTTTAACCGTAAATCTAAACTCGGTTCTGTGAGCCATTTCAGCCAATCAACGAGATTCGGACTAAGATTAACTCTATCTTCAAACAGTATTCGCATCTCCCGTTGTGGTAGTTCATCGGGATGCTGTCCTGTGACCAAATAAATTAGCGTTGTCCCCAAAGCATAAAGGTCTGAAGCGGGTACAGTTCGCCCACCGAATTGTTCGGGGGGCATGTAGCCATAAGTACCAACAACTGTCCTAGTACCGCTATGCACTACAGTTTGAACGCTACCAAAATCAATCAGGTAAATCTGCCCAGGACTATGACCAGTGCGATCGCCCAACAAAATGTTACTTGGTTTAATATCTCGATGCACGACAGGCGGTTGACGACTGTGGAGGTAATCTAAAATTCCTAGTAATTGCTTGGCGATCGCCTTTATTTCTGCTTCGCTAAAGGTACGACCAGACTCTACCCAATTTTGTAATGATCTGGCTTCAATATAAGTTTGAACCAGAGCAAAGCCTTTCCCTAATTCAGTCTCAACCTCGAAACGATCAATATATTTAGGAATCGCTGGGTGGTCTAATGATTGCAGAACTTCTACCTCGCGTTCAAAAAGTTTCAGATCATCCCAATTAAAGTCAGGACTAAACAACAGCAACTTGATCACAACAGACGATCCTGTTTGTAAATCTTTTGCTAGAAAAGTTCTCCGACCAGTCTGACGACCAAGTAGAGATTGAATGTGATAGCGATCGCGCAAAACTTGATTAACTAGTTGATCCATTGCTTCGGGGTGATAAGCAGGGTAAACAGCTTAACACTGTTCTATCAGTTTATTCCCTTACTATTTTATCTTTTGGTAATCAAATCGGTGTTCATCTGTGTGTATCGGTGTTCGATACATTTAGAACTTACGCATTGACAAAAACAATCAAGTATGCAGTTAGGTTTTCAATGCCTTTCAATCTGATTTTTCCACAAAGCGCGATCGCTCGCTACCTGTCCTTAGTTTTGTCATCAACAGCCTGAAACGACCGAATTCCGCTAGTACAGATGATAGTCGATTTGTATGGAGCGTAAGTTCTAACATTAAAGATATAGCAGCTTGGCATTAAGTCCACTAGAGGAAAAACGAACACAGATGAACACAGATGAACACAGATATAGAGTAGACGCACTCATAGGCTTAAGGCGGGGTACACAGATAGATAAATGGCTAAAATTTTGCTCTTTGAGCTGTCACCTTCAAGCCATAGATAGAATTGTTGACAATATCATTGCCGTAGGGTGTGAGACTGGAAAAATTTCCATTTTGGGACATCTGGCGTTCTGTGCAATTGTCCTTCCACCAACTCCAAGCAAGCCAGCCAATTTCCTTTTCTTTTAACAGCCGCAAAAATGCTTGATAGGTAAAACCATTTTCGGGTGCATGGTTTTGATTACTACCATCAAGGTCATAATAACAGTATTGAGTTTTTCCATTGATTTCTTCGTCTTGCTTGTTAGCAACTTCACCAAAAACAATTGGTAAGTTGGCATCGATAGCCGTTTTAAGATGTGCCATCCCGTCATGACCAGCCCAATAAGCGTGACTGCTAAATAGAAGATTATGATCAGGATCGTGATCAATTAACTCCTTACCAATTTTCGTAAAAACTTCAATAGATTGACCACAATCGGGCGCATCAATCATAAGTGGTAAATGTAGATGCTGGCGTATTTTTGTAATAGCAGTTTTATAGACATTATTGAAAGTATTTAATGCACTAGTAGAATTATTAGCCCAGCGATAGACACCCAATTCGTTAACTAAATTGATGATCAGATACTTTTGATGTTTTTTAAGTACATTCAGCACAGGTTCAGAAGTCCACCAGGGAATTAACTGGGTATTTAACAGGTTGACATCAGGGTTACAGGTGAGATCCCACAAACCCAGTACCGGAATAATCCGACTCGTCTTGCATCTAGTGAGAAAATTATCCAAGTCTGCAATTGTATAAGCGGGGCGATCGCTTTGACCATAATCCTTGTACCATTGAATTCTGACAGCGTTAGCTCCAGTTTTTTCTAGTTCTGCCAGCTTATCAGTTTGAGGAAAGTTCCAGTCATCCAGCAGGGGTAAGTTGATTCCTCGCAGAATAACTTTGTTGCCGAGGGAGTCATATAAGTATCTACCTTTGGTATATAAGGTAGAGGTGCGATCGCTTTTTTTGAGATTAGAGGGTTGACCAGCAGCTACAAAGGACAACGATAAATTGGCAAGACAACCAATACCAGCCCAAGCTAACAATTCACGACGATTCATAGTATCTTCTTGTCTTTATTTACAAATCTGTTTATCTTTCTCGTTCAGGCGAGAATTGTTTCTCAGATAATCATCCAACCAGTTGCAGCCTCTAGCAATTAGTTGCTCAAAATCTAGAGTTTCTGCATTCCAAAGTTCAACAAGTCCATCCTCACTGACAGAGGCAATTTTTTTGCCATCAGGACTGAAGCTAATATTCCAGAAAGGATAACCATTTCCCTCAATAGTTTTGATTTCTTGACCATTTGTTACCTGCCAAAGTCGAATTGTGCTGTCAGCACTTGCAGAGGCCAAAATTTTGCCATTAGGACTAAAGCTAAATCTAATCTCTCCGGGAGTATGACCTTTGAGTGTTTTGAGTTCCTGACCGTCCAAACTCCAGAGTTTAATAGTGTTATCCCGGCTGGCAGAGGCAATTATTTGACTATCAGGGCTAAAATGGACATCAGTAACATAACTACTATGTCCTCTGAAGGTTTTGAGGTTCTTACCTTCTAAGTTCCAAAGTCTGATTGTGCCGTCATTATGAGCAGAGACAATTGTCTGACCATTGGGACTAAAATTAACACTCCGAACTTTACCAGCATTTGCTCTAAAAGTTCTGAGTTCTTGACCGTTAATAGCCCATAGTTTGACTGTACCATCATAACTAGCACTCACTAGGGTTTGACCATTAGAGCTAAAGCTGATATCAATAACTTCGTCTTTGTGTCCTTTGAAAATTCTCAGATTTTGACCATTTAAATGCCAAAGTTTGATTGTTTTCTCAGAATTAGCAGTAGCAATTATCTGACCATTAGGACTGAAATTAAGATTCCAAACTCGATTCCAAACTAGGTCACTGTTTGGGCTAATGGATTTGAGTTGTTGACCATCAAAACTCCAAAGTTTAATAGTTTTATCATCTCCAGCAGAAGCAATGATTTTCCCATCAGGGCTAAAATTTACAGCCCAAAGAGAATCATTATGTCCACTTAAAGTTTTGAGTTCTTGATTGTTAATACTCCAAAGTTTAACTGTGTTGTCAGCACTAGCAGAAGCTATGATTTGACCATTGGGACTAAAATTCGCGCCAAAGACAGAATGATTATGTCCTTTGAACTTTTTCAGTTCTTTGCCATCAATGCTCCAAAGTTTAACTGTTTTGTCAGCACTTGCAGAAACGATTGTCTGACCATCTGGACTAAAGCTGACACTACTAACATAGTTTTCATGTCTGCCAATAGTTTTTAGTTCTTGTCCATCTAAACTCCACAGTTTGACTGTGCTGTCTCCTCCCGCAGTGGCGATCGCTTTACCATCGTGGCTCAAACTCACACCAAAAATCGATTTATCACTCGCTTTAAAAGTTTTGATCTCTTGTCCATCAATACTCCAAATTTTGATGACTCCCTCTTGATCAGCTGTGACAAGAGTTTTATTATCAGGGCTGCAACTAATACTCCAAACAGAATCGTGATGCCCTTTGAGAATTTTAATTGCCTGTCCCTTAATATTCCAAAGTTTGACTGTATTATCTTCACTAGGAGCAGCAATTAATTTACCATCAGGCGTGAAACAAATACTGCTTACAAACTCCTCTTCATTTTGCCCTTGGAAAGTGATAATTTCCCGTCCATCTAAACCCCAAATTTTGACGGTGTTATTGGCACTAATGGCAGCAATCATCTTGCTATCTGGACTAAAAATCGCACTGATAAAAATCTGATTTGGGGCAGTGAATTTTTTGATTTCTCTGCCATCAATACTCCAAAGTTTAACTGTGTTATCTTCACTAGCAGTAACAATATTTTGACCATTTGGACTAAAATTTACACTTCTGACGGCATCATTGTATCCTTCTAAGCGATTTCGTTCTTTGACTTTGTAAACTGCACGTTGCAATACTAATCTTACTGATTCTCTAGTGTTAGCATCTGCCCAAGTTGCTGATTTCAATTGCATAGCTGCTTTGAGTGCTGCAACTAAAGCATCAAGTTCTTGATTGGAGTTTAATAAAGCAGTAGAAGAGATACTCAGGGATTTGATTCTTTCTCGTTGTATATCTTTGATCATCATATTGGCCCAAATTCCTGCAACTATTGCTGTAATCAGGGCGATCGCTAATACTACTCCGCCAATCTGAATCCGTCGTTTGGCTTTTTGATTGGCTAGAAATAAAACCTCATTCGCTTGTGCTAAAATCTTTGACGCTTCTGCTTCTGCTTGTAATCTTTTCTGAACATCCCGCTTTTCTAATTCCTGACTAGCATCTAAAAATCTCCGATCCAAATCGCTTAAACCTTTATCTGCTGCCCAATTGCGGGCATCCTGCAAGGTTTGCCCACGCAACAAACGCGACTCATCTTGAAAATTAGAATTTACCCAAGCATTTAACATCTGTGCATAGGGTCGAATATTTGTCAAGATTTTGTCGAGCCATGCTTGATTAAATATCTCTGCATAGATGCGATTATAAATTTGCAGCTTTCCCTGTTGCTTGACAATTAACCCCGTCAGACGTAGTTGCATTTGTTCAGGGCTATCATCTGCGGGGATTTCTCCTTGGTGTAAAATTTGCTGATACAACCCTAATAATCGCCCAGTTTGATTTTCTGCATTTTGCGTGAGGCGATCGCGGATTGTTCGTAAATGTTCTGGTTCATCCTGTGCTTCCCAATTTTCAATGATTTGGTTTTGCACCAATTCCTCTACGCATTGCTTTTCCTGATGTTCTAGGAATGAATAACTAGAATTACAAATTAGTTGACACAGTTTCTGAGTTAAAAATGGCTGCCCACCAGTCCACTTTAACACCTCTTCCATGATCGCTTTTGGTCTAGCAACTCTTCCCTCAAAACCTCGAATTAAAGCGTCTATTTCATTTAATTTAAATCCAGTTAATTCGATAGCTCTTCCTATATTAAAAGGCGTGCGGTTTGTATCAGCAATTAAATTAGAAGGAGTCGCTACTCCCAATAAGCAAAAGGTGAGTCGTTGATATTCTGAATTATCTGCTCGTTGATTATAGCAAGCACGAATAAAGGCGAAAAAATCATCTTTAAAATTTATTCTTAAAATGCTATCAATTTCATCAATAAAAATGATAACTTTTCCAGAAAATTCTGTTAATAATACATCATCAATCAATTCACTTAATCGTTGTTTTGGGGGTAAAAATTCCTGCGATCGCCACCATGTCCCAAAATTCACTTTTCTGGATAAACCAAACCCCCGCAATAGCTCAGAAACAAAGCCGCCATACCATTCGGAAGGTGTGACATGGCTACCAATTCTTGTCAAATCAACCGATGCACATTGTATACCTTGCTCTTTCAGTTGTTTCATAATATGAACTCGCAAGCTAGACTTACCCATCTGCCGCGAGTTTAAGACATAACACAAATCCCCATTTTTCAAACCTTCATAGAGTTCATAATCGGCTTGACGCACCACATAAGTTGGGTGTTGATATTCTAGACTACCTCCAATTTTGTAGTAGTTAAAAGCTGTCATAATGTTTCAATAGCTAATCTTAGAAAATACTTAATTATTTAATCATAATTGTTGATTTATTGTTGGTAATTGGCAAGATTTTATCATCAATTGATTCAGAGGATTTTTTAATGTAGATGTAAATACATAGATAAGTCTTGTCCAAGTTGTTTAACATCACAGTAACCATTATCTCCGCAGTAATCACGATCTCGGTCGTATGTAGCAACAACGATATAAGAGCTAGCTTCAGGAACGAACGTAACAGGGTAGGTATAAGTGCAAAAACCATCTTTCTGGTAGTTTCCTTGTGCCTGTGCCGAAATAATATTTTGAGCAGAACCATCTGAGAGAAGCTTTTTAATATAAACTGAAATCTCAGCGCAATTGACATTGTTTGAATTGTCGTAAATCTTCCCTTTTAAAGTATCTACTATGTAAGGTTGTGCATTTTTACGAATTGAATCAGGGATAATTCTCGGATTAGCCATCGCAGGGCTAGTAAACGAGGGCATAGTAACTGCTGAAAGTGCAACAGCAACCAGGAAAGAACCTGCAAATTTATGAAATTGCATAACGATACTCCTTGAATGTCGATATCAAAATTTACTGGTAGACTCAACTCATTGAATTGAATTATGCATCGTAATTTTATGGCTGTCGATCCAGAAAATGTCAGTAGTTCAATAGAGTATTGAATCAGTAATGTTAGGTAAGCTAAACTCTTTTATGTTAACTATTTTGTCTAGATTGTTAACTGACGTAATATTTCAATTTAACCGTGTATATCTACTTATTTGATTAGGAGTTAGAGATCGTAATTAAAATTAGTCTGACCTGCAACTGACTTTTTATGACATTTACTGATCTTTTACAGAAAACTGATTCTTTAGTTTAAAAATTCTCAGTTAAATCACTGATTTTTTAGGTATAGACAGCAATTAAATAAAAAAACATAATCTTAGTTAACAGTTAAGTTTGCTACTAAATTCATAAATTAAAAGGAAATAGTAAAAGGAGAATTTTAAATAATGGTTAGTCAAAAAACGATTGAAATTGTTAAGGCAACTGCACCGATTATTAGAGAAAAAGGTGAAGAGATAACCAGGCGGATGTATGAAATTACCTTTGCAGAGCGACCTGACTATAAACGCGGCTTTGAAACCACTTGGATGCAGCATCTAGACGGTGGTGAGCAAGCACACAAGTTAGCTGCGGCTGTTTATGCTTATGCTACTCATATTGATCGCCTAGATGAGTTGGCTATGGCAGTAAAAACAATTGCCCATCGTCATGTACAAACTCGCACACTGCCCGAACAGTATCCCTTGATTGGCGAAAAGCTTTTGCAGGCAATGAAAGATGTTTTGCAAGATGCTGCAACTGATGAAGTTATTTCAGCATGGGCTGAAGCTTATACTGCTTTAGCAGACATCTTTATTCAAAAAGAAAAGGCTATTTATCAACAAGAAGATCGAGAACTAACTGAGCAATTAGCGAAAGCTAACAAACCTGAGACATCGGGTTAATTGAAGCCGCTTGTGTTTGCTCTTGATTGCTTGGTTGGACAGGTGCGATTGCCAAATCTCATCCTTGAGTTGTTTCATGAGGGTTAATGATGAAGTCCGTAACCCAACATGATCTTGTGAGTAATTTACCATTTTTAGGCTTAGATCTTAGCGCATTGCGAAGATGGTTTCCGGCTAAAACACACCGTTAGTAAAAGTCCATATGGAGAGTTTCAACGTCAATTAGGGGAAAAATTCGTTATGTCACCAAGAAGCTCACAGGTATCAAAACGCCGATTATTGCAGTTTGCTGGCAGTCTATTCATTGTCGAACTAATACGTCCACTTAGCAAGGTAAGTGCGAGTTTAATCGTCAACCAAGATCGACCATATTGGCGCTTCTGCAATAAATGCTACGTGATGTTTTACACTGATGCAAACTCCAATAGCTGTGCAGCTGGTGGAACTCACGTACCGCAAGGGTATGAATTCCGCCTACCATTTGGTAGTCCAGAAACATCAACCGCTCAACAAAATTGGCGTTGCTGCAAAAAATGCCAAGCGATGTTTTTTAACGGTTATTCAGGAAAAGGACGTTGTCCGGCGGGTGGAAGCCATGTGGCAGATAATACGTTTCTTTACGTGCTACCACACGATGTTCCAGGAACACCAACTGCACAAACGGATTGGAGATTTTGCAATAAATGCCAAGCAATGTTTTACGACGGATACCCTGAGAAAGGGCGTTGTGCAGCAGGTGGAAGCCATGTAGCACAAGGGTATAATTTCGTCCTGCCGCACTCACGTTAGGATTTTGCCTTAAATCTTAGTCTTTTATCTTATTGATTTTTGTTTAAGTCCCGTTCGTCACTAAAATTGGGCAATTAGCACTCTTTTTTCAAGACAGGGTGGTGCGATCGCTCCATAGAATAAGCGATCGCTACTTCTATATCAAAATCAAAAATACAGTAGCATCGCTTGAAATTTTATTTAAAAGGAAAAGATTATGCCTAACGAGATTTTCCGCCGTCAATTTTTGAAAGCAGGTGTCGGTTTCATTGGTGGAGCCGCAGGTACAGTCTTGCTTGGTGATTTCTCTACCGTTGTTTTAGCTCAATCCAGTGGAGTACAAGATCGGTGGCGCTTCTGTCGTAAGTGTCAAGCAATGTTTTACAATGGTTATGATCATAAAGGAGCTTGTGCTGCGGGTGGTAGCCATGAACCAGCAGGGTTTGAGTTTGCTCTTCCCTACGGTGGTTCGCCAACACAAAATGCACAGGACAATTGGCGCTTTTGTCGTAAGTGTCAAGCAATGTTTTTCAATGGATATCCCAATAAAGGAGCTTGCCCTGCGGGTGGTACTCATAAAGCAGCCGGATATAATTTTGTTCTCCCACACGATGTACCGCCAACATCAACAACACAGGAAGAATGGCGCTTCTGTGGTAAGTGTCAAGTAATGTTTTACAACGGTTATGACAATACAGGAGCTTGTGCTGCGGGTGGTTCCCATGAAGGAGCAGGATATAACTTCGTCCTCCCACACTACCCATGAAGAAGAGCAGATTATAGCCATATCAAGCCGTATCAACTGTTGGGTTGCGACGCAAAATAAAATTTTCCATTTAGTATCAAAAATTTCTCGTGTGTCTAACTCAAGCTACCCACTATTTCGCGCAAATGTTTATTTAGGATAGAGACTGTCTACCACTACTCCTAAGATGCAAGGTTGGGTTAGGCGGATGATTGATATTCAGTACAAATGAAAAAAATTGATTTCGCTACAGATTGTCATCGCTCCACCCAATCTACAAGGATAGGGCTGAAAAATATGGTTTAGATGTATATCTTTACCGTCGGGCATTTACAAATTTTTCTACCTAGAGTTCTTTGTCAAAACAGCAAATTCCAAGAGATATTATGCTCAGACGTATTTTACTTTCTGTTTCAATACTAACTTTATCTGCTACTACGATTGGTTCTACCCTAATCAGCCATCAGGATAAAGCTCAAGCTCAACATCTAGGAATACTTTCTGAGTGGGGCTTAGTCAATGTTATTGGTGTAGGTTGGGGCAGTATGGCAGTATACCATAGCGCTCCGCTCGTCAATCCCGATCACTGCTCAGTCACTAATGGTGGTTATACGACAAACTCAAATGATCCCGATCACAGCTTATTTCACACAATTCTCTTGAACGCATTTATGAATAAGAAGGAAGTTCAATTACTCATTCGGAACTGTGTTAATGACAAGCCACAGATTATTGGAGTTAATATTCGCTGATTAGCAAGATAGCAAGAGTAGGTTGGGTTGACGCTGCGCTTACCCAACATAAGATATTGGAAACCTAAAATAGACTCGGTATTGGGTTGCGCGATCGCTCCAAGTTCCCTATCCTAAACGATAATAGCGAGATCGATATTTCCCAACGATTTGTTGCCTTACAATAAACACTAAACCAAGAAAATTGGGAAGCAGAAAATGAGTACCACAGATAATTCCCCAATAGACGATCGCTCGTCAGCAGATTTAATATCTGTGACAGAGTTGCAGTGTCAACTTAATGATTTACTCAAGCAACTATCACCGGAACGCTTACAGGTACTTGTTGATTTTGCGGCTTACTTGGCAAATACTGAAAGCGAGGCTGCAACCCAAGAACTTGTAGCAATTCCTGGATTGTTAGAGCGAATTAAAAAAAACCAAGCAACCCCTAAAACCCAATACGCAAACTGGAGAACTCTTCGCTCCGATGTATGAAGTCCTGCTACATCCCGATGCTCAAGAAGTGTATGTCAACGCTGACAAAATCCTAGCGAAAAAATCGCTCGATGTTTGGAACAGCTAGAACAAACTCCGCGTTCCCATCCAAATATTAAAGCTCTCAAAGGGGATTATGCAGGGTACTATCGTTACCGAATCGGGGATTATAGGGTTATCTACTCGATAAACGATGAGTTAGTACAGGTATTTGTTGTGGCGATCGCTCATCGTAGCGAAGCATACGAATCATGAATGATATTTATCAACAGTATTGCAGAGTGCGTTTTTTATCTTGGCAGTACTGACGGCGTTGCTGTTGGTAATGCTGTGGAAATATCGAAAAGCGCTTCCAGTTACACCTTGATAGGTGTTTCTGGTAATTTTTCCAAAAGCAACAAGTGCTATATGACCGAACCAGAAAAAGAATCTGAAAAACAGCAAGGTCTTAGCAAAGAAGCGTGGACTGCAATTAGTGCGATCGCAGTAGCGTTAATTGGCGGTGTTGTTACTATATTCGCTACGATATACAACAACGAACCTCCGCCTAGTCCATCACCTTCTACTTCTTCTTCAGAACCTTCTACACTATCAAGTTCACCATCTGAAACTACTCCTTCACAATCTTCTACAATATCAAGTTCACCATCTGAAACTACTCCTGTCCCGACTGTTCTTCCATCTGCTTCTGTGTCGGCTCAAAAGTTGTCACAGGCTTTAGATACCGTCAACATAGATTTTAGTGAGCCTAAATTACGTGACTTCTTAGGTAACTCCTTCTCTAACTATCCGCAGTTTGCGGAAGGCTGTCTCAAGCTTCTTAATAATCAACGCCTCAAGGAAAAGGTGTATCTTGACGTGATTTTTTGGAACTATACACGAGAGCTAGGAGGTAAAGTAACCTCTGATTCGCCCGATGGTGATCTTAATACGAATATACTGAAAGCTGCTATGCTCAGGGCTTACAACACACGTAACGGCAGTAATGCTCTGTCTTTTGGAGACATTGTGGAACCAAAACAGTAACAAAGAGCATAATCATCGGATTTTATAGCTTGTATACCGCTTATGAAACGTTATTTAATAATATTCATACCAAGTTGTGTTTAAAAACCTCACCCCCATCCC
>NZ_AJLL01000091.1 GCF_000317225.1 Fischerella thermalis PCC 7521
AAGGAGAGGGGTGCCAAAGGCGGGGTGAGGTAATATCTATGAATGCAACTCGGTATCAATCTACCAGCCAGCAATCAAATACTATATCTTCAAGTGTTCCCGAAAATATTGTTGATATAACTGACAGCGTGGGACTAATTTATCACCAACTCTCTTAACTAATCCCATACTATATAACTGATACGCTTGTATTGTTTCTATATCAACTGGTTCTGTTGCCGTCACTACTTGCATAAATACCTTGGCTAAGGTGGGATTGACTTGAAAAATATGCAAAAATCGCCGTAAATGTTCTTCATAAATTCCGGCATTTGTGGGAGCAGTTTTTAATAAATTTTCCAATCTTATATCCCCAACTGCGAGGTGATAAAGTGCTAATCTAATTAAATATGGATGTCCTCCAAACATAGACATTAATTGCTGTACTTGGGTTGGATTGTAATCAAGTTTATGACGCTGGGCTAAGTCTTCTATTTGTTCTGGAGCAAACTCCGTCAATTCAACTACTAACCCAACATTAAATGGTGATTGATTTATATCCAATGACCCATAGTTTTCAGTGGAATGTACTACAGCTAATCGTAATTTTTCCCAAATTTCTACCGTTTTCGCTTCTTCATGCCAACTACGTAACATGGCAAAAAAACCTTGAGAAATGTCAGGATATTGAAAAACTCTATCTACTTCATCTAATGCTAAAACTAAATTATTGTTGATTTGATATAGAATATTATCTTCAAAATATGTAGTGCAATTAATAATGCTACCCCTATACTCATCCCAAGATTCATTGAATGAAGTAGTTAATTTCAATTTGTGACTAACATAAGCACAAAAACAGCGCAAAAATTTATCCAAATTACTAAAAATTGTTGCTTCTGCTTGCAACAAGTTTAAACGTACTGTATAGTAACCTCTCTGATTTGAATGAGCAATAATTCTCTCAAGCAGAGATGTTTTACCCATTTGTTTTGGAGCTTTAATCCGAATTAAAGAACCTGCTTGGAGAATCGTTTCATAACAACGTTCTTCTATTGGCGTTCGCGTAGCGTCTCCTGTGGAGAATCGCTGTATATAAAATGCAGAATTCAGTGGCACTAAACCTTCTGGGTATTCTAGCGTAAATTCATTTTTTATGGTACTGTAACTATCATGATGCACTGCTGCTGGCAGAATATTGATATTCCTAAAGTTATAACGCTCGATCGCTGCACGAAAATTAGTTTTACTAACCTCTTCTCCTAATGCTTCTGAAAGTAACTTCCACAGTTTGAAACCTACATCCTGCCGGAGATATTTGGCTGCATAACCTTCATTGGTGGCAATTTCATCATAACTTAGTCCTTGCCATGAGCCTTGAAGGATAATTATTTCTACATCTTTCAAGTGTCTGTTAATTTTGTTAAAGACAACTCCATCTAAAATTTCTAACCCTTCTTCCCAGTTCATTCTTCATCCTGAATAGATATATAGGATTATTATTCGAGTTTTAATAAACGACCTACTTTTGAAAACTGACAAAATCAAAAGTACTGTGTTTAATAAACCACTCAAACATCCATTTCAAAGTAAATCTGCGATCGCGATTTCTTATCTATGCTGGTTTACCATTGTTTTCTCTTGCTTTCTCTGACACTTGTACACACAACCGTATTTTCTTATGTAGAGAAATAAACAAGTTCAACAATATAGGATCTAATTAACCACAGTCTGTTCCTACAATATCATTTAGAGACTTCCAGGGTATCAGCCAAGATATGTGTAAAACTGGGATATTTTGTAAAGTTTAATTTAGCTAGATACGAATGATCAAACCAAAACAAGCAGAGGAGTCAAAACACCATCTTTTGTTTGTCCAATCCCCAAAAAGCGTTCATCTTCTGCGTAAACTCGCAATATTTGTGAAGAATTATTTTCAAAAGTGATCTTCTGACCTTGACACCATTTTTGATCTGCTGGTGCGCTTAAACTGACACAAGGTAAATGCTGCAAAGCTACATCGGGGGGAAGGGGTTGAAAAGTTCTGGCTTGCAATTGTGCTTCTAAATCTGTAAAAGTCAGACTATCTGCTAATTGAAACCCACTGCTAGCAGTACGTTGCAAAGCCGCGAGAGTACCGCCAGTTCCTAATACTGTACCTAAATCACGAGCGATCGCTCTAATATATGTTCCCGTACCACAGGCGATCGCAACATCCACCTCCGGAAATTCCCCCTCTCGCCAGTCTAAAATCTTTATCTTGAATACTTCCACTATTCGTACTGGCGCTTCCACCATTTCACCCTTACGCGCTAAATCGTATAAACGCTTTCCGTCTACTTGTATGGCGCTGTAACTCGGTGGAATTTGTTCTATTTTGCCTTGAAATTTTTGGAGTGCAGTTTTTACCGTTTCTAAAGTTACATTTGTCACTGATTTTTCTGCAATTATTTCTCCTTGTAAATCATCAGTTGTCGTACGTACACCAAGCCTGATCGTTGCTTGATAAGCTTTTTCACCAGGAAGATACTGTAACAAACGCGTAGCTTTACCAAGTGCAATTGGTAACACACCCGTTGCTGCTGGGTCGAGAGTACCAGCATGTCCGACTCGCTTGAGGCGCAAAAGTTTTCGCGTCTTCGCCACACAGTCGTGAGAAGTCCAACCAAATGGTTTGTTGAGATTGAGAAAACCAAACACGATGAATTATGAATTATGAATGATGAATTATGAAATTTTTTGGTTGATAAATATAGCTTGAAATCGGATCGGGGAACTCACCGACCCCTGGTGGGGATTAGGGACAACGGGGATTGGGACAAGGTAAAGGAGAAAGGGGAAAGTGAAAAATACCAACCACTAACTACTAACTACCAACTACCAACTACTAACCATTAACAAATCTAGCCCATTGTTGCAAAATATAAGCGTAAAAAGCCTCTTTATCCACCTTATCCATCGCGTAAATTTTGCGACCTCCAGATACTATCTTTGTACGTCCCTGGCTAAGACCAGAAGTAACAATTTCAGTTTCCCATTCCCGGAGTTGATATAATTCTGGGCGACCTAAATAAGCTGTTGCTAGTACGTCCCAAAAATAATAATCTTGGGGAATTACCAGTGCATAACATTGTCCAGCTAAATCGGAGATGGGATAGTGGCGTTGTTGTGCGATTTTTCGTAGGATCTCAGATGTCACAGGTACATTATTAGTCAAATCTAAAGGACACATAATAATTTCAATCTGAGTTTGCCATACCCGTGCAGCGGAAACAGGATCCCAATACACATTCCATTCTGCGGAACCATCTTGTCCTGGTTCCCAATTTTTTTCCACATTACCAGGGACATTTAGCGCTCCTCCCATCCAGACAATTTTTTGAATTTTGGCTTCAATATCTGGTGCTTTGTCCAAGGCTGTTGCGATCGTCGTTAATGGGCCAGTTACCATTAGCGTCACAGGTTCTGGTGCTTGTTGCAACACTTTTACCATAAAATCCTGACCAGGTTCGGCAACTAGAGGTGTAATAATGCGATCGCTTTGATTAAGAATTGGCAGATGATCTACCACAAAAGAATCACGGCGATAGAGATAGGGGAAAGGATTGATACCGCGTACAGTGCTTTCTGCGACGGGAATATGAGTACCACCCATCAAATCCAGGATTTTCCGCGTAGCGCTAACAGCAGGTTGTACATAACAATCAGCAGGAGTGACAACAACACCTAGAAGTTGGATATGATCCATAGTCATCAACAACATAGTTGCTAAGTAGTCATCTACACCGCCATCGTGATCCATTAATACAAGTTGTTTAGCCATAACAGGAGAATAAATAAATGGATGAGTTTATGAAAGCCGCCATTGACGAAGCAAAACAAGGTAGACAAGAAGGTGGAATCCCCATTGGTTCTGTGCTTGTCAAAGATGGCAAAATTGTAGGCAGAGGACATAACAAGCGCGTCCAAGACAACGATCCTGTCACCCACGCCGAAATTGATTGTCTGCGTAACGCAGGTAGAATTGGCAATTACCAAGGTACAACACTCTATTCAACCTTAATGCCATGCTATTTGTGTGCCGGTGCGGTAGTACAATTTGGCATAAAAAAAGTTGTAGCCGCAGAATCCAGAACATTCCCCGGTGCAAAAGAATTTATGGTATCTCGCGGCGTCGAAGTCGTTGATTTAGACTTAGAAGAATGCGAAAAAATGATGAGTGAATTTATTCAACAAAATCCCGAACTGTGGAACGAAGATATTGGTAAATGAAAGATCAATGATGAAACAATTAATACTTGATCTCAATTAATAACTCCCAATCCCCAATCAGCAATTAGCGAATCTATCTGCGTGCATCTGTGTGCATCTGTGTGCATCGGTGGTCGATTTTCAAATATGATTTTTCCCAGGTTAATAATTGATTGTAAGTAAAAATCCCCGATCCAAAATCTGTATGACTTCACCACCCCAATTGCTTACCGATCCATTTCTGCAACTCCCAACTCCAAATTCAGTCAGAGTCGTGTGGTTTACCGAGTTTGCTGGTAACAAACATTTGGTTTCCTATGGTGAAAACTTAGCCATAAAAGTATTAGCCACAACAACCAAACTTAGCCGTACTCGTGAAGATCAACAATCAAGAGTAGGAAGTCAAACTCAAGACGGACAAATTTATCAAAACCCTGTTTACCGTCATATTTGGAGACATGAAGCTGAAATAACTGGTTTAATTCCCAATACAAGGATTCCTTATCAAATTACAAGTGTACGGGAAGATAACCAAAGTGTCAGTAGTGAAGTGTTTACTCTTGCACCTACACCTACACCCAACACCCCACTAAAAATTCTCCTTACCTCCGATCACCAAATCAAACCGATGGTTGCGGCAAATTTACAAAAAGTTGTAGAAACAGTTGGACGAGTAGATGCAGTTTGGTTTGCTGGTGATTTAGCGAATATTCCCGATCGCGCCAGTGAATGGTTTGATGATAATCGGGGTGGTGCATTTTTCCCCTGTTTACAAGGTCGTGCTAAATATGAAATAGAACATAACGGTATAAAAACAAGCTACACTGGCGGGCAAATTATTCAACATGCACCCATGTTTACCTGCATTGGTAATCATGAAATCATGGGGCGTTATGCTCAAAAAGGCAGTTTGAACGAAGAGTTTAACGATACTATTCCCCGTGCAGCAGCGCTCAAATTATACGGGGAGCAATCCCTCAAAGAGAATTCTTTTAATACTGATACATACGAAGAGATATTTACTTTACCGCAGAGTTCAGAAGGCGGAAAAACCTACTATGCCACTACCTTTGGTGATGTGCGTTTGGTAGTGCTTTATGCTACCAATATGTGGCGCTATACCACTAATGAAGGTAAATATAAGGGAAAATACGGTGAACCAGAAACAGAATTAAACAATCCCCAAGAGTGGGGTTATGGTCAGCATATATACGAACCAATTGCTCAAGGAAGTCAACAGTACAACTGGTTAGTGCAAGAACTCAACAGCCCTGAATTTAAAAAAGCCAAGTATAAAATCGTGATGCTGCATCATCCGCCTCATACTCTAGGTGATAACATTATCCCTGCCTATACTGATCCAGTACAAATGATTGAACAGGATGAAACTGGCAATATTCAAGCAGTACGTTATGAGTACCCCAAACAAGCAGACTACATTATTCGTGATGTGCTGCCATTATTAGAAGCAGCTGAGGTGCAATTAGTATTTTTTGGTCATTCTCATTTATGGAACCGCTTTTGCAGTCCATCGGGGATGCACTTTTTAGAAACTTCCAACGTTGGTAACTCTTATGGCGCTGCGTACGGTAAAACAAAACGTAAGAATTTACCACCTTGGGAAAGTCAGGATTATGTAGCAAGTGGTGATCCTTATGGGTTAGTACCACTCACACCTACAATTGCACCTATTTTAGATGAAGATGGTCAACCCATGCCTTACATTGCCAGTAATGACATAACAGTGTTTAGTATCTTCGATACAGGTACGGGAACGGTGAGTAGCTATCGTTTTGATACGCGCAAGCTAGATGGAGAGGTAATTAAGTTTGATGAATTTAAACTAAATCAATAATTTTTGCTTCTTCTTTCGTCCGCCAAGAAATAAATTTATTTATGAGACAAGATGAAGTGAGTTGTCATATGAAATCCTCAAGCAGCTATTACAGAGGATGGATAGCCTGGAATCGCGCTTTGGCAATGGTGATTTTGATAGCAGTGTGATTGCAAAATCTCCCAGCGATTTAGAGCAGAGGTTAGAAATGATTTCTAACAGGCTGACACAACTAGAATCAGCATTTGTGCGCTTCCAAAACTTTCAAAACAGTAAAAGGTCAACTAGAAAGCAATATTCCCCATATTTTGATGATTCGCACCTTCAATCACAGCTTCAGTCTATGAGTGAGGAAAATCTAGCACGACGATTGGGAGTGGATACAGCTACTTTAACTAAGGAGCGAACAACTAGCAGCCCAGAAGATTTTCTGAGATGGTGTAGGTCGAGAGATCCAGGTAGGCTGGGGTGGCAATATAACTCTCAGTTGAATCTGTACCATCCCGTTAATTAAATAACCATAAATTACATATATTTACTTAGAAGAGCTGAGAATAGTCAGTCATAAGTTGTTGTATATACTTTTATCTCTATGCCTTAAAAACCACATTTTTACTTAATGACATATAAATTTTTATTTTTAATAAAAACCATATAGAGTTTTTTCTTGAAATTATTCTTTATATATAATCAATTAAATCTTATTAAGTAATATTACCAAGGTTTTGAGCAAGAAACAATACGATTATTATATTAGATTGTCAATAGCTACATTATATAGGATGTATTTATAATAACTATCAATAATCTGCGATGATTAACAACTCGCAAACTTACTTTCAAAAGTTAGCCTAAAGCTTGAGGTCACTGTAACAACATGAAAATTGACCAACTGAAGCCAAATGTGATTGTTCGTGGTTCCATCCTTCCTGAGCCTGTACAAGTGCTGGTAGTTATTCCAATGGGTGCTTCAGTAAAACTCATTGGTAAAGGACTCAATACTAATCAGGTTCACGAACCAATACTTAGTGCTTCACAGTTGGATTTGTTAGCATCGACACCAGATAAAGAGCCTTTTGATGGTAATGCACAGCACTTTCGTCTAGGTGTGGAAGCCTTACGCTTAGGGTTCGCCTACGAATATGATCCTTATTTTGCTCTGGCGATCGCCAGAGTAGACCCCTTACCCCACCAATTAGAAGCAGTTTATGACTATTTCCTCAAACAACCACGCATCCGGTTTTTACTTGCAGATGACCCCGGTGCTGGAAAAACTATTATGGCTGGGCTGCTACTCAAAGAACTTAAAGTTAGAGGATTAGTTAAACGCACACTCATTATTACCCCTGCTAACCTTACATTTCAATGGCAGCGAGAACTGAAAGATAAATTTCGAGAGGAATTTGAAGTTGTACGTGGGGATATCCTACGAGCTAACTATGGTTCTAATCCCTGGCAAGAAAAAAATCAAGTTGTTACTTCAGTATCTTGGGTTTCTCGTATTGAAGATGCAAAAGATAGTTTATTAAGAAGTAACTGGGACTTAATTATTGTGGATGAGGCACATAAAATGAGTGCCTACAGTTCAGATAACAAAACCTTAGCTTATAAACTGGGTGAAGAACTTTCAAAAATTACCGACCACTATTTGTTAATGACAGCCACGCCCCATAAAGGCGATCCGAAAAACTTTTGTCTGTTCCTAGAACTATTAGACCGAGATGTTTATGGTGATGTCAGCAGTTTAGAAGAAGCAATGCTACGGAATAATGCTCCTTTCTACCTGCGTCGTACTAAAGAAGCCCTTGTCACCTTTCCTGAAGAAACGGGTATTGTTAAAAAATTATTCACTAATCGCAAAGTTGAAACTATTGAATTTCAAATTGATGCAGAAGAATTGGAATTTTATAATGCACTAACTGATTACGTAGAAGAGCAATCAATTAAAGCTTCAACTGATGATACAGCAAGAGGTAGGGCTTTAGGTTTTACAATGGCAATGCTACAGCGTCGCTTTGCTTCTAGTATTTATGCTGTACGGCGTAGTTTAGAGCGGATGCGCGATAAACGCCAGAGGATTTTAGAAGACCCTGAAGCCTATCGTCAAGAGCAAATTAATAAGAAGCTACCAGAAGATTTTGATGATTTAACTGAAACAGAACAGCAAAAAATTATCGGTGATTTAGAAGGTGTAGTTGCTTCTGTTGACCCCATTGCTTTGAAAAAAGAAATTTTGCAACTAAATGAATTAATTACCCAAGCATTAATTTTAGAAAAACGGGAAGTTGAATCTAAGTTAGTCAAGCTGAAAGAAGTAATTATTCAAGAAGGCATATTTAAAGATCCAAAAATGAAAATGCTCATTTTTACTGAGCATAAAGATACTTTAGATTACTTGGTAGGAAAATTAAAAGAATGGGGATTATCTGTTACGCAAATTCATGGAGGAATGAAAATTGGTGATAGAGATACTCCCAATACTCGTATATATTCAGAACGCGAATTTAGAGAAGATTGTCAAGTTTTAGTAGCCACAGAAGCAGCAGGGGAAGGTATTAATTTACAATTCTGTTGGTTCATGATTAATTATGACATTCCCTGGAATCCAGTGCGGTTAGAGCAGCGTATGGGACGGATTCACCGCTATGGACAGGATAAGGATTGTCTAATCTTTAACTTTGTAGCCATTAATACTAGCGAAGGTAAAGTATTATGGAAACTTTTTGAGCGGATTCGTGCTATTGAAATAGATTTAGACCCAGAGAGAACGGGTAAAGTATTTAACGTACTTGGTGATATTTTCCCTGCTAATCAGTTAGAACGGATGATGCGGGATATGTATGCTCATAACCTCACTGAGTCTGTAATTCTCAATCGGATTGTGGAACAGGTAGATACAGAACGTTTCCGTAAAATTAGTGATTCAGCTTTAGAAGGACTTGCTAAACGGGAATTAAATTTATCACAAATTATTGGTAAATCTGCTGAAGCTAAGGAACGGAGATTAGTACCTGAAGTTATCCATGATTTCTTTGTGCAAGCAGCACATATAGCGGGGATTCATCCCAAGGAAACAGCCAAGGGTAAGAAAATATACAGAATTGGGCGTGTTCCTCGGACTTTATGGGGAACGGGAGATAGGTTAGAAAATCGCTTTGGTAAGTTGGGACGGGAGTATAAAAAGATTACGTTTGATAAAAATATCTTGACAGATGACCCGACATTGGAATGGGTGACACCAGGACATCCCTTATTTGAATGTGTGCGGGATGAAGTTTCAGCACAGGTACAGGAAGACTTGCGGCGGGGTGCGGTGTTTTTTGATTTACATCGTGAGACACCAGCTAGGTTAGATGTTTTCTCGGCTGCGATCGCAGATGGACGAGGTAGAAAACTCCATGAACGTTTATATGTGGTGCAGACAGATTTAGATGGGACAATGACTGTGCGCCAACCAACTTTATTTTTAGATTTAGTACCTGCTAAGGGTGTAGAGTCCAATGTCCAAAATGGGGAAGGTATGGACAATGGGAACTTAGTTAATAATTTACCAGATGATACTAATTTACCTAGTCGAGAACAAGCTGAACAAGCATTAATAGAACAAGAATTAAATAGCTTTTTAACAGAAATTCGCACTCAGCGACAGAAGGAAGTAGAGACAATTTCTAACCACATGGAAATTAGTCTGAATGTGATTATTGATAAAGTCCAGATTCAATATGCAGAATTATTTCAACTCAAAGAATCTGGTTCTAAAGAACAAGGGTTGGATGGTCGCATTAAGCAGTTAGAAGACCGATTATTTGAATTAAATGGGAGGTTAGATCAGCGACGGGAAGAATTGCAGCAAGAAGCCAGTTGTGCAATTACTGATATTCGTCATCATGGACGTGCTTGGGTATTACCCCATCCTGAAAGAAGTTCCCCAGAAATTGCAGCGATGGTATCTGATGATGAGATTGAAAAAATAGCAATTCAAGCAGTTATAGAATATGAAACAGCTAGAGGATGGCAAGTTGTCAGTGTAGAAAAAGAGAATCGCGGATTTGATTTAATATCCCGTGAAATTGATTCTGGCGACCCACTCAAAGCTAGTGCAGTGAGGTTTATTGAAGTTAAAGGACGGGCAAGTATTGGTGAAGTAGCGTTAACAACAAATGAATATAAAACAGCAGAAAGATTAAAGGGTGATTACTGGTTATATGTGGTATTTAATTGTGATTCATCACCAGAAGTTCACACTATTCAAGACCCTGTGCGGTTGGGGTGGGAACCGTTAATTAAAATTGAGCATTATCACGTTGGGTCCGAAAAAATTTTAGGAGGAAATCATGAGTAAACCAAAGACTAATGTAGACAAATGTAACGATTTAAAATCAAAATTTCAAGAAGCAAATCTTTATAATAACTTTGGTAATGTTTTAGTTAAGATGCACGTTCAAGGATTTCGTTGTCATACAAATACTGTTATAGAGAATGTCAGATGGACATTCAAAAGCTTTAGTAATTTTCGTAGAAGATGAAAAAACTAAATCTATAGCTAAAGCTATTCTTACTGAAATTATTCGGCGTGTGGATTCTAACTTTTTAAGTACGGTTGGAATATACCCCGCAGGAGTAAAAAATACAGTTAGAGCTTTAAATGATACCGAAATTAAAGTAGTTGGTGTATTGGATGCGGATCAAAAAGCTATTCCAAAACAGAATATTTTCACTCTTCCAGGGAAATTAGCTCCTGAGAAAGAACTATTTAATAATCAGGCGGTTAAAACTTATATTCAAAAAGAATATCAGCTAGACTTGGATGATTTTCAGTTTTCTTGCTTAGTTGATATAGACCACCATCAATGGTTTGAAAAATTAGCACAAAAGCTTTCTGTTGAAGAATTAGCATTAGTTACTGAGGTGTCTAGAGATTATGTTAAAAATTTACCCGAAAACGAGATATCTTCTCTTGTAAATCAACTTAAAGAAGCTTGTTTAAAATGACTCAATACCCCAAACGCCTAATCGAAGTTGACCTACCCATTAAACGCATTTCTGCTCACGCACGACGGGAGAAATCAATCAAACATGGGCATATTTCCACATTACATATTTGGTGGGCTAGACGACCTTTAGCCGCTTGTCGTGCTGTTATTTGTGCGGCTTTATGGCCTGACCCTGTTGATGAAAATTGTCCCCAGTCTTTTCGAGATTTAGCTACGGAATATATTAATAATTTTGCTAAAAAAGCTATAGCTATAAATAGTGATTTCTCTAAAAATTGTTCTACTGAAATTTGGAATAAATGGCAAGTTTTAGCTAAACCAGAAAATCAGTTAAATTCTCATAATCCTCAACACTGGAATATATTAAGAAATAGCCTCCTAGATTTTATTGCTGATTTTGCAAATTGGGATAATTCTACACAAACTGATTATTTAGAAACCAGTCGGAATTTAACTCAAGCTGCACACGAAGCTTTAGGAGGAATACCAGGAACAAAACCCTTAGTTGTTGACCCTTTTGCTGGTGGTGGTGCTATTCCCTTGGAAGCATTACGAGTAGGTGCGGATGCTTTTGCTTCTGATATAAATCCGGTAGCAGTGTTGTTAAATAAAGTTGTGTTGGAATATATTCCTAAATATGGGCAAACTTTAGCGGATGAAGTGCGAAAATGGGGACAGTGGGTAAAAGAAGAAGCAGAAAAAGAATTAGCCCAATTTTATCCTAAAGACCCGGATGGTAGTACACCAATTGCTTATTTATGGGCGAGGACTATTATTTGTGAAGGTCCAGGATGTGGTGCGGAAGTGCCGTTAATGCGGTCTTTATATTTGTGTAAAAAAAGTAATCGCAATATTGGTTTAAGGATAATTCCAAAACCGGAAGAAAAGCGGGTAGATTTTGAAATTATTGAAAAGCATAAAAATAAATGGGTAGTTGCAGATAACCCAGAAATAGAAGTAAAAAATCCTAGTTTTGATGGCACTGTTAAAAGAGGTTCTGCCACTTGTCCTTGTTGTGGTTATACTACTCCTGTGGCATCTGTGAGAATACAATTAAAAGCCCGTCAAGGTGGTGCTAATGATGCACGTTTATTTTGTGTGGTGACGACTAGAACAAGTCAACAAGGAAGATTTTATCGTTTACCCAATGAACAAGATTTAGAAGCTGTTAAAAATGCAAGTATTGAATTAAAAAAGAGAGTTAATCAACATACAGGAAATTTAAGTTTAATTCCTGATGAACCTACTCCTAAAGGTGGTGGAAGTGGAGCAGGTAGGGCATTTTCTCAGCGAAATTATGGGATGGATAAGTTTCATGATTTATTTACTCATCGTCAAAATTTAGCTTTAACGACATTGGCTAGATTAGTACAAGAAGTAGGCAACAAACTGGCTAATGATAATGATTCAGGATTCGCAATAGCGGCACAAACAATACTGGGGATGGGAGTGAGCCGATTGAGTGATATTTGCAATTCTTTATGTATGTGGGAAAACACAAAGACTCAGGTTCGCCACGCTTTTACTCGTCAAGCTATTTCAATGATGTGGGATTTTGCAGAACCGAATATATTTGCTGATGCCGCAGGTAACTACTATGTGACTTTAACAACGATGCTCGAAGTGATTAGAGCTTTTAGTATCATTGCTACAAGCGGACAAACTGAGCAATTTTCTGCTAATTACCATTCTCTTCCTAATGAATCAGCACAAGGTTTCATTACAGACCCACCATATTATGATGCGATACCTTATTCGGACTTATCAGACTTTTTTTATGTGTGGCTGAAACGAACATTACCGCTATCTGTCGGCATTTCCTTTATTGAAAAATTAACACCTAAAAAAGATGAATGTATAGTTGATGAAATTAAAGGTAAAGACCGCCAATACTTTGAACAAACAATGGCGCAAGCAATGGCAGAAGGTAAACGCATTCTGTCAGAGAATGGAATTAGTGTTATCGTCTTTGCCCATAAATCAACATCAGGCTGGGAAGCACAACTACAAGCAATGATAGATGCTGGATGGACAATTACAGGTTCATGGGCAATAGATACAGAAATGGGTTCTCGTTTACGCGCCATGAACTCAGCCGCCCTCGCTTCATCAGTTCACATAGTCTGCCGTCCCCGCAATACTAACGACATCGGCGACTGGCGCGATGTACTTCAAGAACTCCCCCAACGCATACATGAATGGATGCCACGCCTTGCATCAGAAGGCGTAGTTGGTGCAGATGCCATCTTCGCCTGTCTTGGCCCCGCCTTAGAAATCTTCTCCCGCTACTCCAGCGTTGAAAAAGCCTCTGGCGAACTTGTCACCCTCAAAGAATACTTAGAATACGTTTGGGCAGCAGTATCAAAAGAAGCTCTGAGTATGATTTTTTCAAATGCAGATACTACCAGCTTTGAAGAAGATGCCCGCATCACCGCCATGTGGTTATGGACACTTTCCACAGGTAACATTGACAACAACAACACCAGCGAATCAGAACCCGACGACGAAGACGACGAAACCAGCAGCAAAACCAGTAAAACCGGCGGTTACACCCTAGAATTTGACGCAGCCCGGAAAATAGCCCAAGGACTAGGCGCACACTTAGAACAACTTACCCGCTTAGTAGAAGTCAAAGGCAGTACAGCTAGACTTTTACCTGTATCCGAACGCACACAATATTTATTTGGTAAAGAAGAGTCCCAAGCACCCAGCAAAACCAAAGGTAAAAAAGGCAAAAAGAAAGAAGTTGAACAACTCAACTTATTTGCAGTCATGGGTATCCCTGAAACAGAAGAGGATACAGACTGGGGTGAAAAAACAGTACCCCAACTAGGGAATACTACATTAGACCGCATTCACCAAAGCATGATTTTATTTGCAGCCGGACGTAGCGAAGCCCTGAAACGCTTCCTTCTTGAAGAAGGCGCAGGAAATGACCAACGCTTTTGGGGACTTGCTCAATCCCTATCCGGATTGTACCCCACTGGTACAGATGAAAAACGCTGGGTAGATGGGGTATTAGCTCGCAAAAAGGGATTGGGTTTCTAATGACAACAGCTTTAACCACTGGTGGCAGTTGGAAACAAATACTGGAAAATTCGGCATACTCTAGCAGGTGAATCACTTATGGCAATTAAACCTTGGTACAAAATTGACGGCTTGACACCCCGCGAAGACTTAAGGGAAGGTAAACCCTTAGATGCTTCCGAATTTGCTGTCCATCTTGACAAAGTACGAGATAAAACTGCACCTGCCTACTACCAAGATCCAGAACAATTTTTTAATCGTACCTATATCACCAAATATTTAACTGAATTTTCTGCCCAAGTTGTTCGTCGTCTCTCCGGTGAAAAAACAGAAACTTCTGCTGTGTTTAACTTGTCTACCCAGTTCGGTGGAGGTAAAACTCATGCTCTCACCTTACTTTATCATCTAGCCAAAGGCGGTCCCACTGCTAACAACTGGACTGGTGTATTGCTGAATGGTGACGCTGTAAAAGATGCGATCGCACGCGGTGTCAAAGATGGAACTTTAGCCTATGTTGGCAAAAGCAGCAATGGTTATGAACCATTCCACTACCAATGCACATTTAATGCTGCGGATGTAGAAATTTCTGAGGATATGTTCATCATTACACAAGAAACAGCAGAAGCTTACCAAAAAGCTTTAGCTGCAAGTGTTGCTGTACCCCAAGCATGGCAAGTTGGAGCTTACACACAAGCTAATACTAATAGTGGTTCTACACCTATTACAAACACTGTGGGAGAGAATCCTACATCTTATGTTAGCAATAATATTAATCAGCTCAAAGATGAACTAGAACCAACAGATGAACCTGAGACTATAACCCCAGTTCCATCACCACAATTATTAAGATGGAGTGGTGCAATTACACCGCAAAAATGGATGAACTTTTACACAAAGGTGCTTACCAAGTTTGCTACTAATAAAAACTTAAAATTAGCATTAAAAGTGGAATTTTTAGTTGAGGGAAAAATTACCCAGCAAACGGTTGAGGAAACTAAAGTTGCGCTTGCTGAATTAGGTCTGAATAATGATGTTGAAACTGATATACACGAAGATCCCTAAAATTTGAATTTTATTTTTATATGATGGATATGCTACCAGATAAAAAAATTACTGAAGATTAATATTACAGCAGGAGGAACGAGTGCTTTTACGACAGCCTCAGCGTCATATCCCATCGACTGGATATCAAGCAAGGCGAGTCGGTCGTGACCTGCTTCATCTCTGGCTCTCTGTGCAGCCCACTGTGCCAAACTCTTGCGACCAGATGCAGCGAAGCGCTGGTGGTCTGCGGTTTGACTTCACAGCCTTCCAGGCTAATACTATTGCCCTATCCAAGAGCTTCCGTGTTTTAGCTACGCTGTCTGTATCAACCTTTTTTGCAGCAAAGCCAGCCCCACTCTCTACAGAACTGGGTTGGCTGTCTTCACTGCTATTTCGTCAGATACAGTACACGCCGATTCCGTATCAATTAAAAAGTCATTACGCATATTACGCATATTTCGTTTCCTCAATTGTGGTTGTTGCAGAATGAGAGAAAATCACTCGTGGGAAAAGTTATTGCTCAGGGATAATTACCTCCGCACCTTCCCACCGTGCAGCAAACAGCTCGGTGAACGCGTTAGCGATCCCCAGTTCTGTTTTCGCGACGAAAGTGAAGTACTTTGATTGAACTATGTTGCAGTGCGTGCCATTGGGGGGCGATCGCGCCTCCCAAAAAACCAAACGCATATTGCATTCCCATATCTTCCAGCATTTTGACCACATAAGCCTTACTTGTGCATTAGCAAGCAAAAGAACGCAATTGCGGACTCCATGAGCGGTAGCGTTATTCCCAGACATTTCTGTACGTTCAGCCAAAAAAGTCTATTAACACAAAAGTACAAAAGTACTTTTTAAGGGTTTTTAGTCAAAAAGCACAAAAGTACTTTTTAAGGGCGCTGCATAGAATTGGTATGAACACTAAGGAATTCACCAACAAATTCCTAAAGCCAGTTATGCTTAATTTGATAAATAGTTTAACCAGTGGTATAGGCTAGATTCTTTAACCTAACCCAAACTAACATTGCACAAGCAACATGATTTCTTTGGAGCCTAGTTTTACGCCACTTGCCTTGATTCGATACCAGTTAATTGTTTAATTTATCTGTGAAACTCCTCGATTTTCTAACGAATTTTACACAAGTACCGACATAATCCGTCTCTATAGTAATTTTGGCGTTGCTGAATTTGGTCATGAATTATGTTTGCATACATTTTTGTAGAGACGTAGCAATGCTACGTCTCTACTACGTCTGGTCATACCCGTGAATTGTAAATTCATATCTTGATTCAGCAACACCCAAATTTGATAGCAGATTTCGATGTACCCTGCGCCATAGTTAAATGTATCTTGCTAATTGTGCTTACCGTTACTAACAGCCTCTACTGTCGCTACTACCTCCCCCGTCAAGCTGGTATCATAACCACCAAGTGCTTGCAGTTGTGAAATCACCTGTCGATGTCCCAAAGTACCGAGTAATCGTTGTACAGGTGCTTCTTCCAAATATTGCTTGAGAATTACTAAGTCATATCGTGACTGATGTAAGGGGATAAATTCTAGTCCAAAGGCAGTAGCGATAGATGCCGAACTCACGCCTGCATCAGCTTTTCCAGTAGCCACAGCCAATGCAACATCTTGATGACCGTTGACGATTTGATCAAATCCTTGTACGGCAGTAAAAGATATTTTTTCCTCTTGAAGTTTCCTCTCTAGTAACTCCCGGCTACCAGAACCCTGTTCGCGATTAACTATCGTCACCCCAGGTTGTGCTAAGTCAGCAATGGTTTTTAATCGCTTGGGATTTCCCGGTTGTACTAAAATTCCTTCTTCCCAAACACCAAGGTTAATCAGCACTGCTGCTTTATCTTTTAATACACGATGCACAAAGGGTGTATTATGCTCCTTTGTTTGTGGACAGTATAGGTGCATCCCAGCGATGTGAACTTCACCCCGATATAAGCGTTCTAAGGCGGTCATACTGTTAGCGAAAGTCAGGTGTACCCGTAATTCTGGATGCCAGCGTTCGGCGGCTCTTGCCCAGAGAGAAAGTGCAGGAGAGCAACCAGCCAAAACTGCGGTGTTGTACAATTTTTTGGGGTCATCTAAAAGTTTGACCAGAACAGTATCCATTAAAGACAAGTGATTTGCCGCACCATCAGCAGGAATCATCTCAGTCCGAAAGGCATCTGTACCAATTAGAGGATGTGCCACCCATTGTCCCCCTACCCTTGCCAAAATTACTCGCAAGTCCTGCCCTATTGGTAAATTTTGAGCAGGTACAGCTGCAATTTCTGGTAAATCTTCTTCTAGCCAAAACAAATCTTCTACTTGACAGCCAAGAGCTTTCGCCAAACGCAAGGATATTGTAGTTGAGGGAGCATACTGTCCTGACTCTACGCCACTAATAGTCTGACGGGTAACGCCAGCCAAGTTAGCCAAATCCTGTTGGTTCATACCCAAGCGGGTTCTGATTTGTTTTAAGTTATTACGAAGAACTTCCTGTTTCATGTTTTGATTCTCAGAAAATTGATGGTTGATGAGTTAAGCCATATCTATGTTCAATTGAACACTTAGAAAGGATGGCAGGAAATAAGACACTTATGCCTGCATTAAAAACAGCCTGAGCGAATCTAACTTGACATACCAGGGGAAAGGACGGTCTTTGATAGTTGCCCATTTTTCTTTAAATACTTCCGCTTGCATATGGTAATCGTTTGATTGAGTTGGCGGGTTATGTAGCTTGAGATAAAGCGTCATTCTGTGGGGCGTTTCCCGTGTGTGAGCTAACCAACAGGAGAAGGTATTTTCAGTGTTGGGGTCATTGGTAAAGGTGAGATGATGGGCGCGGATTCCCACATAAGCGAAAGATTCAGGAATTGGCTCAATCACATTGAGAGTACAACCCCAGTCAATAGCTTCTACTTGTGTGGGGGAAATTGCTCTTGTCTTAGAAAAGTTCTTACAACCAGTTAGTTGGGCGACTGTGTAAGTAGCTGGACGCTCGAAAATAGCTTGTTTTTGATCGTAAGCGATCGCTTGCCCTTGGGACATAACTAACAGTTGTTCACAAATTTCGTAAGCCTCCTCTAAATTATGGGTGACAAATAACGTTACCCCTTGATAACTGCTCAACGTCTCAATCATTTGTTCTTGCAAGTGGTGTCGCAGGTGGGTATCCAGAGCCGAAAAAGGTTCATCTAACAATAAGATTTCTGGTTCTACTGCTAAAGCCCTGGCTAAAGCGACACGCTGCTGTTGTCCGCCAGATAGTTGCTGGGGATAGCGATTTTCTAATCCAAAAAGTTGTAATTTGGCAATTTGTTCATGCAAACGGTGCTGACGTTCTGCGCTAGACAAATCTTGTAATCCATAGGTAATATTTTGGGCGACTGTCAAATGGGGAAACAAAGCATAGTTTTGAAAGACAATCCCCACGCGGCGTAAGCGAATTGGTAGGTTAATTCGTTTGGATGAATCAAACAAAACCCTTCCATTAACGACAATGCGACCCCGCTTAGGAGTTTCTAGCCCTGCAATACAACGTAAAGTCATACTTTTGCCAGAACCAGAACCGCCCAATATTCCCAGGACTCGCCCCTCTAGATTAAATTTCACTTCTAGGGGATAACTGGCTAGTTGTTTGTGAATGTCTACTAACAGTTGCATTCTTAGTTTTGATTATTTTCTGAGTAAAACGCTTTTGCCGACGCTGTTCCAGGCTACGCGCCCATAACAACAATAGAAATGCCCAAAAGGTCATTACTAGCACCATCAAGTTGGCTTTGCCATACTCTTGATTCTGCACAGCATCATAAATAGCCAGGGGTAAAGTTTGGGTACGTTCGGGGATATTCCCTGCAACCATTAACGTGGCTCCGAATTCACCTAAAGCTCTGGCGACTGCTAAAATAAAGCCTGCTAAAATTCCCGAACGAGCTAAAGGTAGGGTAACTCGCCATAATACCTTGATTTCTGAGTCTCCCAGGGTGCGTGCTGCTGCTTCTAGTTCGGGGTTGACATCTAAAATTGCGGCTCTAGCTGCTTCCACAATTAGAGGTAACGCGACAATTGCACTAGCGATCGCAGCTGCTTGCCATGTGAATAAAATATCTATACCGAACCATTCTCGTATCGGACTACCACGACCTAATGCTAACAATAGGTAAAAACCAACGACGCTAGGAGGTAGTACCAAGGGTAAGTTCAGCACTGTAGAGATGACTAATTCCCCTGGAAAACGAACACGAGCTAAAAAAATTGCTAGTCCCAGTCCAATAATTAACAGAAAAACTGTAGCTAGTGCTGTGACTTGCAATGACAATATATAAGGAAACCAATCCATTAATTTGCTGTCTCCCCAGGTAAAACAAAGCCATATTTCTTCATCAACGGTCTGCCTTTTGGCCCGTTAATAAATTGGGCAAACTGTCTAGCTTGTGTTTGATGCTTGCTCTTTTTGACTACAGCCAACATTTGGTCAATGGGTTTGTGTAGCTTTTCCGGAATTAGCTCCCATTTTCCTGGCTTGTTGACGCTTAAAGATAAAGCCACGATACCGACATCAACGTTACCAGTTTCTACATATTGTTGAGTTTGGCGGATGTTCTCGCCTAGTACCAGTTTTGGCTTGATTGCATCCCAGATACCTACTGACTGAAATGCTTCTCTGGCGGCGATACCGTAGGGAGCATGATCCGGATTGGCGATCGCTACTCTCTTATATTCCGGTTTGGTTAACTCTCTAATATCTTTGGGGTTAAGTTTACTGTCTTCTCTTGTCCAGACAGTAATCCGTCCCCTGCCATACAAAG
Source organism: Fischerella thermalis PCC 7521 (assembly GCF_000317225.1). Taxonomy (GTDB): domain Bacteria; phylum Cyanobacteriota; class Cyanobacteriia; order Cyanobacteriales; family Nostocaceae; genus Fischerella; species Fischerella thermalis. The sequence goes on from NZ_AJLL01000091.1 coordinate 19,939, forward strand.
TTTTGGTACTAGATACTATTAACCCTTTTTTGTCAAGGTCTTCAAGAAAGGATTTGTTAGCAGCCGCAAATAAATCTACTGGTGCGCCTCGTTCAATCTGTTGCGCTAGTTGTCCTGTAGAACCAAAGTTAAAGGTGACTTTGTTTCCTGTTTCTTTTTCCCATAAAGCACCGATTTCTTTAAACACATAGTTGAGGTCAGCCGCCGCAGATACAGTTAGTGTGACTGGTTTTTGAGCTATTAGCGTTTGAGTTGCTGGTGCTGTATTGAGGAGCAATCCCCACGATGCCACTAGAACTGCTATGAGGCTGGACAAGACAAAGTATCGTCTTTTGATTTTCATGTGTTTTTGGAAACTAACAGTGAATACTTGTGCAACAAGTTGTTAGTTGATATTGATACACGAATGTAGTTTGAGATTCTGTAGCAGGAATAACTAACATTATGACAAAATACTTGCATAAAAATTGCACAATAAAAATCTCTGCCATAGCAGCAAAAATAGAAATTCTCTAACTTTGCGTCCTTTTTTGAAAGTCTGCCGTCTATGTAGGTAAACATCAACACAGGAGTGCTGTGATGACCACTACTACGACCTTGAACTAATTACTAGCAATCGATTGATCGACTTGCTCTCGGTGTACGGGATCGCTTTTAAATATTGAGCAAGCGATCGCCCAAGAATTAGCTATATCGGTGTCTGGAATGAAATCACGAGTACAACGCGGGCGACAAAAGTTCAAAGAGTTATTGCAAACTTGCTCTCAACTACAAATGGATGCTGTGGACAATGTCATCGAGTATGAAATGAAAGATGTACAGATATGTCGCTCTTGCGGTTTAGCAAAGTGATCTGCTCAGATACTTTATATGTTTACTGGATAAAAAACCATAAAATTATTATTTTTAATCTTAGCTTAACCTAATTTTAACCTAAATATCTCAAGTATCATTGATACTACATGTAAGATCAGTTGAACTAAAAAAATAGCTTTTACTGATATGTTTGCTTGTATTTGAACTTAATTTGCACCAAGATTATCATGTGCAAAAAATTTCACTGAAGTTTAATAATTGAACAATATTTCTTAATAAAATTATTGTTAGTTAATTTATTTTGCTTAACCTTATCTTAACTTCCTAAGTATCCCTTGATGATAATATTCAAGCGTAACTTAAGTTCAGAATTTGTAGCCAAAAATTATTATGTTCACTTCAAAAGTACAGTTAGTTGCCCCTTTAGTCGTCTTGTCAATGGCTATTAGTGCTTGTGGCGATAATCAGGCTACCAACAACTCAAATCCCGCAGCTAATGGTAATGCAACTCCAGCAGCAAACACAGCAGCCGGTTCAAATCTATCTGGGAAAGTCACTGTAGATGGTTCCAGTACAGTTTTCCCGATCTCTGAAGCAATGGCAGAAGAGTTTCAAAAAGCCAACCCTGGCGTGCAAGTCACTGTGGGTAGCTCTGGCACAGGTGGCGGTTTCAAGAAGTTCTGCAATAATGAAACTGATATTTCCAATGCTTCCCGTCCAATTAAGCCCGAAGAAGTAGAACTGTGTAAAAAAAATAATGTTGAATACATTGAATTACCAGTGGCTTTTGATGGTCTGTCAGTTGTAGTTAACCCACAAAATAATTTTGTCAAATGTCTCACAGTTGCTGAACTGAAAAAGATGTGGGAACCAGCAGCCCAGGGCAAAGTTACTAGTTGGAGACAAATTCGTCCTGATTTCCCTGACCAGCGATTAGGGCTTTATGGAGCAGGTACAGACTCCGGTACCTATGATTTCTTTACCAAAGCTATTGTCGGTGCCGAAGGCAAGAGTCGGGGTGATTACACTGCGAGTGAAGATGACAACACTTTAGTACAAGGTGTCAGTTCAGATACTAATGGTATTGGCTTCTTTGGGCTTGCTTATTACGAAAACAACAAAGACAAATTAAAACTAGTTGCTATTGATAACGGTAAAGGTTGTGTTCTTCCCAGCGCAGAAACAGTAGCCGATGGTACCTACCAGCCTCTATCTCGTCCAGAGTTTATCTATGTCAAAAAATCTGCCGCAACTCGTCCTGAAGTCAAGGCATTTGTTGACTTTCATTTAGCTGAAGAAAATCAAAAGTTAGTCAAAGAAGTGGGCTATGTACCTTTACCTCAGGACATCATTTCTGAAGTTCAAGAGCGTTTCAACAAAGGTAAGGTAGGTTCGGTGTTTGAAGGTCAAGGTTCTACAGTGGGTGTCACCCTGAAAGATTTACTCAAAAAAGAAAAATAAGAGTTTTTTATTGATAAAACAGAGGCACAGAGGCTAGGGAAACAGTTATTTTAGGCTCTTATTGTGAGCTATCACTTGTGGAGTGTTAGCAAATAATTTCTAAATGCTGTAGTCCAAATAATAAACTAGCCAGCCTTTTAACTCTGTTTATTAGTTTATAAAGACAAAGGAACTTCAAGTTTATGCGGTGTGTTAACAATGAGTATCAATCCTCTTTCAACACCAAAAGATTCTAGCCTGTGGCAGCCTAATCGTAGCTTAAATAAGCTAGTAGAAGCTGGAGTAAAAGCAATTTTTGCAACGTTTGCTTTTATTTCAGTAGCAACAACAATTGGTATTGTTTTAACACTGGTTTTTGAGACAGTCTCATTTTTTGAAAAAGTACCTATTGGGCGATTTTTAACGGAAACGCAATGGACACCTCTATTCGCTAATCAGCAGTTTGGAATTATGGTACTGTTAAGTGCCACGTTGCTTACTTCTGCAATTGCGATCGCAGTAGCATTACCTGTTGGCTTATTAATCGCTGTTTGTTTGAGTGAATATGCTCCTGCTGGACTTCGTAAATGGCTCAAGCCAGCTCTAGAAATTCTAGCTGGGGTTCCCACTGTTGTTTTTGGTTACTTTGCCCTACTTACAGTCACACCATTTCTGCAAACATTTATCCCTGGACTACAGGGATTCAATGCTTTGAGTGCAGGGATAGTATTGGGAATTTCGATTATTCCACTAGTGGCTTCCTTAAGTGAAGATGCTATCTATGCAGTTCCCCAAAGTTTAAGGAATGGCTCCTACGCATTAGGCGCAACCAAGCGGGAAACAATAGTTTCAGTAGTATTACCAGCAGCTTTATCTGGGATAGTGGCTTCTTTTATATTGTCTATTTCCCGTGCCATTGGTGAAACTATGATTGTGACTATTGCTGCGGGTCAAAATCCCCGCTTAGGTTTCAATCCGCTAGTACCAGTTCAAACAATGACAGCCTACATTGTCCAGGTAAGTCAAGGAGATACGCCAGCAGGTTCACTAGCATACAACACAATTTTTGCGGTGGGTATGACTTTGTTTCTCATTACCCTAGCCTTAAATATTTTTAGTTACTGGTTTGTTCGTCGTTTCCGGGAGAAATATGAATGACAGCGCAAGATCCCAAAGCTTTTCAAAATTATTCTGAAGCAAATCCAAACTTTAATGCCTCTCTCTCTGATCGCTACAGACTCGACAAAATTCTTGAATTTGCAGCTTGGACAGCAACTTTTTTCGGGTTGGCGATGCTAGTAATTTTGTTAATCACTGTGTTTAGAGATGGGCTTTTTCGATTAAATTGGTCTTTCATTACTAGTTATCCTTCTCGCAATCCGTCTGCTGCTGGAATACTGTCCCCTCTAGTAGGTAGTATTTGGTTGCTAATTACAGTTGCTTTAGTCTCTTTTCCTTTAGGAGTAGGGGCGGGAATATATTTAGAAGAATACGCATCTGACAATTGGTTAACTCGGTTTGTAGACATTAATATTGCCAATTTAGCCGCAGTACCATCAATTATCTATGGCTTGCTAGGTTTGCAACTTTTTGTCCGCTGGATGTTTCCCATAACTAATGGACGTAGTGTACTAGCAGGTGCATTAACACTTAGTTTGTTGATTTTACCAGTTATTATTATTGCTACTCGTGAAGCATTGCGTACTGTTCCTGATAGTATCAGACAAGCAGGTTATGCGTTGGGTGCAACTAAATGGCAGGTAATCAGAATACAAGTTTTTCCCCTCGCTTTACCAGGGATTCTCACTGGCACAATTTTAGCCCTTTCACGAGCAATTGGTGAAACTGCTTCTCTAATTACAATTGGAGCTTTGACTTTCATTGCTTTTGTTCCTGAACTTTCTTTAAAAGGTTTGCAAAGTCCATTTACAGCATTACCAATTCAAATTTATAACTGGGTTTCCCGTCCTCAGCCAGAATTTCATACTAATGCTGCTGCTGCAATTATTGTTTTGATGATTTTGCTGCTACTTATGAATACAACAGCGATTGTATTACGTAATAAATTTCAGAAGGCACGCGGATAATTTAACCTACGATTAACTTTGGCACTTCGAGCAAACCTTAATACTGTCGATTTAGTGAAAATTGCAGATGGTAATCAACTCAAAAATAGCTACTTCTGAATATATATTGCGAACTGAACAATTATCTGTTTTCTATGGTAATTTTAAGGCGGTTCGTGATGTTAACCTAGACATCAGCAGAAACAAAATCACAGCTTTTATTGGCCCTTCTGGTTGTGGTAAAAGCACTGTACTAAGATGCTTTAACCGCTTGAATGATTTAATTCCTGGCGCACGTATTGAGGGCAGAATTACCTTTGAAGATAAAGATATAGCTAAAATGGACTCAATAGCTCTACGCCGTCGAGTTGGTATGGTATTTCAAAAACCTAATCCTTTCCCAAAATCAATTTATGAAAATATTGCTTTTGGAGCAAGAGTAAATGGTTATCGCGGTGACATGGATGAATTAGTAGAGCGGAGTTTGCGGCAAGCTGCTTTATGGAACGAAGTTAAAGATAAACTCAAGCAAAGCGGTCTATCTCTATCTGGTGGACAGCAACAGCGCCTATGTATTGCTCGTGCTTTAGCAATTGAACCAGAAGTGTTACTGATGGATGAACCTTGCTCTGCTCTTGATCCAATTTCAACTTTGCGGGTTGAAGAATTGCTTCAAGAACTGAAGCAACAATACACCATTATTATCGTTACCCATAATATGCAGCAGGCTGCGCGAGTCTCGGACAAGACAGCGTTTTTTAATGCACAAGCCACAGAAACAGGTAGCAAAAGTGGATATTTAGTCGAATATAGTTCAACAGAGGTAATTTTCAAAAATCCTAAGCAGGAAGATACACGAGATTATGTTAGCGGCAGATTCGGTTAAAGATAGAATGTTTGTTATTTTATAGTAACAAAAAGGGGTGTATCATGTCACATTTACTATTCATAAAATTGACAAAAAACTCTTATTAAATTATTGAAGTTAGCATCTACATTGATTGCTTAACTTTCAATAACCATGTTACTATATTTATCTGTAGTAAACAGTTTAAGCGAGCGCATCTAGATGGGCATCTAGCAGCGATCGCTTTTCTCTTTTAATTTTTATTTGAAAATAAATTTAATTTAGACTGTGTTTATTTACTATCAAATAATTTATCTAAATATTCTGTGTTTAAATCAGTAGAAAAGACATTCAGGTTTTATTGATTAATTGAATTTTCAAATTCAATTAATCAATGCATAACCTGCTATTAATAATAGCCAGATAAGTTATACATGATAGTATTTTTTATTTTTGAGCAATTTTAATCAGTCTTAACTTGTCATTTGCTGATATTAATTGACTGTTAAAAATAGAGTTTTGCCTAACAAATTGCTCATGCAAAAAAAATAAATTGAAGCGCAATTCCGCAAGCCTTAAACGGAGAACTGAGAATGAAAGGACGCTTTCACCCTAAAAATAATGTAACCCTCAATCCATCCTGTAACGAATCGATTTGTGATGTGATTGACCGCGTGAGTATGAGTCGTCGTAAGTTCATCTTCACAGCAGCCAGTGCATCAGTGTTAACCGTTGTAGGCGAAGTTTCTGTCGGTGGCTTTCTGCAAAGTGTTGAAGCAGTTCCAATTCCCAAGGGAACTGGATTTGGTGGTATTGGCTTCAAAAGTATTCCACCAAATTTACTCAACCCAGCAACAGGACTTCTAGAAAAGGATCTTGTCAGTGTTCCTGAAGGTTATACAGTGAAAGTGTTGGTTGCTTGGGGAGATCCAATCATCCCTGACGCACCAACTTGGCTAGCAGATGCTTCTCAAGATGCAGCTGCTCAAGAAAAGCAGTTTGGGATGCACGCTGATGGGATGCACTACTTCCCCTTATCACCAAGAAAGGTTGTTGGTCGGACAGTCAGTTCACAAGCAAGATCGTTAAGACGCTTTTTAAATCGGCCAATCAATACCGGCTTGTTGTGTGTGAACCATGAATATACCCAGGAATCGATTCTGCATGGTTTTGAAGGTTTGAGTCCGGTCACAATTGCCAAGGTGCGGAAATCTCAGGCTGCTCATGGTGTGTCTGTTGTTGAAATTTCCAAGAAGGGCAGTGATTGGACTTACAATCCTAACTCTTCTTATGGTCGTCGTATTACTGCTAACACAGAGATGCGAGTTTCTGGGCCTGCTGCTGGCAGTGCGTTGTTGAAGTCGAAGAAGTTTGACATCACCCCACAAGGATCTTTTGAAATTGGGATAAATGATGGCTACACCGCTTATGGTACACTCAACAACTGCGCCCACGGCTACACACCTTGGGGTACTTATTTAACCTGTGAAGAGAATTGGAACGGTTACTTCGGTAACGGTGGCGAACCTTTAGCCTCTACTTCAGGCATTGAAGATTCAGAGATTCTAGCAGGACAAAATCGTTACGGTCTTTCTGCTGACGGGTTTAACTATCGCTGGCATGAGGTTGATCCACGCTTCAACAACCGTACCAACCCCCTTGAACCTCATTTATTTGGTTGGGTAGTTGAGATTGATCCATACGACCCCCAAAGCAAACCAATCAAGCGCACAGCATTGGGACGATTCAAGCATGAAAGCGCCCAGGTTGTTGTTGATGACAATCACCGTGTTGCTTTCTACATGGGTGACGATGAACGCAACGAATACATTTACAAATTTGTTTGCGCTCAGCCCTTAAGACCTGGAAATCCTGCTTCTAACCGCGATTTACTCGACAACGGTATTCTATACGTCGCCAAATTTAATGACAACGGTACTGGTGAGTGGCTACCTCTTGTATATGGTCAAAACGGTCTGACACCTGAAAATGGTTTTAGAAGCCAAGCTGAAGTATTGGTGAAGACACGTCAGGCTGCGGATAGAGTTGGTGCAACCATGATGGATAGACCAGAGTGGACAGCAGTGCGTCCTCAGATTGGTGGGTATAAAGAGATTGAAGTTTATTGCACACTGACCAATAATACTCGTCGTGGCACAAATCCACCCTCTTCTAATAATCCAGACGGCACAACAGCAGGGGGTAGTGCGCGTCCTCCCGTAGATGCTGCTAACCCCCGTCCTGATAACCGCTATGGTCATATTATTCGTTGGCGTGAAGATGGACGCAGTGTTGCAGCAACTACCTTCAAATGGGATATTTTCATTGAAGCTGGTGACAAAACTAGACCCGAACCAAATCTTCAGGGTAATATTCAAGGTGATGACCTCAGTTCACCCGATGGTTTGTGGTTTGATGACTTCGGTCGCTTGTGGATTCAAACTGACCATGCAGGTGATGGTCGTGGTGACTTAGCAAACATTGGTAGTAACACGATGTTGTGTGCTGACCCTAACACCAAACAGGTTAAGCTTTTCTTAACTAGCCCTATGGATTGTGAGGTAACTGGTGTCATCACTACACCCGATGGTAAAGCGATGTTTGTCAACATCCAGCACCCTGGTGATAGTGGTAATGCCTCAAATCCCACGCTGACAAGCAATTGGCCTCATACTCAAGGCTATGGCCCATCTGGTCGCCCACGTTCTGCAACGGTAGTGATTACCCGCAATGACGGCGGTGTTATTGGTGGGTTGTAATTTAGTATTTTCCAACCAATAATCAATGTGTGGACGTTGCTATGCAACGTCTCATTTTTTAAGCACGGTATTATATCAATTCTGGCTAATTACTTACGATATTATTCTGATGCAGTTGGGCATTGGGCAAGAGATTTTTCCCATTACCTATTACCCATTACCAATTACCGGTCTTCACAGATATGATATTAATCATGAGAACGTCTAGCTTCATTGTGCTTAAATCTAGCTTGACGAACTACCAGCAACTTAGGTTTTTCCCCCCACTACAATTTCTTTAAAGGCAGTATTTACAGCTACTTCTTTCCAAGCATCTAGTTCTGCTTTAATAAACTCCAATGCGCCATCAATAAGATCGACTGCATCTGCTCCCAGTGCCAATCTCATTGGTGGATTATCGCTATCAACTACTTGAATCATTGCCAGTGATGCTTTCTTAGGATCACCGAGTTTATCGTGATCGGCATTCCGCAACTGCTGACGTATATCACCAATTGATGCCTTATAGTCCTCAATGTGGGTGTCAGTTACGACAACAGAACGCGTGATAAAATCTGTACGGAATGCACCAGGTTCAACTATGGTGACTTTGATACCAAAGGGTGCAACTTCATTAGCTAATGCTCCGGAAATTCCTTCTAGTGCAAGTTTGCTACTAGAATAAAATCCATTGGTAGCACTAGCTGCAAAACAAAGCATTGATGAAATATTGAGGATGTGTCCACTGCGTTGCTGTCGCATATGAGGTAGCACTGCTCGCAGCATTTCTAAGACACCAAAAAAGTTTGCTTCAAACAGATGGCGAACCGCGTCATCACTAACTTCTTCTATTGTCCCCACAGTTGAATATCCGGCATTGTTGACTAGTACATCAATGCGTCCAAAATTGGCAATTGCTTGTTTTACGGCTTCTCGCACCTGTTCAGGTTTTGTGACATCAAGTCGCACTGCTAATGCACAACTTGGATACTTTGCTGCTAAATCTTCTACCTGCTGTGGGTTCCGTGCGGTGAGAACCACTCTTTCACCTCGCTCAAGCAATGTTTCTGCCAACACTCGACCCAAACCCCTTGAGCTACCAGTGATAAACCATACCCGTGCCTGAGAAACAGACGAGGCTACCATAAGGAAATCTCCATTTCTAACAAGCTTCTTGAAATTGACCAAGTACTAAATGTTACGTCCAGATTCTGCCATCTTTTGCCGGAGACTAAGCGGTCTCATGTCAGTCCAGACTTCTTTGATGTAATCTAGACATTCTTGTTTGGAACCACTTTTACCAACATTTGTCCAACCAAGGGGATTTTCGCGATCGCTTGGCCAAATGGAATACTGTTCTTCGTGATTGACTACGACTTTGTAAATGGTTGTGTCTTCTTTGTCGTCTTGGTACATAATTTTTCTCCTGTTATCGCTAAACTGCAATTCCTAAGACCAGAGCTTTCACGCTTCCACTGGTTCCAGGTATCCCTTACCTTCTAAAGTTGCTAGGTCAATATCTGCAATACATCGAACTTTCACGTAGTTCAAAGTCAAATTACCAACTAGCTGAACCTTCCCTGTTTGATGCTCAAAGTCAGCTTCATTAAAATTAGATGCTTCTCGGTCGAGTCTGACACCTAAATCAGTACCTCCCCTAGTATCAGTGAATTTAATATGTACATACCCCCGGTCAATACTTTCTTTGAGTGCTGTAGCTGTTTTTTCAGGTCGTAAACTTGCTTCAACAGGATGTTCTCCTTCTGACAATCGCTGCACTAACTCATTCATGCAAGTGTCTCCCTTTCATTTGTGAATGCTTGTATTTGTACAGTTTTGTAGACTAGAATCTCAAACTCATAGGATTTACGCACAAATCACGGAAGAATAAAACCGCGGAGGAATAAGAGTTGGAGAGATATTTTGCCCAAGTATTGACTCAAACTCTTGCTATTCAAAATTTATAAACTTAATTTTTCATTTGTTATTTGACTGAAAGCTCTAAATTCTAAACATATTAATATCAAAGCAATTATTCCAACTAAAAACTCTGTCAAGAATATGCCATAGTATATACCAATTAAACCTAATATTTTTGACATAAGGAGTACAAATGGCAAAAATAAAAGTAGACTCCTTAATAAAATTACTGTGACGACAATCTTACCTTTACCTATAGATTGAAAGAGGGTATTACCAAAAATTGCTAAAGGCCATATTGGTATTAATAAACTGAGAATTCTAAAATTGAATATATCATTTTTTGTAAAAATCACATCTGGTAAAAGTAACCAAAGAAATGTTTTTGGTGATAATTGTAAAGGCAGCCAAATTAATATTAATAAAATCACACCCATTGCAGCAAAAGTTAAGTAGGCTTTCTTGAGTCGATGATAATTTTTAGCTCCATAATTTATACCGATTATCGGTTGCAAGGCTTGTGCAATTCCGTATAAGGGAATGAGGAAAAATGAAGTTAATCTGACTGTGGCTCCGAAAAAGGCAATATCGTTATTTGTTCCATAATAAGAAATTGATTGATAAACCACAAAATTTTGAACAAACCCCATGATTGGGAAAAGTAGCGATGATATTCCTACGGAAAATATTGCAGGTAGTAAATCTATTGCTATAGCTAACTTTTTGAGATTAATCGGGGTAGAACTTTTACCAGAAAAAAAATAAGTGAAGTTGAAAATACTATAAAAAACCATCGCAATAACTGTAGCGATCGCGATTCCCGCAATATCCCAATTAAAGACAGTAATAAATATAGAATTTAAGATGATGTTAATCAGGACAAAAGTCAGTTCAAACCCGGTTGCTAGTCTGATTTTCCCTTCTGCCTTAATAAGCTCGCTAGAAGATAACGCTAGGATATAAAAGATTGAACCTAGTATATAAATTTTAAAATATTCTGTGCCAGCAGCAGTAACTTCGCCACTTCCCCCCATGAATACAATTAATTCTTCGCCAAAACTATAACCAAGAATTGTGATAAAAAAGGAAACCACAATACCCATTAGCATCAAATTGCCAAATAATTTGGACTGAGTTTTGATATCTCCAGCACCAATCGCTCGACTGAGAACAGAAGCAGACCCTACTCCAATTAAAAGAGCAAATCCATCTACTATACCTGTGAGTGGTAATGCCAGTGAAATACCTGCCAGGGCATTTGTACCAATAAATTGACCTGCAAATAAAGCATCAAAAAAAGTATTTAAGCTCAGCATCAATATTCCCAGAATACTAGGAATTGATAACTTAAACATCAGCTTAAAGATATTGCCTTGGAGGATTTCGTTTGTGACTTGAGATTGTTTTTGTAGAGTCATTTTTACTGTTTACTCAACCTTGACTAAAGCGCTAACACAATATTGCTTCACAACTTCTAACTGCATCTGTTTGGCTGAGTTGAATGCACTCATAACCTCACCACAAGCTTCTACTCTGGCTTCATAAGCACCTGACACACTACCATCAGACGCAGCGTATCCATTAGCTTTAGAAATTTGTGAGCAAAAACGACAGTCTGTGATCAGGAGTTGAGTTTGCATGTTTATTGTGGTTGCACAAAGTAGGGGTGAGGAATTAACCTCTGGGTTTAAAAATAAACTCAAACATTTGGGATACTTCCTAAACATCCTGCAAATATGCAATGCCGTTAATCCAACCCCAATGCTTTTCGCAGATTATCAAAATAAAATGTATCGTAAAAATACTGGTGAGGAAGTAATCTTTTGTACAATGCTTTTAGCTTAAGTTGCCAAGGTGATTCCGCGACGAAATATTGTCTTTTCGGTTTGGGAGTTTCCATAGCTTCTAAAATGACATTTGTCACTTTTTCAACTGATAAACCTGTGTTGCGATTTCCCTCTACTGCCCGTTGCATATATATTCTGTAATTCTTACCATATATAGCTTTAGCTTCAGGTGACATATTTGCTAATGTTTTCTGATAGCCTGCCTCTACTTTGTCAGCTTGTTCTGGGGTGACTATTGCCCCTGGTAAGATAGAAAGAACCTCAATGCCGCTAGAACGTAATTCCATTCGCAATGAATCTGTGATTGCCTCCAGCGCAAATTTGGAAGCAGATAAGAGTCCTCTATAGGGTAGAGCCAATCTGCCACAAATCGCACTGATATTGATGATTCGGCCTTTGGTTTTGCGGATCATGGGCAAAAATGCTTGTGTGACTGCGATTTGACCGATAACATTGACTTCAAATTGCCATCTTGCCTCATCTATCGCCACACATTCTAACGGTCCATCTACTGCTGCAACTGCGTTGTTAATTAGTCCAACTAGTCCTTCGTCGCCAACCGCTAGTGAGACAAATTCTGAAGCAGATTGAATTTGATCTGCTTTTGTGATATCCATGATGATTGGTGTTAAATCAGCAGATGCAGCTTGTTTTAGCGATTCAGCATCTTTTTCTGTACGGACGCCAGCGAAGACGCGGTAGCCTTGTTCGGCAAGCTTGAGTGCGGTTGCTCGACCCAGACCTGTGGATGTTCCTGTAATTACTACAGCCCCTTTCTTACTTTGAACCATATTCCTTACCTCTATGATGAATGGATATAAAAACCAACTCTAGAGCTACACTGAACCAACAACAAATGATTGTGATTGTCCTTGGTGCTGACGCCGACCATGCATGACCATCTTGACTCCACTGGCAGGGTAACAAATTAAATTTCCATACTTGGGTCGTTCTGGTCGTTTACTAACCAGTGTTAATTGATAGCGTGAAAGAATCGTTGCCAAGACAAGTTTCATTTCAAACAGAGCAAAAGTTGCCCCGATACAAACACGAGAACCGCCACCAAAGGGAAGAAATTCATAAGGAGAGAATTGTTGTTTCAGAAAACGCTCTGGTCGAAATTGCTTAGGCTCTGGGTATAAATTTTCTTGTTGATGAGTTAAATAAATATTGCCAATTAACACTGTACCTGGACTCAACTCATAGCCCATGACCTCAACTGCTGACTCTACTAACCTGGGAAATGTAAATAATTGAGTTGGGTAAATTCTTAGAGCTTCATTACAGACAGCATTGAGGTAGGGTAGCTCAATAATGCTCATGGGATCTTTTGATTCACCAAGGCTATCGAGTTCCCGCAGCAGTTGCTCGCGAACTTCCGGCAGTCGATGAATCCAGTATAATGACCAAGCGATCGCAGTAGCAGAAGCATCCTGAGCAGCAAATACGGGCGAAAGTAGCAGGTCGCGTACTTCTTCATCGCTCATAACTGCGCCTGTTTCATCACGGGCAAATATGAGATCACTGAGAATGCTGGTGCGTGAAGGATCTGCTTGTTCACGGCGTTTTTTAACTTCTGCATACAGTAAATCAAAAAGTTCTTGCCGTAGGTGCAGCATATATCCCCTTGGACTCCACCGACCTAAATCCTGTCGTCCCCAGGGAAGTTTTGTCACGAACTCATATAAAGGAGATTGGGGATATCTGACTATAGAAACCAATAAAAGTTTTATCTTATTGTAAAGCTCTCCCTCCTCTAACCCCAAAACAACTTCTATAGCCACCCGCAGAGTAATATCTTCTATGGTACGGTAGGCAACAAAAGATTTCGCGATCGCCTGCTGATTCATGATTTTGTCTGTCAGTTCACAGATACGTCGCCCGTAGGCTTGCATCCTAGCACCGTGAAAAGCAGGCATTAACAGTTTGCGCCGATGTTTGTGGCGCAAGCCATCCAATTGAAGTATTCCTTGCTGACCTGTCATTAAAGCAAAATCTTGATTCAACGCACCCCTAGCTGAGATCTCTTTGGTATTAGAGAAAATCTGCTTTATTCCTAAAGAATTACTCACATAGACTACTGGTGTAGAATCAGACATTATCGTGACAATATCACCATAGCGTCTGTAAATATTATCCATATACCCAAAGGGGTTAGCCTCGAATTGCAGATTTAGCAGCCAACTGGGGGTTTTAGGTCCTGGGGGCAGTTTCATTGGTATATCTTGAAAATAGGGATTGGCAAAGAAGTTTTCATGCGTTCATTGTGGGCGATCGCTCGTGAACATATAGCTTGAAAATGGCAAACGGGGATTAACTTAACAGCAAACTCATAATCCATCGGTGTTAATCAGTGTGCATCGGTGTTCGTTTAATTTATTCCCTGCTTGTGGGCGAGCCTGCTTACGGAGGAGCTACGCTAACGCCTGTGGGGGTATAACTTGAACACGGGTGTAGTTCATGTTTAGTTGTGTACAAACTTTCACAAACGTCTTATTAGTGATTGGCAATATTAAACAAAGCATGATCAATGCAAATTCTTAGCTGTTTGGCTAATTCCTGAATATGAGGTTCAACAAACATCGAGAAATGATCCCCTGGAACTTCAATAACCTGTATAGGTTGGCGAGAATATTTACCCCAACCTAGCCAAGGATCACTAGTATTAAATTCTGCACTTTCAAAGTCATGCACAATTTCCTCCTTAGCTCGAAATAAAGTCATGGAGTCAGGATAAACCTGCGGAACATAATCTCGCATCGCTTGAACATGAGATTTGAAAAGCTTGTAATAGCGGAGAAAATCCTTAATCTCTGTATCACTAAAAATGAAGTTTGCTTTTTTATTTACTAAATGAAGTTGCTCATTCAGTGGTAAACCTCGAAGTTCATCAAAACCAACAGAAAAGTCGATGTTATTGTTAGTTTTGATCGATTCAGCCATGCGGAGTAAGAATTTTGCATCGTCATCTTCTCCGGGTTTAACCCCAGTTTCCGGTAATATAGCGTCGATGACAACTAGCAAACCTACTGTTTGACCTTGCCTTTGCAATTGTTGTGCCATTTCAAAGGCAAGCACACCACCGTAACAAAAACCTCCTAAAAGATAAGGACCATGGGGTTGTACCTGACGAATTTCTTCGAGGTAGCGAGTTGCTGTCTCCTCTACTGAAATAATTTCAGGTTTGTCTTGGTCGGGGTTATCTTCCAAGGCATAAAATGGATAGTCCTCACCAAGTCTTCTGGACAAATTAAAGTAGTTACGAATACCTCCACCAGCACCATGCATACAGAAGAAAGGAATCTTGTCACCAGAAGACTGGATTTCTACCAAGTGAGAACCGGAGTTCTCATAGAATGGCTGGCTAACAATCGCAGCTAGTTTTTCAATTGTGGGATTTTCAAAAAGAGTAGATAGGGGAAGATTGTGACCAAATAGATCATAAATTTGAGCCATTAATCGCACAGCTAAAAATGAGTGACCACCCAAGTCAAAAAAGTTATCTGTGACTCCAATCGGATTAGTATTGAGGAGATTTTCCCAAATTTTCACCAAAGTCAATTCCGTAAAATTCCGAGGAGCCACAAAAGATGCGATCGCCTGAGGTCGGATAACATCGTCTGTAGGAAGGGCTAGTTTGTCTACTTTGCCATTCGGTGTTAACGGTAGTGCATCCAAAATTACGAAGGCAGACGGAACCATATAATTGGGCAACTTTTCTTGTAAATAGTTGCTCAGTTGTGGTATGTCAATGTCTTGCTTGGTAACTACATAAGCTATGAGACGCTGGTCTTTTGGATTATGATCCTGGGCGATGACAAAAGACTCCCGGATAGATGGATGTTTGGCGATCGCTGCCTCAATTTCTCCTAATTCAACCCGGAAACCTCGAATTTTTACCTGGCGATCGCGACGACCCAAAAACTCAAGATTGCCATCATTGAGATAACGTACCAAGTCACCAGTTTTATAAAGTTTGGTTCCTGGGACAAAGGGGTTATCAATAAATCTTTCTTGAGTTAACTCCGGACGATGCAGATAACCTTTTGCCAATCCATCACCACCAATATAGAGTTCACCCACAACTCCTATAGGAGTTGGTTGCAAACAGCTGCTCAACACATAGACCAGAGTATTGTCAATGGGACGACCGATGGGAATCGTGGTTAGTTGATCTGGTAACAAACTCAGATCACAGTAAGTAACATTGGCAGAAACTTCCGATGAGCCGTAAAGGTTGATCAGTTTTGCTTCAGGTAGCAATTCTCGGAAAGTTTTGGCTAAGTTAACAGACAACACCTCTCCACTTGTGATCCAGAGTTTGAGATGCGATAGATTCTTAGCAAGATGGCTGTAAGTATCTAATAGTAAGCGTAGCAGTGAAGGGACAAGTACAATACGCGTAACTTTATGGTGTGCCAGAGTTTCTATAAACAGTTGTGGGTCTTTGACAATTGCATCCGGGATAATTACAATCGGAATTCCCTGGAGTAGGGGAGCAAAAATCTCCCACACTGAATCTACAAAGTTTATAGCTGTCTTCTGACAACAAACCTCCTGTTGTGTGAAAGGATAGGTTTTCCATAACCAGTGCAAGCCATTCACTGTACCGCGATGAGTTCCCAGCACACCTTTAGGAGTTCCAGTAGAGCCAGAAGTGTAGATAATATAGGCGAGATGATCACCTGAATAAATGCTAATTGGGTTCTGTTGACTCTCTTGGTTAATAATTTCCCATTCATTGTCTATATAAATGAGCCTCACTTGTTCTTGGTCAAAAGTCATTTGTCTAAAGCTATTAGCCAATGACGAATGACTAATTACCAATGACGCTTGAGAATCAGAGAGCATAAAGCTCAAGCGCTCAATTGGATAACTTGGATCAAGGGGAAGGTATGCACCGCCAGCTTTGAGGATAGCTAGAATTCCCACAACCATTTCTAGGTCACGTTCTAGACAAATGGCGACGAGCGTTTCTTTTGTGACACCTTGTTTGCGTAAATAATGAGCAAGCTGATTGACCTGCTGATTGAGTTGCTTATAGGTAAGCTGTTCTGACTGATTAATTATGGCTATGGCATTAGGCGATCGCTCAACTTGCTGCTCAAATAATTCATGGACAGACGTATTTCGGGGATAATCTGCACTAGTTTGATTCCACCCAAATAAAAGTTGCTCTCGCTCTTTGGCAGTCAGTGGTGATAATTGTGAAATACGCTGCTGTTGGTCGGCAACAATGCTTTCTAATAAAGCTTGAAAATGGTTGATGAATCGAGTTATCGTTGCTGAATCAAATAGGTCTGTATTGTACTCTAAAAACCCTGTCAATCCCTCTTGAGATTCACACATCGACAGAAAAATATCCAACTGTGCTGTACCGCTATCGAACTCCAAACTACGCAAAGTCAACCCAGAAACTTCTTGCATCGACATCGGCGTATTTTGCAGGACAAACATCACTTCATATAGTGGATTCCGGCTCAAATCTCGCTCCGGTTGCAATTCCTCTACTAGCTTCTCGAAAGGTAAATCTTGATGTGTATAAGCATTGAGAGTCACCTCACGCACGCGATGGAGAAGTTCGCGGAAACTGGGATCGCCACTGAGATCATTACGCAACACCAACGTATTAACAAACAAACCCAGCATTCCTTCTAATTCCGCTCGGTTTCGGTTAGCAATGGGAGAACCAACTAAAATGTCCTCTTGATCTGTGTAATGGTAGAGCAGTATATTAAATGCTGCCAGCAGAGTCATGAATAAAGTCACATCTTCTTGCTGACTCAATTGATTCAGTGCATCTGTCAGGGTTTTGGATAACCTAAAGTATTGTTTAGCACCAGTAAAAGTACTAACAGCAGGACGTGGACGATCTGTTGGTAACTGTAGTACGGGTAATTCACCGCTCAGTTGTTGCTTCCAGTAATTGAGTTGAGTTTGCAGCAACTCACCTTGTAAGCGATCGCGTTGCCAAACAGCAAAGTCTGCATACTGAATGGGGAGTTCGCTTAAGGGTGAAGGCTGACCTGTAGAGAAAGCTACATAAAGTGTTGCCAATTCTTGCATAAACACACCAACAGACCATCCATCCGTAATAATGTGATGCATAGACAAAAGGAAAACGTGTTCCTCTTCACCCAAACGCAATAAAGTTGCTCTGACAAGAGGTCCCTTAGCTAAATTAAACGGTTTTTTTGCTTCCTGTGCCGCAAATTGTTTAATCTCTTCTTCCCAATTTGCACCAGACAAATGCTCCAGGTTGATGATGGGTAACTCCCAAATTAATTCCGATGCAATTTGCTGAACAGGCTGTTCATTTACAAGCACAAAATTCGTACGCCAAACTTCATGACGTCTAAGAATTTCATTCAGACTTTGCTGGAGTGCCGTAATATTAAGTAGCCCTTTTAAATGAAATGCACTGGGGATATTGTAGAAAGAACTTCCGTGATAAAGTTGGTCAATAAACCATAGTCTTTGTTGGCAGAAAGACAAAGGAATGTTATTAGAATTGTTACGTTTAGGGATAGTATCAGCCCGAAATTTGCCTCCCTTCCATTTTTCTAGAAGGGCTTTTTTTGCAGGTGATAAATTAGAAGATTTTTTATTCATGTTAATAGTTAGTATTTATTAATAGCTATTTTGAATTTATTCGATACATTACAAGATAGATAAAAAACGAACACCGATGCAAGGCGATGTCGACGCCCGTAAGGGCGGCTTCCCGCAGGGTACACAGATAGATATTCAAAGGGCAATACAGGTCAGTTAAGTAATTTTTTCCTTCTCTTTATTCTCTCTGTGTCCCTCTCTGTGTCCTCTGTGCCTCTGCGGTTTTATTCTTTCATGACTCGTTATTGCGTCAAAGATTTTTTCTGACAAACAAAACAAGCCATTCCAGCTTCCTCACTACCCCCAAAATCTTTAATATTGTAATGAGCTAATTCTGTAAATCCCACCTTTTCTAAAACTGATTGAACTTCCGCTAAAAAGTAATCCTTTCTTAACCAAGTTGTATCAGAACGCTTCCAAATACCTTCTACCAACTCAAAACCAGTGACTTTGATTTCCCACATCCTTTCTTCCGGTTTATAATCAAATAATTCAATAAAAGCACATTCATCATTAACATAGACATGATTGAAACTTTTTTGTTGAGCAATATCATGCAACCAATCTGTTATTGGTATAGTGAACACAAATAAACCATCATCCCACAGCGCAGCATAAACATTTTGAAAAACAGCTGTCAATTCTTCAATACTTAGAATAAAGAGTAAAACATCTTTGGAAAAAACCGCATCGAAGGTTTGTGTTAACTTAAAATCACGTATATCACCAAGGATAAATTCACTTTCAGGTGCATTTGTTCGAGCATAGCGTAACAGCGCCTCAGAAGCATCAAGTCCAGTCATTTCATATCCTCTGATCTGAAGCTGATGTACCAACTGAGCGCTACCACAACCAAGATCGAGAATACGCCCTCCCTCAGGAATATGTGGTAAAAGTATTTGCTCTAAAGCAGGAATGATAGCTTCTACTACAACTTCATCTGGACTCTTAAATTCATTTTGTAACCGGGCAATAGAATCATAATTTGGAGGATTTGTAACCAAAAGCATAAACTGAATCTCCTATTTCTCACTACAAAAGTTGATCAAAATACTCCGCGTTCCTCTGCGTTTAAAAAAACTACATTTTACACAACCCTTTACCCCAATGATGCTAATTCTCAATCAACACCCCCCTGGTTCGCCAAAAGAATTTCTACCTCTTCCTCAGATAACTCTTCAATTTTTTCCATCAAAAGCTGCTCAATCATTTCTGCCTGCTTGATAGGTATCATTGCTTGTAGTAAAAGCTCACGTAATGGTAACTCTACTGGAAATTTTGCTCGCAATCGAGAAACCAATTGAGTAGCAATCAGAGAATCTCCTCCCAACTCGTAGAAATTGTCATAAATACCAACTTGTGCAATCCCGAGAACTTCTTGCCAAATTTCGGTAATTTGTTTTTCTAACTCGTTAGTTGGAGCAATATAAGAATTACTCAGATTAGGTCGCGAATAGCGAGACGAACAGACTCCTTGATTAAAAGATTTTGGATCTAAGTCCAGTTTAAATGTATGTTCCCATCTGGCTTTTAAATCTATCGTAGAAACAACAACCTGAGTTCCCTCTCCTATAGAGAATACCCGTTTAAATACTTCTACACTTTCAGTCTCGGTGATCGCTAATTCTACCCCAGATGTCTGTCCAAGTGTTTTTTGTTCTTGGATTGCATTGAGTTGTAACTTATCCCAATTAATGGAAATCCAAGGAAAAGAATTTGTTTGATTATGTCTTTGGGTAAAAGAATCAGTTAACTGATTAATTCCTGAGTATAAACCTAACCCAAATCCTCCCAAAATGGAAGATAAAGAAGAAAATATGATACAAAAATCTAACTTTCTATTTTGTAAAACTTGTTCTAATACAACATACTTACGAAGTTGAGCATCAAGCAGTTGTTCTAGGTCGGTTTTACCAATTTCTGGTATTGAGCAAAATACATTTTCGCGCGTGATTCCAGTTGAATAAATCACCCCATGAATTTGACCAATATTCTCCGGTGAAAGGCTGTGATACATTTGTTCAGAATTAGTTGGATCTGCACGTACCACTAAAACTTTTGCACCTAATTCCTCTAATGCTTGCAATTTGCTAATTTTGCCACTCACTTCATCTTCTTGAGTGTGAGTTTCTAGCCATTGCAAGTACTCATCCTTTTCTGGAAAAGTAGAATCATCGATAAATATGAGTTTTGCTTGGAGAGTTTTTGCGAGATATTTTGCTATCACAACTCCAAAACTATCCAATCCACCAGGAAACAGGTAAACACCGTGTTTTCTCAGTGGGGTATTTTCTTCAACTGCTGATAAGTGTACTGGTTCAAATACTTGTACCCAACGGTAGTTGTGGCGATAAGCAACAACCGTATCAGATGATAAAGCCGAGAATTCACTTAGTAATTGATCTAATATATTACTATTAAAATCTCGACTATCCTTTAAAACAAAATCTATATTCCGGCAGATAATATTAGGATACTCTTGAGGAATAACCTTACACAACCCCAACACCGTTGCTTTTTCTGGATCGAGAGTTTCATTACCATTAACCTCTTGGATTTGGTTGGATACAACCCAAATTTGCAAACGCTCAGTAATTTTTTGTTTATCAAGGGTTTGTATTAAAAATAGCAAACTTTTGAATTCTAAAAAATCACCTAATTTAGGAGTATCCAAGCTACTGATGCTCCATAAATAGGCAATATTTTGGGGAGTTTCATTTAGGGCTATTAGTTCTGTCAGCAGAGTATCATAATCCTCATAATTGTAGGGATTAATTGTATAAATCCCTTCACTTAGTTTGGTGAACTTTTCTCCCACCTTCACCGTAGTAACATTTTTTCCTTGTTTTTTTAATCTGTTAGCTAACTCGCAACCCAATCCACATTCATCAATAAACAAAAGCCATTTCTCATCTGCTGATTTCCTACAAGATTGAGGTAGCAATGAACGTTTCCATGAAGGAATGTAAAACCAGTCAGCAATATTTTGTTTTGTCTCTAATGTTACAGAGTTGTCAGTTGAAGAAGGTAGTGGTGATTTAGCA
>NZ_AJLL01000092.1 GCF_000317225.1 Fischerella thermalis PCC 7521
GAAGTCTATTTCAGGATTCGGTTGTTCAAAATGCAAGCTGGGTGGAATCATCTTGTGTTTGAGAGCCATGACTGTTTTGATTAAACTAGTCACACCAGCAGCTATATTCAGATGTCCCACATTGGTTTTAACCGAACCAATGGCACAAAATCCCTTCTTACTGGTGCGGGCTGCAAACACCTTCTTGAGGGCGCTAATTTCGATCGGATCTCCCAGAGGAGTTCCAGTTCCGTGAGTTTCGATGTAGGTAATTGTCTCTGGATTAAACCCAGCGATCGCAACAGCATCAGCGATCGCTAAGGCTTGACCACCTACACTAGGAGCGGTGTAACCTACCTTAGCTGCACCATCGTTATTGATAGCTGAACCTTTGATGACTGCGTGAATGCGATCGCCATCTGCCAAAGCATCTTCTAGTCTTTTGAGTACAACAATGCCTACCCCATCGCCGAAAACAGTTCCCTGTGCTTTAGCATCAAAGGCGCGACAGTGACCATCGGGAGAAGTCATTCCCCCTTCTTGATAGAAATAACCTTCTTTTTGTAGAGACTGGATTGAAACACCACCTGCCAAAGCCATATCGCACTCATAGTTCATCAATCCTTGGCAGGCTGAGTGAACAGCTACCAATGACGTAGAACAAGCGGTGCTAATGTTGATACTTGGCCCTCTCAGGTTTAATTTGTATGAAATTCGTGTAGCTGCAAAATCTTGAACATTACTAAAGAAAATTGAAGAACCGATTGATTTGCTCAGTTCGGGATTGGCACTGAGTTTGTTCAGCATATAGATACTCAGGTTAGTCCCCACGTAAACACCAGTCAAACCTGGGTCTGCACCAGGGTCATAACCAGCATTTTCCAAGGCTTCCCAGGCACACTCCAGCAAAATCCGGTGTTGGGGATCCATAATTTCGGCTTCTCGAGGCGAGAAATCGAAGAAAGCAGCGTCAAACATTTCAATGTCTGACAGACGAGCATCAGCCTTGACATAATGAGGGTCACGCAGTAATGCTGGATTTATGCCTGCAAGCTCTAATTCTTCATCACTCCAAAAAGAAATAGACTCTTTGCCATTGCATAGATTCTGCCAAAATTCATCAACACTTTTGGCTCCTGGAAAACGGCCAACCATACCAATTACGGCTATGCCTTTGACGGAATCGTGGATTTGTTGATTATCCATCTGCCTTCCTCCTTTGTTTCATTAATTGCCTTTTTTCTTGCATAGCCTCTTCTTTTTTCTTGGCACGTTCATCAGCTTGCTGAAATGTTGGCTGTTCAACCTGTTTTTCACCGAGATATTCTGCTAAGGCACTGATGGTCGAATATTCAAATAGGTCAGCAATTGATAAATTTTTATTTAATGTTTTAAGAAGTTTGTTGCGAACCTGAATTATTAATAGCGAATCTCCACCTAATTCAAAGAAATTATCATAGAGACCTACATCTTTGATCCCCAGAACCTCTTGCCAAATGTTGGCAATTTTTTGTTCAATTTCATTTGTGAGAGGAACGTAGGAATTTTGTAAATCGGGTCTGGGATGAAGTGATAATAAATTTGTTTGTTGTGGGAAAGATTTCAGATCAATCCATTGGTCAATCCTAGCTTGCAGTTCTCCAGTAGAGACAACTACATGATTGAATTGACTATAGTTCAAAATTCTTTGTAAAGCTTCTACACCTTCTTGGGCATTGAACGCAAATTCACTCACGCTTGCGCCTAAAGATGTACTTTGTTGATTTTCTGTTTCAAGTTGCCAACTATCCCAGCTGACGCTAATCCATGAAACGGGATGGTTTTGATTATGTTGGTGTACAAAAGTGTCCATGAAATTATTTGCTGCTGAGTAGGCAACAAATCCTAATCCTCCTAAAACAGATGATAAGGAAGACAGCAATAAACAAAAGTCAATTTGTGTATTTTTTAATACTTTTTCTAAAACAATAAGTCCGTGTACTTTTGCTTGGAATTGCTGTTCACAATCTGTTTTAGTTATCTTGTCAATGGCTGCAAAAGACTTGCCGCCAACGA
>NZ_AJLL01000093.1 GCF_000317225.1 Fischerella thermalis PCC 7521
GAATATGATCGGTTGTTCTCTATGTTCTTGGTATGCAGTTAAAACCCGTTTCTCCTCCAGTGTTTCCAAGGCGGTTATAGCATCTTCTACATTCTGGCAAACCAAAATCCGGCGATAGTTAAAAGCTCTGCGACCAACCTGAAGAGTGTATGCTACATTGGCTAGATTCGTATCTGGATGCTGTTTTAAGTAAGTAACCAGATTCGCAGTTGCACTTTCAAGTGCCGAAGCAGTTTTGGCTGACAATAATAGCAATTGCCAAGGTCGAGATTCTTCACAATGTTTTATTTCCGGGGCTTCTTCAAGGATGATATGGGCATTAGTTCCACCAAAGCCCAAGGAACTAACACCAGCCCGGCGTGGAGTACGGTTAGTTTTCCAATCGGTAAGTTTAGTATTGACGTAAAAAGGACTGTTGGCAAAATCTATCTGAGGATTGGGAGTCTCAAAATTTAGACTAGGGGGTATTTGTTTGTGTTTTAATGCTAAGACGGTTTTGATCAGACTTGCTATACCAGCTGCTGTATCTAAATGTCCGATATTCGGTTTTACCGAAGCGATCGCACAGAAGCCATTTTTCTGTGTAAAGGTACGAAAAGCCTTGGTAAGCGCAGCGATTTCCACAGGATCGCCAGTAGGTGTTCCAGTTCCGTGAGTTTCTATGTATGAGATATCATCAGCTTCCACGCCAGCATTGGCTAAAGCTTCTACGATCACCTCTGCCTGACCATCTACACTCGGTGCTGTATAGCTGACTTTTAAAGAACCATCGTTGTTGATAGCTGAACCTTTGATCACTGCATGAATACAGTCCCCATCAGTAACAGCATCTTTGAATCTTTTTAAGACAACAATTCCCAGACCACTACCAAAAATTGTACCTTGTGCCTTAGCATCAAAAGCGCGGCAGTGACCATCAGGAGATAAAATTCCATCTTCTTGATAGAGATAGCCTGACTTTTGTGGCACACTGATGGCAACTCCACCTGCCAAAGCCATATCACACTCTTGATCCAGCAAACTTTTGCAGGCTAAGTGTACAGCTACTAATGATGTTGAGCAGTAAGTTTGGATACCTACACTTGGGCCAGTAAGATTTAATTTGTATGAGATATTTGTAGTGAGAAAATCTTTATTAAGAGCATATGTATTGGCAAGATTATTCACATTAGAGTTGTTATAAATATTATTAAAAAAGTAAGTGTTTGTGCTTGTACCAGCATAAACCCCTATCAAACCTTCATACTTTTCAGGGTCATAACCAGCATTTTCAAGAGCCTCCCAAGCACATTCCATAAAGAAACGGTGTTGGGGATCAATCACTTCAGCTTCCCTAGGACTAAAACCAAAGAATCTAGCATCAAAAAACTCTATATCTTCCAGTACAGGTGCTGCTTTCACATAATTTGGGTCATTTAAAACAGTATCTTCAATATTTAAAGATACCAAATCCTGCTCGGAAAAAAAAGAAATAGATTCGATTCCATTCTGAAGATTGTGCCAAAAATCATTGATATTCTTCGCACCAGGAAATCGACCAGCCATTCCTACTATAGCTATGTCTAAATCTGATGATTTTTCAAGTATTTTATAAGTACTTATCATTTTTTCTTTCAAAGTAACTAGAAATCAATCATTGTTACAACCTGGGGGAGTATCCCAAATGTTTTTATTTTTAAACGCTGAGGATCGCAGAGGTTAACACAAAGGAACGCAGAGTGTTAATCAGAGCTACTTCGTTTTGTGTTTTGAAAACTTTGGGATTTTCCTAACCTGGATTTATCAGTGTAGAGCGTCAAATATCTCCTAAACTTCTTCACTTTGCGTTCTTTGCGTCCTTCGCGGTTCGTTTTTCATAATTTTCTGTAAGTCCTATTTAATATCAAAATAAAATTCCTTTTCATCCCAATCAAATTGACCTAAATAAAACTTTGCAATTTACATAAGACTAACTTTCATCTAGCATTTTTTGCATTTTCATCTGTCTTCTTCTTTGTCCTCGCAGTAATCGTTGTTCAAAATTAGTTTTTTCATCTTCTTCAGGAATCAAAATTTTTGCCATAGAACTGACAGTTGGGCATTCATAAAGCTTGGCAATAGGAACATTTAAATCAAACGACTTATTGACTTGAGAAATAACTTGAATACCTATGAGAGAATCACCGCCCAGTTCAAAGAAATTATCATAAATTCCTATGCGCTCAATCCCGAGAATTTGCTGCCAAATTTCAGCAAGTTTTTGCTCAATGTCATTTCTAGGTGTAACAAAATCATTACTTAATTCGGGTCGTGGATGTGTTGCATGTGATTTATTGATTGTCTCTAAAACTTCCGAGATGAGTATTTTTTGATCAGAATTATGCTGCTGAAATAAATTCAGAAAATCAGAAGGAGATACCACAACTTGAGGTATTGTACTTTCTAAAATACGTGTCAAAGCATCTATACCTTCTTGGGGCAATATTCCTTGTTTGAGATTTTCTGCACGCAATTCTTGGAGTTGTTTAGACACTGCTGTGTTTACCGCCATCCCAACTTCTTGCCAAGTATCCCAGTTGATACTTGTAATGAATGTGTGAGATTTTGTGATATTGCAGTGAGCAAAAGCGTCTAGAAAAGCATTAGCTGCACAATAATCTACTTGTCCGAATCCCCCTAAAATTGAATTAATTGATGAGGTTAAGATAAAGAAATCTAGCTGAATATCCTTGAGGATAGCATCAAGAACCAGTGTACCCTTGACTTTAGGAGCTAATATTCTTTCCGCTTCTTCCCGGGTTTTTCGCTGAATCACGCTGCTTCCTGGAAC
>NZ_AJLL01000094.1 GCF_000317225.1 Fischerella thermalis PCC 7521
AAAGTCTATCTGGGGGTTGGGCTGTTGAAAGTGTAAGCTAGGGGGTATTTGTTTATTTTTAAGGGCTTGGACAGTTTTAATTAAACCAGTTACACCAGCAGCTGTATTCAAATGTCCCACATTGGTTTTAACCGAACCAATAGCACAGAAGCCTTTTTTGTCACTACTGCGACGAAAAGCCTGTGTGAGAGCTGCAATTTCAATCGGATCTCCTAAAGGAGTTCCAGTTCCATGAGTTTCAATATAGGTGATGGTCTCGGGTTCCACTCCAGCTAAAGCAAGTGCTTCCAAAATTACTTCTCTTTGACCATCTACACTGGGGGCTGTGTAACCAACCTTTAAGGAACCATCGTTATTGATAGCTGAACCTTTGATCACTGCATGAATATAGTCACGATCAGCAAGGGCATCTGCTAATCGCTTCAATACTACAATGCCCAAACCATCACCAAAAACAGTTCCCTGAGCATTAGCATCAAAAGCTCGACAGTGACCATCGGGAGAATTAATTCCTCCTTCTTGATAGAGATAGCCAGCTTTTTGCGGTATTTGTATCGAAACACCACCAGCTAAGGCGATATCACTTTCGCCATTCAGCAAACTCTGGCACGCTAAGTGGACTGCAACCAATGATGTGGAACAAGTAGTTTGAACATTAACGCTGGGTCCAGTGAGGTTTAACTTATAAGAAGTTTGGGTTGGTAAGTGGTCTTTATCATTACCAATAAAAGTTTGGAAATCATCTACTAACTGTGTTAAGTCTCGGTTGGGGTAGAGGTTCGTAAAAAAGTAACTACTGAAAGCAACACCAGCATAAAGACCGATGCGACCAGTGTAAGTTTCCGAGTTGTAGCCAGCATTCTCTAAAGCTTCCCAGGCAGATTCTAAAAACAGGCGGTGTTGTGGGTCTGTGATTTCGGCTTCTCTAGGAGTAAACCCAAAGAATGAAGCGTCAAATAAGTCTACATCTTCCAGTACACTGCCTGCTTTGACATAATTGGGGTCACGTAGCACAGCTGAGTCTATCCCCGCAGATACCAGTTCCTCATCTGTGAAACAGGTAATCGATTCTACACCATCTCGGAGATTTTGCCAAAATTTATCAACATTGTTCGCCCCAGGAAAACGACCTACCATGCCAATGATGGCTATTTCATCGTTATCATCGAAGCTATTAAATTCATTGAAATTATTCATAGCAAAAAATCCCAACCGATTCTCATTCACAGCAACTACGCTACGTTCTCAGCAGTTTCTAAAGAATTTGACATTGATAACTCTGAAGCAATCTGAATCTGATCATTTAAAACTGCGTCAATATCATCTTGAGTAGTAAGTGGATTGGCAAGCACTGCACGCAGTGCAGTAATAGAAAATTTTTCTCCAAGGCAGGTAATTGTTTTCGTTGTCCGTGAAATAAAAGTACGACCAGCTTGGCGCTGCATTTTCTGAAGGCGTTGATTAAATTGATTAATTTGTTGATTGTCCGCTTCCGTCAATTGATTTTTGGCAACAAGTCCTCTAAATGGCTCCGGAATGTAACGATAAATAAGGAGATTCATCTCTGGTTCTGCCAGTAACTCAAACTCAGGCATGGCACAGATACGCGCAGCCATATACTGTGTCTTGCGGATTCCTTCATCAATCAAAAATTCATATCCCTTCAGCCCAATCAGATTTAGTCCAGCATGTAAAAATAATGCCATACCAGGTCGAGAGCCTTCCAAAGCGCGTTTCCCTAAATCGAAAGAACCCTTACGCATGGTGTAACTAGCACTCTTTTCAATCGATGCAGCCAGCTGTGGTTCGCGCAGAAAGAGCATACCAATCCCCATTGGCAGATACAGTTGTTTGTGTCCATCAATGGTTACGGAATCAGACCGTTCAATACCAGCAAGTTTGTGTCGATGTTGTTCAGAAAAAATGAGTGGTCCACCCCAAGCCGCATCTACATGAAAATGAACATTGGCTGCTTGGGCAATATCCGCGATCGCTACAAGTGGATCAACATTACCAGAATCCGTAGTCCCAGCAACACCCACGATCGCAATAATATGCAAATTCTGAGCGCGACAGTCTGCAACAGCTTGACGCAATGCTTGTAAGTCAACCTCATTATTGCAATTAGTGGGGACTTTAATCAAGCCATGCATACCAATGCCTAATAAATCTGCTGCTTTATCAAAAGAATAATGCATCAAATCAGAACCTATTACTACTGCTCCCTTGTAGCCGTAGTAATCTAAAGCCGCAGCTAAACCTTCCTTTTCTACACCAGCAAAACCATCTTTTGGACCCAAAGAAGCATTACGGGCACACCACAGCGCGATGATATTTGCTGCTGTACCTCCAGAAACCAAAATACCCAATGTACTCTGGCTATTTTGAATGTGCTGAGTATAGAAATCATCAGAAAAATTATAAATTAGCCGATGCATCATCGCCAAAGCCTGACGTTCGTAAGGACTTAAGACTTTAGCAGTTTCCATTTTGACGACATTTTGGTTCATTGCTGTCATCAACTTTGCCAATGGTCGCACAAAATAGGGAAGAGCAGAGGTCATATGACCAATAAATCGTGGCGAAGATGTGCGTATAGAATGAGCAACAACATTATTAGCTAAATATTCAACATAGCTATCAAAATTATAAGGTTCAACAGGCACCTTACTATCAGTAAACTTAGACACTAACGCATTCAAATCAACATCAGTATTAGTATTGATCTCACCTAAAAAATCATTAACTAAAGTATTAACTTGCAGATCCATCTCACTTTCTACAGATACCGAGTGACTTGATGGCGTAAATAACTGCGTAACTTTTTCGGCAATCGTATACTGCAATGTTTGTTCAGTTTCAGCTATGTAATTTTGCTTTGTCATTTCTTGTTGACGCTTACTTAATGTCATTTGATACTCCAAAATAATTGTTGAGTAACCCTATTAAAACTAGCCCCTTTGTGTTAGATAAAAATCCCAAAAATTTTGCCCAATTAAAAGCTTTTTACCTTCGTGTCTTTGTGTCTTTGTGGTTAATAAAATGATTTTTTCACCACCAAGACACTAAGACACCAAGAAAAATAGATTACTTTTACTTACACCACCAAAGTCTACTCTATTAAGATTTACGCACCCTCTCAAATCCTTGGCGTCCTAGCTTACGGAAGCCGCTATCGCGTCTAAGGCGTTTTGGCGGTTTGTTAAATTAAGCTTGTTAGGAGACTGAACTCATGTTGTTTTTCTATAATTTTGTCTGACTTCTCTACGACGCTTAATTGAAGCTGTTCTAACTTCAGTACGGTAAGAATCTTTGGTCAAAGCTGCTGGTTTATTTTGCTCTTGACTTAAATATTTAGCTAAGGAGCTAATAGTTGGATATTGAAACATTTCTACCAAGGATAAATCTTGCGGCAATATTTTTTGCAACTTACTATGAACCTGAACCAAGAGTAATGATTGACCACCGAGTTCAAAGAAGTTGTCATAAATACCTACTTCTTTCACATGCAGTACTTCTTGCCAAATATTAGCAATGGTTTGCTCTAGATCATTTTGGGGTGGTTGATAAGTCGTTTCCAACTCCGGACGTGTTTGGTCAGGTGCTGGCAGCGCCTTCCTATCTACCTTACCGTTAGGTGTCAATGGTAGTGCCTCTAGCGTCACAAAAGCGGTTGGAACCATATAGTTCGGCAACTTCGACTTCAAAAAGTGTCGCAGTTCAGGAATTGTCAGTGTCTGGTTTGGCTGTGGGAGTACATAGGCGACTAAACGTTGAGAAGCAGGTTCATCCTCCCGGATCAAAGCTATACTGGTTTCAACTCCTGGATATTGGTTTAATAAAGCTTCAATTTCTCCCAGTTCAATGCGAAAACCACGGAGTTTGACTTGATTATCAATCCGCCCTAAAAACTCTATGCTGGAGTCAGATCGCAAGCGAACTAGATCACCTGTCTTGTAAAGACGTCCTCCCGCCTCTTTGTGGAAGGGGTTGGGAATAAATTTCTCGGCTGTGAGTTCTGGTCGGTTGAGATAACCACGAGCTACCCCAGCACCGCCGATATATAATTCTCCTGGAACACCTATAGGAACGAGATGTTGGTGTTGGTCAAGGACATAAAATTGCGTGTTGGCAATCGGGCGACCAATAGAGACAATGCTATCTGTTTGTTCTGTCTTGTTTTCTACAATTTGCACAGCCGACCAAATAGTGGTTTCTGTGGGACCGTATAAGTTCCACACTTGCTTGCTACGTTCAAGTAACTGATTGGCAACAGAGCGATTGAGTGTTTCTCCTCCACAAAGAATCTTCAATTGTTTACTACCTTGCCACCCAGCCCCCAGCAGTAACCGCCAAGTGGCTGGTGTGGCTTGCATGACATTTGCTTGATGCAAATCTAGTTGTTTTGACAATTGAATGCCATCGCTAGCAATTTCACGGCTAACTATAATCAAACGAGCGCCGACAATCAGTGGTAGATATAGTTCCAATGCCGCAATGTCAAAAGATAGGGTAGTGACAGATAAGAGGATATCGTCTTGAGTCAGTCCCGGAGTTTGGCGCATTGTACTTAAGAAATTAACCACAGCGCTGTGGGGGATTTGTACTCCTTTTGGTCGACCTGTGGAACCGGAAGTATAAATTACATAGGCTAAGTTTTCAGTGCTGGCTTTATTTATAGGATTATCTATACTCTGTTTGTTAATTTTCTCCCAGTCGGCATCTAGGCATACTACTTTAGCTCGATGTTCTGGCAGTTGCGCTGCTAACTCAACAGAAGTCAGCAG
>NZ_AJLL01000095.1 GCF_000317225.1 Fischerella thermalis PCC 7521
GGTTTGAAAGTGCTGTACCATCCTGGTGATGGTACTGTCATTGAATAAGTCGGTGCTGTATTCTACTAGTCCTGTTATCCCTTGTTCTGTATCTGAGAGGTTAAAACGCAGTTCAAATTTTGCAGTCCCATTATCAAATGCTAAAGGAATGACGGTCAAACCCGAAAGTTCTGGTGGTTCCACCTGTGCCAGCTGTAAATCAAACTTGACTTGAAACAGTGGCGTCATCTGGCTGAGAGTTCGCTCTGGATTCAATTCTTCCACCAGCTTTTCAAAGGGTAAATCTTGGTGAGCATATGCCCCCTGCATAACTTCACGTACCCGATGGAGTAATTCGCGAAAGCTGGGGTTTCCAGACAAGCTAGTACGCAATACCAAAGTATTGATTAAAAACCCTATTAATCCTTCGGTTTCAACGCGATTGCGATTAGCAATATCAGTTCCGACAATGATGTCATCCTGATGAGTATACTTGCAAAGCAAAATGTTGAAAGCTGTTAATAGTAACGTAAACAGCGTTACCCCTTCCTTTTTACTCAAGTCCTTAACAGCATCAGATAGAGGTTTCGATAATACTAACGACTGTTGCGAACCTTGGTAAGTCGGAACAACTGGCCGGGGTCGATCGCTTGGCAATTTTAACACTGGCAAGTTACCCTGAAGCTGCTTTTGCCAATAATTTAGCTGTTCTTCTAACACCTGTCCCTGTAACCACTGGCGTTGCCAAATTGCCCAGTCTGGGTACTGGATTGGCAGTTCGGGAAGGGGTGAAGGTTTGCTATTGACAAAAGCTTCATAAAGTGCTTTCATTTCCCGGACAAATATTCCCATTGACCAGCGATCGCAGATGATGTGATGTACTGTCAACAGCAATACATGTTCTGCTGCATCTAATCGCACAAGGGTCAGCCGCAGCAATGGTTTCGTTAAATCAAAAGGCTGCTGCGCCTCCTTAACAATTAGCTGGTGTACCTCCTCCTCCAGATTAGAAACCTCTGTCAGATCCATGATCGGCAATGTTACGGGCTGGGGCGGAGTAATAACCTGGATCGGTTCTCCAGAAGCATTGGTAGTAAAAGTTGTGCGTAAGGTTTCATGACGCCTGACAATTTCAGTGAAGGTTTGTTCTAACACTGCTACATTTAATTGACCCTGAATACGCAAGGCACTAAAAACGTTATAAGCACTGTTGTCAGGATCTAATTGCTGGATAAACCATAACCTTTGCTGAGCAAAAGATAAAGGCAAAGAATCAGAGTCTTTTCTCTGAGAAATTCTGGAAATTTTTACAGAACTCAAGCCTTTTTGCTGAAGTCGCTTTTCAAATAATGCCCGCTGATCTGGAGATAGTTCTGCTATTTGTTGATACAAATCTCTCATTAATGAATGCCTGAGTTAATTTATATTTAAAGATTTGTAGTTGGGTGCTGTACAGGGAAAAAACGAACACTCATGGAACACAGATGTAGACGCCCGTAAGGGCGGCTTCCCGTAGGGTACACCGATAAAGCAGTGCTTTATCCAAGAGAGAAGGGCTATACGTTAATTTATTAGTTGAGTAAACTTACTTTTTCTTTTTTTGAATTACAAATATCTTTTAACTCTTTGAGATAAGATAAACTCGCCATCACTGCATCAAAATCTGAGTAAAAATCAATAAGACACGCCACTTCATTAACACCAGCCTGCTTTAAAAGTTCTATCATTCGCATACAGGTAGTTTTTGAACCAATTAAAGTCCTCCCTTTCAGCCAACCTTCGTAAGCAAAGCGCAAAAGACTTTTTATATCCGCTTCGGTGAATGTTGCCAAATTCACGTTTACGCCAGAATTCTTTGCCAGATTCTCCAGCAAATCAATGTGGGTTTTGAGGTAGTTGTAAAAAGGTTCCCTCACTTGTTCTTTGACGATATCGAAGTCTTCTCCCACAAAAGTATGCAACATCATTGCTACTTTTTTAGCTAGAGGATCATGACCATGTTTTGCCAGAGATTCACGGTAGAGTGATATTTGAGTTGCCACCTCTTCTAGAGTCCCTCCCAAAAGAGAAGTTAGTATGTTAGCTCCAATCTTGCCTGCTTCAATAAATGTTGCTGGAGATTGACAAACAATCCAAAGTGGGAACTTGGGCTGCACTGGTTTGGGAAAAGTTTTCAACTTGAAACTTTTTCCCGTAACATCTTGGAACTCTACTTGTTCACCTTGCCACAGCTTTTGTACAGTCTCGATTCCACGCCACATAGCTTCTCTGCGATTAGCATGTGTTTCAGTAGACAGTACAAAATCATCTACAGTCCAACCAGAGGCAAAAGCGATCGCTACTCTACCTTGAGACAAATTATCAACCACAGACCAATCTTCAGCAATCCGTGCTGGATTATGAAGTGGCATCACAACACTTCCAGCCCGTAACTGAATTTGCTCAGTTACCATCGCTAGGGCTGTACTAGTTAAAGATGGATTAGGATAAAGCCCTCCAAACGGATGAAAATGTCGTTCCGGAGTCCAAACCGCAGAAAAACCATTTTTATCTGCAAATTTAGCAGATTCTATTAATAAATTATACTTGTTTGTTTGATTTGTTGAACCATCACCGGAGAAATAAAATAAACTGAATTCCATTCTGTAACTCCTGATGTTTTGATGCGAGGGATTATTAGGTTGAAAATAGATGTGGGGGTGTAAGGGTGTAGGAAAATTAATCTTTTCATGCACTCTTTGTGGGATTTTCTCGTGATTGACTAGCTTGAAAATAGAGATTGGGAATCAACTTAACAGCAAACGCATAATCCATCGGTGTTAATCGGTGTGCATCTGTGTTCGTTATATTCTTCATCTCCTCATTGTGGGCAATAGCCCGTGAGAGTCTACCTTGAAAATAAGGAACACAGAGAAGCAGAATTGTCATGATTTGTTGTGTACCAACGTGAACGACTGACTTGAAAATAGAATTAAGATAAAAAACGAACACAGATGAACACAGATGCACACCGATGAAGCTCTAGCAATTCATGGTGGCTAATTATTAATTTCTGTGATTAGCTAGACCAAAAATCTTTAGCCATTTCTGCTTGAACTTCTTCCGCTGAAAGACTCTTAACTTCTTGTAATAAAGCAACCATTTCTTCTAATTCTTCCTGTTGAGGTTGTTGTTGAGCAATAACAGCAGCAAGTCCAGCAACAGTGGATGCCTCAAACAGAATGCTGTTAAGCGGTAAATCTACTTGAAAAGTTTCTCGCAAACGAGAAGTAACTTGGACAGCCAACAAAGAGTGTCCTCCTAATTCAAAAAAGTCGTCATTCACACCTACTAGAGAAACTCCAAGAATTTCTTGCCAAATGTTGGCAATGGTTTGCTCAATCTCATTTCTGGGAGCTACATAAACAGTTTGTAAATTCGGTCTTGAGTGCTGTGAAAAAGAATCTGCCTGCTGTGAGTTTTTAGAGTTGCTGACAGTTTCTAAAGGTTTGAGCTTCAGGGATTGATTAATTCTTGCTTGTAAATCCCCTGTGGAAACAACAATCTGGTTTGCCGAACCCATAGACAAAATGCGTTGAAAAGCTTCCCAAACTTCCTTCGGTGTCATGAATAATTCTGTTGCAGTTGATCCCAATGACACATATTTTTCTTTTTCTAAATCGGAGATAAAAGCTTGGCGATTCACACTGAACCAAGGAACAGAATTTTGCTGTTTTTTTTGATGAACAAAGGCGTCCATGAATAGGTAAGCTGCTGAATAGGCAACTAGTCCTAATCCTCCCAAAATTGATGATAGTGAGGATTGTAAAAGATAGAAATCAAGCTTTTTATCTTGTAAAACTTTTTCTAATACAAAAATTCCATGTACTTTTGATTTAAATTCCTGCTCACATTCAGTTTTACCTATTTCATGAATAGATAAAGTTGACTTTTCATTACCACTGATTTCTGGTACATAAAACACTCCATGAATTTGACCAAAACGCTCATAAGCTATGGTCATAGCCTGTTGCATTTGTTCTTCATTGACAACATCAGCTTTGATGATCAGAACATCTCCGCTTAACTCTTCTAAAGCCTGGATTCTTCTGATTTGATCACTGATATTATTGTGTTGATCATGAGTTGCTAGCCATTGTTCCCACTCATTTCTTGCCGGCAACTCTGAATTTTCGATTAAGATGAGTTTGGCGTGTACTGTTTGAGCTAGATATTCTGCAAACACTAAACCCAGACCTTTGACCGGATCACCGACGATGAGGTAAATTCCCCCTTCTCTTAACCGTGTTTTTTCTGGAACTACTTCGTTCAATTGAATTGGTTCAAAGGTTTGCACCCAACGATGACCATTGCGGTAAGCAACAACTAAATCAGATGGTTGTTGAGTTAGTTCAGCCATGAGTTGGTCTATAAGTTGCTTTTCCAGAAAAGTCTCCGATTCAGGGATGACGATATCAACACTGCGACAGCTCATATGTGGATATTCTTGGGCGATCGCTTTACATGGACCTAGCACTGTTGCTTTTTCTGGCTGCAACTGTTCTTGACCCACCACCTCGTGCATATTGTTGGTTATGGCTATTATTTGCACCGGGGTAGTTAGATGGTGTTTGGTCAATTGCTGTGCTAAAAATAGCAGACTGTAGAAAACTAGATCCTGAGATTTGCAAAAGTCCTCGACCCCTAATTGTGTTTTTGGGTGTAAAGTTTTACCCAGTGATGTAGTATTTGCTGTGACACCCCAGAAATGAGCAATATTTTGTGGAGTTTTACCTAGTTCGCGAAGAGTTTGCATTAAGGTAGTATAATCATCCTGTTGCTGAGGATTGATTGTATAGATGCAATCACTAAGTTTTGTGAACTCTTCTCCTATTGTGACTATAATTACATCCTGACCTGCTTGTTCCAGTCGTTTGGCGATTTGTGAACCCACTCCACATGGATCGACAAAGATCAACCAGCAGGACTTGTGCGGATTTAACCCTTCTGTTTTCCAGGGTTCAAGTAACATGACTCGTTTCCAAGCAGGAACGTAGAACCAGTCAGCCATATTCGGCTTTCTGGTTAGTTTTATTTGAGGATGGCTATTGTCTACTTTTTGGGCTTCAATCCAGTAACGCTGGCGCTCAAAGGGATATGTTGGTAGGGGTATCCGTTGACGCGACTGCTGAGCATGAAATTTATACCAATCTACCTGCACACCCGCTAGCCAGAGTTGACCTACGGTGGTCAGCAAAAATGCTGAATCTGATTTTTGGTATTTTGGATGGCGGAGTGTTGCCAAAACTGTAGGTTCATCCGTCCTACTTTGTCTGGCAAAGGTACTTAATGTCATCCCCGGCCCAACTTCCAGCAGAATTCGTTCTGGCTGTGTCATTAACTCAGCCATTCCCTGGGCAAAGCGGACTGTTTGTCGTAGATGTTTAGCCCAGTAGGTCGGGTCAGTTGCCTCTTTTGCGGTAATCCAAGTACCAGTTAAGTTAGAAATAAAAGAAATCTGAGGAGGATTTAGTTTAATTTTTTCTACCTGGTTTGTGAACGATTCCAAGATAGAATCGATCATTGGGGAATGAAAGGCGTGGGAGGTATGCAGGCGACGACACTCCACACCTTTGTCATTGAGACGACTTTGCAAATGAGCGATCGCTTCTTCAGAACCAGAAACAACACACAAATTAGGTGCGTTACTGGCAGCGAGAGAAACTTCTTTACCAAGCCAGGGTTGCAGATCGTCTTCTGCAAGATGAACAGAAAGCATTGCACCTGTTGGAAGTTCTTGCATCAGTCGTCCACGCACAGCAACCAATATCAAAGCATCTTCTAAGGAAAGCACGCCCGCTAAACAAGCTGCTACATACTCGCCAATGCTATGACCAATCATGGCTTCCGGCTGGATGCCCCACGCCATCCACAACTGACTTAAGGCATACTCAATCACAAACAGTGCTGGCTGGGTAATATAAGTCTGTTGCAGTTGGTGTGTAGCTGCCTCAATCTGTTCTTCACTCGGATAGAGGACATGGCGCAAATCTATACCTAAGTGAGGCTTGAGCAGTTCACAGCAGCGATTTACCTCTTCCCGAAATATTGGTTCAGTTTGGTAAAGTTCTCGACCCATATTTACGTACTGCGCCCCTTGCCCAGGAAACATAAATACAACAGGTCGATTATGGAGTTCTTTCAAGTAAGTCGAGACTTGCTCTTGATTGGCAAACTCCAATTTTTGGACTGCATCCTCAAGGTTCTGACATACTACCATGAAGCGATGCTCAAATGCTTGCCGACCTACTTGTAGAGTATAGGCAACATCAGCCAAGTTTAAATCACGATGTTGTTGAAGGTAGGCTGCTAAGTTTACTGTAGCAGTTTCCAGTGCTGTTCTGGTTTTAGCAGAAAGCAATAACAGATGCCAAGGTCGAGATTGTAGAGACGCGCCACCTCTCGTTTCTACAACAGGCGCTTCTTCCAGAATTACATGGGCATTAGTTCCCCCAATCCCAAAAGAACTAACCCCTGCACGACGGGGTATGCCGTTTGTCTGCCACTCAGAAAGCGTGGTATTCACATAGAAGGGACTGTTATCAAAATCAATCTCAGGATTGGGCTGCTGAAAGTGTAAACTGGGCGGTATTTGTTTATGTTTGAGGGCGAGGACAGTTTTAATTAGTCCTGCAACACCAGCTGTGATATCCGAGTGTCCAATATTTGTCTTGACCGAACCGACAGCACAGAAACCTTTCTTGTCAGTACTTGCACGAAACACTTGTGTGAGTGCAGAAATTTCAATCGGATCTCCAAGGGATGTTCCAGTGCCGTGGGCCTCGATGTAAGTAATTGTCTCCGGGTCAACCTCAGCCATGACTTGAGCTGCCCTAATCACCTTTGCTTGGCCATCTATACGTGGTGCGGTGTAGCTAACTTTGAAAGCTCCATCATTATTAATAGCAGAGCCTTTGATCACAGCATGAATACAATCGCCGTCAGCGATCGCATCTTCCAATCGCTTTAAAACGACGATACCCACACCATTACTAAAAATAGTTCCCTGCGCTTTAGCATCAAAGGCACGACAGCGACCGTCCGGGGACACAATTCCCCCTTCTTGATAAAGATATCCTTCTTTTTGCGGCACATCGATCGCCACACCACCGGCCAAAGCAATATCACATTCACCACTCAACAGACCTCGGCAGGCTAAATGTACCGCCACTAATGAAGTTGAGCAGGCAGTTTGAATACCTACAGCCGGTCCTTCAAGGTCTAATTTGTAAGATACCCGTGTAGCCAGAAAATCTTTGTCATTGCCAAAGAAAAGTTGGTTGCGATCAATAGAACTTCTAATATTTTGATTGGAATAAATATTTAGTACATAGTTGTTTGAGCCTGCGCCAGCATAAACTCCGATCAAACCTGAGTACATTTTTGAATTGTAGCCGGCATTTTCCATAGCCTCCCAGGCACACTCTAAAAACAGACGATGTTGCGGATCAATAATCTCTGCTTCTCTAGGATTGAACCCAAAGAACTCAGCATCAAATAATTCTATGTCCTCTAATACAGCCCCAGCTTTCACATAATTGGGATCGTTGAGTAGGTCAGGGTCTATGCCGCCAGCAAGCAACTCTTCATTAGTGAAAGTAGTAATAGACTCTACGCCATTGCGTAGATTCTGCCAAAATTCTTCAATATTTTTAGCACCTGGAAAACGGCCCGCCATCCCAATAATGGCTATTTCTAAACCATTGCGACTAAATTCTACTGTATGACTCATTTTTATTGATTTCTCTTACTAATTGTCAAAAATTGCTTAATTCGTGCCTTGCCTTTTTCTAACTGTTCCGAGCGATCGCCAGTTTCCGAAAAAGATACTTGTTTGTTTTGCTCCTGACTTAAATATTTAGCCAAAGAGCTAATAGTCGGATATCTAAACAGTTCTAAAATCGATAAACTTTGCTGAAATCTTTTTTGCAGCTGGTTATGAATCTGCAACAACAGTAATGAATGACCACCCAGTTCAAAAAAATTGTCATGAATACCCACTTCATTCACATGCAATACTTCTTGCCAAATCTGAGCAATGATTTTTTCTACCTCAGTTTGGGGTGGTTGATAAGTCGCAGCTAACTCCGGACGTGTTTGGTCGGGTGCTGGCAAGGAATGGCGGTCTACCTTACCGTTCGGTAACAGTGGTATAGCTTCCAGAATCACAAAAGCTGACGGCAACATATAGTCAGGTAGTTTCTCTTTCAGGAAACGATGCAGTTCACTGACCGTAATCACCTGCTCCTTTTGAGCAACTACATACGCCACTAGTTGCTTATGATTCGGTCTATCTTCCCTCGCGACAACTACAGCATCCTCCACTCCCGAATATTGAACTAGCGCCGCTTCAATTTCTCCTAGTTCAATCCGGGAACCACGAATTTTTACCTGATTATCTATCCGTCCAAGAAATTCTAGATTTCCATCAACTAAATAACGAGCAAAATCCCCAGTTTTGTATAGACGTGTTCCTACTTCAGGAAAACCCAAAGAAAATTCTTGGTGTTCTTGGTGTCTTGGTGGTTTATTCTCCATTCCTATTTTATGCAACGCCGAAAAAATATTTGGTATAAACCGCTCCACCGTCATCTCAGGTCTGTTGAAATAACCCCTTGCCAATCCGACTCCACCGATATACACCTCACCCGGTACACCAATAGGCACAGGCTTGAGGTTTCTATCCAGCACATATACTTGGGTATTAGCTATGGGACGACCAATAACAACCCGTGCCGGAACTGCATCTTGCGGACTTAAACTGTAACAAGTAACGTCAGCAGATACTTCCGACGAACCGTAAAGGTTTAAGAGAGTACTTTCCGGCAGCGTCTGGCGAAACTTTTGTAATAAGCTATGAGAAAGTGCTTCCCCACTTGTTACCCAAAGTTGCAACTGAGGCAATCGCTGTTGTAAATGAGTGTAGGTATCCAAGAGTACACGTAGCAATGAGGGGACAACAACCAGCCGTGTAATCTTGTTGCTAGCCAGAATTTCTATGAATTGTTGCGGAGCCTTAACAACACTATCTGGTATGATAACAATCCGCACTCCTTGGAGTAGGGGTCCAAAAATTTCCCAAACCGAATCCACAAAATTTAAGGATGTCTTTTGACAACACACCTCCCCCTGTTTAAAAGGATAGTTTTGCCACATCCAAGCAAAACGATTGACAGCGCCTTGATGCAGACCTAAAACTCCTTTGGGTTTACCTGTAGAGCCAGAAGTATAGATGACATAAGCCAGACAGTTGGCAGTAGAACTATTAATAGGGTTGTCTTGGCTTTCCTGAGCAATACTACTGCGATCGCTGTCCAGACAAACCACCCGTGCCTGATGTGCTGGAAGTTTCTCAAGCAAATGCTGTTGAGTCAGCAA
>NZ_AJLL01000096.1 GCF_000317225.1 Fischerella thermalis PCC 7521
TCTCTGGAAATGCTCTGCCAGCCGTTGTATAGTTTGCGGCTCAAATAAGTCAGTGTTATACTCCACGCTGCCAATCATGCCAGAGGCTGTTTCTGCCATGTACAGTGTCAAATCAAACTTGGCAGTGCCACTATCACTTTCTAAGGTACTCAAGGTCAAACTCGGTAACTCTATCTCTAAACTGTGTGCATTCTGAAGTACAAACATCACTTGAAATAGAGGTGTGTGACTTAAGTTGCGCTGGGGCTGCAATTTTTCTACTAATTTTTCAAAAGGCACATCTTGGTGGGCATAAGCTCCTAAAGCTACTTCCCGCACCCGACGTAGCAACTCTCGAAAGCTAGGGTTGCCAGATAAATCGGTTCGCAGCACTAGGGTATTGACAAAAAAACCGATTAACCCTTCTATCTCCCTGTGGTTACGATTGGCAATGGGAGAACCAATTACAATATCATTGTTTCCCGTGTAGCGATACAGCAGCGTCTTGAAGGCTGCCAGCAAGGTCATAAATAAGGTGCTTCCTTCTTGCTGTCTCAAAGTTTTCAACGCAAGAGTTTGCTCTGGAGATAGCCGGAAAGAATGGGTAGCACCTCGGAAGGACTGAACAGCAGGTCGTGGGTGATCAGTAGGTAACTCTAGAACAGCTGGCGCACCATGCAACTGCTGACGCCAGTAAGCAAGCTGGGATTCCAGTACTTCTCCTGTGAGCCACTGCTTCTGCCAAGCGGCAAAGTCTATGTACTGAATCGGTAATTCCGGTAACGGGGAAGGTTGCCCGTGACAAAAAGCTTGATAAAGTGTTGCCAATTCATGCACTAGCACGCTTGTTGACCAACCGTCAGAAACGATGTGGTGCATGGTCAACAGGATCACATATTCCTGTTCACTAAGGCTGAGTAATTTCACTCGCAACAGAGTATCAGTCTCCAGGTTAAAGGGCTGTTGCGCCTCTGCAAGTGCTAGTTCTTTGACTTTAGTTTCTCGTTGAGCAGCAGGTAATTCCGCCAGGTCAATGACTGTTAATAGCTGCGATGTTACTGATGAGATAAATGCTACGGGTTGCCCTTCGACGGTCTTAAAATTAGTTCGCAGGGCTTCGTGACGGCGTAGAATTTCATTAAAACTCTGCTCTAGTGCTGCTAGATTTAGCTGACCCTGTAAATGTACGGTATCGATAATGTTGTAAAAAGGACTGTCAGGCTCTAACTGAGCCAGGAACCAGAGTCGTTGTTGGGCAAAGGACAGGGGTAAATCTGCCGTCCGGGAAATACGTTGAATAGGCGGTATTTCTAATCCTAAGTCTGCTTTGGTAGCTTTTTCAATTTCTTTGGCTAGCCCCGCGACTGTTGGCTGGTTAAACAAGCAACGCAAGGGTAGTTCCACCTTAAATACTTGGCGCAGTTGCGAAATAACGCGAGTTGCGAGCAGGGAATGTCCCCCCAAATCAAAGAAGTTGTCGTGAATCCCCACTTTTTGAATGCTAAGCACTTCTGTCCAGATTCCAGCTAGCATTTCTTCAACTGGTGTGGAAGGAGCTACAAGATTAGACTCAGATATTAGTTGTGTTGGGTCTGGTGCTGGTAGCGACCGGCGGTCTATCTTGCCATTGGGTGTCAAGGGTAGCGCTTCTAGGATGACAAAAGCTGTTGGCAGCATGTAGTTTGGTAGTTTTGCCTCCAAAAAGCGGCGCAGTTCGGGAATTGTCAGTGTCTGGTCTGGGTGAAGAGTTATATAGGCTACTAAAGTTTTATTTGCAGTGTCATCCTCCCGAACAATAACCACACTCGCCGATATTGCTGGGTGTTGGCTGATGACTGCTTCAATTTCTCCTAGTTCAATGCGGAAACCCCGAAGTTTCACCTGGTGGTCAATGCGACCTATGTACTCTATATCACCACTAGGTAAATAACGAGCTAAGTCCCCAGTCTTGTATAAACGCACTCCCGGTTCGTTACTGTAGGGATGGGGAATGAATTTTTCACAAGTCAAATCAGGACGATGCAAATAACCTCTAGCTAGACTATAACCACCTATATACAGTTCTCCAGGAACTCCTATCGGTACTGGCTGCAAGTTAGAGTCGAAAATGTACAACTCGGTGTTA
The DNA here is from genome assembly GCF_000317225.1 of Fischerella thermalis PCC 7521. Taxonomy (GTDB): domain Bacteria; phylum Cyanobacteriota; class Cyanobacteriia; order Cyanobacteriales; family Nostocaceae; genus Fischerella; species Fischerella thermalis. Next base: position 2,105 of record NZ_AJLL01000096.1, read on the forward strand.
GCAAATGGGCGACCAATTGGTACTAATTGGTCGTTAACTAACTCCTGAGTTGTGGTTTCAAACCAGGAACTGTCAATTGTGGCTTCGGTCAAACCAAAAGAGTTAATTAAGCGGGTGTGGGAACCGCAAAAGTTACGAAATTTTTGATATTCTTTTGTGTACCAAACATCAGAACCACAAATCAGCAGCCGCATAAAGTCAAGTTGCTGTTGACTTTCCTCTAGGTACTGCATCAAGTTTCGCAAAACTGCTGGTACAAATTCGGCACAGTCAACTTTTTCTTTGACCATGAGATTGTATAGGTCTTGAGGAGATAGCAGTAGGTCGCGGGGGCATAAAACCAGTTTGCCACCCGAACAGACAGCACGAACTAAATCTCCAGAAAAAACATCAAAGGAGAAACTTGCCATTTGCAGATGACAGGTGACGTCTGTGTGTAGGTGGTAAGTTTCTTCCCAAGCAAAATAAGCATTGACGAGGCTGCTGTGCTGAATTGTTACGCCTTTTGCTCTACCTGTAGAGCCTGATGTATAAATTACATAGGCTAGGTTTTCAGGTTTAGTCCCACTGATAGGATTATGTAATGTAACAGGAATATTACTGAAATTATTATTATCAATAAGTACAACTTTAGCTGTGTGTGGTGGGAGTTCGGCGACTAGTCCTGCCTGGGTAAGCAGTACCAAAGGCTTGGCATCCTCCAACATCAAAGCTAACCTTTGTGGTGGATAGGATGGATCTAGGGGTATATATGCTCCGCCTGCTTTGAGAATTGCTAGGATAGCAATTACCGTCTCTAGCGATCGCTCAACACAAACCCCCACTAATACCTCTGGTCCCACTCCCAATTTTTGCAATTCATGGGCCAATTGGTTGGCACGGCAGTTGAGTTCCCGATAAGTTAATTGCTGGTCTGCAAAAACTACGGCTACAGCATCAGGGGTGCGTTCCACCTGGGCTTCAAACAACTGATGGATGCATAGGTCTTGGGGATAGTCACTCTTAGTGCTATTCCACTCCACCAATAGCTGCTGTTTTTCAGCTGCTGTTAAAAGTGATAATTCTTTCAGGCGCTGTTGAGGATTGGCAACCATCGTGTTGAGCAAGGTTGCCAGATGTCCTAGCATACGGTCGATAGTGGCAGCAGCAAAGCGCTCACCTTCATTGTAGGCAATGGTAAGCAACAGCTCTTTACCCGGGATCACACTTAGTGTCAGGGGATAGTTAGTCTGTTCAATACTACGAAAATTCTTAATTGCCAGGTCTAAACCTGGTTCTGATAAAGAAATATCTACAGGATAATTCTCAAAAACGAGAATACTCTCAAACAGAGGCAAACCTCTGTTAACTTCACTCCAACCCTGAATTTCTACGAGTGGGCTATATTCGTACTGCCGTGTCTCAACTTGTTGGACTTGAACTTGCTTTAGCCAAGGTAAGAGGAAAGCTTCGGGATCAACTTTGACTCGGAATGGTAGCGTGTTGATAAATAACCCCACCATTGATTCGGCTTTTGGCAGGGCCGCCGGACGACCTGAGACTGTTACCCCAAATAATACGTCTGCTTCCCCACTATAGCGGTTCAGGAGTAAAGCCCAAGCTCCCTGCACGAGAGTGTTGAGTGTTAGCTGATGTTTTTGTGCTAGTGATTGTAGTGCGGCTGTGGTTGATGCTTGTAGCCGCAGTTGTTGTTCTTTGTAGTTATCAGTAGATGTTTGCTGATTATTCTGGTTTTCCCCTATCTTTGTGGGAGCAGTAAAACCTTTGAGAGTCTGCCGCCAAAATGTTTCAGCTTCGGAAAGATTTTGCTGCTGTAACCAGACGATGTAATCCCGGTAAGGACGTGGAGATGGGAGGAACAGAGTTTGGCCTTGAGCGAAAGTTTTGTAAAAGGCCAGAACTTCTTGGAAAATTAAAGGAACAGACCAACCATCTAACAGCAGGTGATGACTGCTCCAAATAAAATGATAAGAATAGTCGGTAAGTTGAATCAGCACCAAACGCATCAGAGGTGCAACTGTCAGATTAAAGCCTTGGCAGCGATCGCTTGACAAAAAAGCCTCAATTTGTTCCTGCTGTGCAACTGATGACAAATGCCGCCAGTCCTGATGCACAAAAGGTAGTGTTACCTGACGATGCACTACTTGCACAGGTTCTTTTAAGCCTTCCCACAGGAAACAGGTGCGTAAAATTGAGTGTCGATTTACGACCTGGTGCCAAGCACGATGGAAGGCTGCAATATTGAGATTACCTTCTATGATGCAGCTAAATTGGTCAAAATATACTCCTGATTTGGGATCTGCAAGACAGTGGAAGAGGATGCCCTGTTGCATGGGCGAGAGGGGATAAAAATCTGCAATATTTTTCATGCCCATATTACATTCCTCTAATGACTGCGGTAATTGCATCCAGATCGGCTTGATTCCATTGGCTTTGCTGAAATTCGGCAAAATCGGAAGGAGTAAAGCCACCTGCATCGGGAGATTGACAGTGAGTAATTAGTGAGCGCAATGCATCTATATAACCAACAGCCAATTTTTCCACTGTTGCACTTTGATATATCTGTTGACTAAAACTCCATTCCAAGCGCAATTGACCTGCACTCACCATTCCGTTAATTTCCAAAAGGTATGGCAGGGTTTCCTGTGGACTGTAAACGCGACCACTTGATTCTGGGGCGAACTGAAATAGAGAGGATGAAGACAAACTCTGGTCAAACTGACCCAGATAGTTAAAAGCCACCTCAGCTTGAGGTAATGCTTGCAGTACTTGGGCAACTTCATCACCTCTGAGGTAGCGCAATATCCCATAGCCCACTCCCTGATTAGGAATGCGGCGCAGTTGTTCTTTAACTGTTTTTAAAGCTTCTCCAGGATGACTATTGGGACTTACTTTCAACACTACAGGAAAAACGGCAGTAAACCAACCCACAGTCCGGGATAAATCTATCGATTCTGAAAACGCTTCCCGGCCATGGGCTTCTAAATCTACTAACAAACAATCCATCCCCTGCCATTGGGCAAAGGTCTGTGCCAAAGCTGTCAGTAACACATCATTGATTTGAGTGTTGTAGGCTTGGGGAACCTCTTGTAACAAAGCTTGAGTTTCTTCTGGACTCAAAGCTACAGAGACAATTTGAGCTTTAGCCATTGTATTCTCTCCCCCTGGAAAGTCCACGGGTAGGGAAGCAATGGGTTGTTGCAGTTCTTGTTGCCAGTAATTGAGTTCTTGCTTGAATGCGTCTGCTTGGGCATAGGCTTGTAGTTGTTCAGCCCACTGTTTGAAGGAAGTCGTTTTAGAAGCCAATTGAATTCTTTGGCTACAACAGATTTGCTCATAACTCCTCTGCAAATCCTCCAACAGGATGCGCCACGACACCCCATCAACCGCTAAGTGATGGATCACAATCAGTAGACGCTGTTGATTGCAGCCCAGGTGGAATAAGGCAACCCGAAGCAATGGCCCTTCAGATAAATTGAGGCTGGCTTGAAGTTCGTTGGCAGCGTCTGCAATTACTTGTTTTTGTTGAGTTTCCGGCAAAGCTGAAAAATCTCGCTGCACCAACGGAACTACGCCATCAACATCAGCATTCACCTGCTGCCAACCAGATTCCCCCTTGACAAAACGCAAGCGAAGTGCATCGTGGTGCTGGAGTAACCCTTGCACTGCTTTCTCTAAGCAAGTAATATCCAGTGGTTGCTTTGGTTCGAGCAGAACTGCTTGATTATAGTGGTGAGGAAAACGGAGATTTTGGGCAAAGAACCAGTGCTGAATGGGCGTCAAAGGTACTGTTCCGGTGACAATTCCTTGTTCGACGGCAATGATGGTCTCAGTTGTACTGACTACTGCTACTAATTCCGCGATCGTCTGGTATTGAAAAATCTGCTTTGGTGTTAATTTTAGTCCGGCTTCTCGAGCTTTAGAAACGACCTGAAGACTGAGGATGGAGTCTCCACCTAATGCAAAAAAGTTGTCTTTGATACCTACCTTTTCTCTACCTAGTACCTGCGCCCAAATCGTAGCTAACTGTTTTTCGACTGTAGTTTCAGGAGCGATGAAAGCTGATGCTATTTCTGGAGTTTGCTGTTCTGGTGCTGGTAGTGCTTGCAGATTTACCTTACCGTTGGGGGTTAAAGGCATAACTTCCAGGAATACGAAGGCAGCAGGAATCATGTATTCTGGTAACTTTTCTTTGACGAAGTTACGCAGGTCATGGCTGAGTGCTGAGTGATGAATATTACTATTATCTAAGTCTTGTGCTTCTTGCTTAGGAATTTCCGACTGGAAGCGATCGCTACCCGCTATCAAATCCTCTTGCCCTCTGCTTTGTTTGTTAGGAACTATATAAGCTACTAAGCGTTTATTTCCCGCTTTTTCTTCTCGTGCTAAAAGCACCACTTCTCGCACGGCGGGATGTTGACTCAGCACCGACTCAATTTCTCCTAACTCGATGCGGAATCCCCTAACTTTCACCTGATTGTCAATCCGCCCCAGGAATTCGATGTTGCCGTCTTGACGATAGCGTACTAAATCCCCTGTTTTGTATAATCGCGCTCCTAGCTGATTGCTGAAGGGGTGGGGAATGAATTTATCGGCGGTCAAATCTGGACGGTTGAGGTATCCCCTAGCAATACCAACACCACTAATATATAGTTCACCAACAACACCAATGGGAACTGGTTGCAAATATTTATCTAATACGTAGGTTTGAGCATTGGGAATCGGGCGTCCAATCGGTATCTTGAGTGACGGGTTGTCTGTGGGTGCTAACGGTAATTTGTATGTCGTTGCGACAACAGTCGCCTCTGTGGGGCCGTAGGTGTTGATCAGTTCTTGGCGATCGCCTACACAATTTTGCCAAATTTCTACTTGTTTTCCCTGCGCTTGCTCTCCCCCAATAATTACTAGCCGGAGTGAGTCGGGTAGCCGTAAATGTGCTGTGGCGATATCAGACATGAGCTGTTGCCAGTAGGCAGTCGGCAAATCTAATACCGTCAGCTTTAAATCCTGGCACTTTTGCAGAAATGTCTGCCCATCACTGAGCATCTCATCAGTACGTAGAACTAAAGTTCCACCGCACGTTAGGCAGGGATAAATTTCTTCTGCTGCGGCATCAAAACTAATGGAGGCAAACTGAAGCACGCGATCGCCCTCTGTCAGTCCATATTCAACCACAGCAGCTTCCGTAAAATTAACTAAAGATTTATGTGTAATTAATACACCTTTGGGTGTACCTGTAGAACCAGAAGTGTAAATCACATAAGCTAAATTTTCGCTTTCAGTAATACTAAAGGGATTGCTCCGGCTCTCCTGCGAGATGGCTTGCCAGTCTGTATCCAAACAGACAACACATGTTTGATGCTCAGGCAGTTCTTTGATTAATTTTTCCTGAGTTAGAAGTACAAGCGCTTGGGAATTCGCCAAGATGTAGGCTACACGCTCCTGGGGATAGTTTGGGTCTATGGGCACATAAGCGCCACCCGCTTTTAAGATGGCTAAGATTGCGATCGCCATCTCTAAGGAACGCTCAACACAAATCCCCACTGGCACTTCTGGTTGCACTCCCAACTTTTGCAAATAATGGGCCAGTTGGTTGGCTTTCTCGTTGAGTTCTCGGTAAGTCAACTGCTGATCTGCAAACACCACCGCCACTGCATTTGGTGTTCTTTCCACCTGGGCTTCAAACAGTTGATGAATGCACTGGTCTTTGGCATAGTCTGTTGTTGTTTGATTCCAATCTACAAGCAGCTGATTTTCCTCAAACTTAGTCAGTAAAGGTAATTTTGAGATATTCTCATCGGGGTGAGAAACAATCCCTGCCAGCAAAGTTTGCCAATGCCCGATCATCCGGTTAATGGTGTCTGCCCTAAACAAGTCGGTGCTGTACTCTAAGGCTCCCATTAGTCCCAGCTTTGTATCTTCTAAGAACAAAGTCAAGTCAAACTCAGCAAATCCACTGTCTACAATTGAGGGAGTCAATTTCAGACCAGGCAATTCTAGGGCTTGGAGTGGCGAATCCTGGAAAACGAACATCGTCTGGAACAGAGGGTTATGACTCAATGTCCGTTCTGGTTGCAGTTCTTTCACCAGTTGCTCAAACGGTAAGTCTTGATGAGCATAAGCTGCCAAGGTGGTTTCCCGTACCCGTGCTAATAGTTCTCGAAAACTAGGGTTGTTAGAAAGATTAGTTCGCAAAACCAAAGTGTTAATAAAACAACCTAGTAAATTTTCGGTTTCAATTTGGTTGCGATTGGCAATGGGAGTACCAACTACCAGGTCTGTTTGTCCTGTGTAGCGATAGAGCAAAGTCTTAAACGCCGCAAGTAACACCATGAACAAAGTCACGCCTTCCTTTTGACTTAAGGACTTCAGTGCCTCTGTCAATGATTGAGGAAGGATGAGAGTTTGGCGCGCACCTCGCAAGCTTTGAACCGCCGGACGTGGATTGTCTGTTGGTAAGGCGAAAACCGGAGGTAAGTTTTCCAGTTTTTGCTGCCAATAAACTAACTGAGACTTGTACGTTTCGTCATCCAAAGATTGCCGCTGCCAAAGAGCGAAATCTGCATACTGGATAGGCAATTCTGGCAAAGCTGGGGCAGTGCCATCACAAAAGGCTTGGTAAAGTGTTCCTAATTCTCGATAAAAGATTTGTCGAGATAAGCCATCACAGATAATGTGATGCATGGTTAAAAGGATGATATGTTCTTGCTGTTTTAATCTGATAAGTTTGCACCGTAATAGAAGTTCTTGAGTCAGATCAAAGGTTTTACTAGATTGTTCGGTAATAATTTGTTTGACTAATTCTTCTTGTTCAGGTTTTGACAACTCTTGCAAATCTAAAATAAGCAGTTTTAATGTTATGGTCGGAGCAATAATTTGAATTGGTTGAGTGTCTACAATTTTAAAAGTGGTGCGGAGTATTTCATGTCGTTTAATAATTTCGTTTAAACTTTTTTCTAAAGCTATACTGTCAAGCTTACCTGTAACATGAATTAGAATGGAATCATTAAATAAAGGAATATCTGGTTGTAATTGATAGAGCAACCATAACCGTTCCTGAACTAAAGATAATAATAAAACATCAGAAGATTTTCTTTTAGAAATAGATGTTAATTTTTTTATGCTCAATTCTTTTTGTTTCAGACGCAGTTCTAACAGTGCCCGTTTTTCTGGAGGAAGATTTGCAATTCTTTTACTAATATCACTCATGATAAATCACCCAAATAAGTTGAGTGCTGATTTATGTTTAACAGTATTTTTAGCTTGATACTCTTCTGTTAGTTTTTGCAACTTATATAGGCTTGTCATCACAGAATCGAAATCCAAGCCAAAATCAATCAAACACGCAATTTCATCAACACCAATTGATTGCATATATTCAATAGTTTCACGACAGGTTGCGATAGGGGTAAGAATTTTTATAGCAAGGTTTGTACCATAACCTAGTGTAATTAGCTGTTTTGAAAATAGCGATCGCAGATCAAATTAGGAGCAAACCCATAATCCATCTGTGTACCCTGCACCGAAGCCGCGCTTGGGCGCGTCTAAATCTGTGTGCATCTGTGTTCGTTATATTCTTCATCTCCTCGTTGTTGGCAATTAATTGCCCGTGAGAGTCTAGTGATCTGTTGCATTAGTTCTGAGGGATTAAAATGTAATTCATTAAACTATGTAACTTATCAAAATTAATGACACAAACCATTAGCTTGTGATTCTTGAGCAAGTTGTTGTTTAATTTCATCCAGTGAAAGATTTTCTACCTCTGCTAATAGCTGTTCTATCTCCTTCAATTCTTCTGCCTTTGGTTGTTTTTCTGCTATGACAATAGCTAGTTCAGCTACAGTGGGGGCTTCAAATAAAAGAGTGCGCAGGGGTAGGTCCACTTGAAATGTTTCACGTAAGCGAGAAATTGTTTGCACAGCTAGTAAAGAGTGTCCGCCTAATTCAAAGAATTTGTCATAAATTCCTACTTTGTCAATACCTATCAGTTCTTCCCAAATATTGGCAATACTTTGCTCAATTTCGTTACGAGGAGCAACATAAGTAGTTTCTTGGAGAGTGCGTGCATGTCTTGTGCCGGATAAGTGAGTGAAATTCTCTGATTTAGAGTTGAGAAAACTTGATGAAAGAAATTGATTAAATTGATCAATGACTAATTGTAATTCTTGTGTGGAAACTAAAATTTGAGGAAGCGGATTTGCTAAAATCCGTTCAAATGCTTCTACTGCTTCTGTTGGCAATAGTCCATTTTTGAGAGTTTCAGAGCGCCATTTCTTAAGTTCTTCAGGAACAGCAGTATTGACTGCCATTCCCACTTCTTGCCATGTATCCCAGTTGATTGCTAATGTCAGTTTACCATTTTTGGATGTATTAAAGTGAGCAAATTTATCTAAAAATGCATTGGCTGCGCAATAATCTACTTGTCCAAATCCTCCATAAATTGAACTTAGAGAAGAACAAAGTACCAAGAAATCTAGATTGATGTCTTGGAGGACTTCATTTAGCACTAATGTTCCCTGTAATTTGGGAGCAAAAACACTATTCACAATCTCTAAAGTTTTCAGTTGAACTATACCACTGCCTGCGACTCCAGCTGCATGAATGACGCCATGAATTTCCCCAAAATTTTCTAGAGATTGAGCAACTGCACTTTGCATTTGTTCATAATTAGTGACATCGGCAGGCAATATTAAAACTTCAGCCCCTAGTGTCTCTAATTCCTGCAATTTTTGAATTTTGTGGTGAGTATGATCAGATGTATCATGAGTAGCTAGCCATTGTTGCCAATGCTCTTTTGCTGGTAATTGAGAACGTCCAATGAGGATAAGTTTAGCTTGTACTGTCTGGGCAAGATACTTGGCAATTTCTAAGCCTATACCCCCTGTGCCACCAGTGATTAAATATACTCCTTTTTGCCGTAATCGTGTTTTGCGGCTGGTAGGTTTTTCTAAAGTTATCGGTTCAAATACTTGTACCCAACGATGATGATTTCGGTAGGCGATGATAGATTCGTTGGATTCTGCTGTGATTTCTGCGAGTAATTCTTGTACAAGATTGTCGATTCTGGAAGTAGGTAAGACTACATCTATTTGACGGCATTTAATGCCTGGATATTCTTGGGGTATGACTTTACAAGGTCCTAAAATAGTGGCTTTTGCAGGCAATAATTCCTCATTACCAGTGACATCATAGAGATGATTACTCACAACGAAAAGTTGAATTTTTGAGTCACTAATATTTTGCTGTCCTAAAGCTTGCGCTAGATAAATTAAACTCCAGAAACCATGATTTTGAATTGTTTCTAGTGACTGATGAATTAAATGAGTGAGGCTCCAAAAATGAATGATTGTTTCTGGTATTTTACCTTGTTGATGAATAGTTTGGAGCAAAGTATAGTAATCATCTTTTTGAGTAGGATTGATTGTGTAAGTGTTGTGGTTAACTTGGCTAAATTCCGCACCTACTAAGACTGCGATCGCATCTTGTCCTGTTTGTTGCAAATGTTGAACAATTTGCGAACCTATGGTGCATTCATCAACAAAAACCAGATAACAAGTAGACCTTTTCTCTCCAGTTTTGACTAGAGGAATTTGTTTCCAGGAAGGAACATAAAACCAGTCAGCTATATTGGGTTTTTTACCAAGTTTACTTTCCGCTTGCCCAGATTTTTCTGCTGTTAATTGGGGTTCAATCCAGTAACGCTGACGCTCAAAGGGGTAAGTTGGTAATGGTACGCGCTGACGTTGTTCGTGAGCATAAAAACCAGACCAATTGATAGTAACTCCTGCTAACCAGAGTCTACCTAAGATGTTGAGTATAAAAGCAACATCCGATTGTTTGTCCTGGGGGTGGCGTAAGCTTGGCAAAACCACCTGTCCTATTGCTTGGTGGGAATGCTGTTTAGCCAGTGTACACAAAGTACGTCCTGGTCCGACTTCTAGGAGAATCCGATTTGGTTGTTGCAGTAATTGAGATATTCCCGCACTAAAGCGCACAGGAAAGCGTAAATGTTTTGCCCAATAATTAGGATCTGTGGCTTCTTCTGGGGTGATCCAAGTTCCTGTGACATTGGAGATAAAAGGTATCTTGGGAGGATAGAGTTTTACCTTTTTAACTTCAGTAATGAATGATTCCAAGATCGGTTCCATCATCTGGGAATGGAAGGGGTGGGAAGTATGCAGGCGGCGACATTCTACGCCTTTGGCTTGCAGTTGTGCCTCAAAGGTGTTGACGGCGTCATGACTTCCCGAAACTACACACAAATGGGGGGCGTTGCTAGCAGCTAAGGATAACTCTTGATGAAGTAAGGTTTTGACTTCCTCTTCTGGGAGTGCAACAGAGAGCATTGCACCTGTTGGTAGTTGCTGCATCAGTCGTCCCCGCATCGCAACCAAAGTTAAAGCTTCTTCCAGAGACATCACACCAGCAAGGCAAGCCGCGACATATTCGCCGATACTATGGCCAATCATGGCGCTGGGAGAAATTCCCCAGGACATCCACAACTGAGCCAGCGCATACTCAATTACAAACAATGCACTTTGAGCGATACTGGTTTGTTTGAGTTTTTCTGCTGCTTGCGCCTGATTTTCATGAGGATAGAATAGGGAACGCAAATCAAACCCTAAGAGAGGTTTGAGCATTAAGCAGCAACGATCCAGATGTTCACGGAATATCACCTCAGTCTGGTAAAGTTCTTTACCCATTTCCACATACTGAGCGCCTTGTCCCGGGAACATGAAGGCGATGGGACGTTCTACCGGTTCTTGGAAGTGGGTTAAAACTCTTTGTACATCGTGCCTATTTAATGTAGTGACAGCATCTGCAATATCCTGGCATACCAAGATGCGACGATAGTCAAATTCTCTGCGCCCCACTTGCAAGGTATAAGCTACATTTGCCAAGTTTTCTTGCGGATGTTCACTCAGATGGTGAGCGAGATTTTGAGTCGCATTTTCCAGGGCAGATTCTGTTTTGGCAGATAGTAGTAGTAATTGCCAAGGACGAGATTGCAGAGACGTGCCATGGCACGTCTCTGCAACTGGTGCTTCTTCCAGAATTACATGGGCATTAGTGCCACCAATTCCTAAGGAACTGACACCTGCACGACGGGGAGTTTTTTCAGCTTGCCATTGCGTGGGTTTTGTATTGACATAAAAAGGACTGTTGGCAAAATCAATCTCAGGATTGGGCTGCTGAAAATTCAGGCTCGGTGGTATCAATTTATGCTGGAGAGCCAGGGCGGTTTTGATGACCCCTGCCACTCCGGCGGCAGCATCTAAATGACCGATATTCGTTTTGACAGAACCTATGGCACAGAAGCCTTTTTTGTCAGTATAGTCGCGAAAAACATTGGTCAGGGCATTTATTTCAATCGGATCACCCAAATTAGTGCCTGTGCCGTGCGCTTCAATATAGCTGATGCTTTCCGGTTCTACTCCCGCCAAAGCCAGCGCTTCTGCTATGACTTCTGCTTGACCGTTGACGCTGGGTGCAGTGTAGCCAATTTTACTATAACCATCGTTGTTGATAGCTGCTGCTTTAATTACTGCATATATGTGATCCCCATCTGCGATCGCATCTGCAAGACGTTTTAAAACTACCACTCCTACACCATTGCCAATAATTGTTCCCTGTGCTTTGGCATCAAAGGCACGACAGTGGCCATCTGGCGATAAAATTCCTCCTTCTTGATACAAATAACCTGTTTTTTGTGGCACTCTAATTGAAACTCCACCTGCCAATGTCATGTCGCATTGGTAGTTTAATAAGCTTTGGCAAGCCAGAGTTATTGCTACTAGGGAAGTAGAACAAGCTGTTTGAATTGTGACACTCGGGCCAGATAAATTTAATTTATAAGAAACACGGGTAGTCAGAAAATCTTTATCGTTACCAATCAACTTTTGAAAACTATTCGCTGACCCGATTTGATCGCGATTTATATTAAATGATAAATAGTTATTTAAACTAGCACCAGCATAAACACCAATCCGACTTTCACACCTTTGAGAATCATAGCCAGCGTTTTCTAGTGCTTCCCATGCACATTCTAAAAACAGGCGGTGTTGTGGGTCGGTGATTTCTGCTTCTTTAGGGTTAAAACCAAAAAAAGCAGCATCAAATAAATCTATATCTTCTAATATTGCACCTGCTTTCACATAATTAGAGTTATTTAATAATCCAGGTTCGATTCCAGCAGCGATTAACTCTTCATCTGTAAACAGAGAAATTGATTCTACTCCTGAGCGCAAATTTTGCCAAAATTTTTCAATATTTTTGGCTCCAGGGAAGCGTCCTGATATACCAATAATTGCAATTTCTTCCATTGTCTTTCCTGCTTTGTTCAGAAAAAAGCGAACACTCATGGAACACAGATGTAGACGCCCGTAAGGGCGGCTTCCCGTAGGGTACACGGATAAAGCTGTATTTCATCTAAATGAGAAGTGCTATATTTTCACTGATTACGAGTTTTTTTATTTTGTTTTATCCAGAAATTTTTTCGTTGATTTAGCACTTCCATTTGTTTTTGCGCGCGATCGCGCATTGACCCAAAAGCAGGTACATCCTCTGGCTGCTGGCTTAAATATTGGGTCAAGGAACTTATCGTTGGATGTTGAAACATTGCTACAACTGATAAATTCCGTTGAAAAACAGCTTGCAGTTTATTAGTAACCTGAACCATCAACAATGAGTTACCGCCAAGGTCAAAGAAGTTATCGTTGACGCCTACTTTTTCTAGATGCAGTACTGTTTGCCAAACTTTAGCTATTTCTTGTTCTATCTGGGACTGGGGAGGTTGATATGTAGATGCTAACTCGGGGCGCAAGCTATCGGGAGCAGGTAAGGCGCGGCGATCTACTTTGCCGTTGGGTGTAAGTGGTAATGCATCTAACATCACAAAAGCAGAGGGAACCATATATTCAGGCAGCTTTTCTCGGAGGCGATCGCGTAATTCATCAATAGAAGGTGCATGATCTTGATTGGGAACCACATAGGCAACTAAACGGCGTTCACTGAGTCTATCCTCTGTGGCGATCACAACTACCTCCCGTACCTGTGGGTGTTGTCCCAGGACTGCTTCAATTTCTCCTAGTTCGATGCGGAAGCCGCGAATTTTCACTTGGTGGTCAATTCTCCCCAGGAATTCGATGTTTCCATCAGGACGGTAACGTGCTAAATCTCCTGTCTTGTAAAGGCGATTAAATTTTAGATTTTGAGATTTTGCGGAAAGTCTGTTGACGCGCAGCGTCCCGGAGGAAACTTCAGAACTTTCCAAGACGGATTTTGGATTACTAAATTGTGTGCGATCGCAATCTTCTGGATTTTTACTACAATCCCCCAATTTATAATCTAGAATCGGTAATTCAAAATGGGTCAAGGGGTTGGGAATGAACTTTTCTTCTGTCAATTCAGGTCTATTTAGATAGCCTCTTGCCAATCCCACACCACCAATATGCAATTCACCCGGAACTCCGATAGGGACAGGTTGAAGATGTCTATCTAATATGTATATCTGGGTATTGGCAATCGGTCGACCGATAGGAACTATTTTCTCGTTGCTACCTCGTTGACAGCGCCAGGCAGTGACATCAATGGCGGCTTCGGTGGGCCCATAAAGATTGTATAATTCTGCATCCAAAGACTCAAAGAAGCGTTCTTGTAGGTCAAAAGGTAAAGCTTCTCCACTACAAATGACACGTTTGAGACTCTGACATTTCTCTAATCCTGGTGCTTCTAAGAATACTTGCAGCATTGAGGGAACAAAATGCAGTGTGGTAATTTGCTCCTGAGCAATCAGTTCGACTAGATAGCCAGCATCTTTATGACCTTCGGGTTTGGCTAAAACTAGGATTGCGCCTGTCAACAAAGGCCAGAAGAATTCCCATACAGAGACATCAAAGCTAAAAGGGGTTTTCTGTAAAACTCTATCTGCTGGTGTTAATTGATAAGCATCTTGCATCCACAACAAACGATTGCATAAACCCAGATGAGTATTCATTACTCCCTTGGGTATGCCTGTAGAACCAGAGGTATAGATGACATAGGCGAGATTTTCTGGTTTAACTTCACCCACTAGATTTTCTTGGCTGTGAGCAGCAAAAGTTTCACTATCTGTGTCTAGGCATATAACTTGCGCTTGGTGTGGCGGTAGTTTTTTGACTAAATGTTGTTGAGTGAGTAACACTTTTACACCAGCATCTGCCAACATCAATGCCAAACGCTCTTGAGGATAGGCGGTATCTAGGGGTAAATAAGCACCACCCGCTTTGAGGATGGCTAAGATGCCAATCACCATTTCTGGCGATCGCTCCATGCAAATACCAACGATTACATCTGGTTGTACACCCAACTGCTGTAAGCTATGAGCAATTTGATTGGCTCTTTGATTTAATTCCCGGTAGGCGAATGTTTCTTTGTTAAAGACAACAGCGATCGCATCGGGTGTTTGTTCTACCTGCTCCTCAAACAAATGATGAACGCACAGATTTTGCGGATAGTCGGTTTTGGTATTATTCCAGTCAACTAGAAGTTGTTGTTTTTCAGGTGCTGTGAGTAGAGGTAAATCTGCAATGCACTGATCGGGATTTTTGACAACCCCTGTGAGCAATGTCTGGAAATGACCTAGCAGCCGATGGATGGTATCGGCATTAAACAAATCAGTGTTGTATTCAGCAGTGATCAGCAATCCATGTTCTGTGTCTGCTACAAATAGAGTCAGGTCGAACTTTGCTGTGCCGTTTTCGCCTTCCTGACAAGTTATGGATATATCTGATAACTTGGGACTCGGTATTGGCACATTCTGGAGAACAAACATGACTTGGAAGAGGGGATTGTAGCTGAGGTCTCTATCTAGGTGTAGTTCCTCGACTAACTTCTCAAAAGGCAAGTCTTGATGAATATAAGCTTCTAGGGCTGTTGATTTTACCTGGGAGAGCAATTCTCTAAAACTGGGTTGGTTGGCTAGGTCTGTACGTAGCACCAAAACATTGACAAAATATCCAATTAATGATTTTACCTCTGTTTGGTTACGATTGGCGATCGGAGAACCTACCAAAATATCAGTCTGTCCTGTATAGCGATAAAGTAAGATTTTGAAAGCCGTAAGCATTGTCATAAACAGGGTCACGCCTTCGCTATGACCTAGTTTTTTCAGTTCTGCTGTCAGGGTTGGGGACAGAGTTAGTCTTGCTTGAGCGCCTTTGAAGGTTTGGATCGGCGATCGCGGACGGTCTGTAGGTAAATTCAAGACAGGTAGTTTGCCACCCAGCTGCTGTTTCCAGTATGTCAACAGGGTTTGGATGCGATCGCTTTGCAACCATTGCCTCTGCCAATAGGCAAAATCTATGTACTGAATAGGTAGTTCCGGCAGTGGTGAGGGTTCTCCACGAGAAAATGCTGCATACAGCGCTGCCAATTCTTGAATGAGAATGCCGATTGACCAGCCATCGGCTATGATGTGGTGCAGGGTGAGGAGCAATGTGTATTCTTGTTGGTCTAAGCGTAGTAGTTTGGCACGCAAAAGTGGTTGACTGGACAAGTCGAATGGTTGCTGAGCAAATTCACTAGCTAGACGTCGTACTTGTTCAGCCCGTTGGTTGAGTGTAACTTGCTGTAAATCCTCTGTGAGCAAGGTTAATTTAGTAGCTGGCTGAATCACTTGCAGAGGTTGTCCATCCACGACCACAAAGTTTGTTCGCAAAACTGCGTGACGTCTGATGATTTCATTTAAGCTTTGGGCGACTACTGCCTCGTTAATCTTACCTTTGCAGTTAATCAATATGGGAATATTGTATGCAGGCGAATCAGGAACGAACTGATGGATAAACCATAATCCCTGCTGAGAGAAAGATAAAGGGTGAACAGATGTAGTTTTCTGGACTTGGGTAACAGATATAGATGGGATGGAAGTTGTTGTTGCTAATTGAGTAAGTATCTTAGTGGAGAGCGATCGCGTATTCAACCCTTCAAAGAAGTCTGCTACAGATACAGTAACTTCTAGGTCAGCCTCAATCTGGTTTTTTAACTCAAATACTCTCAAAGAATCGAGTCCCAAGCTGCTTAATGGCTGTTGTGGGTTAATTTCCTGTGGTGCGACACTAAGGACACGCGCTACCTGTTCTCTGAGATAAGATTCTAAAAGTGGTTGAGACTCTTCTGGAGTCAGCGCTAAGAGGGTTTGTCGTTGTAAGTGGTTTTCTTTACCTAAATAAGCAGTATTATTACTGATACTACTGCCGACCACATCCAGTTCGCCTGCCAGAAAAGCTACTTTGGTGGCACGACGTTGAATTTTACCACTGGAAGTTTTAGGAATAGTACCTGGTTTAATCAAAACTACTGCATGAACTTGTACTTCATGTTCTTCAGTCACTGCTTGACGAATAGCAGTGGTGGCTTCATTGATATCCGGTTTGGCGCGAAATTCCAATTCTTGGACGATGACCAGCTGTTCTTGATCATTGACCTCAACTGAAAAAGCAGCTGTACTACTTGATCGCAATGATGGATGGCTGCGTTCTGTGGTTAATTCAATATCTTGGGGATAAAGATTGCGACCTCGAATGATGATTAAATCTTTTGCTCTCCCAGTAATGAAGAGTTCTCCATTGTCTAGAAAGCCTAAATCCCCAGTCCGCAAAAACGGCCCTTCTCCTGTATCTTTGAGATAGGCACGAAAGGTTCGCTCTGTTTCCTCTTGCCGATGCCAATAACCTTGACCCACACTTGGCCCTGATACCCAAATTTCTCCCACTTGATTTGGTGAAGAGCGTGTTAATGTTTCAGGATTGGCAATCACAATTTGTTGTTGAGGAATTATCTTACCACAACTGACAAAGGTTTGGATATCTTTATCTTGTGTCTGAGCGCTAACTTCAATGACTTGATTGTTTGCAAGTGCAGATTTCTGGACTTTTTTCACAATCGGTAAGGCTGTCTTGCTGCCACCAGAAACCATCAGAGTTGCTTCAGCCATGCCGTAACAAGGGTAGAAGGCTTCTCGACGGAACCCACACTCGGCGAAGGTGAGTGCAAATTGCTCTAGGGTATCCTGTCGCACAGGTTCAGCGCCATTAAACGCTACACTCCAACTGCTGAGATCAAGACAAGAGCGCTGTTCTGGAGTAATTTTGTGAATACAATATTCATAGGCAAAGTTAGGAGCGCCACTTGTTGTCCCTTTATATCTGGAAATAGCTTGCAACCAGCGGAAGGGTCGTTGCAAAAAAGATGCTGGCGACATCAAGATGCAACTAAAACCGCCATATAAAGGTTGCAAAATACCACCAATCAGTCCCATGTCATGGTATACGGGTAGCCAGGAGACAAATTTACTGTTGGGTGAATGTCCCATGAATTGGTAAGTGGCGGCGGCGTTGTGCAATAGGTTGCTATGACTGAGCATGACTCCCTTTGGTATCCCCGTAGAACCTGAGGTGTATTGGAGAAAGGCTATGGTATCCGCATTGATATCAGGCTGTTGCCAAGAATCTTCCAGACCCTCTGCTAGGTTGTCGGTAACGAGCCAGCGTATATTTTCCAGGTTTGTTTGCTGTGCAAGTATGGATTGTAATGTGGGGAGCATCGCTGTTGTAGTGAGAGCGATGCGAGCCTGTGCATCTGTGCTGATAGCCTGGATTCTGAGTGCTTTGCGTTTATTTTGAGGCGGATAAGCTGGAACCGCTACAACTCCAGCATATAGACAACCAAAAAAAGCACTCAAGTAATCTAGCCCTGGTGGATAGAGTAGTAGGGCACGTTCCCCTTTTAAATTCAAAGCTTGGAGTTGAGATGCGATCGCACGAGAGCGCTTATCCAACTGTTGATAAGTCAGTGTCGCTTCTTGGCTCTCTCCATCCTCCAAGAAGGTAAAGGCGCGACGCGTGGGCTGTGTAGAGCTTCTCAAGCGCAAAACGTCAACAACCGTAGAACAGTTATGGGAAATTTCTTTGGAGCTTTTGGTTTGTTGAGCCATCTTAATTCCTCGAGGCAGTTAGATGCACTTGACTCTCCCCCAAGATTGAATGTACGGGGATTCAAACTGTTGCTACGGGGAGGGCACCCATCCACTCCCTTGTTGCTTTTTACAGTTATTCTTCCAGAGAAATATTCTCTCTAGAACGGTCAAAACTCTCTTAGAGGTCTTGGCTAAATCTAGGTTTAGTTGTTCCTTTACCTTCAAGAGCGAATTGGCGCTTCCATTAAGATTAAGATCTGCGTTGATTCTAATACCTTTCGCGATAACAAATAGTCCAAGTTTTACTCGTCTACCTGACGATTTCCACCCTTCTGGCTTGTTACCAAATATAGGTAAAACATCATCTAAAAAGCTTGATTGGCTAGTGTAGCTCTCTTCTGTTTCAACAAAGTTAATTCCATATATTTGGCACAACTGATCTATTCGCTTTTTCAGCTTTGCAGTAGGAATATGAACAAAAGTTTGATTGTTTTGAGAGCCAAAACTAATACTATTTTTGTTCCCTTTGTTCCAACCAAAAACTATTGGACTAATTAAATTTTGTTGACATCCATACATAGGCTATTAATGAAAGGCATTGCTGAATCATAGGATGATTTAGTCCAATATGGATCGAAGTTTCAATGTTTACAGTCGCTCATTCATTCTACGAATATGCAACGCCGTCAAAAAATACATTGAGTCCTAGACTGGGAATAGACAGGCAACTTAAGAGTTGCAACTGCGTTTCATATAAAATCTTGATGATGTTGCTTTATGGTGAGTACCTAAGTAGTTACAGCATCAGAGGCGCAAGTGTTTGTTGAGTATATTCCAACTATTTTTGGTTACGCCTACTTTACTTTAATGGCAAACAGTATCTTTTGGCAACCAAGTAACAATAGAGAATTCCTATCAATAGTCTTAAGAGATATTGTTCTTCACTATTTGAAATTATTGCTAAGATTTCCCGCATATCTCACAAAGAGAAAAAAATGGGATAAAAACTGCGAAAATGTATATATAGAAAGCATTTCAGCCGTTATAAGCATGACCCCAACATTAACAGATCAGATCGTACACCAAAACAATTCAAATTCTCACCGGAAAGGTCTCGTCCGATTTCTCACAAGCGAGAAATCCTGGATTATTTAAGAAAATTAGTAAACATTTGTAAAGAAGAGATTGATAATTGCTATAGATTTGCATTACTCTAAGCCGAGTATAACCTAAAAAAATTGCAACAAAGTAAGCCAAGTTAGATTGATGATATGACAACCACACAGACATTTAACTCCTGAGTGACATGTCGCAAACCGAATCCTCAAGCTTTAGGCGCGTTTATTTTGCTTTCCCTACGCAGGTGTTGGTAGCTCTTTGATTTTTTGCACATTCGGACAGCCTACCCACAGCTGTAGAGTTTTGTCCCATCAAACTACCTGGGCCGTTCTCGCGGCTTAGAATCTCTTGTTGGTGCGATCGCTCGCTTCTGCCCTTGTTCTACATTTACACAAGCCATTCGCTTTTTTGGTCACGGTATGGGGGCGCTCGTTAGCTTTGAACTTGTCCGTTTACTCCGCAAACAGTATAATACCTTACCAGTACACTTGTTTGTTTCCGCTCACCATGCACCGCAAATTCCCGATCTAGATGAACCCATTCATTCATGCTCTCGGTGAACCTGCTTTCAAAGAGGAGCTACGGTATCTCAATGGTACTCCCGAAACAGTGCCAGAAAATACCAAACTCATGCAACTTCTCACCTTTTTGGAGGAAACTTTTAATATTTGCTCAGGATATTTCGACTGTACAAAAGCTTGTCAATTACATTAAATCAAAAGGTTGTTATTTAAGAACTTATTTTCAATTTGGCAATATTTTTGGTTAGGGTTTAAGCAATATTAAGTTTGTCAATTTAGATTACGTATGTATCAAGTAAATTAAAACGATGAAAAACTTATTAGTGTTTATCAAGTCATGGATGACCCCTAAAAATACCTCGTTAACAAACCTTAGCTCTAGACCTAAACACACCCTCTTCGTCTGCAAATCTTGCCACCGCTCTTCTGATGAGCGGCAAAAAAATCAACCCTGCGATGGTACTATCTTACTTGATCAACTAAGGACTTTATGCAATGATAAATTCCAACTTGACGAACTTGAAATTAAACCTGTTAAATGTTTATGGGCTTGTAGTCAAGGCTGTGTTGCATCTGTATCAAGTCATGACAAACCCACTTATCTGTTCGTCAATCTTCCCCCTGAACAAAGCCCAGCAGCATTACTAGAGTTTATGCAATTGTATATCAAGACTCGTAGAGGTGCTGTAGCTTGGAAAAATTTTCCCGAACTTTTACAATCTGCTATTTTTGCCCAGATTCCACCTGTTATTGTTGATAAAAATTAGGAATCATGTAAAAACTAATTACGTAACTTTTTGATGAAAGCCTTTACATTAGGTAAAGTATCGCAATACACTAACATTCGGCAATAACAAGCTTGACAAGATTATATATAAATGCATACAAGGAAGGAATTTAAGTTGATGAAGCAAGTAAAATCATTATCTGATTAATACAGTAAACTGTTGATGATTAAAGATACGAAAATAGACTCCAATAATTGAGTTAAAAAATCAGAACATAATAAACATTTGGGTGAGAAAATAATTGAAAAGCGAGTGTAAAAAACTTATGGACTTAATGCAAGAGGCAATTTTAATTTCGTGACGCAGTCACAAAATTAATGAATTAGTAACAGAACAAAATTTTCGGCTTCGGACAGCACAGCGGCTTGACGAGCTGTGAGTCCTTCAACGTACTACAAGATTGTAACTAGAACTAATCGCAGCGGTGATACTCCAGGTTCTGGTTAGAAAACAATCTACTAAAATCTTGGTCACTCATAAACGAGCCAAGGTGACCTGCCATCCTGATGCAGAGGCTACCTTTTGGAAAAATAGCTTTGGCAACTTTAGCAGTTTCTGCTGGTACAGTATGACCCGGTTTTGGATTCAGTGACATCGAACGATACAGGGATGCGATCGCTGTTTAGATCCTAAATAACTCTTGATGGAGCCAACTTCTTTGTTAAGCAATATTTCGCCACCAGTATCAAAAGTTGCCAAGAACCTAGATAATGTGCAACTCGACACTTTTAGTTGAAAAATAATGTATCTTCTATAACCAAGATTTATTAACACATACGGTTTATTCTTAAATAACGCTAATGCTAATAAATGCTAATAAGCAAATTATTAGTATTTATTAGCATTTAGACCACAATTGCAAATTAAGTTTTTTCAGTGTTTTAACTAGGTGTGAGGAATAAATGAAGCTACAGCTATTGATTCAAAGTCTATTAATTACAGGCTCCTCATTTACTTTATTGTTAATAAATCCTGCTTTCAGCAAGGAAGCACAAGTTCTAGATGTCAAGACTGAGAATACCCAATCTGACAAAAAGGCGAATCTTCAAGCAGTCAATACGCCAATCAAAAAGATACCGCACCTGAGTGAAATAGATTTTGTACCTAAGGTTATCCAAAAGCTGGTGCAGTCACCCGTAACAGAAGTCATAGAAGTGACGGGAGTTCAAGTTAATACAACAGAAAAAGGTCTGGATGTAATTCTCCAGACTTCCAAAGCAGAGCAACTACAAGTATCGGGAAGGAATGAAGGCAACGACTATATTGCTGACATACCAAACGCACAACTACGCCTACCTGATGGCAACACATTTCGTCAAGAAAAACCTCTTGCCGGAATAGCTGAGGTAATTGTGACTAATCAGGATGCGAATACCATTCGGGTCACAGTCAGAGGCGAAACGGGCGCGCCGACAATCGAGTTGTTTGATAGTGATAATGGTTTGATTTTTGAAGTTGCTGCGCCTGCACCTTCCGCGCCACAACCACAGCAGCAACCGCAAACGCCAGCAACTCCTCCGCCAACACAGCCGGAAAGTCAAACTCAACCAGAGCAGCCATCAGCAGAAACTGATGAACCGATTGAACTGGTGGTAACAGGTGAGCAAGACGGATATAGCGTTCCGAGTGCCACTACTGGGACTAGAACTGACACTCCGATCCGAGACACTCCCTTTTCAATTCAAGTTGTTCCTCAAGAAGTACTTGAAGATCAACAAGTGCAGCGACTCAATGAAGCTCTGAGGAATATTTCAGGTGTAACACCGGGTGTATCTACTCGCTCTCCCTTTGATTTCTACACAATACGTGGTTTTGGTGGTTTTGGTACTAACAACATCATCATCGACGGTTTGCGTGACAGGTACAGCAGTGGTGGTACAAGCCTGGGTAACGTTGAGCAAGTAGAAGTCCTCAAAGGCCCAGCAGGCGCTTTGTTTGGTCAGGGTACACCAGGAGGAACGATAAACGTTACTACAAAAAGACCTTTGAGTACTCCTGCCTATGACGTAGAGTTAGGCTTGGGAAATTTCAATACATACATTGGCAGTATTGATTTAACAGGCCCTCTTGATGAAAACAAAAATATCCTCTACCGCTTTAGTGCCTACGGGTTTAGTTCAGAAACGTTTGTTGATTTCTTTGATATCACGCGCTATTCTTTTGCTCCTGCTTTGTCCTTTCGTTTGGGCGAGAATACTAACTTGACGGTAGAAGGAAGCTATTCCGTTGTTGAGCAGAAAAACGATCGCGGTTTACCAGCCAGAGGAACTGTCCTATCCAATCCCAACGGTGATATTCCACTCAATCGATTTCTTGGTGAGCCTTCTGTCGATTTTGTTGGGCAAAACATCGGGCGGATTGGTTATCAGTTTGAGCATAACTTTAATGATAACTGGCAGCTTCGCAACTCATTCCGAGCCACCTTTTACCGTCAGCCTCAAAACACTTTTCTTCCTCTAGGATTGCAAGAAGATGGTCGTACTCTTGAACGTTTACAAAACCAATTAGATGAACAAGATGGTACTAGTTACATTCTAGACACCAATGTTGTTGGTAACTTTAAAACAGGAAGTATCGCCCATAAGCTATTATTTGGTGTTGATTTGTACCGTGATACCTATAACTCTTCTGGGGTAGATTTAGAAATTACACCAATTGACATCTTCAACCCTGTCTACGGTCGTGATCAAGTAGGTGCGAGAATTCCTGACACGGCTTCTTCTTTTGAAGAAACTAATCAAGCTTTAGGCATCTATATTCAAGACCAAATTACTCTATTAGAGAACCTGAAAATTTTGTTGGGTGGACGTTTTGATCTGATCAATCAAAGAAGCGAATTTGTAGATAGTTTTGGTGATGCATTCCCTTCTTTCCAACAAGATGAAGCCTTTAGCCCTCGATTTGGGATTGTCTATCAACCAATTCCCGAAGTTTCACTCTATGCGAGTTATACTCGCTCATTTCAACAAGTTGTGGGAACAACTTTTGATCGAAGATTATTTAAGCCAGAGCGTGGCACTCAGTGGGAAGTTGGTGTGAAAACTGATTTAACTGATAAGCTTTCTGCAACCCTTGCATACTACAACATAACCCGTTCTAATGTTCTAGCTGATGATCCAGAAAATGCTGGTTTTTCTGTGCAAACGGGTGAACAAAACAGTCAAGGTGTGGAATTGGATATTGCTGGAGAAATACTTCCTGGATGGAAAATTATTGCCTCCGCAGCATATACTGATGCCAAAGTTACAGAAGACGCCGATTTTTCAGGTAATAAACTCAATAACGTCCCGGAATTTGGTGCTAGTTTGTGGACTACTTATGAAATTCAGAGGGGAGATTTGCAGGGATTGGGATTTGGTTTTGGGCTGTTTTACGTCGGAGAACGTCAGGGGGATATAGCTAACACCTTTACCTTACCAAGCTACGTAAGAACGGATGCCGCGATTTTTTATCAGGAAGACAACTTCCGTGCTTCTATTAATATCAAGAACCTGTTTAACATTGAGTATTTTGAAAGTGCCCGGAATGACCGAGAAGTATTTCCAGGCGATCCATTAACTGTGGTTGGTTCTGTCTCCTGGAAATTCTAGCGCTGCCTGTTGAATGCTGCTTAGGCCATAATGAAGAAAAATCAACTGCATCTTTGTATTCAACCATTTTTCCTCATCGCTCTGTTCTTGCTCTGGATAACAGCTTGCGATAGTCAGGCTATTCAGAAAACTGACATTTCCAAGACACAGTTAGGCATTTCTGAGTGCCGAGTCATTCAGCATGAACTAGGAGAAACTTGTGTTCCTCTTCAACCCCAGCGTGTGATTGTTACAGATGAAGGAGCCTTAGATGCATTGCTAGGACTAGGTTTGCAGCCAATAGCAGCAGCAGAATCAAATCTTGCAGGTAGCAGAGGACAGCAGTTTGCAGGGAAGAAGATAGAACAGATAATTTCTATCGGCAAATCATCCCAGGTCAATATAGAAAGAATGGTACAGTTGCATCCAGATTTGATTCTGGGATTTTACTTCACTGCTGAGAATTACAAGCTATTTTCCCAGATAGCTCCCACAGTGAAACTGGAAGCAAAATACCTCAAAGATGGTTGGAAAGAATCTTTGCGGGAAATTGGCCAAATATTAGGCAGAACTGAAAATGCTGATGATGCGCTTGCACACTACCAACAACGGGTGAGAAAACTCCGAAAACTGATAAAAGAAAAACTGGGGACAATGGAGGTATCTGCGAGCCGTTTCTATGCAGGGCTGCATAATCCACAGTTTGATACTATCTTCTCATTTTCTGGATGGATTTTAAAGGAGGTGGGGCTTTCTGCACCCAGACATCAACTTCAGGCTACCACCAGTCCAGATACATATTCTGTATTGGTCAGCTTAGAACGCGTAGACTTGCTGGATGCAGATGTTTTATTTGCAATGTTAGATCCCGGCGCTGAAGAAAACTTCAAAAAATATCAGAAAAGTCAACTGTGGCAATTACTCAAAGTAGCCAAAAATAACCAGGTGTACACAGTTGATTCTGGTTATTGGTATGGAGGCAATATCCTAGCAGCTAATGCTATTCTTGATGACTTATACAAATATCTACTGAAAGAAGCATGAAAATTTTTGACTGAAGAAAGGTAGCTATGCTGAGGAGAGCGAAGATTTTTGGGGGAGATGGGCATTAATCATCCACGAACTGGACTGTTCTGGCTGCTTCTCTGGGCGCTATCATCGCTCTCACTCTACAACCAAGTAATATGTTTCTTATTATACTTTAACCAAAGTGATGAAAGAGCGTTAATCACTATTTGTTGGCGGTAAAAGATAAATTGCCCCAGAAATTAAGGTGAGGAGGACAGAAACCCAAAAAGCAATGAGGGAGGGAACTTTCCAAACTTCTGGTAAAGGTGCAATTAAAAGAGCGATCGCAATAATTTGGCTAAAGGTTTTGAGTTTACCCCAAATATTCGCTCCGGTAATTGTGGTTTGATTGACACGCCAACCAGCGATCGCTAACTCCCGTGCTAGTATCAAAAATACTCCCCAAGCTGGAATCTGTCCCAGTTCAATAAATACCAGTAATGGTGCAAGCACTAACAATTTATCGACTAGGGGGTCGAGAAATTTACCTAAATCGCTAATTTGGTTGAGTTTTCGTGCTAAGTAACCATCTAGCCAGTCGGTACCAGCTGCAACCAGGAAAATTGCTAAACACACCCACCTAGTTGTTGGTGTGGGGTTGGGTAAGCCGTAAAGTAGGAATGGCAAGCCTAAAAGACGGGAAAAGGTAATCCAGTTGGGTAAAGTCATGGGATTTTAAATTAGGTGATAAGTAATAGGTGATAGAAAAATAATTACTGATTACCAATTAACATCTAATGGGAATCGAACAAGCAACACAAGATTTTTTGACAATTTTCCCGAATTTGATTTTAATTAACGAACACCGTGCAAGGCGATGTACACAGATAGATTATCAGTGTGTATCTGTGTACCCTGGGGGAAGCCGCGCAAAGCGCGTCTACATCTGTGTTCGATTATCAAAACAGGATTTTTGCCATAGTTTTAATTCGCATTAGGCGTAATTACCAATTACTATTACCAATTGTTAAACCAAAATCACTATGACTGAACAAAGAAATTCTCAATCCAGAATAGAACGCGATTCAATGGGCGATCGCGAAATTTCCAGTAGTGTTTATTACGGCATTCAAACCGTACGTGCTACAGAAAACTTCCCAATTAGCGGTATTCGTCCTTTACCTACTTACGTAGATGCTTGTATTTTAATTAAAAAAGCTACTGCTATAGTGAATGGTGAACTGGGTTGTATTCCCCAAGACATCAGTCAGGCAATAGTCCAAGCTGCCGATGAAGTTTTAGCTGGCCAGTTCCGTGAGCAGTTTGTGGTAGATGTTTATCAAGCCGGTGCTGGTACTTCCCATCACATGAATGTTAATGAAGTATTAGCAAATCGGGCGTTAGAAATTCTTGGTGATCACAAAGGAAACTACAAGCGTGTCAGTCCCAATGATCACGTTAACTACGGACAGTCTACCAATGATGTGATTCCCACAGCAATTCGGATTGGTGGTTTATTGGCGTTGTCTAGAACACTGCACCCGGCTTTGGAGGGGGCTATAGCAACTTTAGAGGCAAAAGCAGCAGAGTTTCAAGATATCGTTCGTTCTGGTAGAACTCACATGCAAGATGCTGTGCCAGTGCGGTTGGGTGAAAATTTCCGTGCTTGGGCACACATTCTAACAGAACATCAAAACCGGATTTACACTGCTAGTGGGGATTTGATGGTACTGGGTTTGGGTGGTAGTGCAGCGGGTACGGGGTTGAACACCCATCCCCAATATCGTGCCCGTGTGATATCAACTCTAGCAGAACTGATTAATAGTCCACTACAACCTGCCCCTCATTTGATGGCGGCAATGCAGAGTATGGCACCATTTGTCAATGTTTCTGGTGCGTTACGTAACTTAGCGCAAGATTTAGTAAAAATCTCTCATGACTTGCGATTGATGGACTCTGGACCAAAAACTGGTTTAAAAGAAATTCAACTCCCACCAGTACAACCGGGTTCTTCAATTATGCCAGGCAAGTATAACCCCGTGATGGCAGAGATGACATCGATGGTGTGTTTTCAGGTGATGGGTTACGACAGTGCGATCGCACTGGCAGCCCAAGCAGGACAATTAGAATTGAATGTGATGATGCCACTGATTGCCTATAACTTGATTCACAGTATCGAAATTCTCGGTAATACTATTGCTGCACTCACACAACGCTGCATTCAAGGAATTACCGCCAACCGGGAACGTTGTTTGGCATATGCAGAAAGTAGTTTAGCTTTAGTAACAGCTTTAAATACCCACATTGGTTATTTAAATGCCGCAGCCATAGCAAAAGAATCTTTGGAAACAGGCAAATCCCTACGACAAATTGTTTTGGAAAAAGGACTAATGAGTGAAGCAGAATTAGCTAAAGTTCTAAACCTGGAACAAATGAGCCAAATTTTACCCCTTGAATAAAAATTGTTGATTGTTGTCCGTTGTTTGTTGTTTGGAAAAACCACCAATCACCAACCACCAACCACCAACTACTAACAAATATGCAAACACCAACCGTTAGTTTCATTCGAGCCAATTCTTACGAACCAGAAGTTTTAAGAGATTCTTTGGCAACACTGCTAGAACCATTCGGAGGAATGGCAGCGTTTGTAAAACCAGGGAATCGCGTTTTACTTAAACCCAATTTGCTCACAGGCGCACGTCCTGGCAAAGAGTGTACCACGCGATCGCAATTAGTTTATGTAGTGGCACAGATGGTAATTGAAGCTGGCGGTAAACCATTTTTAGGTGATAGTCCTGCTTTTGGTAGCGCCAGGGGAGTTGCCATTGCTAATGGCTATCAACAGATTTTAGAAGAACTTAATCTTCCAATCATTGATTTTCATGGGGTTCGTTACCAAACAGTTAGTCAAGAGTTTAACCATCTGCTACTCTGCAAAGAAGCGATGGAAGCAGATGTAGTAATCAATCTACCCAAAGTCAAATCTCATGTCCAATTAGTACTTACCTTGGGTGTAAAAAACTTGTTTGGCTGTGTTCCTGGCAAAATGAAAGCTTGGTGGCACATGGAAGCAGGAAAAGATGCCAACAGGTTCGGGGAAATGTTAGTAGAAACTGCTAGAACAATTAACCCGAATTTAACTATCTTAGACGGTGTTATCGGTCATGAAGGCAATGGCCCTAGTGGCGGTGAACCTCGTTGTCTGGGTATTTTAGGCGCATCACCAGATGTATTTGCTTTAGATCGAGCCATGGTAGAGATACTTAATGTCCCAGCCACAGAAGTACCTACTGTTGCTGCATCTATGCGTCTGGGAGTTTGTCCGAACCTCAATGCTATCCACTATCCTTATTTAGATCCTCAGTCACTACGGATAGATGATTGGCGATTACCAGACAAGTTCGTTCCCATTGATTTTGGTATGCCTCGCCTAATTAAGTCTACGTTCAAACACCTCTACATCAAGTTTATCAAAGAACCACTCAGCGCTTATGTTAGAGGATAACTACAGCAAGTGCAAACTCTGCTACAGCAATTTCAAAACTGGCACAGTAAGCTGAAAATACCCTCCGATTGCTTAACCAGACCGCCCTACTCTACTAGTGGCGGTTTTTTTAGTCTCATGTTTTTCCTGATCTAATTGCTAACAATCATGCTAATTTTTGCTTGAGATATATTAGCTGCTTGGGAATGAAATACTTACTTATCTACCTATTGATATATTGACAAAATTTAGTAGAAAGAATATCTTTCTTGAATTTTCGATTATATTAAATTTTTCTTAAGTAAAATCACTGATTGAACTTACTAAATATTAAACATTATCCTAGTATAAATTTTGTGTAAATTGGTGGATTAAAGTGTTTGCTCTCGGAAACGCTTTTAACTCACTAGCAGTTACTAATCTCAAAAACTTAAATATATATCTAGTGTTGATACGGTATAAGTATGAGTAAATATAACAAACTAAAAATATCTAAAGTTAGATTTTTTATCCTTTTGTAGGGCTATATTTTCCCAAAAATGTATTTTGAATCACATAAACTTACTTTAATAAAATTGATAAATGTACTTTTTATGCTATAATTCTGTTAAATCCCAATGCAAAAACGATATTGTTTAACAACCAAGTCAAGCAACAATAGTTACACAATTATGCAAATTTTTTATCATCTAAAATTAGTATCAAGTTTTTTATATACAGAAGATTAGCAAGGAGTCACTCAAACAAAAGCGGTGCTTGACGATTAAAAAAATTACAGTTAAAAAGTAGCTAAAATAGAGTTAGACTCAGAGAAAAGAGTCTAAATGCAAAATCAGGTAATCAAACAAACTTTTTATGAATTCAAACAGCGAGTCTGCCAGTTCAACTAACATATCCTCCCATCGTTTGGCAGACATCATCGGAACTGTCATTGGTGTGCTAACCCTGATCTTACCTTTGTTAGTTATTGCTAATTACTCTTCCGCTAATATTCCCAATACTCAGCCATCTTTCACATACAACCTCAAGCAGAAGTAGAAAATATTGGTAATGAATTAAAAAACAATTTTGAAAACTCAAGATATATAGCTACTAGATTAAGCTTAGATTAACCATAGATAATGTTTACCTTGTGAGCTACAGCTAGTAGTTTAGGTTACTGCACAGAATCTGGACTATTGCTAAATAGTTCAGACTCTCGAATTTATAACTTGAAGTAAATGATCAGATTTTGACTTTGCATAAAATCGAGATGGATTCTTGAACCACTTTAGACGCAAAGCTGCTTCCCGTAAGGGTAGATCGAAGTGCACGAAGAAGTTAGATTTTTTCGTTTACAACAAACAATTCAAAAACATCCTGCTTTCTCTGTAAAGCCCAGATTTTTAATATATTCAAGGCGATCGCCAAATCAAACAGAGTTACATTTACTAAATATCAGTTTTAAGTCCTCTTAGGTTTTCATTCCCTGAGAAAATCCTATTTTAATCAATTATTAGCCTTCTGACCATTTTTCACGACTTAGCAAATCAATAATGCAATCTCTGAGCAAAAATTCGTTTCTTTCTAACTCAAGCTCTACAAATAACCAGTCACGGTAAGGAAGATATTTACACAACACGTAAATAGGTTGATTAAGTTGAATCAGCCCCTGGTTAACAAGTTGAACTGCTTTTTCCCTAATATACTCTATGTTGTATTTAACAGCAGTATCTACCATACATTATCTCCTTGTTTACCCATAAAACAAATAATCATCGTTACTAGTTAAATTGGGTAACGATTGATCACTGAAAATAAAGTCTTTTATCTTTTATTATGAACTTAGCAGCATTAGCAATCAAAATATGAAAATTAGTTTTGACTTTATCGCTAAATTTTAGTTGCACTTGAATAAAAAATTGTAATTAACAATACTTACTCTACCTCTTAGGACAGATAAAACACATATCTTTAGTTATATTACCTTTGTAAAACTGTATGCTTCTTGGGTGTGAGAGGCAAAACGCTTAGAGCCTTAGGTGATATATAAAGCCTGTTGGGAAACATAGCAGTTAGCTTACCTCGTCTTTGCTAAATGCTGTGATTTTGCTAAGCCTATTATCAGGCTACTAAATACTTTGAATGTGGCTGAATTCATTATATGTTTATTTTTCCAATAATGAGTCACTATTGGTTAAAACTATGCCATTAAAAATACACTTATTACTTGATAAACTTTACTTAACTTTAAATTTTGAATGATTGAGAAGTTAGGGGAACAGAAATTTAGGATTAGACAGCAAACTTGTTCCACAGTATTTACTGTATTTAGTGAAAAAGATAACTTTCCTTTATATACAGGAGCATAACAGACATTGAGTGCCTATCATCCCTTACTTTCGGTAGATATCTACTCCTAGCTTTTGATATATGACGCAGACATGCAAAAACAGGTATCATTAGTAAATAGGTAAGTATTGACTAAACCAACTGCCTAATATAGAAGGTGTAATTCATTATCACTTTCTAGTTTCATCATCATTAATCGATGATATGGCCTGTAACTGAGCTAACAAAGAAACTGCTTATTGTCTAAGTATTTTAAATGCTTGTAAAGAAATACCATAAAAAATAATACTTAAATAAAGTATTATTTTTGATGGATACGTTTGAAATTAGAGGTAGAAAACTTCTGAAAAAAGTCAAAACAAAAAGCTCTGTTTTCATTTACAAAATCAACTGATATCATCACAAATAAAACGAGAATGATTGTATTTTGTTTGTCTAAGTCAACGTAAAAATCCAGTTTGATAAACTTTCGAGATGTGTTGTTGAGGAGGAAGTGTTCATGCGTAGTTTATCTGGTTGGTCGTTAACAAGTAGTGCATTGGTAGCTCTGGGAATATCGGCTACCACAGCTACTCCAATGATGATTTCCGCTCCTGTATTAGCTCAGGTTACAACCCCAACTCCAGCGCCTGCACCAGCTACAACAGCTCCTAGCTTTGCTGATGTGCCAGCAGATTATTGGGCGCTACCATTTATTCAAGCCTTAGCCGCAAGAAATGTAATTGTTGGTTATCCGGATGGTACATACAAACCAGACCAACCAGTAACCCGCGCTGAACTTGCTGCTATGTTCCAGAAAGCTTTTACACTGAATCCAGTAAGACAGCTACCGCCGGAAGGTTTTAGAGATGTGCCTACTAACTATTGGGCAGCACCTGCAATTAGAGCTGCCTACGAAGCTGGATTTTTGTCAGGTTATCCCAATAACTTGTTTGGACCGAATCAAACAGTTTCCAAAGCAGATGCAATTACTGCTGTAGCCAGCGGACTCAATCTAACTCCCAGTGGTTCTGTAGAACAAACTCTTGCTAACACCTATGTAGATGCTGGGCAGATCCCGTCTTATGCTGTTAATCAAGTGGCAGCAGCAACACAAGCTAATCTAGTCGTCAACTACCCTGATGTGAGAACGCTCAACCCACGGGGAGGTTTAACGCGGGCGGATGCGGCTGCACTTTTGTATCAAGCTTTAGTGAGACTTGGACAGGTGCAACCATTACCTAGCAATGTGGCAGCTGCGAATTATATTGTAGGTGGTACTCCTCAAACTACAGGTGATATTGTTTCTATAGCTGAGGCTAGTGGTAGTTTCAATACTCTGACTTCTTTGCTAAGGACAGCAGGTTTAGCAGATGCTCTCAGACAGCCAGGTCCTTATACACTTTTTGCC
Source organism: Fischerella thermalis PCC 7521 (assembly GCF_000317225.1). GTDB lineage: Bacteria > Cyanobacteriota > Cyanobacteriia > Cyanobacteriales > Nostocaceae > Fischerella > Fischerella thermalis. The sequence continues at coordinate 34,268 of NZ_AJLL01000096.1, forward strand.
CCAACAGACCAAGCATTTGCAGCTTTACCTCCAGATGTTCTACAGCAGTTACAGCAACCAGAAAATAGAGAAACCTTAATCAAAATTTTGAGATACCACGTAGTTGCTGGTGAACTACCCGCTGAAAAGCTGACATCTGGTGAAGTAAAAACTCTAGAAGATGCAGCAGTAAATATCAAAGTTGACAATAGTCAGATTGCGGTTAATAATGCAAGCGTCGTTCAACCGAACGTCAAAGCTACCAACGGTGTTGTTCACGTCATCAACCAAGTTTTAATTCCACCAGAATTGGCACAGGGTGAGGAAACCGAAGATGAAGCTGCTGCTACAGTAAAAAGAAACTATATTGCCGTTGCTGGTAACATTGGTTTAGGTGGTAATACGGCTCTTGGCAGTGGTAACTTTGCAGTAACCAGCAAATTTGGTCTCACAAACAATTTCTCAGTAAGACCAGGGGCAGTTATTGGCGATGATACTGTGTTTCTAGTTCCCATCACCTATGACTTTGCTTTCCGACCTACTAATATAGGTGGAAGTGATGCTGTTATTTCTCCTTATGTGGGTGCTGGTGTAGCTATTGGTACTGGCGATGACACTGATTTTGGTTTACTACTTACTGGTGGTGTAGATTATCCCTTATCTTCTCAGTTTATGGTGACAGGTGCTGTGAATGCTACTTTTGTAGATGATACAGATGTAGGGATTATGTTAGGAATCGGTTATAGATTCTAATTAATCATTGTCGAATTGCCGATGATTAAATAACCCTGCCCCTACTTTAATAGTTGGGGTAGGGTTTTATGGATGAAATTGAGTTTAATTTTGATATACTAGACAAGACAATCAAAATTAGGAATCTGCAAACAGGGGAGTTAGAAAACACCCTCACCGGGCATAATGACTTAGTTTATGCTGTAGGCGATTAGCCTAGATGAACAAACTCTAGTGAGTGGTAGTGCTGATAAGACAGTGAATATTTGCCGAATACCTTATAACGAGTTTACACCCTTACGTAGTTGGTTTAGTGTATTTTGCTACTAAATTGCCTAGTAATGGTAAATCTATCGGTTTAGAAATATATTCATTTACTCCTGCTGCTAGACAAATTTCGCGATCGCCTTTCATTGCCATTGCAGTTTGCACAATTATAGGGATGCTTCGATACTGCTCATGTTCTCGCAATTGTCGTACTATTGCTAAACCATTTTCATTCGGTAATTTAATATCCAATAAAATTACTGCTGGCTTGTGCTGATCTAAGATTTTCCAAATTTGCTGACTATTATTTGCCAAATTGACCTGATAACCTAATCTTTCCAAATAAACTTGCATTAATTGAGCATTGTGTGAGTCATCTTCTACCAACAAAATATTTGTGGAATGGTTATTTATGGAAACTAATTGAGAAGGTCTAGATCTGTCTTCACCTTTCGCATCTTCTCCTACTCCCTCCACTTCCCCTAATTCCCCACTCTCCCCTTCCTCCTGCCTGAGGGGTAGTACAATCGTAAAACGGGAACCACCACCTAGCTCTGATTCTACTTCTACGCTGCCACCGTGAAGTTCAGCCAGTTTTCGAGTCACTACCAATCCTAAGCCAGTACCTTCGTTTTGACTAACTACACTATTTGGAATTTGAAAATAAGGTTGAAAAAGTTCTGCTTGGTGTTTTTTAGAGATGCCAGTACCAGTATCCCAAACTGTAAAATATATCCAAGAATTGTTGGATTTAACTTGTAAACCAACAGTGCCATTAGTAGTGAATTTCAAGGCGTTAAACAATAAGTTCAGCAGCATCTGCTTGAGTCGCAAGGAATCAGCTAATAAGGTATTAACGTTAGGATCTAATTCTAGTGATAGTTTTAAACCTTTATTCGCAGCTTTTTCTTTCACTAGAATTAAAACATTGTGACACAATGTTTGTAAATCAACTTTTTCCCATTGTATTTCCAATTGATTGGCTTCAATTTTGGACAGATCCAAGATATCGTTAATTAAAGCCAATAAGTGCTTACTACTAGATTGAATAATGCTTAAGTACTCTTGATGACGTTCCTTAGAGGGATCGTAGCCTTGGGCTAATAATAGGTGGGTAAAACCAGTAATTGAGCTCAGAGGAGTGCGGATTTCGTGACTGGTATTTGCCAAAAATTGATTTTTAAGTTGATTGGTTCGTTCTAGTTCCTGATTGATTGTCTCTAACTGTTGGCAGTGTTGCTGCAAAGATTGTATTTTTCGGAATTGGGTGATGGTTGTAACACATTGCTGGGCGGCGCGTGTCAGCAGTTGTGATGTAATTTGCACACAAGTGTCTTTGAATGAATTGCCATCAGATTCTACAGGTGTTCTGATAATTATTAACCAGCCAATGACGCCATCAATATCAGTGGCTAACTGCCAAGCACTGGGCGGTTGTTGCTGTTCAAGCAACTGCAAATCGTCAATTTCTATTTCTTCTGCTAATCTCAAACGAAATTTTTTTTTCTTTTTTACCATCCCTTTTAGCACTAGTGATGGTAAATTTTGGGGTGGAGAAGTAGGAATAAAGCAAACTTTGCCAACGGTTTGTTGTGGTTCTACAAGTGCGATCGCCACCTTACTATTATTCAAAACGCTGTTTAACTCATTGACCACAGTTTGAAAAATTTCTGCTTCACCCGCCCCTGTTGGTTGATTGCTAGTGAGATTCACAAGGCAATCATTCAAGCGATTTTGCAACCGATTTAAGCTGCGTTCCAGCCACAACTCAGCCCGCAGTTGTTGGATAGTTGTCAAAACTGTTGGTGTTGCATCTACTTGTGAGTTTTGTTCTGGTAAGCTTGAATACTGCTGCATGGTCAACTAGACCGCTTAAGAAGTTTAGCTTTGCACAAAAGTGCAAATAGGATGCTATGTATATTAACGCACTCCTCTTTTTATATTTATAAACTAAAACTGGAAATGTCGAGTTTAAAAGCAATACAAAAGATTTTTGGATGAAATTTTTATATGAATGCACAACTAGTTCAATTAGTAGTCAATGGTATTTCAGTAGGAAGTATTATCGCTTTGGGCGCAGTTGGACTAACTCTTACCTATGGGATCTTACGGTTGTCTAATTTTGCTCACGGTGACTTTCTCACTCTCGGCGCTTATTTAACACTGCTTGTCAATTCCACCGGCATAAATATTTGGCTGTCAATGATACTAGCAGCAGTAGGGACTGTTGCTGCAATGCTGCTGTCAGAAAAATTACTGTGGTCAAGAATGCGTTCGATTCGGGCTACTTCCACCACTTTCATTATTATTTCCATTGGACTTGCTCTATTCCTTCGTAATGGCATTATCTTCTTTTGGGGTGGTAGTAACCAAAAATACAATGTACCAGTTGCACCAGCTCTTGATTTTTGGGGAATAAAGATACCTCAAGTCAAGCTGTTGGTGATTGTTTTAGCAATATTAGTCATTTTGCTTTTGCATTACCTCTTACAAAATACAAAAATCGGTAAAGCAATGCGATCTGTTGCCGATGATATTGACTTAGCGCGAGTTTCTGGTATCAATGTTGACCAAGTTATCTTGTGGACTTGGGTGATAGCAGGTAGTTTAACTTCGTTGGGCGGAAGTATGTTAGGGCTAAGTGAAGCTGTGCGCCCCAATATGGGTTGGTTTTTAATACTACCTTTATTTGCCTCAGTAATTTTGGGTGGAATTGGTAATCCTTACGGTGCGATCGCCGCAGCTTTTATTATTGGCATTGTTCAAGAAGTCAGTACACCTCTGCTTGGTTCCCAGTATAAACAAGGCGTAGCTCTGTTAATTATGATTCTAGTGCTACTAATTCGCCCCAAGGGTTTATTTAAAGGCACAATTTGAATCTGGGAACGGGGATTGAGCAGACAAGGGGGACAAGAAGGACAAGGAAGCATTTTTTCTCCCTTGTCTCCCCCGTCTACCTTTTACTTCTGCCAGATCTCCATTCCCAGTTTCTGATTTAAATCAGAAGTTAACCCGCTTTACTATTCAATAATGTGGAAGTAATAGGCTGCCACAATAAAGTTAATAGCTAACAAGAGCAAAGCCCAAGCTGTACGAAATGTGTAGGGGGGTTTAGCTGTTGTTGATTTAGCTACGGGTAAATCTGCTGTAGTATCTGCTTTTGCCATAAAATGAACTCCTAACTTAAGGACTTCTTCAGAAATACCAAACAGATGTCCCAATTCGCCACTTTCGTTAAAAATATTTTCGTGATTTTGGGTAGCAAGTGGGAGGGAGGTGGGGAGAGTGTGTAGACGAGGGAGTGCGGTGGACTCTTTTCCCGGCATAAAGAAAGAGCCGTGTACTCATAGGCTTAAGGTAAGGGTGGAGTGTGAGGATTAGTGAACAACAACTAACAACCAACAACTAACAACTAACTATGAACACAATTGTTATTTTTGATATTGATGGTGTTGTGCGCGATGTGAGTGGTTCCTATCGTCGAGCGCTCGCAGATACCGTGGAGAATTTTACATTAGGAGCATATCGTCCTACACCAGTAGATATTGACCAGTTAAAGTCTGAAGGGATTTGGAATAATGATTGGGAGGCGTCCCAAGAGTTAATCTACCGCTATTTTGAAACTCAAGGACAGCCTCGCGAACAATTAGGATTGGACTACAAAAATATTGTTGCTTTTTTTCAAGCTCGTTACCGAGGTACAGATCCCGAAAATTTTACTGGGTATATTTGTGATGAACCTTTATTGTTAAGTCCTAGCTATCTCGAACAACTGACTTTAGCTGGTATTGCTTGGGGATTTTTCAGTGGTGCAACTCGTGCTTCTGCTAACTATGTTTTGCAAAGTCGTTTGGGTTTGCAATCTCCTGTGTTGATTGCGATGGAAGATGCTCCAGGAAAACCAGATCCAACGGGACTTTTCGCTACTGTTCGGTTGTTGCAACAGAATATCGATAAGTTGTCAATAATAGTGTATGTGGGAGATACAGTAGCTGATATGTATACAGTAGAAAAAGCGCGAAATCTCCAACCTGAAAAAACTTGGATTGGTGTAGGGGTATTACCACCGCATGTACAAGAAACGCCAGTGTGGCGTGATGCTTATGCCGAGACACTACGGCAAGCAGGAGCAGCTATAGTTTTGAATAATGTACAGGAATTAACACCAGCAAAGATTCAGGCAATTAGAACAGCTACAGCCAAGGGTGGTAATCTTGAGGATCTGCGGGCTGAGTTGTTTAGTGAAGAATGAGAGTTATTGTTTGCGATAGGAAAGAATCAAATAACGAATTAGCTTTAAACGACATCTCCACTCCCTGTCGGTCGTGGGGGTGCCGAGTTCCCCAAACTCCCATCACCTAACCCTCTGGGCGACCCTCAATTTTGCAGAACGAGAACGGGGATTGTTGACAATTTCTTCTTCATGTGGTGTGATTGGCTTTTTGGTCAAAACCTGCAACAAGGGTGAATTCCTCAGACCATGTTTAACCAAACGGTCTTCCAAGCTATGAAAACTGATAATCGCGATTCTGCCACCTGGGACAAGTGCTTGTGGTGCTTTATCCACAAAGGTTTCTAAAGACTTTAACTCGTCGTTAACAACAATTCGCAGTGCTTGGAAAACACGAGTAGCAGGATTAATTCTGCCATAACGGTATTTGGGGGGGACACTGTAAGCGATCGCCTGTGCTAATTCTGTGGTAGTTTCAAAGGGACGCTGTTCCACAATGCGTTTAGCAATGCGTCGTGATAGTCTTTCTTCCCCGTACTTAAAAAAAATATCTGCTAATTCAGCTTCATCCCACTCATTAATCACATCTGCGGCTGTCAGAGACTGTTGCGTATTCATTCGCATATCCAAATTAGCTTCGTGGCGAAAGCTAAAACCTCTGTTTGCTGTATCCAGATGGTAAGAACTCACTCCCAAATCAGCGAGAATACCAGCAAAAGTACTAGGTGGAAATTCGTAAGCAGCAAAGTTAGTGTGGATGAATGTGACGCGTTCTCCAAACTCTGCTAATTCCTTTTGCGCCGCCGCTAAAGCATCCTCATCTTGATCAATAGCAGTGACTCGTACATCGGGCGCAGCTTCTAAAATTAAACGAGTGTGACCTCCACCCCCCACCGTTGCATCAAGATAGTGTCCCTCTGCGCGTACTGCTAAACCCTCAATCACTGCTTGAGGTAAAACAGGAATATGAGAAAAAGCTGGTTCTTCGATATCTATATCTATTTGGTTCGGAGACATGAGAGTTCATGTTGACTGGACATAAAAATAGACAACTTTGATACAGTTATCAGTTATCTTGATCACTTTATGAATTTGGTGTGAGAAAACACTAGGATAGCTTATAGTAATCTTTTTGAATGCCTATGGATAGTTCTGTTAGTGTGAATCGGCTTGTCTACACCCATCTCAATATAATTAGATTAGTTGAATCCAAGGCAAACGCATGAATTCTCCAATCCTAAATTGTTGAATTTATGTGTATTAGTAGCAAATATATCTTCAAAAGCCACCCGAAACCAAAAACGTCAAGTAAATTTTTAAGTAGGGGTTACTGGCTTCATCGTTCATAAACCGGAGAACACTGAAATCTATGGCAAGAATAGAAACCCGTACTGAACCAATGGTGCTGAACATGGGGCCTCATCACCCTTCAATGCACGGGGTTCTGCGGTTAATTGTCACTTTGGATGGCGAAGACGTTGTTGATTGTGAGCCGGTAATTGGCTATCTACACCGGGGAATGGAAAAAATTGCGGAAAACCGCACTAATATCCAGTATGTCCCCTACGTGAGTCGCTGGGACTATGCGGCGGGTATGTTCAACGAAGCCGTTACAGTCAACGCTCCAGAAAAGTTAGCAGGGATTACCGTCCCCAAACGCGCCAGCTACATCCGCGTCATCATGCTGGAGTTAAACCGCATCGCTAACCACTTATTATGGTTTGGCCCCTTCCTTGCTGACGTGGGCGCTCAAACTCCCTTTTTCTACCAGTTCCGCGAACGGGAAATGATTTATGACCTGTGGGAAGCTGCTACAGGTTATCGCATGGTCAACAACAACTACTTCCGCATCGGGGGAGTGGCGGTTGACTTACCCTACGGTTGGGTAGATAAGTGCCTAGACTTCTGCGATTACTTCTTACCCAAAGTAGATGAGTATGAGCGTTTAGTTACCAATAATCCTATTTTCCGTCGACGTGTAGAAGGTGTTGGTACTATTACCCGCGAAGAAGCAATTAACTGGGGACTTTCTGGCCCAATGTTACGCGCATCTGGTGTCAAGTGGGATTTGCGGAAAGTAGACCACTATGAATGCTACGATGATTTCGATTGGGAAGTACAGTGGGAAACAGCCGGAGATTGCTTAGCCCGTTACATGGTGCGGATGCGGGAGATGCGCGAATCCGTGAAAATCATTCGCCAGGCTATCAAAGGACTTCCAGGCGGGCCATACGAGAACTTAGAAGCGAAGCGGATGCAGGCGGGCAAAAAATCTGAGTGGGATGACTTTGATTATCAATACATTGCCAAAAAAGTTGCTCCTACCTTTAAGATTCCTAAAGGCGAAATTTACTCCCGTGTCGAAAGCGGTAAAGGTGAATTAGGAATTTATTTGATTGGTGATGATAACGTCTTCCCTTGGCGGTGGAAGATTCGCCCAGCAGATTATAACAATCTGCAAATTCTCCCTCATTTGCTGCGGGGCGTGAAAGTAGCAGATATTGTGGTGATTTTGGGCAGTATCGACGTAATTATGGGTTCTGTGGACCGTTAGTTAGTTATAAATTTGGAATTCGGAAGTCGGAGTTAAGTTTAATTCCGAATTCCGGGTTTATTTTTGCAGTGGGTTTTGGAATTGAACCGCACCAGGACGCACCAGGATGCAGAGAGAGAATTGGAAGAAGTGCGATCGCTTTAGTTCTTCTTGTACCAGGCGACTATAAATCCCAGCTACACATACAAAACTCACCTACGTAGTTTTTGTGATCGTGTCGCAGTCCACATAGTGGATCAAAAAGGCTCAAGCAGGAATGCTTGAGCCACTACTAAATGCAATTAATTTGATAGACCTTTTGCATGAATTCTACACCCCCTCAATCTCCCCGTGAACGGGGAGGGTTAGGGTGGGGTTCAAAATATTTGTGCAAGGGGTCTACTGAACTCGGTTAGCTTCAACAGCTAAATGTGTATCAAGATTTAGGATTAGTAGCGGTTACGGAAGTTACTTCCTCTATTGCCACTAAAGGAACCTCTATTTTCTCTGGGTTTGGCTTTATTCACTTTGAGGTCGCGTCCCATCCACTCAGCACCATCAAGAGCTTCAATGGCAGCAGATTCCTCAGCTTCTGTACCCATTTCTACGAAACCAAAACCACGCAAGCGGCCTGTCTCACGGTCAGTAGGTAGCTGAACCCGCTTTACAGTACCATATTCTGCAAAGACAGCATTTAGACTATCTTCTGTGACATCGTAAGAAAGATTGCCTACATAAATTGACATAAATTCTCTCCAAAATCATTCGGTATGTAGAGATGAACGATTTCGGAGAAAAGTCTGTCAATACCAAAAGGAACAAACCTATCAATACTAAAAACAAACACGGTCGCCGAATGAACTCTCACCCCAACTAGCATGACATAGCAACCAAAATATTGGCAGCGAAGTTTGAAAAACTGTTATAAAAAGTTATGTTAACAATTAATAACTAAGTATAAGTATAAGTTTGATTAATAAATAAATTGAATTAGAATGATACACAACTGTTGATTTATAACATTCTAATTAAATCAGCAAAGCCATAGAAACTAACAATTAATAATAATAATGCTGTCAATTGGGTAACTCGCGTCTGAGGAGAAGGGGCGATCGCTTCTCGGACTAAGATAGAAATTGATGCACCAATCACAAAACTTAAACCCAATACCATATAAGGAATTTCTGTAGGTACAAGACTAGAAATTGTCAGCATGGCAATTGCTAGCGTTAACATTAACAGTTCTACAAACCGGGGTGGGTTGTATTGGCTAGATAAAATCAAGGTGTTTAACCAAAAGCGCCAGCTTCTCATCACAAATCCACCATCTTTGACATTTTTGTTCTTTGTTGATGGTTGGTTGTTGTTTGTTACAAGCCGACAACAAACAACCAACAACAAACAACTAGCAACTATGAATTAACGAACACCTGTTTTCAATTGACCAGTACCATTTGTTTGTGCGGTGTCTTCTGAGAGTTCTACACCAAAGACACGCGCAAAGGCTTTATCAACTTTGTAACCAGAATCAATCGATTCTAAGGGATCTTTCCTAAGTCTGTGACGCAAACATAGTACAATCACACGATGGATATCATCAACAGTCACATCGGTACGCCCTTCAAAAGCTGTTAAAGCTTTGGCAGCACGGTTGGTAACAATATCACCCCGTAAACCATCGACATCAAGTTCAGAACATACTTCCGAAATTTTCACCCGCAAGTCGTAGTCAATATTAACTGAGGGCAAAAGTTCTTGGGCTTTGATAATGCGCTGTTGTAAATCCTGTTGCTGGGATTTATACTTTTCCACAAAAGCAAGGGGATTTTGGTCAAATTCAGACCGTTGTTCTACAATTTGCACCCTAAGCACTGGTTCTTTGACAGTGTGAATTTCGGCGTGCATACCGAAGCGATCGAGTAACTGGGGGCGCAGTTCACCTTCTTCTGGATTACCGGAACCCACCAGAACAAAACGGGCCGGGTGGCGAATAGAAATACCTTCGCGTTCTACTGTGTTCCAGCCGCTTGCAGCAGAGTCCAGCAGCACATCGACCAGGTGATCGTCAAGCAAGTTTACCTCATCCACATAAAGAATGCCCCGGTTGGCTTTTGCTAAAAGTCCTGGTTCAAAGGCTTTTACACCTTCAGATAGAGCTTTTTCAATGTCGATGGTGCCACAAACTCGGTCTTCTGTCGCGCCCAGTGGCAAATCTACCATTTGAACTTTTTTTTGGATAACGGGAATATCCTCACCACTTTCTAATTTTTGGCGAATTTCATCACTCATCAAATCAGGATCACTGGGGTGGCTATTGAAGGGATCATTCGCAACCACGGGAATTTCTGGCAGCAAGTCAGCCAGCGCCCGAATAGTTGTGGATTTGCCTGTACCGCGATCGCCCATAATCATCACACCACCAATTTTCGGGTCAATCACGTTCAATATCAGAGCCAGTTTCATTTCTTCCTGGCCTACAATTGCCGTAAACGGAAATACCACACGACGCGCAACAGCTGTTGGACTCACTAAACTACCTTTATCAATATTGTTATTTATTACCGTTTTTTATTGTGCCATAGATGGGGAGTGTGAGGAGTGAGGAGGTGGGGAACTCGGGGTCCCTGGTGGGGATTAGGGGCAATGGGGAGGTGGGGTGGTGAGGAGTAGTAAACAACTACTAACTACCAACAATCAACAACTTAACTTTGATGTTAGGATCTTTTAGTTGCTGCTGTTGTCTGGCTGTTGATGAATAAACTATTGGATGAAGCGCTGTCTATTGATATTGCTGATCGCATCAAAAGCAAGGCTAAAAAACCGTTTGATAATGCTTACAAAGCTGCATTAGCGACGGAGGGGTCTATTTATGTCCAGGGATTTTTAGCTACCAAGGGTAAACCTTATCAGCCTATGGAATACGCTTGGATTGAGTTGAGCGATCGCATTGTCGATCCTACCTTACCCCATCTTCATAAAAATGCAGAAGAGCTTTGGTATTTTGCGGCACAATCATTAACAGTAAAAAAACTGAAAGCAATTATTGAAGAGTCTCAAGAAGATTATCCGGAAGACGACCCACTGCCAGTTTATGGCGATGCACCTTATGAGTATTACGGTGACGTAATGTTAGGTGGCAAAGATTACTTACAAGCTTTTCAAGCAGCAGAAGCTAAGTGTAGAGAACTAAATAAGTCAATTGCTGAGAACAACTAGCTGTCCTCTAACTTGAAAATCAGACTTTGGCTAAAACTCAACGAGAGTATGTGGCTGAAGTCGTTGAATGGCGACAGCCAAAACTAAAATATTGATTGCGGGTTTAACTTGCAACTGGAACAGGCTCAAGATTAACTTGATAACCAAGCTTTTCTAAGAGCTTAACCAAGCGTTTCTTCACACTTTCCGGTCGTTGTTTGTCAAAATAATCAGCTCCTAAATCTTTAATAAGTTTCTTGGCGAGAGATCAAATCATATGCGGTTACCAAAAGGACGAATTCGGATGGTAAACCGCTGTTTACACTTCAGATCGTCGTGTGGCACGCTGGGGTATACTGAAGGCGATCGCAATTTACATTTACGAGGCGTGAATACGAGGCGTGAAGCGTAAAGTCCCCCTTTTCTAAAGGGGGGATATAAGCGAATGACGAGGTTAATATTTAGATGACACGAGTGCAGAGCGCAATTGCAGAGCAAGTTGAGGAAAAAGTAATTGCTCTCAAATTCCTCCTATTCATTCTGAGTATGAGCATACAGGCGTAACTCTGCAAAAGATGATGGATTCTGAAGGGTTGACTGCCCAACAAATAGTGGCAGAAGCCATAGCTTTGCGACAAGCATATAAAGAAGGAAGATTAGTGTTAGCACAAGGGAATGGGGAATAGGGAACAGGGAAGATAGAGAAATCCCCATACTTTTGTTCCTTCTACCCTCTTCAGTTATTTGACGATCGCCAAAAACCCACGCGATCGCCAGCTTATTTTCTTTACAATTTTTAATTTTATTGTTACTATTCTTTACATAAATGCAATAATCTCATTTATTCATTAGGAATTATCCATGCGTACAAACGGTGCTATTGTTGACGACCAAGGTAAAATGAACAACTTTGCGATCGAGCCAAGGGTTTACGTAGATGAACAAGGCGATCGCACAGGGTTCACTCCCTATGCTGAATTGCTCAACGGTCGTTTGGCAATGATTGGCTTTGTGTCTCTGATTGCATTAGAAGTGTTCACAGGACACGGTGTATTTGGTCTTTTTGCCAACCTGTAAATAACTAGGTTGTCTATATCACTGACGCTTTTTTTATTTATGTAGAGATGTAAAGTTTTTATATCTCTACACTTTTTGCGGGTCTATCACCTCAAAATACTTAGTGTTTAAAAATTTTTGAACCACAAAGACACGAAGACACAAAGAGAAAATATGTTTCACGTTTAAAGGAAATTGGTGTTACTCACTCTGGTGAAAGCAATTTATGATGAGTACTTTGAAATTTATTCGTCAGATGGAGTATCTGCAAAACTAAATAGGGTATGTTCTGCTTTGGATATAAAGATTAAGATACCAAGTCATGAACAAAATACCCAAAGTTGACCGACAAAGAGAGCATCAGGCAAACGAGCGTACATTTCTGGCTTGGCTGAGAACATCGATCGCATTCATTGGTTTTGGTTTTGCTATTGCTAGGTTTGGTCTATTTTTGCGTCAGCTTAATTTTACCGTGACACAACAAGAGCCACCATCACACGCTTTTTTTAATTCCGAAAATTTAGGAATTGCTTTGGTAATTTTTGGGATTATGACTATTGCCTTTGCAGCATGGCGATACAACCAGGCTTACTGGCAAATAGAGAAAGGTGACTATCGACCGATGCGTTATATGGTTTGGGTGATAGCAGGAATAGTTATGCTGTTCGGATTTTTCAGTCTTCCTTTACTGATAATGCGGAATACAGTACCTCCTTCACAGAGGAAATTAACTCCGTCACAATCTCGAAATTGGTTTTAGAGGATGTCTGTTGAAGTTAAATTTTATTAAAAAGTACCTATTGGCAGAAACGTAATGTTTCTTCTGTCTGAACAATCTAGGCATCCAAAATCTGTATCAAAATCTTACTGGTGGAAGACGAGAGGAAATTTTGGTTTTTTTACTATGAATCAGGGAGGCTGGCAATTTATAGTTGTGTTGGTTGCCAAAAAGCTGTATGCGAATATTGCTGGTAGAAGACGATCCCGAACAATTAGAACCATTGGAGGGTGTGCTGTCGGAAGCCGGGTATATTGTAGATGGGGTTGAAGATGGAGAAACTGCACAGTGGTTATTGTCCAAAAAAGATTATGACTTGCTAATTTTGGACTGGATGTTGCCCACAATTAGCGGGTTAAGTCTTTGCCGTCAATATCGACTTCTTGGCAAAACTGCACCTGTGTTAATGCTCACTGCTAAGGATACGACACTGGATAAAGTTACAGGTTTAGATGCAGGAGCTGATGATTATCTTGTCAAACCTGCTGACTTGATAGAACTCTTAGCACGGGTACGTGCTTTAGGGAGGCGTTCTCCCCAGTGGGTGGGAGACAGTCTCAGTGTTGCAGATTTACAATTACATCTAAGTAACCTAACTGTTGAACGCAATCAAGTCTGTGTGGAATTATCACCACGAGAAGCTCAATTGCTAGAGTACCTGATGCGTCACCGCAACCAAGTCTTAACCCGTGAGCAGATTGAAGAAGCGTTGTGGGAATGGGGTAGGGAACCAGAAAGTAATGCATTGACCGTACTTGTACGCAAGTTGCGGCATCGCTTACAGTTAGTTGATGCAGCCGATTGGATTAAAACTGTCTATGGTATGGGTTATAGTTTGAAAGCACCAGATAACTTTAATACTTATTAATTTTTGATCCGATAGCTTACGAACATTCTGGCATCTTCACGGGAAAGTCCCAGTTCCTGAGTGATTATGGCTTTTACAGAGTTTAATTCTGTGACAGGAAACTCAAATTCTAATTTTTTAAGTATAGATTTGGCGGTATTGACCTCAACTTTTGTAAATCCCCGCTTTTTTTCTATTTCAGCTAGGATTCCTAGCACTTGAACCTCAGACTTCATTTGTATTTGTGTATCAGTTTGCAGAGTTTTTACTTCACCAGACACTCCCATTTCTTGAGCAATAATGGCTTTTAGAGAGTTTAATTCTGTAGCTGGAACTTTGAATATTAACTTTTTGAGTACAGAGTTTGCGGTCTGAAGTTCGACTTCGGTAAACCCCTGTTCTTTTTCAATTTCAACTTCGGTTACTAGCACATTGGTCGCAAACTTAACCTTGGCTGTGTGTGTATCAGCTTGGAGCTTGTCTGGTGTAGTGTAGGAACGACTTAATAGTAGGTTTGTCAACGATTCACCACCCAGTCCAAAAGCAACTAGGAGTAGTGGCAGAGGCAGTAAATATTCTAGTTTGGAAGAGTGCAGTTTTTGCAACAATTGGGACAAGGACATATAGCAAGGAACTGGTTTGGCAACAAGTAGGCGGATTAAAATTTGGATAAATCGAATATCACCAAACAAGCTAACATTGATCAATCTCAAGCAGCTATACTGATACATTGCAGCAAATTTGCACAGCGCCAATAAATAAATTTATTGGCGGGATATGGCGTAGGTGCAAGATATCAGTATACGGAAAATTTTGTAATAGTGATAAATAGATTTGGGAAATACCGATATTGAGCGATGTGTGATTAAATTTATGGCAGATTTAACAAATAAATTTAGTAGAGACGTAGCAATGCTACGTCTCTACAATGATATGCAAACATAATTCATGACCAAATTCAGCAACGCTATAAATTTGATTCGGTAGCTGTCAAAGAACCTAAATTTGAGATTGACGGCGTGTTTCTCCCACCGGAAAACGAATATGCTGGAATTGTGTATTTCTGTGAGGTACAGTTTCAAAAAGAGTGCGGCTCGTTCTTAGTAGGAACACCTAGAAACTAGGGATGTATGACTAAGGTATATTTTGAAATTAAAGATTTCAAAACGTATAACTGTTCTTTTTGATGTAGGTGAGCCAAGTAAGCTAGAAAGGCAAGTCCTACCGTTGAGGAGACATTAGAACTTTAACCCTAAGAATATCGGAAGCTGGATGCTCGGAAACGGGCACGTCCAGATTTAAAAGAGAGGGGCGATTTGAGTGAAGCACTGTTAGATTTTACCAGTTTGGCTGATTTGCAGTCTTGGTTAGAAGCGCTTCAAAGTTATGGGTGCGCACTTGTCAGCAGCAGACTTGGAAAAACTTGACCTAACTTCTCCGTTTTAACGGACTTGGGCTATGAGGGTTGAACTTCAGTTCAAGGCGCACTCAGGGCGAGTTGCAATTCCGGTGAGCTTACCAGGAATCTGAGCGACGAAAGATATGGTGATGGGTTTAGCTTTTCTAGTCTAGGTAGTAAAATAAGACAATATGTATCGTCTTTAAACTCTTTTATAAACGCGCTTTAATCTCAAGTTGGATTAATTGCTGATATTATTAAGCTTCGCTGTTGGTTATTGATTTTTCCCATTACCGATTACCAATTACCTATTATCAGCCCACGTGACAATATAAGTATTCAAGCAAACATGATATAAGAGGATTTTAGCGACATCTGCATAGTATAAGCCTCTCGCCTTAGTTTCATGTTTCATCGCAGTCGCAGCAATTTAGCTTTATGGTTTACCCTAACGATGGGGAGCATTTTGGTTGTTTTTGCGGGAGTTCTTTACTATCAAGCAGTCTTAGACGAACTAAAGGATCTTGACCGCTTACTTCACAAAAAATCCAAACTGATGACAGTGAACGCGAAGTACGATCCGCGTAAAAAACAGTTAGATCTAGAAAATGTGCCGCTTTTAGGGAGTAACGTGCCACCACAGGGTACTGAATTCGTATATGCACGGTGGTACGATACAAAAGGGCAGTTGGTGCAATTTTTCGGTCAGACTCCAGAGGCGGAGGTTACAATAATCCCTGGTTTTCGCACTCTTAAGACTACATTTTACTCCTCAGAAGGAGCGCCCACCGTGACTTGGCTCCGTGAGTTAACGCTACCCGTTTACCAGGATAATTTATTAATCGGTTATCTGCAAGTTGCCACACCACTGACATCTACTCAAAATAATCTAGCCCAGTTACGGCTGGTTTTGCTGTTGACAGTACCAGTAACATTGGGGGTTATCGGTTTAGCTGGTTGGTACTTGGGGGGAATAGCAATGCAACCCATTCGTGACAGCTACGATCAGCTACAACGCTTCACCGCTGATGCTTCCCATGAATTGCGATCGCCTTTGTCAGCTATTATTAGCAATGCCCAGTATGGCTTACTATCTAAATCTCATGATATAGAAGCACAGCGTCAGCGCTTTGGGAAGATTTTTGATGTCGCCAAGTCAATGAATACTTTGGTGAATAATCTGCTACTTCTAGCGCGTCATGCAGGTCGATTATCTTCTGAATCTTTGCAAAAAGTTGACTTAAAGAGTGAGCTTGTACAGATAGCAGATGAATATACAACACAAGAGGCTGCAAAACATCTGAATCTAACTTATACTTTACCAACTGGCAGTGTGATTGTCCTGGGTGATGTCGGCTTGCTGCGTCAAGCAGTAGTTAATTTGCTCGATAATGCCTGCAAATATAGTCCTGCTGGAGGTCAAGTGCAACTGCGGCTATTCACCCAGTCACATTGGGCTGTAATTGAAGTGATAGACAATGGTATTGGTATTCCGGAAGCTGATTTACCACATATTTTTGAGCGATTTTATCGGGTGGATAAAAAGCGATCGCGCAAAACTGGCGGATATGGCTTAGGGTTATCGATTGTCCAACAAATCGTCTCTGCACACGGTGGTCATATTAGTGTCAAAAGTGTAGTCGAGAAGGGATCAACTTTTCAAATAATTCTGCCACTTAAATAGCCACATTAGTTGGTGTTGTCACTTTCTGTTCACATTTTTTGGCAATACTGAAGATAGCTAGAGAAAAAAGTTACTTACACTCCTTTAGACCTCTAGTTGTTGTGTGTAATGGGTTTGAAACCCATGGGTGTTTTGGCTAATAGGGCTATGGGGAAAGTAAAAAGTACAAAATCAAAAATCTTTTGATTTTTAGCTTTTGACTTTTTCTCTCCCCATTTATCTTCATACTGCCTGGGATTTGGGACAAAATCCCAAGCAATATTACTATGAATATCTTTAATGACAACCGGATTAAATATTTAAATAAACTGCAAATCAAAAATGTGAATTTTTGATTCACTTTTTTATTTTTAGGTGTAAATCCAAAAATTTAAGATTGGGTATTTTGATTCAGGAGGAAAAGACATGAAATTGTTGTCTATTAATGAACTAAAAACTCTAGTAGAAAAACCAGACGGATATTGTGTCTCACTTTATATGCCTACTATTAAGTTAGGCACAGAAACGCAACAAAACCCTATTCGATTTAAAAATTTGATGCGAGAAGCAGAGGAACAACTGATCAAAAGTGGTCTTCGCGCTCAAGATGCTAGAGATTTGCTGCAACCAGCACAAGAAATTGATAACTATGAATTTTGGCAACACCAAAGCGATGGACTAGCAATTTTTATATCTAAAAATGTGTTTAGTTATTACTGTTTACCACTTAATTTTGCAGAATTAGTAGTTGTTAATGACCGCTTCCACCTCAAGCCATTGCTATCTCTACTGACAGGAGATGGACAATTTTATATCCTAGCTCTCAGCCAAAATCAAGTGAGATTGTTTCAAGGTACACGCTATAGTGTGAACGAGATTGAGTTAGAAAACGTGCCTCAAAGTCTTGCCGAGGCACTGAAATATGATACTACTGATAAACAGTTACAGTTCCATACTGGTACACCACAAGGAGGCGGTGGCGATCGCGCTGCAATATTTCATGGTCATGGTGCTGGTAATGAAGAGGAAAAAGATAAGATCCTGCGATACTTTCGTCAGGTGAATGAAGGACTGCAAGAACTGCTCAAGAATCAGCAAGCACCTTTAGTATTGGCTGGGGTGGAATATCTGTTTTCAATTTACAAAGAAGCGAATACCTATCCCCATTTGCTGGATGAAGGAGTTACAGGTAATCCAGAGGATTTAAAACCAGAAGAGTTACACTCGTTAGCCTGGAAGATTGTCCAGCCTGAATATGAGCAAGCTCAACAAACAGCAGCTGAGCGCTATCAAGAATTAGCAGGTACAGGACAAACTAGTAACAATATTAACGAAATTGTTCCGATGGCTTACTACAAGCTAATTGATACTTTGTTTGTTGCGGTTGGGGTGCAGCAATGGGGATACTTTACTCCCGATGAGAATCAAGTTGAATTGCATCAACAAAAAGAAATCGGTGACGAGGACTTAATGGATTTTGCTGCCATTCATACTTTATTAAACGGTGGAACAGTTTATGCAGTTGAGCCGGAAGCAGTACCAGATAATACGCCGCTAGCTGCTGTGTTCCGCTACTAGCTAATTTCATGTCGCTGTAAATCTTGATTAAGGAGGTGTCCTTTGACTGAAAATCCACCTTCCTCTTCACGACAACCCAGTGTGTCTCGAGAAGAACTTGTGGAGTTAGTGCGATCGCAACTCGAAGCACTGCTGCAACAACAAAACTTCCAGGGAGCGAAAGCCCTATTAGTACCTGTACAACCTGCGGATATCGCCCAAGCGATCGAGGGTTTGCCAAAAGCTATGCAGGCTATAGCTTTTCGCTTACTTTCCAAACAAGAGGCTATTGAAGTCTATGAATATCTCGACTCCAGTATCCAGCAGTCCTTGATTGCAGAACTCAGACAACAAGAAGTTCTCGAGATAGTAGATAAGATGTCGCCGGATGATCGAGCGCGACTATTTGACGAGTTACCGGCTGTTGTTGTTGAGAGGCTATTACAACAACTCAGTCCAGCTGAACGCGAAGCTACTGCCCTAATTTTAGGCTACAAAGAGGGTACTGCTGGGCGGATCATGACTACAGAGTATCTTTCTGTAAAGGAAGATTTAACAGTCAGCCAAGCGATCGAGCGGGTTCGCGTTTTAGCTAGTGCTACTGAAATTATCTACTATCTTTACGTGACTGACAGAGAACGCCGCCTCACGGGAACTCTTTCCTTTAGAGATTTAGTGATTGCTCAGCCTCAACAAAGACTGGGTGAAATTATGACTCGTGATGTGGTATTCGTTTACACAGACACAGACCAAGAAGAAGTAGCGCAAATTATCCAACGCTATGACTTAGTAGCTGTACCCGTAGTAGATACAGAACAGCGTCTAGTTGGTATCGTAACTGTGGATGATGTGCTGGATGTCTTAGAGCAAGAAACCACAGAAGATATTTACAAACTAGGTGCGGTGGAAGCTGGAGGTGATAATTATTTTCAGACGAACGTGTTGACAGCAGTTCGGAAACGGGTTGTCTGGCTATTTGTTCTCTTAATTGCTAATACTGGCACTACTGCTGTTATCAGCGCTCAGGAGAATATTTTAGAACAAGTTGTTGCCTTAGCTGCTTTTATCCCCTTATTGATTGACGCTGGTGGAAATGTGGGAGCGCAATCTTCCACGGTGGTAATTCGAGGTTTGAATCTCAGGGAAGTTGGCGTCAAAAAAGCTTTGCAAGTAGTGACGCGAGAAACAATCACAGGGGCGCTGTTGGGGGCGATCTTAGGGATTGCAGTGATTTTTTGGGCTTACTTCTTGGAAGATAGTTTGCCAATCGCAATTACTGTAGGAACAAGTCTGCTCACTATCACTATCTTAGCAGCGGTGTCAGGTTCTGGCTTACCTTTTTTATTTGGTGCAATCGGTTTAGATCCAGCCTTAATGTCAGCCCCGTTTATTACCTCTATTGTAGATGTTTTGGGAGTTTTTATTTATCTCATGCTAGCAAGAGCCATTTTACAACTATAAAGAAGCTGCTATAGATTCCGTAGAATTATTTAGTTGGTATTTCCCATTACCAATTACCAATTACCAATTACCGACTTCATAGATATGATAAATCTTCAAACGTACATGATATGACTCAGTTTTTAAAAGATAATTTTCGCAACTTGCATTTCTCAAGGTTGCACTGTCTGCGCTGATTGATTAAATA
This sequence comes from Fischerella thermalis PCC 7521, assembly GCF_000317225.1. Lineage (GTDB taxonomy): Bacteria > Cyanobacteriota > Cyanobacteriia > Cyanobacteriales > Nostocaceae > Fischerella > Fischerella thermalis. The sequence continues at coordinate 54,153 of NZ_AJLL01000096.1, forward strand.
AGAATGACCGCGATTTTTCGACGTCAAGTGTTTGATTTTTAAATGCTTCTGCTTTTTCGTAGGCGCGGATTGTGGCTGGACGTGCTTGAATTGTTTCAAACCAACGCTTGAGGTGAGGAAAATCCTCTAATTTCTGCCCTTGGCGTTCGTAGGGAACAATCCAGGGATAGGCGGCGATATCAGCAATTGAATAATTGTCACCAGCGACAAAGGAGCGATCGCTCAGCCTTTTATTCAGTACAGCGTATAATCTTGCTGTCTCATTGACATAACGGTTGATGGCGTAGGGAATTTTTTCTGGTGCATATTGACTGAAGTGGTGATTTTGACCAGCCATTGGACCCAATCCTGCTATCTGCCAGAATAACCATTGTAGGACTTCAACGCGATCGCGCACATTGTTGGGAAGCAATTTCCCAGTTTTTTCTGCCAGATACAACAGAATTGCCCCAGACTCAAAAACTGAAATTGGCTCACCACCATCAACAGGTTCACGGTCAATAATCGCAGGTATACGATTGTTGGGTGAAATTTTGAGAAATTCTGGTTTAAACTGATCGCCTGCACCAATGTTTACAGGAATAATTGTGTAAGGAAGTTCGACTTCCTCCAAGAACATGGTAATTTTGTGACCGTTGGGTGTTGTCCAATAGTAAAGCTCTATCATGAATTTTCCTCCGATTTGGTTGTGCTTTTGTTGCTCAATAATTGACCAGAAAACTGGGATACAAGCCTCGCCCTAGAAGGGGACTTTTTCTTGATTTTTAGCTTTCTAATTAATTCTCTAAGTACATCAGACTTTGTTCTTTAGGGTTAGATCCTGCTCAAACAGCGTTGACTGTGACTCCACTACCAGCAGTCATTTCTGCGAAACCACGAAAAATGGCTAGTTGGGCTGTTTTGGTCATGCCATAGTGAATCATTTCCACTGGAATTTGGATTGCAGATTCACTTGAGATAAAAATTATACGTCACAATTTTGGTTCAGCATTTTAATTTGTTTATTCGATAAAATCGAATAAGTAAAATATAATCTAATTTAAGCGATTGTGCAAGTATGAGATTTCTGTTTCACCCAGAACAAAAACATATATCATTAGCGGGAGTGTTGTATGCCTTAGGCGATCCTGTGCGTTTAGAGATTGTGCGGCAGTTAGCGACCAAAGGAGAGCAATGTTGTGCTGACTTTGATTTTGCGATCGCCAAGTCCACCATGTCCAATCATTTTAAAATTTTAAGAGAGTCTGGCGTAGTCTGGACTCGTAAAGAGGGAACACAACACATAAATTCACTCAGGCGAGAAGATTTAGAACAATTGTTTCCGGGATTGCTGGATGTCGTGTTGCGATCAGCACAACCATTACTGAGTCAAGAATCGATGTTGAAGAGTCGTTAATAGTTGGTTGTTTGTTGGTTTTTGTTTGTTGTTTGGAAGAACGACCAACCTCCCACGAACAAGCAACTACCAACCATGAAATAAATTAAATATCTAAGCACATTTCATTGCTGGTTACAAAACCAAGATGCTCATAAACTGTTGGTACTAGCATTACTAAAATCAGGAAACGGGGAATGGGGAACAGTCATCAAAAAGAGCAACTGATAACTGATAACTGTTAAAAAGTTGCTTTCCGTCCTATTATTTCTTATTCTTAATAAAAGCTCAATATTTCCCCCATCTCCCCATTGCCCCTAACCCTCATTTGTCACTTTGGGAGAATCCAATCGCTCAAATAGTTACGGGGCTTTAGTTTCCACTTTTAGTCTATAAATTTTAGTTTCTGTTAGAAAATAAAGCCTCAAACCCGGATGAAACCAAAGTCTCAGAAGTTGGCTGAGATTATTGTTTTCCGAGAGTGACAGAACAGGGCTAATCACCAACGCCAGGTGACGCCACGTGCTACAACGGGGGGAACCCCCAAGGGCGCAGTGGCTCCTTGACCCAGCCAAGGCTGATGAATTCACCAAAGTGATGAAAGTACTGAGAAATATTCGTCTGCGTGATGGTGCAATTCAATGGGGGTTGTATCATGATTTATCCCAGCCTGGCAGGTTTATCGAAACAACGCTTGTAGAATCTTGGGCAGAACACAAGCGGCAATTTGTACGAGTTACTAATGCAGATAAGGCAATAGAAGAACAGGCGCGGGCTTTTCATATTGGTGAGCAACCACCGAAAGTTTCCCAGATGATTTATGCCAATTACACAGATAGTAAGGGTTTCCAACAACCGTGTTGAAGAAGTTATCAGTTATCAGTTAAATGAACACTCCCAGCCATGCTATTCTCAACCTGGCAATTCTGATTGATCCCCAGCAGCCGACAGCTACTCTGGCAATTGTTTGTGGTGCAGTACTTCCAGATGTACCGATGTTTGTTATGTATTTTTGGGCAAAAGTAATTCGTCGGCAATCAGATTATCAAATTTGGTCAGAAACCTACTTTGAATCCTTTTGGCAAAATTTCACTCATGCATTTCATTCTATACCTTTGGCACTAATTAGTATTTTTATTGCCCATTACTTTGGCTGGTGGCAAGTAGAAATTATTGGGATTAGTGCTTTTTTACATGCTTTGGGTGATTTGCCTGTCCATAATGAAGATGCCCACAGACACTTTTTCCCGTTCAGTAATTACCGATTTATTAGTCCTATCTCTTATTGGAACCCTAAGTATCACGGCAGAGTGGTATCTTTGATGGAAAAATTATTAGTATTAATAGCGACTTTTTATATATTTCCATTACTGCAATCTTGGGTTGGGAAAGGATCATTAATAGCAGTTAATTTAGTTTATTTTTCTGGTTATTTATATGTAAAGCTTTTCTGTAGATGTCAGCAAATTAACAAACAAAAAGAGTTATATTGAGTTCGGTTAATCACTTATAGTCAAAAACCTCACAAGAACAGCCCCTCTCCTTGCTAAGGAGAGGGGTGCCGAAGGCGGGGTGAGGTAAACGGGAATTATAAATAATCATACGAACTTGATATTACAGGCAAGCTGAACCTAAACTAATACGGTTCAGATAAGACCATGATCTCTTTTAGAGACACTTCAAACAGCGCGTCTCTACAGGTCGATTTTTTGTACTAAAAATCCTTAACTGAACCGTATTGTGCAATAGCCCCCAAAATAGGATTCTCAACCAGAAACTACAAACAAGTCTAAGATTATTCTGGAATATTGGGCAATTTTACTGAATTATTCCCATAATACAACTTAAATTTGTTTGGAAGTTTATAGCCGTGAAGCTTTGCCCCAAGATTGGGTAATGGCGCCTGTGCTAACTAAACTGTATTGTTCTTCAACCCCCACCAACAATAGTGACTACTTCCAAGCGATCGCCCTGCTGTATTTTTGTTTCCTGCCAATACTGACGGTGTAAAATTTCACCATTGTACTCTACTGCCACCAACCGAGGATTGAACCCTAATTGTTGAAGTAATTCGGGTAGAAGAGTTTGAGGCAAGCAGCTACGAGGTTCACCATTGATCTGGATAGTAATTTGATTCGACATAGGAATGATCAGGATCTGGTTGAATACGATTCAGCTGCGATAGAAAATATTGCGTCACTAAAGTAGGTTGTTCGGCTTGCATGATTCCACGCACCACTGCTACACGCTTTGCCCCAGCATCAATCACGTCATTGATGTTGTTGGGGTCGATACCGCCAATAGCAAACCAAGGGATGGAGCAATTTTTAGCGACGTAACTAACATATTCTAAACCAGCAGCAGGCTTACCTTCTTTTGTAGGAGTTTCATAAACAGGCCCTACACCTATATAATCTGCTCCTTCTTTAATTGCCCGTTGCATTTCATCAGCATTTGTGGTAGAGCGACCAATTATGCGGTGAGGCCCCAGCAATTGTCGAGCCACAGCAATGGGCATATCTTGCTGTCCCAGGTGTACACCATCTGCATCAACTGCCAAAGCTATATCTACCCGGTCATTGATGATAAAAATGGCGTTGTAGTTGTGACATAACTGCCGTAATTTTTGAGCTTGTTGGAAGCGGACAGCATCATCAACGTTTTTATCCCGGTACTGTACTAGGGTTAATCCTCCCTTGAGAGCAGCTTCGACTATTTCTAGTAGTTTATCAGTGGGGGAGGTAACAAGATACAAATGCGATCGCAGCAGTAACTGATGCCGTTGATAACCCATCAAATTACTCTCTAGGGTGTACACTCGGTAACGCATCTGCTTTAAAGCTTTTCCCATATTTGGGTTATAAAGCTTGCCATATTCTTCTAGTACCCGCATAGCTTCTTGTACTCGACAGAAGTTAGCTTGCAGCAAAGATTTGATACTCGCACGCTGTTCTTCCTGGGGATGAGTTAACTCAGTACCAGGATCGCCCAATGTATCCCGTGCTGACCGTAAATCAGCAGTATGCCAGCTTGCTAATTCTTGCCGCATTCCCTTGCATTCCCCAGTGAACTGGGCATTATTCAAGCCAAAGCGACACCATTCCTCAATAATTCGCAAGCCTTCACGCGCACGGTCTAAATTCGCATCTAAAATGCGGTAAATAACCAGATTTCTTTGCTCTCTTTGGCTGTATGGCTCGACCATTACAACAATCCCATTAGTGTTTAGATCGTAACAGTCAGTCCGTTTCATAGTTGCAATAATTTTTTCATGTCTATTGTTGATTTATTAAAGATTTGAGATTCGAGATAAAGAATTAGAAAGTAGGAATTATAAAATATTTTTACTACAACCTCTACCCCCTAAGTAAGGGGTATTGGGGATCGAGCATTGGGTATAAGACAAATTATCAATATTACCTTTCCCCATTCCCTGTTGCTCCTAATCCCCACGATCATAGGGAGTGGGGTCCCCGAGTTGCCCATTACCAATTACCAATTACCAATTCAATATATGAGTGATATCATCGACATTTTTGCAATTTAGAGAGTATAAAAATTGCTAGTTGGTTGTAAGGAGTGCAGAAAAGGTGATTTACCCCCCCATTGTTTCTAAGCCTTGTCAGGATGACATTCTACCAGACAATAAGATTACTCAAAAACAAAAATCACATCCGTACTTGGAGGTGACAATATTTTTGATATACCGTTCCGCGAGTTTATTGTTTAACGCTGCTGGTATGGGAGTAGCAAGTTTGATGCTTTTGAACTGCTACTTTGATACAGCTATTGCTCAGACACCCAGCCAGACAACAATTTCTCAGGTAAACGCATTGTTTGTCAATCCTAGTACCGGGGATGACAAGCAGGGAAATGGGGGTGAAAGCACTCCTTTCAAAACGATTACCCAGGCTTTGCGGGTTGCTACTCCCAACACTGTAATTAAGCTTGCTAAAGGGACTTATAGCACCGCAACTGGAGAAATATTCCCCTTGATACTCAAGCCTGGTGTTTCCCTTCAAGGTAATGGCAGTAGCAAAGGCCGTGGCATTATCATTAGTGGAGGTGATGATTACCTGAGCCGGAATTTTGGTAGTAAAAATGTCGCTGTTGTCAGTGCAAAAGGAGCAACACTAACAGGGGTAACGGTGACAAACTCCAACCCAGGGGGTTACGGTCTATGGATTGAATCTAGTAATTTTACAGTTACAGAAAATACATTCACTGGTAATACTCAAGATGGAGTTACAGTAATCGGCAACACTGCACCGATAATCCGCAACAATTTCTTTTATCGCAACAGTGCCAATGGCATTACAGTTACTGATGCCTCTCGTGCAGAAATACGAGATAATGTATTTCAGGAAACAGGCTTTGGCATTAATATTGCTCAAAAAGCCCAACCTGTGGTAGTGAACAATCAAATTACCAACAATAGAAGCGGGATCATTGTGCAAGCTTCTTCTCGTCCCATTTTACGGAAGAACGTAATTGAGGGTAATAGAGAAGATGGGTTGGTAGTATTAGGGCAAGCACAACCAGATTTAGGTAACACTTCCGAAGCCGGTGGTAATCAGTTTCGTAATAATGCCCGTTATGATATCAACGCTAGTGCTGCTAAGCAGATAATAGCTGCCTACGGAAACGTTATTGCTGGCGATCGCATTGTTGGTACCGTCAACACTGGCGGTACAATAGCTACGACTGAAAACTCATCATCTGCTGCGATCGCCAAAAATAGCACCCAGCAAACACAAGTCACTCAAGAAATCACCTTTTCTGCTCCCAGTGTCTCTACTAATACCATTACCTCCACAGGGAAGTTACCCCCTCCCCCGGCTGCTGTATCTTCTAGTACTAACAATGCTGCAAAACCATTAAATAGCCAACTGTTGCCATTACAACCAGCAAATACTACTTCTAAAGTTGTGGTAACTGTTACCCAGCCAAAACAGCCCGCACGACCAGTCACTTCTGGAGTAGTGACAAATTCTCCTAAACCAAAACCACTTCCCTTAAGAAATGCTGCGGGATTTCCGATTCCTAGTAGCTTGACACCTAAACAAACAGTCGCAGGTTGGCAACAACAAGCGACTACACCACAAGTAAATTATGTACAGATGGCAACGCCTACAATCGAATTTGTTGCACCCCAACCCCAATCCCCCATCAATCCAGTCACACCCACACCAGTAACAACGGCAACAAATCAAATCCAAACATTGCCAGCACTGCAACCACCACCTACGAGCAGTAATATTTCTGTTGGTAATCAACTACCAGTATCTGAAAATTCTACAACTACAGCTTATGCTGGTGGCGAGCTCGGTATGCGTTACCGGGTGATAACAGAAGTACAAACTCAAAAAGATCAGGAATTAGTTAGATTTCTGGCACCTGGTGCTTTTCCTACTTTCTGGCAGGGTAGAGCAGTCATGCAAGCAGGAGTGTTTAGCAACCGCCATAACGCTGAGCAAATGTTAACTATTCTTAACAATAATGGTTTGAGAACTATGATCGAGCCAATTGGATACTAGTCATATTAATGTCCGCTTGAACACTTACTATTATCCGTCGGGGTCGGTAATTGGTAATGGGTAATGGGTAATTGGTGATCATGAGTTATTTTTTCACCATGCCCAATGCTCAAGATCCAATCTTTAATACCATAAGCAATTAGTCGGACATGATATCAGTAGTAAATGGTCAATGGTTATTGACCATTGCTTCAGTGTTGAGTTGTTTAATATTAATTTAATAATTGCTTCTTTTCCCTTGATTCCGCCTTTTTCCCCATCTTTCCATTGCCTCTATTTTCAGTTGAGTGTAGAAAATAGTGTCAAAATCGATGGTCAACTAGTTGCATATTTCCACTGTAGCTTGAGATGATAGATAAAATTCATCGTAAAAAAGCTAACTGTAACATGTTTTTCCTAGTACTTTAGTGAGACACACTAGTGTGTTAATCCTTTCACGAACACCTCTTGCAACAAAGATAACCACCTAGACTCTCAACAGCAACATGGATACTTGCAATAGGACAACTTTTAATGAGACCAACCTTTACGAGCCAGATGATACACAACAGGAGGAATTGTGCAGCATCCCGAATCTACTCACCCTAACTTTTACAGAGAATGATTCCGGGAAGATTGATATGAATTCTCCAGAAACTCAAATGGCTGCAAACAAACCTAAGTCACAGATACAACAAGAAATTTCCCAGCAAACAACCTTAATTCAAAGAGTTGTTGTACCCAGAGCAGATTTTATCAAACAAAATCCTCACCAACCTGCTGATTTATCAGTATTTCCCATCCAACACTACCCTCTTGGCGAATCTATTGCATCAACAACAGAGTCTACCCAAGAATACCCAACCTACAAAGGAGTGAAGCGGGAGAAATTGCTGGATACAATTTCTTACATATTCTTGGATGATGAAAACCTGGAGGAGATTGAACACTACACTCGAGAATCCCAGACAAATTCATTAAACCCCAGACCACACACAAAAGTCTCTAGTCAGTCATCAGGTGTAGGCTTAAGTTCTAAGATAGGACTAGCTTCAATGATGTTTGCTGGAGGGTTTGCTGTTGGAGGAATTTCCTCTTGGGTTGTTTTATCAGATCAATTTGCCTCAGCTAATACTAAGTTGCAGAAAACAGTACAGAAGTATGCCAATCTTAACCCTGCATACAGTACTAACGCCTTAGAGAAAATTAACATCAGTACACCAGAAATTGATCTTCCAGAGACAAGCTTTAAAGCTGTTGAACCATCCGAGGATATCGAATCGCAGGTTACTTCACAACCAGCAAAGAACCAAGCTAGTCTAAATCAAGTAAAACCGCTGCTATCCAAATCGATCAAACCAGAAGCGAAAACTAATTCGCAACTAACAAATAACCAGGTTAGCTTGAATCAAGTTGAACCGCCACTGCCGACATCTATCGACTTGGAGATTACTTCACAACCAGCCAAGCAACAACCTACTTTGAATCAAAATGAATCCCCACTTCCCAACTCTCAGGTATTGGCTGCAACATCAAAGCCACTGTTTCAGCAGCGATTGCTTACCTCAGCAGATCTTAAGGGATTGAGTGCGCAGGAATTAACGTTCATGCGTAATGAAATCTATGCCCGTCATGGTCGTCGATTTAAAGAGCAAAAGCTACAGCGTTACTTTGAGAGTCAAAGTTGGTATAAACCTCGTTATGCACCAGGAGAGTTTCCTGACTCTGTTCTTTCCCAAATAGAGTTGAAGAATGCCATTATGATACGTGAGTACCAGCGTATTCATGGCATGACGCTAAACCCATAACTACCTTAAACTACCTTAGTTTGAAGGGCGACTTCAACCAGGGTGTTTTTCTGTCGCCCCTGCCATCCGATTTTAGATTTTGAATTATTAATATAAGTAAATTATTAAAAAGGTAATATTTAATGGGTAATTGGTCATAGGAGAAATAAATAATCAACGACCAATAACCAATAACAAAGCATAATATCGAAAGTAATTAGCCAAACTATTATACATAATTAATAATTCTCTATCTTCCTATTCCCTATAGCCTCTTATCTTCATATTAGCTTGCTATTAGACATCGCTTTCAGTTTTGAGGTAAACGACAAAGAGCGATCGCTTGTTTGGGGGGTAAATTGTTCGATAGGAGAATGATTGACAGCAGCCGGGAGAAGCTGTCGTTGTGGTTTGGGAGTGGAAGTAATGGGGAGATGGGGAGAAATTTCTTCGTGTTTCTCGATCTTAGTGTCTCTGTGTCTTTGTGTTTCCACTTCCTCTTTTTTCTCTTCATCAGCACGAGGAGTATGGTAAGCAGAAAATTGAGACCACGTTGACACTGAAGTTAAACTTTCGGGGAATTTGCTACAAATTAGGCGCTCAAATTCCATATTGAAATGAAAAACAGCCTGTCCCCGGCGCTGCCAAAGTGTTAAGATTTGCTGTACTGATATCGCTTTGTAACGCCCCTGATAGAGGGCTTCAATCACTGCTATATGTAACCAACTATCAGAGTATTGCTGTTGCCAACGATTAACCAACTCACTAGCTTGATAACCACTGAGATCAAAACTGTAATGAATCAATAAGGCTATTGCCAAGTCGGCAGATGTTCCCAAACTTGGTGTAAATGGTGGGATTTCATTTTGAGGCAATAGGGCTAAATTTTGCTCCCGTTGCATATAGCTAGCTTTTTGCTACTGTTTGTTAGATAGTTGAAGTAAATTTATTTGTTTTGAAGATTATTAATGGTGAGTGGATAGTGGATAGTGGTGAACAACCAACAACTAACAACCAACTACTAACTACTAACAATCCCCATAACTATTTTTCTTTATCTTTAGCAATAAAAGAATGTCTTTTATTCTACTCGTTACCGACTGCAAAAGGGGAAACAATATAGGGTGAATTAATTTTTGGAGATCGCCCGATCGCGACTAATGCTTGATATACCATTGCTGCTACTTCTGCCCGTGTTGCTTCTCGCGTTGGTGCAATTTTTTTAGTATCTGGGTAATTGACGATAATTTTTTGTACAGTTGCTGTGGCGACTGCTGTACGGGCATAGTCAGAAATAGTATTGCGATCGCTAAAGCTAGATAATACATCAGTATTGGCTGCTGGTAGGCTCAGTCCATTCACCAAAGAAACGATTACTTGGAGTCGTTGTACATTGTGTTGGGGGCGGAAGGTGCGATCATTAAAACCAGCGACAAAACCGCCTTGTGCTGCTTGTTGGATGGACTTGTATGCCCAAAAATCCTTGGGTACATCAGTAAATTCTGGTGCTGGGCGTTTAGCAATAGGATTAAATGCAGCTGCTACTAAAGCAGCATACTGGGCGCGAGTCATTGCTTGATCTGGTTTATAGCTACCGTCAGCAAAACCACGAGTTAAATTCATGCTTACTAATGCCCGAATAAATCCTTCTGCCCAGTGTCCTCTCAGATCGGTGAATGAGGCAATATCCGCATCGGGATTGACAATGTAAGGAGAAATTATTGGTTTTTGCTTACCGCTAGTCACCAATGCTTGATAAATTAATGCTGCTACCTCAGCGCGCGTGATATCCCGCAAAGGTTCGAGTATTTCGGTTTGTGGATAATTCACCACTAGTAGTTTTTGGGTAGCAATTGCCATAGCATCAATGGCATAACTGGGTATTTGAGCGCGATCGCGATACACGGTTAACACATTTGGATTACCACCACTTAGTTGTAACCCATTTACTATCGATACTATTGCTTGAATTTTTGTTAAGTTTTGTCCTGGTCGAAATGTACCATCTGGGAATCCGCTTATAAACCCCATACTAGCAGCCCTTTCTATGGCTGCGGCTGCCCAGAAATCGGATTTTATATCCGTAAATTTACTGTATTTATTTTTCAGAGGTAGCTCAAAAGTCTTAGTAATCATCGCTGCATACTGAGCGCGGGTGATGGGGGCTTCTGGTTTAAACGTACCATCACCAAAGCCGCTAATTAAGCCTTTACTGAGTAAAGCTTCTACAAAAGCAACTGCCCAATGCCCTGTCATATCAGCAAAACTCGTGTTCACAGATATTGGTTTGGCAGTGTCTTCAACAGTTGCACTCAGTTCTACCAAACCCTTGATCCCCGCGGGATTTAATAGATTTCCAGCTGAAACTAATTTTAATGATGTAGCATTTTGCACATCAAAACCATGATTGCTGCGAAAAATATTACCAGCAGGATCTTGAGTGCTACCCAAATCGGGAATGGCGTTACCGTTTACTAACAAACCGCCTTGGGAATTTTTTTCGATGACATTCTGTCGCAGTACTGGACGTGCATCTCGAGATAGAGCGATCGCAGTTCGATTTTCTGATATCTTGTTATGTGTAATTAAAGGAGCAGCAAAGTCACTGACAGCAATGCCGATGGCATTTTTTTGAACTACATTCCGCAGCACTTCTCCTTTACTATTACGCGCCATTACCAGTCCAGAAGCACCATTTTCGGTAAATAGGTTATCGAGAATTGCTGGTTTGGCTGTACCACTGACAAATAAACCTTCTCGCCCACAGTTGACTAAAGTACTATTGGCTAAAGTTGGTGCGCCGTATTCAATCCAGATACCTGTGCCTTTGGTGATCGAGTTTGTCACAGTCACACCCATGAGACTGGCATCATCTAGTAGCAGCAGTGTGATGTTTTGCAGCCCAAAACTTTCGCTTTGATATTCTCCGCTTCCAGAAATAATAATGCCTTGTCCTTTTGTTGCTTCGTTACCCACTACCATGACTCCAGCTGGGATGATGAGGGGAAAAATCTCACCATTGGCAGTGTTGTAATTACCCGGTGCCAGTTGGATAATCATTCCTGTTTTGGATGCTTTTAAGGCATGGGTAAGGGTTTTATATGGAACTAAGCGTGACCCAGCATTGGCATTATTCCCCGTTATGGGGTTGACATAAAGTGTAGCAACCAGGGTAGAGCTGACCATTGATTGTGATGATTAGGCGAATGTATGAACTACCTACGCACTCCGCTTAATCTACGTGCGAGGTTTCTGACGCTTCAACTGCTGAACTTTCCTAAACCCTCCACAAAGCTGTGGGTTTTTAGAAAGAGGATCAACATCGGCGTTTGAGAGGCTAGTTCCTAACCCCTTGGCATAATTAAGTATTACCATAGCTGTGCCACATCACGGTCAGCAACAAAGTCGCAGTTGTCGCAACTATGCACACGTTGGGATAACTCTTTTTTCTTTTTATAGCCACATTGAGGGCAGGTTTGGGATATTGATCCTCCTGCCTTCTGCCTCCTGCCTTCGTTCAAGCAAAATCCTACAAATTATAGAAATTGACAAGCGATCGCCTACACCACATAATACGTGCGATCGCTCTCTCATCACAAACCCATCACTAATCGATAATGCGCTTCAATTTGGGCGACCGTTTGAGACTGACGCTGAGTATCCCATTGACTGTGATTAAACAATTCTTGTCGCAAATTATCAACATCAATAGTCCTAACTTTGCCATCAGCAATTATTTGTTTGCCATTTACCCACGCATCACTAACCACATTGCTAGGGCGTCCTAAAACTAACAAACCAACTGGGTCTGTACGTGGTAGTAGTGATAAATTGGTGAGGTCATAAAGTACTAAATCAGCTTTTTTCCCAACGCTAAGAGAACCAAGTTTGTCTTGTGTATTCAATCCCTTTGCACCGCCCAAAGATGCCATTTCTACTGCTTGGCGGGGTGTAATCCAGTGTTGATAATCTAAATCTGTGACGTTATGTAAAATAGAACCAATTTTGATCGCTTCTAGTAAGTCTTGGGAATCATTACTAGATGCACCATCACAACCAAAAGTCACATTTACCCCTGCTTGCCGATATTTTAAAATCGGGGCAATACCACTACCCAAACGCAAGTTACTTAGGGGGTTATGGACAACAGTAGATTGAGTCTCAGCAAGGATGGCAATGTCATTGTCACTGAGGTGGACGCAGTGTGCTAGAGTTGTGCGATAGTCTAAAAAACCAATGCGCTTTAGGTGTGTAACAGCAGTACAACCGTATTTTTCTTGGGCAAGTTTTTCCTGCGCTTTAGTTTCTAGTAAATGGGAGTGACGACAAAGATTGTACTTTTCGCTTAGCTGTCTACATCCATCAAATAAGGCATCAGAACACAGTTGAATACCAGTCGGGGCTACAAGAATATTAACACCCTCTTCTGGACGATGAAACTGTTTTACCGCTTCTTCGATAATTTCTAATGTTGCCTGAGTTGAGCGAAAATAAGGTTCATGGGTTTGTTGGGTTTGCCCAGATGGAATCCCAGCAGTAATCGATTCATCTTGAATTAAAGGTGCAACAAAGGCACGAATACCAACTTCTTTGTAAGCACGAACTGCTGTGGCGATCGTTTCTAGTTCTTTACCAGGTATTAATACTAAATGATCTACGACACTTGTGCCACCAGAAAGTAGAGTTTCCACTGCTGTTCCCAAGGCACTAAGGTAAACTTTTTCTGGATCGAGAGGTGCGAAATCGTAGAGTTCTGCTAGCCATAATTCTAGAGGTAGCATAGACATGATCCCCCGTTGCCACATTTCCGATGAATGGGTATGGGCGTTGAAGAAACCTGGTAATAAAAGTTTATTTTCACCGTTAATAGGGGTTCCCACCACTTCTAGCCCGGGTGCGATCGCAGTGATGTTTTCCTCAACAACTTGCACATCAACGGTAGTGTAACCATCCTCGACAGGAATTAAAGCATTCTCAATAGTAAAGTTCATTAATGTTTAACCTTAATTAAGTAATCAAACTCAAGAAGCTAATTTCAAGTTACAAAGTAAACAATGATGTTGGATGTTGCTTTTATGGATCTGCCTCTTCGGAAATTAGGAGTTGCACCAAACACTTGGGCAGTAAATCAGGCGATCGCAGATATCACTCGTCCTCCCCTTAACCCACAACCCGTTATCTTAACAACAGAAACCAAAAGTCTGCGCCTTGATTTAGCAAAAGCCGCCATCCTCGTCATCGACATGCAAAATGATTTTTGTCACCCTCATGGTTGGCTAGCACACATTGGTGTAGATGTCACCCCAGCGCGTCAACCAATCAAACCTTTGCAAAATCTCCTACCAACACTGCGGACGATTGGAGTTCCTATAGTATGGGTAAATTGGGGAAATCGTCCTGACTTACTCAATATTAGTGCAAGCGTACATCACGTCTACAACCCTACAGGTGAAGGTGTGGGATTAGGCGATCCACTCCCTAGCAACGGTGCTAAGGTACTCATGAAAGGTAGTTGGGCAGCTGCAGTAGTGGATGAGCTTGAGCAATTACCCGCAGACATTTGTATCGATAAATACCGAATGAGTGGTTTTTGGGATACTCCTTTAGATAGCATTTTGAGGAACTTGGGTAGAACGACACTATTTTTTACTGGTGTTAATGCTGACCAATGTGTCATGGCTACTCTACAAGATGCCAACTTTTTAGGATACGACTGCATACTGATTAAAGATTGTACAGCTACAACTTCTCCCGAATATTGTTGGTTGGCAACACTATATAACGTCAAGCAGTGTTTCGGTTTTGTCACAGATTCAAAAGAAATTTTAAAAGCAATTAGTTGATTGTTGTTAGTTGTTAGTTGTTTGGAAGAACAACCAACAATCAACAATCAACAATCAACAAAAAAGGACAAAAATATATGATCAATTGCTGTGTAATTCCTGTTGTCAAATCTCCCAAAGATTACCAAGTTTATCGCATTAGCCCCCAGGATACAAATCGTTTAGCGATCGTATTTGATCCAGCGATCGCTAATACTTCTTTGACTTGTTGTGTGGAAATTTTTGATGTTGGTGGTAAAACTCCGCCAAACCGTCATCAATTTGCTGTAGAGATGTTTTTTGTTCTCAAGGGGGAGGGTAGGGCGACTTGTGATGGTAAAAGTGTAGCAATTAAAGCTGGGGATAGTTTGTTAGTACCTCCGAATGGTACTCACGTGATTGAGAATACGGGTTCGGGACGTTTATATACGTTGACTGTTATGGTTCCCAATGAAGATTTTGCCGAACTCATTCGCAGTGGTACACCTGTGGAATTTGATGCGGAAGATATGGCTGTGCTTGGTAGGTTTGATGCTTTTATTTCAAATTGAAGATATTA
>NZ_AJLL01000097.1 GCF_000317225.1 Fischerella thermalis PCC 7521
TTTTATCGGTGTTTGGTTTTATCGCACAATCCGTTTAATTTCGACTTTGGGATTACCGAAATTTATCAGTAAACAGACTTTTAGTCGAGAGGCTTTTAAGTAACTCATACATTGGGCAAAGTTACCATCATCCAAGTTTTTCACCGCTTTGAGTTCTACTAGTACGCACTCTTCTACTATTAAGTCAACAAAATACTCTCCAACTACAATACTGTCATATAGTATTTGTAAATTGTATTGTTGTTTTACTCGTAACCCTGCCTTCCGTAATTCATGACACAAAGCATTTTCATACACCTTTTCTAAAAAGCCGACGCCCAAAATGTTACTTACTGTGTACGCACAGCCGATAATTTTCTGCGTAATTTTATCTATTTCATCTGGATGCATCTGTATTCATTTATAGTTAAGTTCATAATTCCTCCATCATACCCATGCTCAAAGTCCTTCCTAAACAAACCGCATCCATGTACACTCGCGATGGAATTCGTCTAGATGCAGATATTTATCGCCCTGATGCTGAAGGGAAATTTCCGGTATTATTGATGCGCCAACCTTATGGTAGAGCGATCGCATCTACTGTTGTCTATGCCCATCCACGTTGGTACGCTGCCCAAGGTTATATTGTGGTGATTCAAGATGTCCGGGGACGCGGTACGTCAACTGGTGAATTTAAATTGTTTGCCCATGAAATTGCTGACGGTGAAGATGCAGTGAATTGGGCTGCAAGTTTACCCGGTAGTAATGGGGCTGTGGGAATGTATGGTTTTTCCTACCAAGGAATGACTCAGCTATATGCTGCTGCTGCTAAACCAGCAGCCCTGAAAGCGATTTGTCCGGCGATGATTGGTTATGATTTATACACAGATTGGGCTTATGAAGGTGGTGCATTCTGTTTGCACACTAATCTGGCTTGGGCAATACAATTAGCGACGGAAACTGCCCGTTTGCGAGGAGATAAACAAGCTTATCAAGCTTTATTAGCAGCATCTCGGAATTTACCTCTATACGATCCCATTCCCACACGTCCTGAAGTTCTCCAAAATCTTATCCCAGATTCTTTTTATCACGAGTGGGTAGAACACTCCCAACCCGATGCTTACTGGGAAAATCTTTCGCCCAAAACGCATTTGCAAAATATTGATTTGCCCATGTTTCATATCGGGGGATGGTTTGATACATATTTGCGTGGTACCCTGAATTTATATAAAGAGATGGCAGCCCGCAGTCAGTACCGCCAACAGCTTTTAGTGGGGCCGTGGGCGCATTTACCTTGGGGTCGCAAAGTTGGTGAAGTGGACTTTGGTGTTAATGCTATTAGCCCTGTAGATCGAATGCAAATATGTTGGTTTGACCAGTTCCTTAAAGGTATAGACACTGGTTTAACCCATCAGTTACCTGTGTGGCTCTTTGAGATGGGCAGCAATACTTGGCAAGGATTTCTCAGCTTTCCTGAATTTGAACACAAACCCTACTTTTTGTCAAGTTACGGAATAGCTGGTATTCGCGAGGACGAAGGCATTCTCACCACGGCTTGCCCAGAAAATGCCGTAGATGATGTCTTAGTTCATGACCCGTGGCGACCTGTTCCTAGTTTGGGTGGTCATGCGGGCATACCTGCGGGTGTTTTTGAGCGATCGCACATTGATTGTCGTTCTGATGTTTTAACTTACACCAGTGAACCACTTGATTTTGACTTGCATTTAGCAGGCGATGTAGTCGTAGCTATTTCTTGTAGTGCTGACAAACCCAGCTTTGATTTATCTGTGGTGCTATCGGAAATTTATCCTGATGGAAAAGTGTATAACTTGACACAAGGTTATCTACGTTGTCAAGATGGTATGAATCATACTACTAGAAAAATTCAATTACAAACAACTTGTGCGCGCATTGCTAGAGGTAATGCCTTGCGATTAAGTTTAAGTGCGTCTTGTTTTCCAGCCTATGCAATTAACTTTGGTAATAATTCAAGTATGGGTATGGAAGCAGAAATTATTACATTAACAATCAGTTGTGGAGGCGCTTCCCTTTCCCAAATTTTACTCCCTGTAATTGCAGGATCTTGAAAACTAGGTAGGAGGCAGAAGGCAGGAAGGGTAATAATTTTCATGTTTGGTTATGTACCAACGTTCATGAATGGCTTCCAACAGAACCGTTTGACCTTCGATGTAGTTCATCGCCAATTTGCTGTTCTGGTTCTTCACCAAAAAGTTTAGCGATCGCTGCTCCCAATGCCCCCCGGGTGGGTTATATTCCATAACCACTTTGACTTCAGTACCCCGATCACTAGGTGCTTTCGTGAAGCGGACAAAACCAGAGTTATCTACATCTGACCCTTCTGCGGAAGCCCAAGAAATAAATTCGTTTTCCCGGTCTTCTAGGATATACGCATCCCATTCCACACTTTGACCCCAAGGTGCATTAGCAATCCAGTGCGACTTTTTTCGTCATACACCTCCACATTTTTAAGATGCTTCATGAACCTGGGCAGATTCTCAAAGTTATGCCAAAAGCGGTAAAGTTCATCTGCGGATTTGATAGCTTGGTTCATTCCTGGTGTCACAGTATCTTGGAGAACTGTAAACACTGAACGAATATGTATTGCAGCAGCAGTTGGTTCTACTCCCTCTTTTTTGCTCACCCGTGCAATAGGCGTTGCTGAATTTGGTCATGAATTATGTGTGCATACATTTTTGTAGTTCGATGCCAAATCATTGACCAGACGTAGACGTAGCAATGCTACGTCTCTACGTCTGGTCATACCCGTGAATTGTAAATTCATATCTTGATTCAGCAACGCCGTGCAATAAACTCTTGCAGTGAGAAATGAATTACAGAAATATTAAATGAGCTAAAAAGGAGAAAATGTAAAAGTTGGATATTGCCAAAATATTATGACCTTAATTCTGACTAATGACGATGGGATTGACGCTCCAGGTATTAAAGCACTTCGTGAAGCTGTAAACAGACTTGGTATGAATGGCAAATATCCAGCATCCAGTACTCACTTACCCGTGATTATAGCCGCTCCTAGAGATCATCTCTCCGGCTGTGGGCATCAAGTAACCACAACTCAACCGATACACGTTCACCATCGCTCAGATCATGAGTATGCCATTGCAGGTACTCCTGCTGATTGCGTGAGAATTGCGATAACACATATCTGTGAGCATGTCAACTTTGTCATATCTGGCATCAATGCTGGTGGTAATTTAGGAGTAGATGCCTATATTTCTGGTACTGTTGCTGCGGTAAGGGAAGCAGCGATGCATGGTATTCCGGGAGTTGCGATATCTCACTATCGCAAAGGTAAACTTAATGTTGATTGGCATGTAGCTGCACGCTGGACAGCGAATGTTTTAGCTGACCTACTCAACCGTCCTTGGGAAGCGGGAACTTTTTGGAATGTAAATTTACCCCATCTCTTGCTAGGAGAACCCGATCCAGAAGTAGTATTTTGCCAACCTTGTACTAAACCATTGCCCATTAACTACCGCATAGAAGGTGATAAATTCTATTATGCTGGCGTATATCAACAGCGCGATCGCACTCCTGGCAGTGATGTTGATGTTTGCTTTTCAGGTAAAATCGCAGTCACTCAGTTAAAAGTATAAATTAGTGACTAGTGATCATTTCGAGGGAGACTGAGGAGAATTAATTTATAAAGTAAATCTAAAGTAGGGGAGCCGGTGCGGTGGACGGGTTTCCCGGTACAAAGCATCTGGCGTTGTGTCACAGCTTTAGCCTGACGCACTATCTTATGTTGCGGTAGGTTAGGCGCTTTGATAAAGTTTTTGTTACCAATCATCTCGAAATACGCGCCTAACACGCCCAACCGTAATTTTATTTATACTTTATAAATATCTCTAAAGCTTGATGGTTAACAAATTTATCTATCTTCACGGCTTTGCTTCTAGTCCTAATTCTGCCAAAGCTCGGTATATACGCGATCGCTTTGCGGAACTTAATATCAAGGTGAATATTCCTGATTTAAATTTTGGTGATTTTTCCCACTTGACAATTACTCGCCAAATTAATCAAGTCGCGTCAATCATTTCAGCAGATGGTAAAGGGGATACAGAACAATCTCCACCTCAATCTACACCAGTAACCCTCATTGGTTCCAGTCTCGGCGGTTTAACAGCTGCTCACCTAGCACAGCAATATCCCCAGGTGCAACAGCTGATTTTGTTAGCACCAGCCTTTGGCTTTTTATCCCACTGGTTAGCCCAGCTAGGAGATGCACAAGTACAACTTTGGCAAAAAGAAAAGTATTTAATGGTTTATCATTATGGCGAAGGGCGATCGCTACCTTTAAGTTATGATTTCCTAACAGATGCGGCTCAATATCAAGAAGAAATATTACAGCGCCCAATTTCTACCCTCATCCTACATGGAAAAAATGATGAGGTTATTCCGATCCAAGCCAGTCGTGCTTTTGCTAAATCACGTCCTTGGGTAGAGCTAGTGGAATTAGAGAGTGATCACGCCTTAAGTAATGTCCTAAGACAAATTTGGCAAGCAATCTACCAGTTTTGCCAGCTAAATAAAAGTTAAATTAAGTTTAATAAACTAGTCTACTATCTATATTACTGCCTAAACGGCGTACTATTGAAACTGTTTGTGGTAAAACACCTACTAATAGTGCAAATGCTTCATCTGGCAAATGTTCTACCATCTCAAGCGGAAAGTACTGCTCAAATTGATCCAGAATCTTTTGAACTCGCTGAGTAGGTACAGGGTTTTCTGTAATCTGTTTGATTAGCCTAATCCATTGTCGCCTAATTAAATAAGCTTTCTGCCGCTCTTCATTGGTTTCAGGAGTTAATAAAGATAAATTTCCTATTGGTAATACTCCTTGACAATCACAATCATAATCGCCGCCTACCGCTGCTCCTGGACCAGCAAACTCTGTATGGTAGCGTTTAAAGAGTATCAACCCATTTCGTCTTCGACTGTTAACAATGAAAACCTTTCTACTTAGCAAATTTGTTAGGATATCCGAGCCATAGGATTGCTCAGTTCCATCTGACATGACAATATAGTCAAGAAAACTTGTGTCTGGGTAATAAGTAGATACCATAGCAGTCTGATAGCGTTGATTTTTTTCGCTATCCATCTTCTTTCAAAACGAGGATGAATTTGGGACTAGTTTGTGTCTAAATATAGATATATTGCTATTAAATCAAAGTTTTGATTTTTTATTAACAAGATTGCTTCTGTGAATGTAACTTATGATGAAACTTAATAGAGACTGTGCTGTAATTGATTATCCATATTTTATGAGACTTAACATTGATTTGTCTGCTGTATACATGGTATTTTTTTTAAAGTTTCTATAAAGATGAAGATTTTTAATACAAAGTTATTGTGAGGTCTTGACAGATGACTTTCAGTGTTTTTACTGAATATATCTAAAATAACGAAATATTTTATATCGCACTCATAAATCATTATTCATTATTTATATATTATTTTTCGACCAACAAATTTGAACAATATATACTAAAAAACATATATTTTTGTTTGTACAAATTCACAATTGAATTTTAACAAGACTCTATCATGATTTTTCAAATCTAATATAAAAGTATTAGTTTTTTATTTATAACAGATTTTATCAAAAATTACCTTGGCTGGCATCTTCTGAATTTCACGAGAAAAGATATACATTTATTTAACTAATGTAATAAAAATTTATTAAAACCATCAAATTACAAAGTGATTAGAAATTAAGTATGTATGGCTAAGAGCAACTGAATACTCAGCCAACCAAAGTTTTCCATGATTTAGCAAGGAATTAATTGCTATTCTCAAATCGAGGATTAGTAGAAGACAAAAGATACAGTAAACAGGCAAAAAGACTTTTCTAGGCTATTCCTAGTTATAAGTAAAAGAAAGTTGACATTTCCCGTCCACCCATCACTTAAAAATTAGCTAGTTGAATTGGGCATAAGATGCTTATGCAATAATATCTGTCGTGAGTTTCTAAAAAATAATATATTCCAATTAGATTCCACTTTATGCACACGATATCCGAACTTGAGATAGAGTTGCCGTGCCTGATGGTTGTTTTCTAGGACATGAAGATATAAATCTTCAAATCCCCATTCTCTAACAAATTTTTCACTAGCTTGAAGTAATTGAGAGGCTGCACCCTGTCTACGGCACTTTGACAAAACAGCCAAATTAGACAGGTAAGGAAAAACTTTGCCAACCTCTGTCCAAGAATCACTGAACCGCACACCTACCTCCAAAGTACCAACTAAGTTATTAGGTGTATTGGCTGCGGTGTCAACGACAACTAAACAGACGTGGTGGGATGTAGATGATACTAATCGGTGTCTTAAATCTTCATAAATACCCAAGCGTAGCAAAGGGAAAGCCCATGCCCAGATACCATTTTGGGAGTGAAAGCTTTCAGCAATAATTTGGGCAACGCTAGTCAAATCAGCAGGTGTCGCTGTACGGACTTGGAACCGACAGGAAGCTTGTTCAGCAGATGCTGCTGTGACTGGTGGTTGATGGGATTGTTGGAAAAACCAGGGTGTCAAGGCTAGTTATGTGGTGAATTAATAGAACAAAAATCCTTTCAAATATCGTAAAACACCATTCAATACTATGTGAAAAACTTAAAAAAAGCTGGTGTGAGGCATAGGGGATAGAGGATAGGTGAATGGGGATTGGGGATTGGGCATGAATCAGTGACCAGTTTAATTTGATAACTGATAACTGATTAGTTGTCCTTCTTGTCCCCCTTGTCTCCATAGTCCCCCTTCCCTTGTCCCTATTATCTATTCTCTTACCACTTGTCTAGTTGATAATCCTAATGGCTAAATTGTAAATAGCTATTTGTCTAATAGTATACTTTGCTCTTTAATCTTAGTTGTTGTGGGATTGCTGACTTGAAAATGACTGTTATAAATAAAATTTACCCAAAAGTGTTAGTGTCGATGCTACGGCGGGAAAAATTAATATGCAGCTTCAGTTGGATTGTTCAACCAGTCTTGATTGCTGTATATGCTATAAAACAGTTCTCGTTGGAGGTGAGCAGAGATTTGGCTACAAAACAAAAATTCTGTCAAACTAATACTGAGCATCAAATTAATTGGGGTGCACCAAAGCAAACAGTAATCGGCATAATTTATTGAGACAGATGGCTGTGAGCAAACCCTCTTCCAATCAGCACTCATGTGGGCAAACGGCTTAGGTCGTCAAAATGCTCTGCTCTTACCTGAGTCAGTTTCATCCTTATCTGATCAGATTATTGTTTATCCGACTGCCTTTGCAGCAGGAAAGCGGTGCATGAAATCCCAAGCAAACAATAAGCCTAAAATTTTAGTTGTCGACGACGAACCTGACAACTTAGACTTGCTTTACCGCACTTTTTATCGTGACTACAAGGTGTTGAGGGCAGGTTCTGGTCCAGCGGCGTTGGAGCTGCTGGCGCAAGAGGGAGATGTGTCAGTAATCATCTCCGATCAGCGAATGCCAATGATGAGTGGTACTGAATTTTTAAGCCTAACAGCAACTCAGTATCCAGATATCATCAGGATAATTTTGACTGGCTACACCGATGTCGAAGACCTAGTAGAAGCCATTAACTCCGGTAAGGTATTCAAATATGTCACCAAACCGTGGGAAGCAGAGGAACTAAAAGCAGTAGTACGCCAAGCCTTGGATACCCACAATGTCCTCAAGGCCCGTACTCGCGAATTAACTCGTACACTCCGCCAGGAATCGCTGCTGAACACCGTTACCAACACTATTCGCAGCGCTTTAGACTATCGACAGATTCTGCAAACCATTGTGGATACGGTAGGGCATATGCTGGAGGTGGATGTTTGCCTCTTGCGTCCTTTCCAAGAGAATCAATTGGTTGATGAAGGGTTTATTTATCAGAAGCTACCAGAGAAAGACACGGAGACATTAGGACAGGGGGACGCGGAGAATGTAAATCAAACATTCTCCGTGTCTTCTGAAACTCCATTACCCCTGTTGTCTCAAACAGTTTGGGAAACCCGGGAAGTACAAGTAATTCATGATGTAGCCAGTGACGAACGCATTCAAGGGGATGCTGTTGAGTTGCGATCGCGTGCTGCTGCTTTCACTGATGCTAATATTTGCTCTAGTCTAATTGTGCCGCTGATTTGTCGGCAGGAACTAATGGCGGTGCTGGCGTTGCACCAGTGTTATGCACCCCGGATCTGGAGTGAGGATGAAGTGCAGTTGGTGATGATGGTAGCAGATCAAGCCGCTCTGGCTTTGTCTCAAGCCTATGCTTACGAGCAAGTACGCGCTCTTGCTCAAAGGGAAGCTCTGATTAATACAATTACCAGTGCGATTCGCTCTAGTTTAGATCCACAAGATATTTTTGCTGCTATTACCCAAAAATTAGGACAAGCTTTACAAGTGGATGGTTGTGTGCTGTCTTTGTGGACAGAAGATGATGAATATGTTCGCTGCGTAGGTTTGTATGACAGTTCTGAAGATGTAAATACTCATAGTCCCACAAATATTGAGGATGTCAAAACTCATAATTTACCTCAGTCGCAAGCACCGATCAAAGGAAATCCGATTCTGCAAGAAATGTTACGGACACAAGAACCGGTGATTGTCCCAGATATGGGCCAGTGTTCGCCAGAAACCAAGGGATTTGACTTACATTTGCGAGTACCTGCGCGATCGCTAATGGTAGTTCCCCTCTTAGCTGATGGTAAAAGTATTGGTAGTATTACTTTAAAGCAAAGTAAAAAATCACGTCAGTGGTTGCCTTCAGAAATAGAGTTAGCAAAAGCAGTAGCAGCACAAGCAGCGATCGCAGTACAGCAATCTCACTTGTACCAAAAAACTCGCGAACAAGCCGAACGCTTACTGGAATTAGACAGACAAAAAACCGAGTTTTTCCAAAATATTTCCCACGAATTTCGTACTCCCATTACCCTCATTCAAGGGCCACTAGAAACAGCAGTATCTGAAAAAGAGGGTTTATCTTACGAACAAAGCGTGATCGCCTTACGTAACTCCCGTCGTTTGTTAAGGCTTGTCAACCAATTACTGGATCTGCAACGCTTAGATGCAGGTCGGATGCAACCAAGTTTTCGTCCCTGTGATTTAGTCGAATTTGTCAGTCAAATTGTTGAGTCGTTTCGTCCCTACTGCGAAAAAAAAGGACTGCGCCTGACCACCGACATGGCTGAATGCCCAAAAGTATACTTGGACATGGAAAAATTTGACAAGGTGGTTTACAATCTCCTGTCTAATGCCATGAAGTTTACTCCTGAAGGTGGTACAATCACTGTTGCCATCCAGTCTCAAGATGATCATTGCATTTTGACAGTAGAAGATACTGGTATTGGCATTGTCCCAGAACAAATCCCCCTCCTATTTGAACGCTTCCGCCAAGCTGAAGGCTCTGAAAACCGTTCCTATGAAGGCACTGGTTTAGGTTTGGCTTTAGTAAAAGAATTAGTAGAACTCCACGGTGGCAAGGTAACTGTAGAATCAGTTTATGGTCAAGGTACTACCTTTAGCGTCTGGTTAATTCCTGGTAATGCTCATTTACCCCCAGATCAAGTGTCGGAAGTGACTGTAGAAGTCAATCTTAGCCGTGCTGCTGTGGAATTGGCAGATTTAGAATTACTCGAAGAAAGGGCTGGGGATTTGGAACTAGAAACCAGGGAAGAAGATTTTAGTAATAGCCCCGAGCCCCTAGCCACTAGCCCCTATATCCTAGTTGTAGACGACAACCCGGATCTAAGAGCTTACGTATCTGGTATTCTTCGCGACCACGGCTATCACGTACGGACAACTCATAATGGTTTAGAAGGATTCCGACTGGCCAAGGAAACTTCACCTAGCTTAATTGTTAGTGATTTAATGATGCCTGTAGTGTCGGGGCTAGAGATGATTCGGATGATCCGCAACGAAGAGCAATTAAAAGGAATTCCAATCATCCTGCTGACAGCAAAAATTGATGAAGAAACTCGCATCGAAGGTACAGAACTGGGTGCAGATGCTTATTTAGCTAAACCATTTAATGATCGCGAACTTTTGGCAGAGGTGAGGAACCTGTTAGCCTTGAAGGCTACTGAACGTAAAGTAGTAGAATTAAATACTTATCTTACCGAATCAGTACTGAAACGATTTTTACCACCAGCTTTAGTACAAAAAGCCGCAGCTGGAGACTTAGTTTTAGATTTGCGACCAGAACCGCGCTTAATTACAGTTTTATTTAGTGATATTGTTGGTTTTACCCAATTAGCAAATACCCTCAGATCACGCCGTGTCGCTGAGTTGCTCAATGAATATTTAGAAGTGATGACAAAAGCGGTATTTGATAATGGCGGTACTGTAGATAAATTTATGGGAGATGCTATTTTAGCTTTGTTTGGAGCGCCAGAAGAGTTAACACCTAACGAACAGGTGCGACGTGCTGTGAATACAGCCAGGGCGATGCTGCGATCGCTAGAAAAGTTAAACGAACATTGGCGAGAGCATGGTGTTTTTGATACGACGGAACGTCAAAGTGTACAGTTTCGCTGTGGTATCCACCAAGGTACAGCTGTTGTAGGTATGTTTGGTAGCTCTGAACGCGCCGACTATACAGCCATTGGTCCGAGTGTAAACATTGCTGCGAGATTGCAGCAAGCAGCTGCTCCCGGTACTGTCTTGGTTTCGGCGGCGGTTGCAGATTATTTACAAGAAGAAGAAATTATCAAACGTAGTCCGCTAGAACTAAAAGGAGTAGACGAAACGGTTCTGACCTTCGCTCTGACGCCAGAGTTAATGGCTAATCGCTAAAATGGTCAATGGTTAGTGATTAGTTGTTGTAGAGACGTGCCATGGCACGTCTGTTTAGTGGTTAGTGGTTAACGGAACCAACAAACAACAACCAACAATCAACAACCAAACCAACCATTAGCAAAATTATGACAAAATCGGTTACTGAGCAAAAAGCAACTTCATCTCCAATATATCGCCGGCATAGCGATCCTCCTGGTTTGTGGATTGCTGTATTTACGGGTTCAGTAGCCATACATTTGCTTGCATTTTGGATGTTGCGCTTATACTCATATCAGTTGAGCCTGAGACAACAGCAAAACTCGAGTAACAATATACCTATTGAAATCATAGAAATTTCCCCAACAGAATCTGCAAAAGCTCAATCACAAGCCAAAGTCAAACCAGCTTCACCACAGTCATCATCTTTGCTCACTAATGAGGATGCGATCGCTTTGATTGATCAAAAAACAGCGATCGCCTCTAAGCCTAATTCTTCTCTACGCCAGCAACCCTCTGCAAAACCTCAACCAACTACACAACCCGAATCTACACCCACACCAGAATTACCAGCAAATCAACAGCCTGATACTATACCTCCAACACCGCCTCCTGATAATACAGACACATCCACCTCAGAATCGGAAAATCCCATACCAGATGAGCAAAATCAGGCTTTATTACCAAATACAAACCCTACAACTCCTCCAAAAGACAGTTTTCCCTCCACAAATGAGCAACTAGAGTCCCAACTCCCAGAACAACCAAATGCTAATATTTCGCTGGGAAAATCAACGCCGCTACCAACAATAGATCCATCGCTGCAACCACCACCCCAATTACCAACAGACGAAACTCAAACTAGTGGTGGGCTGGTAGCAACCTGGGATGCTTTTTCTAGAGATGAAATGATTGATTTGATCCGAAAAGGGGTGGTGATACAAGATGTACCGCCAGATATTGTGGCTCAACCTTTGGGAGACAATACAAAAGAATTGCCTGTAAGTTTTATCAGCAGCGAACCGGATTTGGATAATGTAGATTTGGTTGCTTCCTTGGCAATTGATGAAAAAGGTAAGTTGATTGCACGTGATGCCAATGGTAACCCAGGAGTTGAGATTATAGATATGACTCCCGAAGAACTCGCAACGAAAAAAACTAAATATCAGCAACTTCTGATTGATGTTTTTCAGAATGTGTCATTTAGTCCTGGTAGAAACCAAGATGTTAGCCAGCCGCTCCAAAGCAACTTATTTGTGCGTGTGAAAATAGAGCGCCGTTAGTTCTTGATTTGTGGCTAAGATTATGTTATATTATTGGAGTTGAAAATTTTCCGCGGGCATAGTTTAGTGGTAAAACCATAGCCTTCCAAGCTATTGATGCGGGTTCGATTCCCGCTGCCCGCTTTTGAGAGACGTAGCGTTGCTACGTCTCTACTACGTCTGCTACGTCTCTACAAAATGTAGATAAACACAATTCATGACCAAATTGAGCAACGTCGATTTTTGATGAAATCGTAGCATTTTTCGACGCAGTCCCGACGAAAAAATTTCACCACCAAGCATGAAAAACTTCACAAGAGGTGCCACTCTGGTGAACCCGCGCAGAGGTAGGAGAGAGGTTTTCCAGATCTTATGAAAAGTCAGGCTAGCCGTTCAAAGTCCTGTCAATAATCCCAAGCGTGGTCAGATGATAAAATTCATAAAAGTCTAACCTGTACAGACAAATGTTTAGCATTTATGTATTATTTTAGACTGAAATGTAAGAACAAAACACTTAATTAACCTACTATTTGTGTAGCAACTGTGTAGCATTATGCTTATAAAGCCTGAAAATATTGATAGAAAAGAGAACTTAGCATTTTTATTAGAAGTTGGTACAGAAGAATTACCTGCAAGCTTTTTGAGTAGTGCTGTTGCACAGTGGAAATCGCTGATTCCTCAAAGTCTCCAAGAACATAACTTAAAGAGTGAATCTGTAGAAATTTATGGTACTCCTCGGCGTTTAGCAGTATTGATCAAAGGTTTACCATCCCAGCAAGCCGACAGAGAAGAAGAAATAAAAGGTCCACCCGCACAAACTGCTTTTAAAGACGGAAAACCTACCCCAGCAGCACAAGGTTTTGCCAAAAAGCAAGGTGTAGAACTCGATGCTTTGGAAATTCGCAACACTGACAAAGGGGATTTTGTTTTTGTACGCAAGCTGATTCCTGGTCGTCGGATAGCAGAGATTTTAACAGAACTTGTTCCCCAGTGGATTTTTGCCTTAGAAGGTAAGCGGTTGATGCGCTGGGGTGATGGGGATTTGCGGTTTTCTCGTCCCATTCGTTGGTTGGTAAGTTTGTTAGATGATGCTGTTTTGCCCATAGAATTGGTGAATGGTTCCGAGACGATTAAAAGCGATCGCATTTCTCAAGGTCACCGGGTTTTACATCCCCAACCAGTTATAATTCCCCAAGCTACCGATTATGTAAATGTACTGCGTTTAGCTTCGGTGGCTGTAAATATTGAGGAACGGACAAATATTATTGTTGAAGAAATTCAAAACTCTGCTCACAAGTTAAATGGTTCTGTAGAAATTTACCCAGATTTATTAGAGGAAGTCACAAACCTAGTCGAATGGCCTTCTGCGGTAATTGGTGAATTTGAAAGCGAATTTTTGGATTTGCCTACAGAAGTTATTACTACTGTAATGGTGCATCACCAGCGTTATTTCCCTGTATTTAAAGATAGCAAGCAACAAGAATTGCTGCCGTATTTTATCACCATATCCAATGGCGATCCAGCAAAATCAAATATAGTTGCCGTTGGTAATGCCAGAGTGATTCGCGCTCGTTTAGCTGATGGGAAATTTTTCTATGATGCTGATTTAAAAAATCCTTTAGATAGTTTTTTACCAGAGCTAGCAAAAGTTACTTTTCAAGAAGATTTGGGTTCACTGTTAGATAAAGTCGGACGCATCTCTAAAATTGCTGCACAGATTGCTGAACAATTGCAATTAAGCCCAGAACAAAGTCATAATATCCACCGTGCCGCTTTATTATGCAAAGCTGATTTAGTTAGTCAAATGGTCTATGAATTCCCAGAGTTACAGGGAATTATGGGACAAAAATATGCCCTAGCAAGTGGAGAAGAAGAAGCTGTAGCAACAGCAATTTTTGAGCATTATTTGCCTCGTGGTGCAGATGATATTTTGCCACAAACAATTACAGGTCAAGTTGTGGGTTTGGCAGACAGATTAGATACTTTAGTCGGTATCTTTGGTTTAGGGATGATTCCCACAGGTTCTTCTGATCCCTTTGCCTTGCGACGGGCAGCCAATGCTGTTGTAAATATCACATGGACAGCAGATTTAGCAATTAATTTACAGCAGTTATTAGAGCAAATCGCCACAGATTTTGTTGCACAACATAACAAACATAAAGAAGAATTGGTTGGGAATTTGCAAGAATTTTTCTTACAACGCATTCGCACTTTATTGCAGGAAGAAAAACAAATAGATTATGACTTGGTGAATGCTGTCTTGGGTGAAAATGACCCCGAATATACCCAAAGAGCATTACAAGATTTATTGGATGTACGCGATCGCGCCTTATTCCTGCAAAAAATCCGCACAGATGGGACTTTAGATAAAATCTACGAAACCGTTAACCGTTCTACCCGTTTGGCAGCCCAAGGTGATTTAGATACCAAACAACTTGATCCTACATCTATAGTGCAGCCAGAACTATTCCAAAAGTCCTGCGAAACGGCATTCTATCATGACTTACTAGAATTAGTTCCCCAAACTCAAGCTGCACAAAAGTCACGCAATTATCAACAGTTAGTAGCAGCACTCGAAAAGATTGCTCCTACCGTGAGTAATTTTTTTGATGGGCCAGAAAGTGTGTTGGTTATAGATCCAGATCCGAATATTAAGCGCAATCGGTTAAATTTGCTGGGTTTGCTGCGTAATCACGCGCGAGTGCTAGCAGATTTTGGCGCAGTTGTAAAAAATTTGTAGCCAAAGTCCATAAAAATATTGTGTAAATTGTGCCAAGAAACGTTAGGATAAGGTGTGCTTAACCAGGGATTTCTGCTACAGTCTATGCCCAAAGCCCATGTAATTGGATTAGGAAAGTCCGGTGTTGCGGCGGCGAGATTGTTGAAGCGGCAAGGTTGGGAGGTGGTGCTAAGCGATCGCAACACCTCTTCTAACCTCCGTACACAACAACAAGAACTCGCAGCCGAACAAATCACTGTTGAACTGGGTTATACCCTGGACTTGACTGGTTCAGATTTACCCCAGCTAATAGTTGTTAGTCCTGGCGTTCCTTGGGACATTCCCGTACTAGTCCAAGCACGAGATTTGGGCATAGAAACCATCGGCGAGATGGAACTAGCATGGCGCTACTTACGATCTATACCTTGGGTGGCGATTACTGGCACGAACGGTAAAACCACCACTACCTCTTTAATTGCCAGCATTTTTCAAACAGCAGGGTTAAATGCTCCGGCTTGCGGTAATATTGGCTACGCTGCCTGTGAGGTTGCCCTCTCGCAAGCAGCAGGGAGAGAAGAAAGCCCAATCCAAAATTCCCTTGACTGGGTAATTGCAGAGATTAGTAGTTATCAAATCGAATCATCTGCCACCTTAAAACCACGTATCGGTGTATGGACAACTTTTACACCCGATCACCTCAGTCGTCATAAAACATTAGAGAATTATTACAACATCAAAGCTTGTCTGTTGCGTCAGAGTGAAATCCAAATCTTTAATGGTGATGATGCATACTTGCGGAAAGTTGGTTTGAGTGATTGGCCTGACGCCTACTGGACAAGTGTGCAGGGTAAAGATTTTCTAATTGGTGAAAAAGGTTTTTACATTCAAGATGGCTGGGTTTTCCAGACGTACCACGACGGTTCTGCAAAAGATGAACCGATTGTCGAAGTATCTGCATTGCGGATGGTGGGAGAACACAATCAGCAAAACCTACTGATGGCAGTAGCGGCGGCGCGGTTGGCAGGAATTGATCAAGATGCGATCGCTCGAGCCATTAGTGAGTTCCCTGGTGTACCCCATCGCTTAGAACACATTTGTACTTGGGAAGGTATTGATTTTATCAACGACAGTAAAGCTACTAATTATGACGCAGCCGAGGTTGGGTTAGCATCGGTGCAAAGTCCAGTCATCTTAATTGCTGGTGGCGAAGCTAAAGCTGGTGATGATACTGCTTGGATGGCAAAAATTAAAGCCAAAGCTGCCGCAGTTTTACTGATTGGTGATGCTGCCAAAGTCTTTGCTCAACGCTTGCAAGAAGTAGGCTACACCAATTACGAAATTGTGGAAACGATGGACAAGGCAGTTTCCAAATCAGCAGAATTAGCTAAGCAATATCAAGCAGCTGTAGTGTTGCTGTCGCCCGCATGTGCTAGTTTTGACCAGTATCCCAACTTTGAAGTACGAGGTGAGCATTTTCGGCAGTTGTGCTTGGAGTGGGTGGAAAATAGGTAATATGTATGTCCGTTTGAACAGTTATCATATCTGTGAAGGTTGGTAATCGATAATGGGTAATTTGGTCGCAGTGTTAATGAGGGGAGAAACGCAACCGGATTGCTTGGTTGTAGTGTGAGGCGAAATGAACGGGCGATCGCAGCTAGCAATAAAGTAGCTTCCATCATCTGGCAAGTGATCGCCCAAAACCGTTTCTAACTCTTGTTGCAATTTCGCCTCTACCTGGGGATGCTGTGAAAGCAAAAACCGGTGTTGCATAAAATGGGGATGTAGACGCGTAGCGGCTTCCCGCAGGGTATAATGAACCGCCATAGACGCGCAAGCCAAATCATTGTAGAGACGTAGCAATGCTACGTCTGGTCATACCCGTGAATTGTAAATTCATATCTTGATTCAGCAACGCCCTTGCTTATCTGTCATCCCCTAGTACTTAGTATTACTTAATTATACAACTGGAATTTTAATGACAAATTCAGTTCCTTGCCCTGGTGCAGAGGTACAGTACAGTTGACCATTGTGTTGATTCACAATAATTTGATAGCTAATAGGCAGTCCCATGCCAGTTCCTTTACCAACAGGTTTAGTAGTAAAAAAGGGATCAAATATACGTTTTCTCACTTCTTCTGACATACCAATACCATTGTCTGCGATAGTAATCGCTAGATAAGTTGGATCTGACATCTCAGTACGAATAAAAATAGTTGGTGATTGATAACTGCTACATGGTAATCGATCCATCATCCGTGAATTGCCACTATCTTCCAAAGCATCAATGGCATTACTTAAGATATTCATAAACACCTGATTGAGCTGTCTTGGATAGCATTCCACTAAAGGCAAATCGCCATATTTCTTGATGATTTTGATAGTTTCGCCTTTAGAGTGAAGCTGGAGACGACTTTGTAAAATTACCAGTGTACTATCAATACCTTCATGGATGTCAACTGCTTTTTTCTCAGCTTCATCCAGTCGAGAAAAGTTTCGCAACGAACAAACTATTTCCCTGATGCGTTCCGCACCAACCTTCATAGAAGCAAGAATTTTGGGGAGATCAGTAGTTAAAAAATCTAGCTCAATTTGGGCGATCGCAGTTTGGATTTCTGCTATTGGTTCGGGATAATGTTGTCGATATAGGCTGAGTAAAAAGAGCAAATCCTGAAAATAGCAGCTAGCGTGATCCAAGTTGCCAGCAATGAAGTTAACAGGGTTATTAATTTCGTGAGCAACTCCAGCAACAAGCTGTCCTAAAGATGCCAATTTTTCATTTTGTACTAATCGCGTATAGTTTTTTTGAAGGTCAAGCAAACCTGTTTTAGCTACTTGTGATTCTTTCTGCGCCTGCTGTAAATGAGTCAGAGTTAAGACATAAATTTGAGAATAAGCTAGCAGTAACTGATAGAAATCAACTAGCCCATAGTTGCCAGAATCATTTTTAACTAGAATTGGTTCATAGACGAGTTCGGGCGATCGCTGTAACGCCATTTGGGTTGCTTCTACAATCAAAGCATCTCCAGGAAGTACAAATACTTCAGGTTTAATTAGGTTGTAGAAAATTTCGACGGGTCGTGATGAAAATAGTCCTAAACTATAGGGGCGACTCATTTCCTGAAAAAATCTTCGTCGTGAAATCATTCCCACATAATCTTGATTTTTGGTTAAGATAATCCCTGGAAGTAAAGGTTCCATTTCAAAGAGTTTAAATAAGTCACCTCCTGGACGATCTAGTTCTATATAAACATCCCAAAGAGGTAACTTCTGTATAGTTGACTCTAGCCCTAAGTTCAACTCATCAAGCTTTTGCATCACACGCATTACCAATTTACTTTAAGTTGTAGGATTACCAGCTATGTGTCTATATCTTTAGTAATCCCAAAAAATTTGTTTTTTATACATTTACAGCTATCTATTTATGAAAAAACGAAAAATTACCGACTTGGTAAAACAGTAAGACTCTTGATATAGCAATCCTATTTGAGTTGT
Source organism: Fischerella thermalis PCC 7521 (assembly GCF_000317225.1). Taxonomy (GTDB): domain Bacteria; phylum Cyanobacteriota; class Cyanobacteriia; order Cyanobacteriales; family Nostocaceae; genus Fischerella; species Fischerella thermalis. The sequence continues at coordinate 18,256 of NZ_AJLL01000097.1, forward strand.
AAACAATCACATCACCCAGATTCAGATCCCCGACTTTTATAAAAAGTCGGGGATCTTGTGATTACTAGATCAACTCTCTATATAACCTTTTCTTAACCTCGTAAACAAAAAATCAATATTTTAATGAGCATAATTTACCCTTTTTTTTGGTAAAAAATCTGTAGCTATAGTTCGGTAATGAAATAAAAATTATGATTAGAAATTGATATTAGTAAAAAATTTGTGTATTTTTCTCAAGTCAATAAAAATTTGTGGTATGTATAGCAGTTTTTAGTAAATCGAGCTACATATACTCTAACTCTCCTTCCCTTCGTTTCCATAACTGTTATTAAAATCTGCTGTCGTGAATGTGCGTGATGTCGATACACAAGGTATCATTGTTTAACTTCCCTGCCTTGGGTGCGATCGCCTGTTTTCTATCCCAGTCACAATTAAGTTGCATTCAAAAAGAGTAGTTGAAGCATCTGCCGATCCGGAGAGAATTTCTCCCCATCTCATAACACCCCACGAATTTCTTACACTAGATCTGCAAGACACTCACAAATGCTCAAGACAATGAAAACCCCCGGAAATTTCGACTTTGAGGATGATAAATTTAACGCACCGCCTTCTCAAGTCATCCCTTGGTGTCAGATGATTAATCCTCGCTATGGTCAAGATGGTATCCAGCCCTATGGCTTAGCAATAAAGTTAGATAATGCCCATGCTGTAGGGTTTCAGCCGGATGAGAATTGGCAGCAGATCGAGCATGAATTTAGCTCCGGAGTGGAAACAGTGTATATTACTACCACCCCACGCATAGTAGTAGTACGGCGCGGACCCTTGTCTGTCAAAGACCGAGAAACTGGAGTCAAATTAGGTACACTCAGAGATAATTATGATGCTTTTTTAGCAGACAAACTTAAATTTAAAACTTTTACACGTTATCTAATTTTTATAGTTGGAGAAAATAAAAAATTTTTACATGAATTACCACTACAACTGACTTTAAATGGTGCAGCCGGAGCAAGTTTTAGTAAAGCTTATTGTGAATATCAACAAGGCAGAATTACAGGTGGATTTCTAGCAGAACTAGAAAGGGCTTATGCTGCTTACCGCAAACTACCATTAACGCCAAAAGGGCCGCTATTTCACGCTCACGGCATTTTTTGCCCAATCATTGATTCGGAAGAAAGAGGTATTGAACCAAATACAGTTTTGGTTGCTTCTACTGTGGACTACAAACATCCGACGGTTTCGACTTTAACCCAATATTTAATAGCTTCTGATGCTCCAGAGTCGGAGATAATTATCAAGAATTACGAAGAATACAAAGATTTTGGCAAGGAACCTACTAAGGCAGAACCACCTAAGATGGTAGCAGCAGGAGTTTCTAGTTCCTATATTTATCCTGATGAGGATGACTTTAGTTATCCACCTTATTAAATTGGTTGAAGAAGGCAAAAAGCAATTAGCAAGTAGCGTGCGCTATGGACATTAGTCCTAACGCACCGAAAATCTCTTCTTTTTAATTTCATTAGCTACAAACTAGAGAGAGAGGGGGGTAAATTTATCCAAGTTGACAGATTCTTTCTCAGTACAAAGCTTTGTTTCTGTTGCGGATATTTGCTGAACTTAAGTATCCGTGAGTGGATTTGTCCAAGTTGCCAAACAACCCATGACAGAGATGAAAATGCTTCACGGAACTTGAGAGCAGAAGGGATAAGAATACTAGAAACAAATACTGTGGGACACACAGAATTTCAAGCTTGTGGAGAAACAGTAAGACTCGTTGGTACTTGCGCCAAAAAGCGTGTTTCTGAGAAACAAGAATCTCCCGCTACATTGCTTTAGCAATTAGCGGTGAGAGTGTCAATACCTGCCTCACTGATGTAAATTTGCTAACAACTCGGCAATTTGCTGATTAATGTTTGTCACATCAAAACGCTGACTAGCTGTAGTCCGAGCATGATTAGAAATCATCGCAGTTTTTGATGACTCTTGTAAACAGGTGGTAATTACCTGTGCAAGTTCTTGAGATTCTCCTGGTGTGACTAAAAAACCATTTACACCATCTTCTACCAATTCCACTGCACCACCAGCTTTTGCTGCTATGACTGGTTTTCCACATAGCATAGCCTCAACAATGACCCTGCCAAAAGGTTCAGCAGCTGTGGAGGTATGGGCGACTAAGTCACAAGCTGACATTAATTGGGGAATATCTGAACGAAATCCTAAAAATTTGACTCGATTTTCTAGTCCTAAAGTGACAACTTGTTGATGTAATTTTTGGACATATTCTTGTTCACCAAATAACGCATCACCAACTAAAACTGCTATCACTTCTGGAGGACATTGCATTAATGCTTCAATTAATATATGTTGTCCTTTCCAAGGTGCAAGACGACTAAAGTGTCCAACTACAAATTTTCCTTCTAGCCCTAGTTCTTGTCTGGTTTTATGAATAATAGATTCATCTATTTGATAGTTTTTGGGAGCAAAACCGTTGTAGACAACTGCGGTAATATCTGCACGTCCTCCCGCTTCTATAAATGCCGTTTTACTCGCTTGGGAATTGGCAATTACTAATGATGCCCGATTAGCAGCAGTAACAGCAATACGACGGTTAGTTTGGCTAAAATGCTCTGGTGAAAGAATGTCATGTAAATGATAAACCAAAGGACGCCCACTTAAAAAACTAGCGATCGCTCCCACAACTAATGCTTTTTGAGTGTTGGCGTAAATTAAATCGTATTCACGAGCTGTTTGCACAACTTTAGCAAGTAAAGGTATGAGTTGTCCAAGACTTGCTAATCCTTGTACAAAGGAACTTTCTTTGCGAACTTGGATGATTTTATTGCTAAAAACTTGAACTGGAATATGATTTTTTTCTAGTAAAGTTCTAAAATCACCATCAGCAAATAAGCCAACTAAACAATTATCTCGATAAGGTTTGGCAATATCTATGAGACATAGTTCTGCGCCACCTGGTTTACCACTTTGGTCTAAAAACAGAATTTTCATGTTTTACTCTTTCATCTTTCCACCATTAGATTCAGTGATCAATAAAAATACAAAAATAATATAGTCATTATAAAATAAATATAATTAGGCTAATATTACTTTCCTAACATCTTGCGCGATTTTATACCAATCAAAATTAGCAGTAACATACTCACGGCACTCTTCTCGTGAAGGTGTTAGTATTTTTCCTAATAGCACTTGTTCTAATTTTTCCGCAATAGCTGAGACTTCTACAGAAGAAGTGATTAACTGGGGTGAAAATGGTTCTAAAATCTCTGGCATTCCACCCACAGGAGTACACACGACGGGAGTACCACAGGCAAGGGATTCTACTACTGCTAAGCCAAATCCTTCAAAACACTGACTGGGCATGACACTAACATCAGCTGCTTGATAAGCTATGGGCAAATCCTCATCAGGTAGAAATCCTAAAAATTTCACATGTTCATTAAGTCCCAATTCTGTTGCTTGCTGTTGCAATGCTCCTTGGATAGGCCCCCGACCAGTGATCGCTAACCAAAAATCTGCTACTGTTGGTTTAATAATTGCCAAAGCTTGCAATAATTTATCAATTCCAACTCGATGCACTAGGCGACGACTAGTGAAAATAATAGACCTGTCTTGTGGCCAGTCAAGTTTGGCACGGGCCTCGCTACGTGATAAGTTAGACTGAAACTGATCAGTATTCACTCCACCAGGAATGATGTGAATTTTTTCCCAGGGAATTTGATACTGTTCGTGTAGTATCTTACCAAAGGCCTTACTGAGAACAATAAAGCGATCGCACTGATCGTAAGTTCTTTTTTCGATCAGTTGGTGCTTAAGAACAACACTTAATCGCTGACGAACTACTTCGTGGTTACTTTCGGATGCCCAAGGCCCGTGAAAGTTAAAGGTAATGGGTACTCCTTTGGGTAATAAATCTAATATGGGGAAGCTATATAAGGCAAAATGCAAATTAACTGCATCCGGTTTGCCCATTCTTGTTTTCTTGAAGTTTTGGCGAATTGACCATAACCGTTGCCAAATATGACTATCTGGTGAACTCAAATTGGTCAACTTGATTGGTAGATTTGGTTGTGTTTCCGGTAAACCTACTCCACATAATTCAATCTGGTCTTGATTTGCTGCTAATTTCTGAGTCAGTTCGTACACATATCTCTCTAGTCCTCCGGGTGTTGTAGGAAACCAACCTACTCCCACACAGAGAATGGATGCAGATGAATTGTGGTCTTTTTTGTTACCTTCCACGTATATATTCCCAATCATGAACTGCTCATCTTTGTATTTACTTTTACCAGCATTTTAGCCACCTTATTTGAAAATACCAGGAAACTAGTGGCTGTAAGGTTTATATTTTTTGATTGAACACATTATTTAGTACATCTTTGTCAGATCTAAGATAGATTTGAGAAAAGTTTGCTCATCACTAAACATTACAATAGTTTAAATGTACTACTTAAAATCATCAGGTTTTTGATTACACATTCAACAAGAATTTGAGATATCTCCATAAATTAAATACTATTTGCAAATATTTAAGCTTTGCAGGTACAGCAATAGTACTTAAAGTTCGTAACCCTTTGGACACCTGCACCTGGCTTGCATGAGGACTGACGTCACCTATAGTCATCCGATTTGATTAATGAATTTACTCGTGGAGACAGGCAATAAGCAATAGGCACTCTTGCAATAGAGAAACCATATGTGTAATTAATTCTGCATATTTACATACTTTATGTTTAATGAGGCTAAGTGAAATAGTACTTCACATGAAATTTTCAATAAAAATAATAACTAATCAATAGATAATGATGCATCAAAATTTTTGTGATTGTGGTTTAGATTACAAAAGAGCAGAAAATATAGTAATTCATTCCGGTAAAGACCCTACCATATAATTTTTACGAAATTGTCCTTAGCTAAATTAAAAAAATAATGTGCTTTTTGTAAATTTTTCATGAAATTAGCCATATTCACTGTAGATATTAGTTATTTTATGGATGAAGATCGTACGCATAAATAATCATGATTACTTCTAATTAAATAACTAATGCCTTGCAACTAAGTATATTTGTTAACCATTAGTAAATAGCATACTTATTTAACTATATGAATCACTTAAAGTCTAAGAACCCTTGGCATCTTGGTGGTTCTCATCACTTCGACAGACCCATTGGCTCCTCGTAGAGTAGCCGAAGCATAGTTCATATAGATTAAATTTTGAGAATTCTTGCTTAAATCCTAATATTAACTAATCAAAATATAATTACTTAGATATTTCAGAAATAAGCCAAAATTCCATCAATAGTTTTTTGACAAAAAATCACACATGAAAAATAAATTGCTACGGCAGATTGAGAAACTCTATCAAAGGCGACATATAAATAACTTATTAAGAAGAGGTGTTTTTAGAAATAACAAAAGGTTAAGTTTTTTACTTAGTATTATCGTCGGTTTTATAAGTGTAACTTTAATTGCTATTTATTTGACTGGCAGAGTTACATCTGTAGCGAATACTCAGACAACATCAACAATCAAGGCATACACGCTACCTGAAAAAAATACTCATACAGCTTCTAACACAGATACATACACCACATCTGCTGCTAATACGTATACATTCCCAGATCAAGATACTTATACACCGACTGCTACAGACACTTACACACTAGCTACGACAAATGCCTATAAAACATCTTGGATAGGTAACTCCTTTGGTGGCGGTAACAAATGGGTACAAATCCAAGTAACTGATATGTACGTGACTCCTGATGGCACAGTGTACACCAATACAGATTGGGATGAAGCCGGAAGAGAGGTAGGAATTTATAAAAATGGAGACGTCATTGGTAAAGCCGATGACTTGCATGGATGGGGAAGGATGGGGGGAGATGCGATCGCAGTCGATCAAAAGTATATGTATGTAGGGATGCAGCAATCTGCTGATGGGAAACCAGGAGAAGATTACCCCCCCAAAGGCACAACATGGTATTGCATCAGACGCTATAACTTATCTGGAAAAGTTGCACCTTTTCCCCAAGGGCGCGGCTGGGATAAAAGCATGTTAATAGTCAGCACCAAAGGTAAAATTGCAGGATTAGCAATTGATGGCCAGCAGTTGTATGCAAGTGACAAAGCAGCCAACTTAGTTCATGTTTACAATACCGCTACGATGAAAGAAATACGTAGCTTTAAAGTCAATAATCCTAGCAAAATAGCCCTTGACAAACAGGGAAATCTGTGGATAATTCAAGACAAAAACAAGATAGGGCATTATTCGCCAACAGGAAAGCAATTACCTGGTGCGATCACAGATGTTGCCCAACCGAGCGCGATCGCAATCGATAATCAAAACAGGTTATTAGTTGCAGACAACGGCCCACGTCAGCAAGTATTAATATACGACATTGCCAGCAAACCCAAACAAGTAGGCACCTTCGGCACTCAAGGAGGAGTTTATTCAGGTAAGCGTGGTGAAATCGGAGATTTGAAATTTTACGGTTTGAGTGGAGTCGGTACAGATGCAGCCGGAAATATCTATGTTAGTAATGTTGGTTTCAATCGTTCCGGCGTAGATTTACGCAAGCTTTCCCCATCGGGCAAATTACAATGGCAATTGCTAGGCTTGCAATTTATAGATACTGCTGATGCTGATGTTGGTACTGATGGCGCAAATGTCTTCACCAAAGACGAACACTTCATCATGGATTACAGCAAAGGTAGCGGTAAAGAATGGCAATACAAAGCCTATACCGTAGATAGGTTCCGTTATCCTAATGATGCCAGACTCCACACCACGCCCACAGCAGCTTTTGTTCGGCGTTTGCAAGGAAAGCGTTTGTTATATCTCTCTTCAGAAATGATGTCAGAACGCCTGTTAATGTATCGTTTTGACGGAGAGATCGCAGTCCCCTGCGGTATATTTGGCAAAGGCAAAGAAGACTGGCTAGCTAATGAACCAACTAATAGTAGTTGGATCTGGATTGATGCGAATGGTGACGGTTCACCTCAAGCCAACGAATATCAAGCCACGGGTGAAAAAGATGATTCTGTTTGGGGCTGGGACATAGATAGCAAAGGAGATGTTTGGCTAGCAGCAGAAGCAGGCTATATCAAACATTACCGCTTTGGTGGATTGAATGCTCATGGTTGTCCAGTTTACAATACCAAAGCTGTGCAAAAAACAGCCATGTCCCAACCGTTTAAAACTCTCACAAGAATTAGATATTTTCCGGAACAGGATGCCATGTATTTAAGCGGTTATACAAGCGATCGCCCCAACATTGATGGTGATTGGGGATTGGTTGGTACAGAAATCATCCGCTACGATAATTGGAGCAAAGCCAAAAAAATACGCTGGCGCATAGCATTACCATATGAAGTCAAACGCGATCCTAAATTGCACATCAAAGCAATGGATGTAGCAGCTAACAGAGTGTTTGCTGTCAGTAGTAAAACCGCAGACGTGTTTGTCTACGACGCCACCACAGGAAAACAAGTACAACAGTTAAAACCAGGGCCCGAGGTTGCAGGCGAAAGCGGCTGGATCGATATACCCTTTGGGATTCGCGCCTTTCGTCGTTCCAATGGTGAGTATTTAGTGTTTGTAGAAGAAGACTTGAAAGCTAAAGTTCTTATGTATCGACTACCAGGATAGATATATCATGTCCGTTTGCACACTTGTCATATTTGTAAAGGTCGGTAATCGGTAGTGGGTAATAGGTTTTATCCTGACAACATAAGCGCCATTGTAGAGAATCAGCAGTTTTGCCACCTCTAGCTAATGGTACGACTCTTGCGGCGTTTAACTGTACCCAGTTGCTGAAGGGAGCGATCGCTGGGAACTTATATTTTTTTGTCAAAATCAATAAGACATTCTTCTCCTTGGTTCAAGATTGAAGTATATGACTTTAGTTAGCAGCGACTTTAGCTGGATTTGGTGAAACCACAAAAGTTAAATAACTACATTCAAATCTGATATTTCAAAAAGGAGATAAACTTTCATGTCACAAAAACATGCAGCCCAACTTTTTAAAGCAGTGAAAGAAGATCAAGTGCTAAAAGAAAGACTCAAAGCAGCATCTGATCCCGAAGGTTTTATCAAGATTGCTCAAGAGCGTGGCTATCATTTCACAATTGAAGAACTAGAGACTGAACTGAGTAAATTATCTTGTGAAGAACTCGCATCTATTGTCAATCCAGGAGTAGCGCCTAGACTCCACATTTATCCAAGGTAATTCCTACGGGTAATGTTTCCACCCAGCAAAGGCGAACACCAGTTACTCATGGGGAAACGTCCACAGCTTCCCTATGAGCGCACTAACTCACTGTTACGCATCTATCACCTAGTCCATAAAAAACCTCGGTGAAACCAACCGAGGTGAAACAGAGAAGTACGAATAACGATACAAGCAATAAAAAGTCCTAACTCACACTTAAAGCAAAAGCATTATAAGAAAAGTTTTTGGTTTGTTATTCAACGGTAGAAATAAAGAGTGTAGAGATTACAGCGTAACTAGCAAAAAATATGACAGCAGCAACCATATAAAGCTCCTCTTGTTTTTTAGTAATTAAGCAAGAATTAATGCACTAATCATATGATTAGTGCTGAGTGCTTTCCATCTGCTGAAAAGACTATTCTCTTCAATGTCTATAGGATGAGATTTGATCAAGAAAAGTTTATTTGTAGCAAGTATAAATTACGTCTAAAGAATTACTTTCAACTGTGTGACGCAACTCTTTTCACTTTGTTGGTTCATAAACTGTATTCGCCAGGGTCGTACCTTTGACCTTTGAGCGATCCTGGCTGTGATGCGGACAGCTGTTGGGGCTTGCATGAACTTTAATAACAACTATCTGGAATCATATTTTGTAGGTTTGTAGTCTTGTTTACCGATTCCAATTGAACAAATTTAATATGTGTAATATGAGTTATATAAAAAACTTGTTTTTGTAAAATAATTAATATGCTATCAAAAGAACAACGACTTCGCTTGGAACGAGAAAAAAACTCCCTTGAACAAGTCTATGAACTTCAAAGGGATAAATTAATAAAAATTCGACAAGCTTTGGTTATTGAAACTGACCCATCACGCAAGTTTCAATATGAACAGCAGATTATACAAGAAGAAAATGAACTTCAGAAACTTAGTGATAGATTAGATGAGATTGAAAATAAAATACAATCAGTAGAAAGTATAAATATACAGGACGAATCTAAAACTATACAGCAGACCAAAATATTAATTTTAACAGCAATACCTCACGGATTGCGCTTAGATAAAGAGATTCGAGAAATAGAGGAAGCTATTCGACGAGCCTCCAATCGAGATTTATTTGAAATTCGTGTGAGAACTGCTGTACGTCCTCAAGATATTCGTCGAGCAATTGCAGAAGAACAACCCGAAATTGTCCACTTTTGTGGACACGGCTTAAAAGATGGCAGTTTGCTGTTAGAAGATGAAGGGGGAAATAATAAACCTGTTTCCGCAGAAGCGTTAGCATCTCTTTTTAAGTTGCATGTCAATTATGTTAAATGTGTGCTGCTAAATGCTTGTTATTCAGAAAAACCTGCTGGAGCAATTAGCCAGTACATTGATTACACAATTGGCATGAATAAACCAATTAAAGACAGAGCTGCGATTGAGTTTGCTAAAGGATTTTATGATGGCTTAGGTTACAAATTATTAGGCAACCAAGATGTGTTTCAAAGAGCCTTTGATGAAGCTATGGTTGCTATTCAAATGGAAAACCTTTTAGAAGGTTCGATACCAATCTTATGGAAGAGAGGTATTACTCAAAAGAATCCAGATATCCAAATATTTCAGGAAGACTATAAACCACAAACTAGAGTAGATACAGTCACAACAATTAAAGCTGACAACTGGATATGTATTCATACATTGACTGCTCATTCAAATACAGTCAATTGTGTTGCGATCAGTCCTAATGGTCAAACTCTTGTCAGTGGTAGCGCCGATAAAACCATCAAAATTTGGAATTTAAATACGGGAAGACAGGTTCACACTCTTGAGGGACATTCAGATACAGTCAATTGTGTTGCGATCAGTCCTGATGGTCAAACTCTTGTGAGTGGTAGCGCTGATAAAACCATCAAAATTTGGAATTTACATACTGGAAAACAAGTTCGCAACCTTGGTGGCTGGTTCTCTGTACACTTAGACTCTATATGTTCCTTGGCAATCACTCCAGATGGTCAAACTCTCGTCAGTGGTAGTCGGGATCATACAATCAAGCTCTGGAATTTGGCAACAGGAAAACAAACAGGTACGCTATCCCAGCACTCATGGGGGGTTTATTCCCTAGCAATCACTCCAGATAGTCAGGCGATCGCTAGTGATAGTTTAGACCATACTATTAAGTTATGTCTTTGGGATACTGAGGAACTGTTGCAAAGTTTTCTTGGCCACGCAGATTGGATTTGGGCGATCGCTATCAGTCCTAATGGTAAAATCCTGGCCAGTGGTAGTCAAGATTGCACAGTTAAACTCTGGAACCTCAAAACAGGCGAACTCCTCCACACCCTCACAGATCATCACAGTCCAGTGCATTCAGTAATTTTTAGCTGGGACGGTCAAATTCTGGCTAGTGGTAGTTATGACAATACAATCAAACTTTGGAGTGGAGAAAATTGGCAACTAATCCACACCCTCACGGGACATACAAATGGTCTGAATTCCATTGCTTTTAGTCCAAACAGTAGGATAATTGCTAGTGCCAGTGATGACAAGACAATTAAAATCTGGCAAAGATGAAGTTATATCATGTCCGCTTGAGGACTTTAACTAATGCACTTTCTACTGAGATACAGTCTCCAGCATATCTTCAGAACAAAGTTTTTGTTTTAAAACCTTGAGTTGCTGACGACCATGGTGCAAAATTGATAATGCCTCTTGTAATGCTTCATTCGTTGCTGTGACTGTCTGTGCTTCTTGAGCGCATACTTCTTGTGCTTGTTGCATTACTGAAAGTGAAGTTTCAATATCTTGAGAATAAGCGTTTTCGATTTGTTGCTCAATTTTTGTAGCAATATTCTCATAAAGCAAGCGAATTTCTTTAATAATAGCTAGTTTAAAATCTGGTAATACCGTTTGCAGTTTTTGTTGGTAGTTCACATTCTGTCTTGCGGTTTTTAAATCTTGAATTTGCCTGATTATTAAGTCAGCAATAAAAGTCGAGGTGTCGCACTCCGACAAAATTTCAAAAGTATCAATATTTGTCCCTAAATATTCATGATTAGCTCCTGTTTTTTGTTCAACAGTGTCTTCTATCCTGGTAACATTAGTTAAATTTTTAAATTCTGCAAAAATAGCTTTTTGCGCTTTTTGACAACTTGCAAAAATAGTTGGTTTATGCACAGCTATACACTTATCAATTGCTTCTCTCAAGGAGTTAGTTAAAAAGAACTGAAAATGTCTTTTAATATCTTCAACTTTAAATTTATGAATGCTAGCGATCGCTTCATTATCAATGCGATTGAGAAACTCAGTCATCCACTGACAAGCTTGGTCACTAAGTTGATTAATTTCATTTTTCATCAACTTAATATGTTGGGCGACCTTGCCAAATAATTCTGAAGTTGGATCTTCACATTGACTAATAACACGACTTAAACGCTCTCTGTCTGCTTGCATTGCATTACGCAGCAACAACAAACTGTCTTCCATTTCTTGCAACATCTGATCTGTATGGTCAGTTGCTCGGTCAAGTTGAATTAAATCACGTTGTAAACGGATAGTTTGTTCCAAACATTGACGAAATTCCTGAAATGCTGTTTCTAATGTTGCTACACAAGCATGATTTGGTCTGGATAATGATTGAATCCGACAGAATTCATCCAAAGCACTAATCCCAAAAAGTTGAGGATTAGGAAACAAATTACTAATTTTTTTATAAGTCCCATTTAATAATCTAGCTGCTTCTGGGTCTGTGCGAATATCATCCATCCGATTCAAAATAAAAAAGACTTTCGGAAAATCTTGAGGGATGACGGACATTTGCAAAAATGCTTGTTCTGATTCTGCAAATGGTGCTAGTGCGGAAGATACAAATACTACTGCATCAGCTTGTAAAAGATAAGTATGAACTTGGCGATCAAATCGCTTGAAAATATCCCCTGTACCGGGAGTATCTACAAGTCGCAGTCCTCGTAACCATTTATTGGGAGTTTCAATTGTCAAATGACTAATGGGCTGAGGTAGTTGGGCTAAAATCTGATTAAGTTGTTCTGATTTTAATTCTTCTTTTGTTAATTGAATTTGTCCGCCATCTGTCAAACAAATAAAAACTTTATGTTCGGAACCGTATTGTATATGATTAATTGTTACTGTTTCTGGCAACACATCTGTAGTCACGATCGCTTCACCTAATAAAGCATTGATGAGTGTCGATTTACCTCTTTTGAAGTCACCAATTACTACAAGTACAAAGTCTGCATCTAAACGAGTCAATATCTGATTTATTTGACTTTGAATCTGTTTGATGAGCCTTTTACCTAGAGCATTTTGAAATTTTTCTAAGCGCAATTCTTCTGTAAAATTAGTGAGAATTTCTAGAAACTCTTGGCGTAAATAGGTAAAGTCATAACTGAGAGATTTAGCAAGTGATTCCATAACAACTTAATATCCTTGAGGCATGACACGAAGAGCTTGCTCGCATAAATTATCAGTTTCTTGTTTGCTGCGTACATCTGCTGTTTTTGCATCCGGTCGCCAAGAATGAAAAACATTACATTCAGCAAACAAGCGCAGCGCCTTAATCCGTTTAGGAATTAGTGGGTGAGTCTGAAAAAGTTCTTGCATTTGCATAGGAGGAGATGGATTTTTGCTCATCTGTTGCAGGTATTTATCAATATTAATTTGCTTTAAAGAATCTCCACTGCCAATAATCAGCTTGACGAAAGCTAATTCTGCGGTTCTCACATCTCCACAGCAAATTAATCCGGCGCGATCGCAAGTAATTTCTGCATACCGACTCCAGCGTTTAAAAAATATTGTTAGTCCGCCTTGGACAAATAAATCCAATACTCCTTGTGTGGGAACTGACTGTAAAACTCCTTCTGCTAATTGATTGGTCATAATTTCGATCACAGTGTTGTAAACACCATGTAAGTTATGAATGTGTCCACATTCATGACCAATGACGAATTTGAGTTCTTCTGGTGTAAAAGATTCGACAATTTCACTAGAGAGGACAATAATTGGTGCGATATCATCAGTGGCGAAAGTATAAGCATCAGACTCAGAGCCGCGCTGAATAAAAATCTGCGGGACACCAATACCCAATCTGTGAGCGCAATCTTCACCAAGTGCATAGATATTGGGATATTGTTGTGGGCCTACCTCAATACTTTCCATCAGGAGTAATTGCTGAAAAATAGGCACAGACCAACTAACTAACGCCTGAGCTACAGTTCTGACTGGCCCCATTGCTGTGAGTTGCTGGCGCAGTTTTTGATCTAAAGAAAAGGCATAGTCGGGGATTCCAGCGACCAAATGAGCAGATAATTGGCGATCGCGCACTTCCAAATAATGGCCAAAATTCAGGTCAACTGCTGCTGTCGGGTTGGTAGGTGATGGATTTTGCATAGTTCAAACCAGGATTGTGAAATGCAATCTCTCAACTGTGAGGTCAGAGTTTTCAACCTCACAGTTGCATTTATGTAAATTTTTATACACTCATGATTTCGACCAGCTCCTGCGATCGTCTTTGAGCACTACCCAAAATTCTCTCTGTCTCTGCACGCATCTCATCTAGTTCCTTTTGTTCAGCTTCGGTGAGAGCCTCGTTCCGCTGCCGTTTTTGGTTCAGTTCTGTGAGAGTATTTTGGGTGTTATCTAGCAAAGCTTCTACTTCCTGAGAAAGCGTTTGTTTGAGATGATCGAAACTCGCAGAAATGTGATCCTCAACTTTTTGGTTGATGGGATTTGATTTCATTTGTTTTTCAATTTCTTGGAGAATAGCTGCTTTGTAATTTTCCTTAAAGGCTTCCACTTGCTCACCACCAAACACCAGTCTCGTCAGCCAACCACCTGTGAATATAGACACAACACCAATAGCAACAAGTGCAGGCCAGGTAATAGGTAATCCAATTGATGCGGCTAACATCCCTGCACCAAATGCTGTACCGAAACTACCAACTGCACCAACTGCTGCACCCTTCACACCCGCAATCCGAAAACCTGCCCAAATACCACCAAATCCTGTGAATACAGCTAAAGCCGCAGCAACCGCTTCTCCGCCTGCACTTCTTTTGCGTTTAGCATCAGCTTCTACATCCACAAACTGCATTTCAATGCGATTTAAAACAGTCACCACAGAGTTAGCAAAATCTTGTAAGCGGTCAATTTCTTCTGCCAACCCTTTTTGAATCTCTGTTTGAATTTTATCTGCTAACTTCTGCCCAGTATTTTGCAAGCTATTAGAAACTTTGCGACCAAGTTTCTCAGTCAGAGCTTTTTTGTTGCTGACTTCCTTGGCGGTAATAGTAGTTGAATCAATAACTTGGATTGCTGTTTGCTTCAACTCTTCTTCTAACTTATTCAATAAAGGTCTAACATTGTATCTGACATTTTCAGCTGCTCGATCAATTAGCTGCATTTCTTCTTTTTTTCTACGGCGCAATTCGGAAATTTCTTGAATAGAAGTTTCGTAGGTTTTCTCAAAATCCTCCAGCTTCATTTTGAGGGCATTCTCTTGAATGTTAATTGTTGATAAAATTTCCCCAGCCGAAGCAATTACTCGATTGAGAGGCACTTGCAATTCAATTGCACCCCGTTCTCTTGCCAAAAATTGCTCTAATGCTTTTTCAAATTCCTGAAAACGACTTTTAGCCAGCAATTCATCATCATTGTTATCCTTGGCTTCTAAAGCCTGGTAAGCAGACAGACCAAAAACTTTCGGTTCACCAATTTTTTTCAAGTAAACCTCATATTCTGCTGAGTCTTCACCCCACTGTTGGGCTGCTCGCTCTAATACATATTCTTTGATTCGCTTTCTGACACTGGCAATCACTTTATCAGCATCTCCAGGCCGATTACAGCGGTCAATTCCCGTGACTACAAAAATGACCCGACCGAGATCATTTGTTAATAGTTTATTCTCTAAAAAGTCTCTTTCCACTTCCGAAACTGGCGACTGCGCCATAATTACCAAAATAGCAGCATCAACCTTTGGTAGAACTGAAAGTGTCACCCCTGTCATACTCGGATCATCATTCAATCCTGGGGTATCAATTATATCTACATTATTTCTACAATAAGGAGCCGGATAATAAACAACCGCTTCTTTAACATTTGCCGCAGTTGCTTCAGCTTCTGGGGTTAATTTCGTGACATATTCACTTAGTTTGTCAATCTCTACTCTCTCTTTACGACCATCTTTGAATTCCACTTCTACATAAGAATTCAAACTATAAGTAACGCGATTGATTGTAGCAGAGCAGGGTTCAATATCTGAGGGCAAAATTTCCTGTCCTAACAAAGCATTAATAAAGGTACTCTTACCACGTTTAAATTCTCCAACAACTGCTACCCAAAAAGTTTTATTTTCTATCTTTTCCAAAACATCATCAATTGCTGTCAGAGATTGTTGGATATTTAGCTTTTCCGAAAAAGAGCGCAATCTTTTCAAATCTAGTACTAAGTTATTAGCTAACTTATTGTAATCTGTGAGTGAGATCAGCGGTGTATTTTGGTTAGTGTCAGCTTTCATTTTCACTCCTGTATATGTGGTTTACTTCCAAAACTTTCGACTCAAATACTAGACTTTGTGGTTCTGATTAGATTTCTTGAGTAGGTCTGTTGATCCGATGTTCATATCCCTCATTTGTCACTTTGGGAGAATCCAATCGCTCAAATAGTTACGGGGCTTTAGTTTCCACTTTTCGTCTATAAATTTTAGTTTCTGTTAGAAAATAAAGCCTCAAACCCGGATGAAATCAAAGTCTCAGAAGTTGGCCGAGATTATTGTTTTCCGAGAGTGACAGAACAGGGATATCTTGCATAAAGCCCAAACAGGGGTAAATCATGGTAAAACAAAAGCATATCTACCTGTATGAACTATTGACCAGTAAAGGGCTTTGTCGCTTGATAGATATGCTTGTGAAAATACCGCGCAAAATATGAGATGAACAGATTTGATATGTTTAGTAGCGAATACGATTCGCTAGCTATTTTTTTTAGCAGACTAATGAGCAATACACCTTGAAATGCAGCGATTTCGGATTGGCTAAAATTTTATTGTCAGCATTTTATGACAAATGAGCAGTTTTATGTCATCATAATTGCAAATATAGAAGTTATATCTGGCTCGTTGCTTTGTTACTATTTTTTTGCAATCCAGAAAAAGCTAAAATCAGGTTTATAATTACCTACCTGAAATCCGGGATGTTACGTTTCTTATAATTCTTTGCAAGAAAATATTTACAAAATCTCACGTAGTTTGCTCATCTAGCTATCTACTCAGATAGTCTAGTACCGCACTTAATACAAAATTTGCAATTAGCCGCATTCTCGTAACTGCAATTTGGACAAATCTTTGTTTCTAACTTATCTTCCTGTTGCATAGTTTGGTAAAGCTGCTCAGATAAAACCCAAGCATGATTGAGGATATTTTGGGTTTCGGTGAGCATTGCATTGATTTTTCTCTGTTCGCTTTCAACCACAGCCTGTTGTTTTCCCTGTAATTTGGCGAGTGTATTTTGAGTATCTTCAATCCAGGAAGTAAGTTCTTGATCGATGTGATTTTTGAGTTTATCTATTCTTCTGCTAGCTGCATAAACGTAATCATCAACTATTTGATTGCTGTTGTGCGATCGCAATTGTTTTTCAATCTCTAAAATGACTTTCGATGTATAATTTTTTTTAAATTTTTAACTTTCTGAGAATTACCTAATCCAGCACCTACTGCTGCACCTACAGCCATTCCTACAGGGCCAAACAAGGAACCAGCAACCCCACCAACAATTGTGTATAAACCATTGGCCTCATCTTTCAACAGAAATACTTCTGAACTGCTAGGAAACAAGTTTGATAAATTTCCAAGTTGTTCTTGATTAAATTCATGCAGGGCTTGATACAGGGAGTTGTTGACTGCTCCTAAATTACTTTTAACAACTATAATATTCTCATCAAACTGATTAAAATGTGTTTCAACAGTACGCATCACTTCAGATGCAATTTCTACTAAAGTGCTGACTTGCTGCAAAGCTGTTGATAATTCTCGATGAATTACAGCCTGAATTTCCTTGGCTATGCTTTGACTAACCTTTTGCACTGCATTGTCAACTTGAGTAGCAAATTGCTGTAGTAGAGCATTGATATCATGAGAAGAGTTTGTTTCTGTTGATTCAATTATTTGCTCTGCTGCTTGTTTTAATCTATCTTCTAATTGATTAATTAACGGATTTATTTGTTTTTTGATACTATCAATAGATGCATATATCTGTAAGTTTTTTTGATTTTTTACATTTTTCAAATTTGTAATTAGATTGTTTGTTTTAGCATATTTATTTTCAATTTCTTGATAAGAATACGATGATTTATTCTTTGTGTTATTCAAGTAGTCTCTAATTTCTGTAGAGATACTAATAACTTGATTTACAACTACCTGTAAAAGTATTTTTCCTCGTTCCTGCGATACAATTTTCTGGAGTGCAAATTCAAATTCCTGAAAACGGCTTTGAGCCAAAAGTACATCATTTTTAGCAATTTTTGCTGACAATGCTTGATAAGCAGAAAGACCAAAAATCTTGATACTGCCAACTTTATTAAGATAGAGTTTGTATGCTGGAGAATTCTGTTCAAAATTTTCTTCAACCCAATCTTGAACAAAGTCTTTGATACGCTGTTTAACGGTTTTTAATACCTTCTCAATATCTTGATGTCGCTTGTAGTGATCAATTCCTGTGACTACAAATATAATTTGGCTCAGATCAGTTGTGAGCAACTTCTGGGTAAGAAAATTACCTTCAGATTCACCAAAAGGTGCTAATACTGATGTCACCATGATGGCAGTTTCAACCTTTTCCAGAACAGAAAGTGTAACTGCTGTCATGTTTTCATCGTCACTTAAGCCAGGTGTATCAATAATTTCTACATTCTGGCGACAGTAATTTACTGGATAATAAATAACAGCTTCTTTAACAGTTGCAGCAACAGCTTCACACTCTGGTGTGAGTTTAGTCACAAAGCTGACTAATTTGTGAATAGCTATGTCCCGCTCTTCATCGTCTTTAAATATAATCTTGACGAATGGTTCTGAACCATAAGTTACGCGGTTAAGAGTAGCCGTTGTTGGTAAAACATCTGCTGGCAGAATTTCATCGCCTAAAATAGCGTTAATAAACGTACTTTTACCTCGTTTAAATTCGCCAACAACTGCAATAGAAAATGAATCTGTTTCAATCCGCTTGATGGCATTATCAGTTTGTTGGATCAGCTTTTCCAGATGAAATTTTTCTGAAAAATTTCGTAATTGCTTTAAATAAGCTACCAGCGTAAGCACTAATTGCTTATAATCGGCGGCAAACGACATATATATTTAATAATGCTGTGATATATTACGTATCATACTAACAATGCATCAAAAATCTTGTCGATACACTGTGTCTTACTCCACTTTACTGAATAAAGACACAAGGCAGTTCCAATGAAAAATGTGATGACTTCCAGTTAAGGCTGATACAAAGAGTTAGTCCTTCAGTAGAGCAATACTAGTACTCAACCACATTAATTTTGATAGGCTTTGAGATCCCCGACTTTTTAAAAAGCCAGGGATCTGGCCCCTCGCAACCCCTCAGAACTTATATGATCGAGTACTAACCTGCTAGCCAGTCTAACCCGGATAGGAGCAATGCGCGCTTTGGAATTGCAGTAAGCACGATGCGTCATATGCAAACACCAACTTTTTTGTCGAATTGCAAGTCTTCACGCGCAAACATCAATTGGCTGGGATAAGCGATCGCTCATAACTGCTCACTTTATACTTGAGCTTACTTCAGTTTTGGGTAAAGCCTGATGTAGTAAACTTCTAATTGTTCAAAAAATCCTAATATAAGACTTGTGTAAATCAATATCTTAATTTTCAAATCACTATAAAGTTTTTTAAATTACAAACTTAATGAAAACTTCATAAAAAAATACAGTATGCATCAAAAATAACAAAAAAATGGTAAAAAATAATACTTTTATTCATAAAAAAACCTTAATCTCAAAACAAAATAAAGATTGTGTAAAGCTTTCCTGATCTAAGTGTCATTCAACTTCAGAAAGACTACATTTTTATTTAAAGGCGTAATGAAGCATTGATGAAAACAGCATAAAAATTTTTTGCGTGTTTTGGAAAGTAGAAGGCTTGCTCAGTGTATATGCGAGAGCAATCTGCTTTTGTGGCTAAGCGTAGGTATTTTTCAAAGTTTCCAAATAGATCCTTAACACGTAATACTACCATCGGAGGAATTCAAAAATCATCAATGTTTTTACATTTGAAAAAATACAGAACCGATGGAAGTAGACAATATTTCTTGAGAGTTTGTTGAAGTGAAAACACCTCATTAATTGCACAATTGTTGTGCAGGGTGCATCTCATGCGTAAACCTATTCTGACAATTTTTTATCAATTCAATCCTTGGAATACCACTATTGGCGGAATTCAGACACTCATCAAGAATTTTATCAAGTACGCTCCCAGTGAATTTGAGGTGCGCCTGGTAGGAACAGGATGCAGTAGCAGCCAAGCTGTAGGTAAATGGCAAGAAGCAGAATTAGCTGGTAGGGTAATTAGTTTCCTGCCTTTATTTACATTGCACAATGACAATATCAGAAGTTTGATACCTACCACCTTGAAGTATACAAGCGCCCTTGTAGGGCATTGCTTTGCTTCAGACTTCATGCATTTTCACAGATTGGAACCAACCTTAGCAGCCCTGAATTGGTGTGGGGAGAAAACTCTGTTTGTTCATAATGATATTCGGGCACAGATGCAGGCTGGGGGTGACAAGAAGGCGATACTGTGGCGAAAATTTCCCGCGGCTTATTTTGCCTTGGAAAAATTTTTACTTAGACAGTTTCACCACATATTGTCATGTAACACTGATGCAGTAGAACTATACCGACAGCGCTACCCAACAATAGCAGAACGTGTAACTTACATCAAAAATTCATTTGACAATGAAATTTTTTATCCATTGAGTAAGGAAGAACGAGAAGCATCAAGATGCAAACTAGCATCTGATTTAGGGTTGGCTGAAGATACGCATTTTGTGCTATTTGCTGGCAGATTACACCCACAGAAAGACCCGGTTTTGTTGGTACGTGCATTTGCGGCGTTGAACATTACCAATGTTCATTTACTGTTGGCAGGTGATGGGGAGTTAACAAATATTGTACGTACAGAAATTGAGCGATTAGGCTTATCTAGGCAAGTGACCATGCTGGGCGCAGTGGAGCAAACAGAAATGGCACAATTGCATCGTATCAGCAATGCATTTGTTCTCAGCAGTGCCTACGAAGGTTTACCTTTAGTGGCGCTTGAGGCACTTGCTAGTGGAACACCTGTAGTTACAACTAGATGCGGTGAAACCCCAAAAATTCTGGCTGCTGATACTGGAGTTGTTTGTGAAGAACGCACTCCCCAGGGTATAGCAGATGCTTTAAAACAGGTATTGCTGCATCCAGAGAATTATCCAACTGAGTCTTGTCTACAGGCTGCCAAGCCTTATGCTGCACATACTGTCATTAAAGAAGTTTATAGCCAAATGTGGCAACGCTGGAACAAATCAAATTGACCGTGTCAATTTGAGGTTTGACTCTTATATCAAGAGGCTTTAGAGCACAAGGACAACTGATTGGTATGTTGGTATGAAGATTGCCGTTATTGGTGCAAAAGGTCTACCTCCTAAACAGGGTGGAATCGAACATTACTGTGCAGAAATGTATCCGCGCATGACAGCACAGGGTCACACTGTAGATTTATTTGCCCGCTGTTCCTATACCCAGAGTTCCTGGCTGGTTCATGATAATTTTCAAGGAGTTCGAGTCATCTCCTTACCCGGTTTGCCAATGAAAGGCGTAGACGCTTTCCTGACCTCAGCATTAAGTGCGATCGCTGCTGCTGGAAAAAAATACGATATTATTCATTTCCATGCTCTTGGTCCATCTCTATTTACTGGTTTAGCTAAAATTACCACTACCGCCAAAGTGGTAGTCACCTGCCAGGGATTAGATTGGCAACGCGCCAAGTGGGGTAGTTTTTCCACTCGCTTAATTCATATGGGCGAGAAAACAGCAGTACGTTTTGCTGACGGAATCATTGTCGTATCAGATGCGCTGAAATCCTACTTTTTACAAACCTATGGTCGAGAGACAGTCTACATTCCCAATGCTCCAGCCAGGTATGGTGAATCAGATCCAAATTTCACCTATGGAAAGCAGCTAGGTCTTGATTGGGGGCGCTACATCCTGTTTTTGGGCAGAATAGTCCCGGAAAAACGTCCCGACTTACTTATAGAAGCCTTCAGTAGCTTGAAACCCAAAGGATGGAAACTAGTTGTAGCTGGAGGTGTTAGTGATACAAAATCCTTTACCGCAAGGTTGTTAGAAAAGATTGCTAGTAATCCCAATATCATATTTGCAGGCGAACTCAGGGGTGTTCGTCTGTGGGAAATCGTCCGGGGCGCAGGATTATTTGTTTTGCCTTCTGATTTAGAGGGACTACCTCTAGCAATGTTAGAAGCAATGCACGAAGGTATACCAGTCCTGGCAAGTAATATTCCACCCCACCAGCAATTGATTAGTGGAGGACGAGGAATGCTTTTTGAGGCTGGAAATCTCCACTCTTGTACTCGTTCTCTAGATTGGGCAATTCATCACCCAACACAAATAGCTGCAATGGCTGAGAATGCACAAAGACATGTGCAACTTCACTACGGCTGGGATCGCATTACCTCAGAAACCTTAAAACTATATACAACTCTGTTGAACTCACCTGAACTAGTAGTCAATAGTCCAGAGTCAATGGTCAAGAGTCAATAGTTTGTTGATTGTTGGTTGTTGATTGTTAGTCATTTGTCATTGGTTATTCTCCCTTGTCCCCCTTCCCTTGTCTCCGATCCCTGATGCCCAAAAAATTATGGAAAAAGGCTTGTCATCTTTACCATCTATTTTGAAACGGCGTGCTTTACCTGCCCTAGTTACATTTGCTGCTGTCATTAGTGGAGCGATCGCCTACCTTCAGATTACCCCACGTCAGTATCAGACATCGACGCGACTGATGCTGGATCAAAAGAGGGTAAGCGTTTCAGAATTGGGACGCGACCTGACGCAACTCAATTCAGGTACACCAGGTGGTTCTAACCCCTTAGCTGATCAAGCAGAATTAATCAAGTCGCAACGGGTTCTCCAAAGAGCGTTGACTGAGGTTACGGCTGAGTCTGGATTTCGTTCACCGGAAAATGAACTTACTGTCGATCAGCTCAGTCAAGGCTTGAAAATCAAAATTGTTCCTGCTACCAACATTTTGGAGGTCAGCTATCTCAACGAAGATCCTATACTCGCAACCAAAGTCGTCAATGCTGTTTCCAGAGCAATGGTTGAGGATAATACTCAAGTTATTCGTCAAGAAGCTGCCAACGTCCGCAAATTCTTAGAAAAAAAGGTTCCTGAAGCCCGCAAGCAGCTACAGGAAGCTGAACAGAAGGAAAACAGATATAGACAAAGTAGCGGTATTGTCTCCTTTGATGAGCAAACCAAAAGTTTGGTGGAGAGCCTGGCTAATTTGGAACAGCAGGAGAACACTCTTTCAGCTCAACTTCAAGAATTGCGTTCCAAGGAAGCTTCATTGCAACAAGTCACCGATGCGAAAGCTCTCAATCAAGCTTATGCAGCTGTACGTGGTGGTCAAGATGAAGAACTCAAAGCCTTACGCAATAAGTTAGCAGAGATAGAGACTCAACTAGTTCAAGCTCGTTTGTCTTTAACAGATAATCATCCGACTGTCATAAATCTGCTGGGACAAAGAAACGGTTTAGGTGCTTTGTATCAACAAGGACTAGCCCGCGTATCCCCCAGAAATCAATCTATCTCTTCTGGCTCTGTCGCAGGCGATCAAATCAGTCAAGACTTGACCTCTCAACTGATTATTAATGATGTTGAGCGCTTGGCACTGGAAAACAAGCTAAAAGTTGTACAAACTAATCGGGCTAACCTCCAGACTCGTCTAGCACAATTACCAATTCAACAGCAACAGCTGACTCCACTCACACGCCAACGAGAAGAGTCGGCGGAATCTTTGAAGTTACTGCAAAGCAAACTAGAAGAAGCACGAATTGCTGAAGCTCAACTAGTTGGTAATATCCAGATTATTGAAGCAGCACAACCACCAACTCAACCCTCCTTACCCAACAAAAGAACCGTATTGGCGATCGCTATCGTATTTGGGACTGCTTTAGCCACAGGTATTGTCCTGTTGCTAGAGTTGATGGATCACACTTTGAAAGATGCTTCCGAAGCAGAGGAATTACTGAAGTTGCCATTGCTAGGAGTATTACCACGTTTACCAGGTCATGCGATCGCTCTGGAGCCATCCGCACAATTTTTAGATCATGTCGGCTTGGTTGAGCCATACCGCACTCTATTTAAAAACCTAGAGTTTCGTAGTAGTGAACCGTTGCGATCGATTGTTGTTAGTAGCACCATTACCGGGGAGGGTAAATCTGTAGTTGCTTCACACTTAGCTGCGATTTCCGCTATGTTATCTCGACGGACACTGCTGATTGATGCAGATTTGCGTCGTCCCATCCTCCACACATTGTTTAACTTAGCTCCCAGACCAGGTATTACGGATGTGATTGACTCAGAAAGATCCCTAGAAGAGACTGTGCAACGAACTAATATTCCTAACCTCTCTGTATTGACTTGCGGTGAATTGCACGGGCGTCCCTCACATTTACTAGAGTCCGAGGCTATGAAGTCTCTGCTGATAGAAGCAGTTCGGCAGTATGACTTTGTAGTTATAGATACTCCTCCTCTTAGTGCTTGTGCTGATGCTCATACCTTAGGAAGACAAAGTGACGGAATTCTGCTAGTTACACGTCCCGGTTTTACAATCAAAGAAGTTCTACAAAGAGCAGTATCAGAATTAACACACAATCAAATACCAATCATGGGAGTAGTTGTCAATGGAATTACAGACCAAACAGAACGATATTACCGTTATGCCGTTAATGGTTATGAACCTTTGTCATCTAGACGTTTGAGTGGGGGTGGTTCCGCTTAAAGTTGCTAAAAACCATTTGAAATCTAGCTAACTATGTTGACTAATCAACGTGTACATTCTTCTTTTTTGCCACTGTTGGTTGGGTTATTAGGTGTAGGAGTTGGTATAGTTGCAGGGTTTTTTGCAGGTGCTAAACCTCTTTACCTGTGCTTAGCTCTAGTAGCAGTACCTGTGCTGATCTTCTTCTTTACCAAGTTTGAACAAACGGTAATGGGTCTATTGATCCTACGTTCCTCTCTCGATTCTTGGTTTGCTCTGCAAATACCAGCTGCATTTGCGATTGGTTTAGATGGCCTGACTTTGCTATACGTAATCGTGATGCTGTTGCTTGGTCGTCCAGTACACACTGATCGCTTTTGGTGGTTATTTGCAAGCTGGATAATGCTACAAGCTTTGTGGCTGATACTCTTACCTCTAGGAGAACTGGGAATGGATGCTTCCTTATTACCGATTAGCATCCGTGAGTGGATACGTCTATTTTCTTTTCTGATGATTTATTTGCTGATCATGCAGCTTAAGGACAAACTTCATCCTGAAAAGATTGTTTCTCTGTTGTTTTTCTCCTTGGTCTTCCCACTTACAGTTGCGTTACTCCAGATATTTCTGCCTTCAGTACTGCCTCAAGTGCTGGGTGGTGGAAGTATAACTCGAATAAAAGGTACTTTTGTTCACGCGAACAACTTTACAGTCTATCTATTTTTGTTCATCGGTTTGACTTGGTGGAAATTAGGTTATGCCAGACGGCGTTGGTCTTGGGTTCTTTTGCTGGGTTTATTGGTTTTTGTTCTTTCAACTACCAAGACTATGGTTGGCTTAGCGATGCTTTGCATTTTTGTGATAGTCATGATAGCTCCGAAATTGAGCCTAACTAACCTCATTGCTGGAGTGCTTTTGTTTGCAGCCCTCATAGGACTATTTGTCAGTACGGAATTAGGACAAGAACGCCTTAGCACAATTACTCAGACACCCCTACTCAATCCAGACATTGATATATCTCGAGCAATTCTCTTATCACAGGGAGACTATAACAGTTTTAACTGGCGAATTGCCTATTGGAATTACCTCATACAAGCCTGGCAGCATTTTCCCATCTTTGGTTACGGTTTAGGGTTAAGTAGCCATATACATCCTGATCAACATCTTCCCCACAATGATTACGTCAGGGCTTTGGTAGAAGGAGGAATCTTTGGTTTCACTGCTCTTTTAATATTTTTCGGCGCACAGTTTGCACGTTTGGTTCAGTTACTCTGGCGTACACCTCCCAACAGTATTCAGCATCAATTGTGTTGGAATCTATTGGCCGTTTTTATAGCTTTACTTGTAGGTATGTTGTCCGAAAATGTAGCAGTTTCAACTGCTTTCTATTTTTACTATTGGACTGTGTTTGCTGTTTGTGGCTGGAACTGGAACGAAAAGCAGACTTGGGATAAATCTATGCCCGTTACACATGTTTGAAGGAGATATTATGTCGCTTGCTTACAAAGTATCTGCTTGGAATCGCAGACGTAAATGGCATTTGTTCCTGTCAGAAATTCAGCCGACTCCTGCAACCACAATTTTAGATGTTGGTTTTAGTGAACAAGAATACAGCAATACGGATAATTATTTAGAGAAACATTATCCTTATTTACAGCAAATAACTGCTCTTTGTATTGAGACTCCTGATTTATATCTGTATGCCCGTAAAGATTCACAGCTTGAAATTCCTGAAGAGAAAATTGTATCGAAAAGACAGGAATCCTCATCACGATATCCGCAATTAAAAATTGTTACTTATGATGGTCAAAATTTTCCATTTGCCGATCAAAAATTTGATATCTGTTGGTCAAATGCTGTTTTAGAACATGTAGGTGACGAGACACAGCAAATTATCTTTTTAAAAGAGATTAAACGAGTAGCTAAAAAAGCATTTATTACTACACCGAATAAATATTTTCCCATTGAAGTGCATACGCGCACGCCATTGTTACATTTTTTGCCCAAAAAATTTTTTGACCGCTATTTACATTTTATAGGTAAGGGATGGGCGGCTGATGATTATATGCACTTATTGTCGCTGCGAGACTTGCACAGGCTAATAAATGCTGCTGGAATTACCGAATTTAAAATCATCAAAAATCGATTCCTATTTTTTGTCCTTGATTTTGTAATTATTTTGAATACAAATTCTGACTAGCAAGCAATTTCAACCATTAATCTCAGTGGAGGAAAATCAATGAGTCAGGAAGAAATAAATAAATTACAGTCAGTAATATCTCATCAATTATTAAGCAACAAAAAAAATATCCGAGTTTTGGAAGCAGGCTGTGGTTCTGCAAGTCACTTTAACTTTGGGCAGAATGCATATTTGGTAGGCATTGACATATCAGAAGAACAGCTTAAAAGTAACTCTGTCTTAAACGAAAAGATTTTAGGAGATATACAAGTCTACAACTTACCAGTTGCAAATTTTGATGTAATTGTTTGTTGGTATGTTTTGGAACATCTTCCTGAACCAGAAAAAGCTCTCAACAATTTTTTTCATGCTGTCAAAGAAGATGGAATTATCATTCTTGCATTTCCTAATGTTATGTCTATCTGGGGTTTAATCACAAAATATACTCCGCTCTGGTTCCATATCTGGGTATATAAACATATCTTTGGTGAAAAGAGAGCAGGTAGAGCAGGACACCTTGGGCCTTTTCGGACATTCTCAAGATTTTTTATTGCTCCAGAATCAATCAAGCAATTTGCCATGATGAATGGTTTAACAATTGAACATTTCGTCTTATACGAAAATTTTCGTCAGAAAGAGATGAAAGAGAAAAATAAAATATTAAGAGGAGGATGGAATTTGCTCAAATCAATGATCAAAATACTTAGTTTTGGCAAAATTGATGCAGAACTTACGGATTGTATTGTGATGCTGAAAAAGCAACAAGTTAATGTTGTCCTTATGTCTTGAATATTTCCAAAAAACCGTTATACCTATCCAAAATCGAATGATATCAAGTCCGGCTAATTGCTTACGATATAAAGCTTAGTCATTGAGCTTATGTCATTGGTTTTCCCATTACCGATTACCGACCTCAACGAATAATACAAGTTTTCAAACGGACATGATATGACTCAGCAATTAATTGGCTCTAAAAATCATCTCCAGCATCGGGTAAAAGACAAACAACCTTACCGGGTTGTTATAGTCCATCCCAGTGCAGGAGTTAACTGGAGTGGTGGTTCGGAGATTATGGCGATCGAACTAGCACGTCGGCTGAGTGCTTATTTTGAAGTAGAACTTCTGAGTGGTTCTCCGTGCGGTTGCTTCAGCTATCCGGCGGGAGGTATTCCCCGCACCTATTCCTACCGTTTGGTGCGTCATCCTCTAATTACTCCCCTGTTGGGTAGTTTGAGCAATTATCCTGAGATTGTTATAGAACACCTTACCAGTTTCTTACCCTGTGCAATTCGCTGTCTGACTCGTCCTGCTGACTTGATTTTTCCCTGCAACGATTATGGTGGTTTAGCAATGGCTGCTTTTGTGCGATCGCTCAGGGGAACCCCGATACTTTTCACCGAACACAATAGCTTACTGGGAAAAGGAGATGATGGCTCATTAGTAAAAAATGGCCGATGCTTGAGGCGGAATCTTCGCTTTTGTCCAGATCGTTTGGTAGTTTTCGATGAAGCTGCTGCTGCATTTGCTCGTACTCTCAAACCAACGCAACCAATCAGCATCATTCCCAATGGTGTAAATCTCGATCAATTTACTTGTGATGGTAATCAAATTGATCTAGGTTTGCCCAAACCAGTGGTGCTGTGTGTCGCCTCGTTGAATCGCAAGAACCAAAAGCGAGTTGAACTAGCCATTCAGGCTGTATCTCGCTTCAGTGAAGTTAGTCTTCTGATCTGTGGAGATGGCCCTGATCGCGCCCATTTTCAGTCACTAGGTGAACGTCTTTTGAGTGCAGAACGCTTTGCCATTCGCACCTTTGCCTTTGAACAAATGCCTGAAATCTACCGCAGTGTTGATGCATTTACCCTTCCTTCTATCTATGAGCCGTTTGGGCTTGTCTATCTAGAAGCAATGGCTACTGGTTTACCTGTAGTCGCTACTGAAGATGAAATGCGGCGATATATCATTGGCGACGGCGGGATTCTCTGTGATGTCACCAATCTAGATGTTTATGCTCATGCAATTAAAGATGCCTTGAGTAGCAATTGGAGTGAGCGTGCAAAACAAAATGCAGCACGGTTTAGTTGGGATGCGATCGCGCTGCGTTATCGTGATGTGATTCTAGAAACGATTGTGCAATCTCAGAAGAAATTATCTTTACAAACTAATTAAATTGAGGGGTATATTATGCCTAAAGTTTCTATCATCATTCAAGCTTACAATTCTATGAACTATCTCCCCAAAACATTGGAGAGCGTTCTGAAACAAACTTTTACTGATTTCGAGATATTAATTATCAACGACGGTAGCACCGATAATTACAAGGAATCAATGAAATGCCAAACTTCAGCCGTGGTTTGCGACGACGTATCTTAACCTTAAAAAGCTAACAAACCACCTTCTACAAAACCTTAGCGTACTTGGTGTCTTGGCGGTTCAATACAATAAACAACACCCATTTTCTCCTATTCCTTTTGCCCAACCACTTAATATGCCCAAAGTATCTATTATTATTCCGGCATACAATGCAATGACTTATCTGCCACAAACCCTAGAGAGTGTTTTACGGCAGACTTTCACAGATTTTGAAGTATTGATTGTTAATGATGGTAGTTCAGATCCTATCCTCAAATGGGCTTGTGGAATAGTAGATCCGCGTGTGAAACTAATTTCCCAAGAAAATCAAGGTGTATCTGCGGCACGTAATACAGGTATTACCCATACCCAAGGAGAGTATATAGCGTTTCTGGATGCTGACGATTTGTGGGAGTCAACTAAATTAGCAAAACAGGTACATTGTCTGGAAGAAAATCCAGCAATAGGCTTTGTGCATACTTGGATAGTTTTAATTGATGAGCAAGGTAAATCTTTGGGTAGAGTTATATCCTCACATGCAGAGGGTAATGCGTGGAAGCAAGTAGTTGAACAAAACCCTATCCAAACTTCCACAGTCTTAGTTCGTCGCTGTTGTTTGGAAACAGTAGGGGTATTTGACCAAAATTTACGTTCTGCTGAAGATTGGGAATTATGGGTACGTATTGCTTCTCGTTATCTATTGGCAGTAGTCAAAGAACCTTTGGTTTTTTATCGACTGCACTCTCATAATACGACCAAAAACTGGCGATTGATAGAACAAGGTCTGAGTCCAGTGATTGAGAAAGTGTTCCAATCGATACCATCAGAAGCTCAGTATCTAAAACATCGATGTTATGGTCATAGCAACATCTATATAGCTTGGCAAGCTCTGCAAAGTGACGACAAAGACTGCGAGTGGACACGTCATTTTCTTAGCTCAGCCGTCAAATACTATCCTCAGTTGCGTTACTCTCGCCAGTACATCCGTCTAACTTTAGCGATCGCAATCATGAAATGGTTTGGGCCATTCGGCTTCAGCAGAGTAATGGCATTTATTTATACCATGCGTCGCCACGTATTCAGTATATGAAGTAGGGGAGGTGGGGAGTAAACAACTAACAATTACCAATTACCAATTACCAATTACCAAAAACTAAACTATATGCCCAAGGTATCTGTTATTATCCCAGCCTACAATAGCATGACTTATCTGCCAAAAACTCTAGAAAGTGTTTTGCAGCAGACTTTCACAGACTTTGAAGTATTCATCATTAATGATGGTAGCTCAGACAATATCGTTGAATGGGCGTTGCAGATAACAGATCCACGTGTCAGGTTGATTTCGCAACCAAACCAGGGTGTATCTGTTGCACGCAACACAGGTATTACCCATGCACAAGGAGAATACATTGCATTCTTGGACGCAGACGATTTATGGGAACCAACCAAGTTAGAAAAACAAGTGTGTTGTCTGGAAGATAACCCAGCAGTAGGTTTAGTTTATACCTGGACAAATTTTATTGATGAATCAGATAAGCCTACAGGTGTAACAATTGTTTCTAATGCAGAGGGGAATGTATGGGAGCAAATTGTTGTCAGAGACATGATCTCTACAGGTAGTTCACCAATGATTCGCCGTGAATGTTTTGCATCTGTAGGAGTATTTGACGCCAATATTAGTATTGGTGAAGACCGAGATATGTGGAGCCGCATTGCTGCTCGTTACCCCTTTGCAGTGGTCAAAGAACCTTTAACTCTCTATCGTAGACATTCTAGAAATACAACTAAAAACAGCAAAAAAATAGTTCATGAACTGCATCAGGTAATCGAGAAAAGTTTTCAGTCTGCTCCTTTAGAATTGCTGTATTTGCGAAATCGTAGCTATGGCTGGATGAACTATTTTGCAGCTTGGTCTGCTCTGCTAGGAGAGAATAACTACAACGACGCAATGTATTTTAGTCGACAAGCTGTTTTACACTACCCCCAACTACGCTACACGTTGATGTATGTACGCTTGAGTGTAGCAATAGCAATCATACGTTGGCTTGGATCTCAAACTTATCAGGAAGTGCGATCGCTAACCCGTACTATGCGTCGGCTAATCTTAGGTATCGCCAGCTAAGATTGATTATTTTTAAATTTCATCTTTTAGCAAATTCAAAACCATGATTAAAGTGTTTATCCTCTGTCCAGGACTTGGTTATATTCGACGTGGGTATGAGTCTTTTGCTCAAGAAATTTTTGATGCATTATCAAAAGATAACTATCTAGACATCACTCTTTTTAAAGGTAGAGGAAATTCTTCTAGTCAAGAAATTGTTTTATGGAATCTACCGTATCATGCTAATCTAGCTAGGAAAATCAGTAGAGTTTTTAAAAAAGTTGAAAGAAGAGATCCTTACTTTGTTCAGTTATTATCATTTTTTATTAGTCTAGTGCCACATATACATATAAAAAAACCAGATGTCATCTTTTTTAGTGAACCAAGTTTAGGGACATTTTTATTACAATGGCGGCATTTAACAAAGCAAAATTATAAGCTCTTATTTAAAAATGGAGGTCCCTGTACACCAACTCTATTTTATCGTTGGGATCATATATTACAATTATCTCCTACTCATTTTCGAGCTGCTTTAGATGTAGGAGTGCCTGCTGAAAAACAAACTTTACTTTTCTATGGAGTTCACATGAACTCTGAATTTCAGACACTTACTACAAGTGAACGAGAAGCTTTGCGACATAAGCTGGAATTACCTGAAAAACAACCTTTGATTCTTTCTGTGGCAGCTATCAATAACTCTCACAAGCGGATGAATTATGTGATTCGTGAAGTTGCTAGTTTATCTCAGCCACGTCCTTATCTTTTGTTACTTGGTCAACAAGGTGAGGAATCAGCAGAAATTTTAAATTTAGGTAATGAATTATTAGGAAAAGAGCATTTTCAAATTAGAACTGTTGCTTACAATCAAGTGGCAGATTACTACAAAATAGCAGATGCTTTCGTTCTAGCTTCTCTGAGCGAAGGATTTGGACGTGTGTTTTTAGAGGCAATGTCTTACGGTCTACCATGTTTAGCTCATGACTATGAAACTCCCCGCTATATATTAGGTAAAGAGGGATATTTCGCTAATTTTGAATTAGCAGGTAGTTTGGCAAGTTTAATACCTCAATCCCTAGCAGAATCTCATGACATATCTAAACAGCGTCGTCGTCATCGTACTATTTACGAACGATTTAGTTGGGATCAAGC
Source organism: Fischerella thermalis PCC 7521 (assembly GCF_000317225.1). GTDB lineage: Bacteria > Cyanobacteriota > Cyanobacteriia > Cyanobacteriales > Nostocaceae > Fischerella > Fischerella thermalis. Next base: position 50,313 of record NZ_AJLL01000097.1, read on the forward strand.
GCGTCCAGAATATATTAAGTTATTTCAAAAATGTGTTAATTCATGATGAAGTATCTAGTTAAATAACAAAACTTGATTATGCACCTGATTGTTTTAGAACTAGAACCAACTTCTTGTCGGGGTGGACAGGAAATAGTCCTATTCGATATTTGCCGTGGTCTTGCTCAAAGGGGACATATTATTAGCCTTGTTTATACTAAAGAAGGGAATTTACTTGAGCAGTATCAAAAGTTTTGTAGCCATGTCATCAAGGTTAATTTATTTACAATTTATCCACCAAAATCTAACTTTCGATTTCTAGCTGATATTTTTAAAATAAATAGGAAAATTCCAGTTACTAAAAATAGTATATTGCTGAGTAATCAGTATCAAGATACTTTTTTTGCTCGTGCTTTAGCTTTATCAAAAAATATACCTTTGGTATGTTATCTGCATTTACCTCCATCTCATAGAATATTAATTGGTAACACCGCAATAAAAAGTGTAAAACAGTTTTTCAGAGAGTCATATATTAGATGGCAGTGGCAAACTGGATTAAAAGGTGTGAAGCAGTTTATTGCTGTTTCCAATCGGACGAAGCGAGACTGGGTTAAAAATGGTTATCCAGCAGATAGAATTGCGGTCGTACATAACGGAATCAACCTAGAAATATACACATCTCCAATTAATTTTGTTCTTAGAAGAAAAGAATGGAATATCCTCGAAAATACTAGAGTAATTTCCTATGTTGGCAGATTAGATCCAGAAAAGGGATTAGAAACGCTAATTAAAGCATTTTTTATTTTGCTAAAAAATGGTAGTAAGACTCAATTATTAATTGCTGGAAAGCCTCTCAACGAAGATGAGAAATATCAAAAATCATTAGAACAGCTAACAATCGATTTGGGCATAGAAAATTATGTCAGCTTTCTAGGTCATATAAGTAATACTACAAGTCTATATCAGGTAAGTGATGTCACAGTTCTACCTAGTTTATGGTCAGAACCTTTTGGACGAGTAATTGTAGAATCAATGGCATGTGGAACTCCTGTGGTAGCTAGCTGCATTGGAGGAATACCAGAGATTTTGACAGGAGAGTTTCAAAAAGGACTATTTGAACCAGGAAATGAGCGAGATTTATCAGATACTCTCAATCAAATAATTAATTGGAGAGAGAATGACTCCGAGTTAGGTAAAAGATGTCGTGAACATGTGTTAAAAAAATTCAGTTTGGACAAAATGATTGATGGTGTTGAAAAAGTACTAGAACGCCGATTCAGTTCAGCGAGGAACTAGGGCTATGATATTTACTGCTGTAGGAAATTACATACATTTTAAACTGGCAATGCCAATTTCTAGGTTGTTAAAAGCTACGAATTTTTGGCAAGATAACTATTTTATCTTCCGAGAGTTCAAATACTTTCCGCGCATGGCTATTTTGGCTCTGGTGTATCTTCTCATAGCAGCAATTTTAGAAGGATTTGGGATTGGTTTTATTCTGTCATTTTTACAAAATTTGACCAATCCCACTGCACCACCAATTAAAACAGGCATTTCCTGGTTTGATATTTGGATATTGGGAGTAAATGCTCCTGCTGCTGAGCGCATCTATCGAATATGTGCGCTAATAATCATGACGACATGGTTACGTTCACTCTTTAATTACTTAGGACAGGTTTATAATCAGAAAACTCAGTTGCATCTTGCTGATCAACTACGTAGACGAGTTTTTGAACAATTGCAAGCATTAAGTCTGAGTTATTTTACCAAGACGCGTTCTGGTGATTTAATTAATAGCATCACATCTGAGATCTACCAGTTAATACAAGCTTTTAATGTAATTTCTTTTCTTTTGACCAGGAGTTCAATTCTATTAGTTTATACAGTGTCAATGTTATTACTATCATGGCAACTAACGCTGATTTCCGTGATGCTGTTTAGTTTGCTATCGGTAGGGATGACAACATTATTAGGACGAGTACGGGAGGCTAGTTTTGCAAGGACAAGCGCTGGTAGTTGGTATACTTCAGTGGCGCTGGAATTTATCAATGGTATTCGCACAGTTCAGGCGTTTGCAGCTCAAGACTATGAGCGCAAACGGTTTTATGATGCTAGTACGAAGCTCCTACAAAGCGCGACCAAATCTGTTTCAGCGATGTCATTGATAGAACCCGTCTCAGAAGGGGTTTCGATCACACTGCTCATTGGTATGCTGATTCTAGCATTTAGGTTCCTAATTCAGAATGGACTGTTGGAATCAGCTTCGCTGTTGACATTTTTATTCGTCTTATTGCGTGTTGCGCCAAATGTGCGTGCGATCGATGCAGCCAGAGCGCAGTTCAACAATTTTCAGGGAGCGTTCAACAATATTAAGGAGCTGTTGAGAACTGACAACAAACTTTACTTACAAAATGGTAAAGTCCAGTTTTCGGGATTGCAGCGAGCCATCAGGTTTGTAGGTGTAGATTTTGGCTACGATGCTAATGAATTGGTATTACATAATATTTCTCTAACTATCGAACGGGGAAAGATGACAGCACTCGTTGGAGCATCTGGTGCTGGTAAATCAACACTGGCTGATTTAATTCCACGATTTTACGACCCAACCAGAGGTAAAATTCTCATGGATGGTGTAGAACTGGGAGAGTATGAGATTAACTCGCTACGCCGCAAGATAGCTGTCGTCAGTCAGGATACATTCATTTTCAATACTTCTGTCCGCAATAATATTGCCTATGCAATGGAAGAGGTAGATGAAGCTGCAATTATGGAAGCAGCTCGATTGGCTCATGCGCTGGAATTTATTCAACAGTTACCTGAAGGCTTTGATACCCAGCTTGGAGATCGAGGAGTCCGGCTATCTGGAGGACAACGTCAGCGTATAGCGATCGCTCGTGCTTTGCTGCGTGATCCAGATATTCTGATCTTAGATGAGGCGACGAGTGCTTTAGACTCTGTGTCTGAAAGGTTAATTCAAGAGTCTTTAGACAAGCTTGCTGTTGGTCGAACAGTGATTGCGATCGCTCATCGCCTTTCTACAATTGTCCGAGCAGATAAAGTCGTAGTGCTTGAACAGGGACGCATTGTAGAGCAAGGAGGATATCAAGATTTATTAGCACAACATGGCAAACTCTGGAAATATCACCAACTTCAACATGAATTGAGTCAAGTAGGGTAGAACAATCAACCTGTCAAGAAACTTTCAATATTCTTGGTACAAGGAAACTGGATAAGATTACAAAAATAAAAATTTAAGGAGGTTTTATCAATTTATGCATCTAGCATATGTTACTAGTTATAATGTCTTAGACCACTCGGATTGGCCTGAAAATCTAGTAGGACTTCGAGGAGCAGGTTATCATTTAGCACAACACTTAGAAAAGCAATCTGTACAACTTGATTATATAGGGCCATTAAAACAAGAATATAGATTTATAAATAGGTTGAAGAGGAAATTTTATAGGAAATTTTTGCATAAAGTTTATGCCTGTTGGGCAGATCCAGCAGTGATTAGAGGCTATGCAGATCAAGTCTATAGAAAACTATCTAGTTCCACAGCAAATATAGTTTTATGCCCAGAGAATGCTCAAACAATAGCATATCTCGAATGTAAGCAACCTATTGTTCTCTGGACAGATGCACCTCAGACAGTATTAATCGATTTTTACTCTATTTTTAGCAATTTCTGTGATGAGTCTAAAAGACACGTATATGCATTAGAAAAAGCAGCATTAGATAGAAGTAAATTAGTAATATTTCTATCAGATTGGGCTGCTCAAAATGCTATCAATATTTATGGAATTAACCCATCTAAAGTAAGAATAGTTCCTTGGGGAGCAAATATAGAATGTAATAGAACCTATGAGGATATTAATAATATAGTGGAATCTAAAAATACACGTTCTTGTAGATTATTATTTATTGGAGTTGATTGGTTAAGAAAAGGAGGAGATACGGCTCTGCATGTGGCTAAAGAATTAAATAAAAGTGGCTTGAAGACTGAATTAATAGTAGTTGGCTCTGAACCTCCAACAAGTGAAACTTTTCCCAATTATGTCAAATTTATTGGATTTATTAATAAATATACAACAGAAGGTATTAAGCAAATCAACGAATTATTTTGTACATCCCATTTCCTAATTGTACCTTCCAGAGCAGAAACCTATGGACACGTTTTTTGTGAAGCAAATTCTTTTGGACTTCCTTCTATAGCTACAAACGTTGGCGGTATACCAACTATTATCAAAGATGGTGTCAACGGAAAAACTTTTTCCGTTAACTCTAGAGTGGGAGAATATTCTACTTATATTGCTTCTCTCATATCTAATTATAGTGAATATAAAAGATTAGCTCGCTCATCATTCCATGAATATAAATCTCGTTTAAGTTGGGAAGTAGCTGCAAAAACAGCAAAACAATTAATTATTGAGCTAGTGTAATATTGCCTAAAAATTGCTAATAATTTGAAAATAAAATCGGTGTTTTTATGCATTTTATTGGTTTAGAAAACGAACTTTCTTCTTTCCGTGGTGGACAGGAATTGAACATGTTTGAGATTTGCAATGGATTATCTCAGCGCGGACATAATATTAGTCTGATTTATTTAAAATCAGGAAATCTTCTGGAAGAGTACCGGAAATTTTGTAATTATCTAAGACAGATAAATAGTTATGAGTTTAATCGTTATAAAATTAATGAATTATTATATTTTTTGCCTGGAATTTTTAGTACCATAAATATTCCAGTTATAAAAAACAGTGTTATTTTTTGCAATGCCTATGATTTCATTTTTTTTGCTTATGTTTTATCTATCATGAAAAACATCCCTTTTGTTTGTTATTTTCAAATTCCGCCTTTTAGTAAAAATTTTAATTATCAAAAATTACTTGGATTTAAGAATTCAAAGAGATTTATTACTGTATCCAATCAAACAAAACTTGATTGGGTAAAGTGTGGCATTAAAGAGGATAAATTTGATGTTGTATATAATGGTACTAACATTGAAAAGTATAAACTGTCAGAAAACTTCTTCTATGTTAGAAATAAATGGAATATTCCTGAAAATATTAGAGTTGTATCATATGTAGGAAGACTGGATAAAGATAAAGGATTAGAAACGCTGATTGGAGCCTTTTCTTTACTTGTAAAAAGTGGTATTGATGCCAAGTTATTGATTGCTGGGAATCCTATACTTCACTTTGCTGCTGATGGGAAAGAAAATCCTGAAGAAGGTGAAAAATACAAGCGTTCCTTAAAACAGTTATCAATAGATTTAGGTATAGAAAAGAATGTAGATTTTTTGGGACATGTAGCAGATACAGTCTCCCTTTACCAAGTCAGTGATGTCACTGTTCTACCTAGTCAATGGTCAGAACCTTTTGGTAGAGTAATTATTGAATCAATGGCTTGTGGAACTCCTGTGGTAGCTAGCAGAATTGGCGGTATTCCCGAAATTTTGACGGGAGAATTTCAACAATGGCTATTTGAACCTGGTAATCAACTAGATTTGGCAGATAAATTGCATTGGATGATTCATTGGAGAGATCGTGACTCTCATTTAGCTCACAGGTGTCGTGAGCATATTTTAGGTAAATTCACTATAGATAAAATGATTGATGGTATTGAGAAAGTGTTATTACAGGTTGCTAAAAAATGAAAAATCTTGTATGCATAAGAATTTTCAGGAATAGAAATTGGTCAAAAAATAAGGCTATAAATGTTAAATTTCCTGCAAAAATCAGGAGAATTGATAATTACGAACACCGATGAACACAGATTGTAGATGTGAGTATTTGATTGAGCAAATGTACCGCACATTCCACGACCATAGTATCTAAAAAATTATAACAATACTATCTTGGGCAACTGGAAATAGATGATAAACTAGGGAAGATTTCTTGAGGAAGTGTTGATGGCACGGACAAACGGGTTAAAAAATCAAACATCAGCGGAAGTTTCACCAGATATTTTAGATTCTGAAGATACAGCCGCAATTAAAGATTCATCGGAACAATTGGAAGATATCCAGGATATTGATGACGTATTGAATTCTTTAAAAACCTTACTAAGTACTGTAGAAAAGCTCCAAAAAGTCCGACAAGAAGTGGGCGATATTAAACCTTTGCTGATGCGGATGCTTGATGGAGAATTGCTTGCTGGTGAAGAACTTGAGCAACTCAAGTCAGGTGTAAGTGGTCTTGTTCGTCTGGTTCGTACTTATAGTGAACATCAAGCAGCATTGGCTAAAGCGCAACCAGCTAGAAACCTGTTAGATCAAGTGTTAAAAGGCAATAAAGCTGGTTAAATTTATGAAATTAAATTGTACGTAGCGATCGCCTACACCTTGATAGGCAATGGAAAAAATGTACAATCCGGATAATTGCAACCAAACTTTATTTAACTTATAGAATTTTATATTACGTATAAATTATTTCATACAAAACTCCTATTTGAGTGTTGCGAAGCTAGGTACACCAAAGAGCTTTCTTTTCTATTGCCTACCTCTACGATTAATTTCAAATATCTAAAGTGGACTGCTATATCCTCAAATCGTTAGATGATAGTTCAATGCAAATGAGCTATATTTGTTATAACAAAGATGCACAATAACTTTTAATACTTAAGTTTTGAGACCTAACAAATTCCTGAATCAATTTGTATCAAAGGTTTCAAGACGCAACTTGCTTATGCTAACATTTTTACATAGGTATAATCGATGCCTAACTTGGTAAGCGCCGTAAAGTAGCGACCAAATGGTAAGAGGATATCTACGGTAAAATTTTAACTAAGTAATAGCTGATTAGTTGTCGAAATTTGTAGCAGAACTTTAGCGATCGCTAGATTACAAAGGCTACTAATTGCACAAACTACACTCAAAAAACTCCAATTGCGTCTTGAGGTTGAATTGTAGAAAAACGCATTTGGTAGGTACAGCAATGACACACATCGAAGGAACCTTCATAGGAGCAGGAGGGCTGAGTCTTTATTATCAAAGTTGGCAGCCAGAAGGAGAATTACGGGCAATTATTGCCATAGTACACGGCTTGGGAGCACATAGCGGATTATTTATGAATGCCGTGCAACATTTATTACCCTTGGGTTATGCTGTCTATGCTTTTGACCTGCGAGGACATGGGCGATCGCCTGGACAACGAGGACATATTAACTCTTGGGCAGAGTTGCGAGAAGATTTACATACCTTTTTGACACATATTCAGGAACAAAGTTCTGGCTGTGCATATTTTTTGTGGGGTCACAGTTTAGGCGCAGTGATAGCTGTAGATTACGCCTTGCGCTTTCCTCAAAGCTTGCAAGGATTGATCCTGACAGCACCTGCTTTAGGAAAAGTTAACCTGCCTCTGGTAAAAGTGGCATTAGGGCGAATGCTTTCACAAGTCTGGCCAAACTTTAGTTTGAAAGTAGGTCTTGATAAGGGAAAAAATTTGCAAGGCCCGAATTATCTTACCATTCAAGATCCATTAAGGCATGAGTATGGTAGCGCCCGACTGGCTGCGGAGTTTTTCGCCACTGAAAAATGGGTTGAAACTCATGCTTGTGAGTTACAAGTACCTTTGCTGATTCTTTATAGCAGTGACGATAAGATCACACCACCAGAAGGTAGCATAAAATTTTTCCAAAAAATAGGCTTCCCGGACAAAGAAATCTATGAATATGCCGGTGATTACCATGATTTTCATTTGGATATCAATTACCAAAAAATACTTGTAGATTTAGAAGATTGGTTAGAAAGACATTTGGATGGAGAAACAGAGAATCAATCATCAAGGTGTCTGATAAAAATACCTACTTTCAAAACCGAACCTTTGACTCATTAAATGGGTTTCTTTGCGAAAAAGATACAAAGCTTGTCGTTGATCCCCAGCATGATCTACATTATTATTAGTACAAAAGAGCTTAGTTTAAGACATGTAGGTATAAAATAAGCCTAAGCCTTAAACTGAGTAAATTATATTTTTAATCAATACAAAGTTGAAAGGAGAAAATTAGGAATTTTCAAGACTTAGGTATTAAAAGTCTGCATCTTAAATGTACCTAATTTGGCATTAATTTTAGCCCGAATATCTTGAGATAATTGATTATCCTTCCTATTGCATAGGAAAAGAACAAATAAAGAACATATAGGGAACTAGGCAAATATTTTCCTATCTCAAAATTGATTTAGGGTTGCTTGATAGAACCATTTATTTGATTTCTGAAAAAACAATCTGATTTTCCTGTTCCCTGTTAAAAGTTCCCTTTCTTACTGATAACGAGGGGAAGAGTCAGAAACTCTTCTTGGAGAATAATGTTATGTACAAATCAGATCTATAAAGCGCCTCCCAACTCTGGACAAGTAGTATTAGGGCGTACTTTACCTTCCTTATTAGATGAAGCGTGCGATCGCACTCCCAACTCCCGTGCTTTCAATCAGTTTACACAAACAGGCTGGCAAGCTTTATCTAATCATGAATTTCGCACAGCTGTAACAGAATTGGCATTAGGCTTGCTGAATTTGCAACTAAAAGCAGGGGATTGCATTGCTTTACTCATGCACAGCGATGTTAATTTTTGTATTGCTGACATGGGTTCCTTGCTTGCAGGTTTAGTGAATGTACCAATTGACTTAACCCAAACAATTGAACACATTATCTTCATTTTGCAGCACACAGAAGCCAAAGCGCTGATTATTTCTGATCTAGACTTGCTTTCTCAAATTATTCCTTATCTGCAAAATGCTAGCAATCTCCAAGCAGTAATAGTTGCTGATGTTTCTATTGAATGGTATCAAAGGCGACAACAATTAACCTGTCAACAAAGTGGGGAAAAAGATCAAATCATTCCTGAAAATCTTTGTTTATCCTTACCAACATCACACTTACCAGCAGCTGCACAATCAGCTATAGATCTTCCACAATGTATTCAAGTTTTTTCAGTAGAGGAAATTCGCTCTCAGGGACGGGAGAAAATTTCTGAATTTAGTTTTCAGGAACTGAATACCAAACTGATAGCTAATAACCTGGCCACGATCATTTATATTCCTGGAACCACTGGAGAACCGCAAGGGGTAATGCTTACCCATGAAAATCTCTCTGCTAATGCAGTAGCAATGTTTACAGGAATACCTAATTTGGGATTGGGAACAGAAGAAATTGTTCTTTCTTTTTTGCCATTAACCCATGTTTTTGCTCGTGTGCTTGTCTATGGGCATATTAAATATGGTCACAGCATTTATTTCAGCAATTCTCATCGTATTTTAAAACACCTGCAAGAAGTCAAACCAACAATATTTGCTACAGTACCTTTACTGTTAGAAAAAATTTATCACAAGCTTTTAGAAATAGGAGAAAAAAATCAGAAACGGGTAAAATTGCCCCGTCCTCATATTACCTTGTCATCCTTAAAGTTCTCTACTAACTGGGTGAGAAAAACCTCACTTACTGCTTGGCGAGAAGCCACTGTGCGGTTGTCTACAACAGGGAGAACCCTAAAAACCCATTTAACTTCAGCACGTCGATTCTCTGTTCCCTTATCTCAATCGGTGATGAATTGGGCAATAAAAATAGCTCAAAAATATGAATTAGGAAAAATACCACAACGTCGATATGCTTTGATGTTGAAACTGGCAGACAGATTAGTATTTTACCAGTGGCGTGCTGTTTTTGGTAGCAATATAAAATACCTAATTAGCGGAGGTGCAGCTTTAAAAGCAGAAATTGCGAATTTATTTGCGGCTGCGGGAATGAAAATTTTACAAGGCTATGGTTTAACAGAAACTAGTTCAGCCGTAACTTGTAATCGCGGTCAATTCAATCGTGCTGGAACTGTCGGTGTAGCGATCGCTGGCGTAGAAATTACGATAGCTGAAGATGGGGAAATTCTCACCAGAAGTCCTTACATTACTCAAGGCTATTACAAAAACTCACAAGCTACCCAGCAACTCATCGATGCTGAAGGTTGGTTACATACAGGTGACTTGGGAGAATTTACATCTGACGGTTTTCTCAAGATTACTGGTTTGAAGAAAAGCCGTTTTAAACTTTCTACAGGCAAGTATGTCACACCACAACCAATAGAAAGTCGGTTAGAAAAATCTGCTTTGATAACAAAAGCTGTGACTGTTGGTGCTGATCGTAAGTTTTGTGCCATGCTGATTTTTCCTAATTTAGATAATTTACAGCAGCAGGCTTTATCAATAGGAATTGATTTACCAACTGAAGAATTACTTCAGCATCCTTGCATCGTTGCTTTATATCAAGCATTGGTGGATGAAGCGAATTGTCATTTACCTCATTGGTCAACGGTAAAAAAATTCCGGCTAATTAATGCCAAATTTACTGTTGAGAATGGGCTACTAACAACAAATCAGCAAGTAAATAGGACCAAAATTTTAGAAGTATTTGCTGAAGAAATTAATGCAATATATGAAGATAAGAGGATGCAAAGATATGAAAATGTCACAATAGAACAAATGGATAATTTATGTCCGGTGAATCAGAGGTTTTCTTGTCCTGCGTTTGCTCAATCTCTGAGTTCTTAGATATTAGGCTTGTGGTGAAGGTTAATAGCCTGAAATGAACCGCCAAGAACGCCAAGAACGCAAAGGAAAGAGAGTTTAGTAAATTATTGAAAATTAGGTTAGGTATTTATTCAATCCAAAATTTAAGAAGGAAGGGTGATATATGTTTAAGCCGTTCCAAAAAGCCGCAGTCTTGGGTGCGGGAGTGATGGGTTCACAAATCGCTGCACATTTGGCTAATGCGGGATTAACAGTTCATTTATTAGATATTGCGGCTCAAGGCGACAATAAAAATTATGTCGTAGAAACAGCTTTTAAAAAGGCTATTAAGCAGTCTCCACCGATTTTATTTACAGAAAAAACAGCTCGTCGTGTGATTTTGGGGAATTTTGACGAGCATTTTCACCGCATTGCTGATGTTGATTGGGTAATAGAAGTTGTAGTTGAAAATCTCGCTATTAAACAAGATTTGATGGCGCGGATAGAAGGTGTAATTAGTGATGATACTGTAGTATCTACTAATACTAGTGGTCTACCTGTTCATGAAATTGCTCAAGGACGTTCTGAGTCTTTTCGGAAGAGGTTTTTAGGTACTCACTTTTTTAATCCGCCGCGCTACTTGAAGTTACTAGAGTTAATTCCGACACCGGATACTGAGCCGCAAATCCTGGAAAAAATGCGGTGGTTTGCTTGGATGCATCTTGGTAAAGGTGTAGTGGTAGCTAAAGATACCCCTAACTTTATAGCCAACCGCATAGGTATGTATGCAACTATGCTGGGTATCCGGGGTGTGATTGAGCAAGGTTACACAATTGAAGAAATTGATACATTAACAGGGGTGATTGCTGGACGACCGAAATCAGCGACATTTCGCACGGCTGATTTGGTAGGGTTAGATACTTTGATGTATGTGGCACACAACCTTTACCCAGCTATTGTCCATGATGAAAGCCGGGAAGTCTTTCGAGTGCCAGAGTTGCTGAAGAAACTGGTGGAAACTGGGTCGTTAGGAGCAAAAACAGGTCAAGGATTTTACAAGAAGCAAGGTAAGGAAATACTCTCGATTAATCCGACAACGCTGGCTTACGAAGCAGCGAAACCGCTTGATTTAGGGGATATTGAGGCAATTGGGAAAATTGATGATTTAGGCGATCGCTTACGCAAACTCTACCATGATTCTGGTCGTGCAGGTGCATTCTTCCGCAAACTAACCTTAGAAATCCTGGGTTACAGCGCCCGTCGCATCCCAGAAATTGCCGACAGACCAGCAGATATCGACCGGGCAATCCGGTGGGGTTTCGGCTGGGAACTCGGCCCGTTTGAAATTTGGGATGTCTTGGGCTTTGAAACTGTATTGGCAGATATGAAAGCGGCTGGTATATCTGTGCCTGAGTGGGTAGAAAAGATGCACGATTCTGGTGTGCATAACTTCTATCAAAAAGACCGACTATCTTGGGCTGAACAAAAAGTAGTCGATGCTTGTGCAGTCTGCATCAGCGCACTACCAAAAGCCCCAACAGATGAAATTCAGATAGCAGCTATCAAAGAAGATGCCAAAAACATCTTGTGGCAAAACTCAGAAGCCTCTTTATTAGACTTGGGCGATGGAGTTGTTTTATACGAGTTTCATTCCAAAGGCAATACCCTGACTTTAAAAGTAATAGAAGGCTTAACCAAAATACTAGATATTGTCGAGAACAGTGATTATCGGGGATTAGTCATAGGTAACGACAGTGCCAACTTCTCTGGAGGGGCGAATTTGGCAGAAATGGCCATGTTAGCCCAGACAAATAACGGTAAAGGCATCGCCGATTTAATCGTCAAATTCCAAACCTTACTGCAACGCATTAAATATTTTCCCAAACCAATAGTCACCGCAATTGTCGGACGAGTTTTAGGCGGAGGTTGTGAATTAGTCTTAGCTTCTCCTCATGTAGTTGCAGCCGCAGAAACTTATATTGGACTGGTAGAACTCAGCGTTGGTTTGATTCCTGGAGGTGGCGGCATCATGCGGATGGTGACTTGGGCAGCTGATAAAGCCGCCAGCGAATCACCACAAGATATTCAACCCTTCCTGCGAAAAGTATTTGAAACTGTTGGCATGGCCAAGGTTTCCAATAGCGCCCATGAAGGGCAAGAATTAGGCTTCCTCCCACCCACAACCAAGATTGTCATGAATGCCGACCGACTTTTAACTGTAGCCAAAGCAGAAATACTCTATTTAGACCGCATAGGTTACATGCCACCACCAAAACGTAACACCATCATGGTGTTAGGTCTTCCAGCGCGGGCAATGTTGGAACACACCGCATATGTCATGCAGCAGGGGGGCTACATTTCAGAGTATGACCATTATTTAGCTAGCCGCTTAGCTTATGTGATGACAGGCGGAGAATTGACAGCACCTGCCTTGGTCAATGAAAACTACTTATTGAGATTAGAAACAGAGGCGTTTTTACCACTATTACAGCAACCGAAAACACAAGAACGGATTGCTTATATGTTGAAAACGAAAAAGCCTTTGAGGAATTAAGAGAAGGCAGGTTTAACAAACCGCCAAGTACGCCAAGAAAAGAAAGAGAGAGAATTTTCTAAATCATTGAGGACTGCCATATCATCCAACTTTGAATTCTTGGCGTTCTTGGCGACTTGGCGGTTCGATAAATACAGATTTAAAAATTAGCCGGAGTTATTTATGAAACAAGCCTACATAATCAGCAGTGTTCGCACACCTGTAGGAAAAGCGCCACGGGGTACGTTACACAATATGCGTCCGGATGATATGGGTGCAGTTGTTGTCAAAGCAGCCATTGAACGAGTTAGAGACTTAGAGCCTGTATACATTGATGATGTAATTATGGGTTGTGCTTTTCCGGAAGCAGAACAGGGATTTAATATCGGGCGGTTAATTGCCCAACGTGCAGGTTTACCTGATTCTGTAGCAGGTATGACGGTGAATCGGTTCTGTGCTTCTGGACTGCAAGCAATCGCAATCGCAACCCAAGCAATCATGGTAGGACATGCGGAAGTCATTGTTGCGGGTGGTGCGGAATCTATGAGTTTGATTCCGATGGGAGGACATTATTTCGCCCCCAACCCAAGAATGATGGTAGATATGCCCAAGGTTTACTGCACGATGGGTATTACCGCCGAAAACGTCATGCAGTACTACGAAATCTCCCGCCAAGAACAGGATGCTTTTGCTTTACGTTCCCATCAAAAAGCTTTAGTTGCCATTAGGCAAGGTCGGTTTACAGAAGAAATCGTACCACTCGAAGTCCGGGACATACTCTATATTGATGGCACTCCGCGACCGGTAGAAAAGGTATTTACGGTAGATGAAGGGCCGCGTCCTGATACCAGTATGGAAGCTTTGATGAAATTACCACCTGTATTCCGTGTCGGTGGTGGTGTGACAGCCGGTAACTCATCGCAAATGTCAGACGGTGCAGCAGCAACAGTGGTAATGAGCGATCGCATGGTGCGGATGCTTGATGTCCGTCCGATGGGTAAGATGTTAGGCTATGCGGTTGCGGGTGTAGCACCAGAAGTAATGGGTATTGGCCCTGTAGAAGCTGTACCTAAAGTTTTAAAACAGGTGGGTTTGACTTTAAATGACATTGGCTTAATCGAACTTAACGAAGCCTTTGCTGCCCAAAGTTTGGCTGTGATTCGCAAACTCGGACTCAACGAGGAAATTGTCAATGTCAACGGTGGTGCGATCGCCCTTGGTCATCCTCTCGGTTGCACTGGTGCGAAACTCACAGCTACTCTCCTCCATGAAATGAAACGGCGTAGTGTCCGTTATGGTTTGGTGACGATGTGTGTTGGTGGGGGAATGGGTGCTGCGGCTGTGTTTGAGAATTTGATGATTTAGGGCAGAGGGCAGACGGCAGAGGGCAGAAGGCAGAGGGCAGACGGCAGAGGGCAGAGGGCAGAAGGAATAAATTGTTATATTTTATACTCTATTTCTCTACTCTGTGCCTCTGCGTCTGGTGCGTGAGTTCATTTTACAAATAACGGTGAAATTATAATGAACCTTATTCATCCAACCGTAGTTATTTCTACGCTAATTTTCCTACTACTATTACTTGGTTACATGGGTTTTCCTTTGTGGGTTTGGTCGGTTTATTTGGCAGTATTACTAGTATATTTTCAGTCCCCGATCTGGATTTGGGTGATTTTTGGTGCGATCGCTTGCATATTCAATATCCCTATTCTGCGGCAAAAGCTGATTACATCATCATTGATTAAAGCTATTAAAGCTTTGAATTTATTACCAAAAATCTCTGATACTGAACGGGCTGCAATTGAAGCGGGAAATGTTTGGGTAGATGGAGAATTTTTTTCTGGGAAACCAGACTTCCAAAGAATTAATCTAGAACCATATCCCCAAGTCACACCAGAATTGCAAGCATTTCTGGATGGTCCGGTGGAACAAGTTTGTCGCATGGTGAGTGATTGGGAAATTTACCTTCGCAAGGATTTACCGCCGGAGGTTTGGGATTATCTCAAAAAAGAGCGGTTTTTGGGGATGATGATACCTGAAGAATATGGCGGCTTGGGATTTTCTAATTTTGCTTACAGCAGTGTGATGACAAAGTTGGCGTCTCGTTCTTTTACCCATATCGCCACTGTGGGGGTGACAAACTCATTGGGCCCGGCAAAATTATTACTCCGCTACGGTACACAGGAACAGAAAAATTATTACCTCCCGCGCCTGGCACGGGGTGAAGAAATTCCTTGTTTTGCCCTGACAGAACCAACTGCTGGTTCAGATGCAGCCAGTATCAAGTCTGAAGGAATCGTGTTTAGAGGCGAGGATGGCAAGCTTTATTTGCGTCTGAATTGGAAGAAGCGATATATTACCTTAGCTGCGATCGCCACTCTCTTAGGACTAGCTTTCAAATTACGTGATCCGGAAGATTACTTAGGTAAAGGTAAAGATGTTGGCATTACCTGTGTTTTAATTCCTACTGATACCCCAGGCGTAATCATGGGTAGGCGGCACGATCCGATGGGTGTGCCTTTTTACAATTCTCCCACGGAAGGACATAACGTTGTTGTGAGTGTTGACCAAATTATCGGCGGTGTAGAACAGGCGGGTAATGGCTGGAAAATGCTGATGCAGACTTTGGCAGCAGGTCGGGGAATTAGCTTCCCTGCTAGTTGTACGGGAGTAGCAAAATTAGTAGCCAGAGTTACAGGGGCTTATGCTGTAGTCCGGCAACAATTTGGTTTGTCGATTGGTCGTTTTGAAGGCGTAGAAGAACCTCTAGCACGCATTGGCAGTCTCACTTACTTAATGGAATCTGTGCGAAATTATACTTGTGGTGCAGTAGATAAAGGAGAACAACCAGCAGTCATTTCGGCGATCGCTAAATACAGTTTGACAGAACTCTCCCGCAAAATTATTAATGATGGCATGGACATTATGGGCGGTGCAGGGATTTGTCGCGGCCCCAGAAATTTATTAGCAAATATTTATACAGCTACCCCAATTTCAATCACCGTCGAAGGCGCAAACATTCTCACCCGCACCTTAATGATTTTTGGACAAGGAGCAATTCGCTGCCATCCTTATGTATACCAGGAGATTACAGCGCTGGAGCAATCAGATGTCACAGCCTTTGATCAAGCATTCTGGCATCATCTTGGACTGACAGTACGTAATACTTTCCGTGCATTACTTCTCAGTATTTCCCGTGGATATTTGGCTGCTTCTCCCGTCCCAGGTGCAACAGCTAAATACTACCGCAAACTAGAGTGGGCATCTGCTACCTTTGCCTTGCTAACTGACATCACTATCTTTTCCTTTAGAGGCGCATTGAAGCGACAAGAAAAGCTGACAGGCAGGTTTGCGGATATTCTCACCTGGATGTACTTAGCAACTGCAACCCTAAGACGCTTTGAAGCCGAAGGGCGAAAACCAGAAGACTTACCTTTTGTTCACTGGGTAATGCAGTACGCTTTTGCTCAAATCCAGTCAGCCTTTGAGGGAATTTTCCAGAATTTCTCCGTACCAGTTCTAGGTACACTGTTTGCTGGGCCTGTAAGTTGGTGGTGGCGACTAAATCCCATAGGTTCCCTACCCAATGATAAACTTGGCAGTGAAGTTGCCCGAAAACTACAAACTCCCGGACAAATACGCGATCGCCTCACCGCAGGAATTTATATTCCTGCTAGTAGCGAAGAAGCATTGGGAAGATTAGAAAAAGCATTCATCTTGTTATCCCAAGCCGAACCATTACTCAAAAAGCTCAAAAATGCCAGCCAAACAGAGAAACTACCACAACAAAAACCCGACGAACTGATTTCAGCAGCCCTCCAAGCCGGAGTAATTAGTAACAAAGAAGTTGAACTCATCTGTGAAGCAGAGTTCGCCCGTAATGATGCCATTCAAGTAGATTCCTTTACTTTAGAGGAATATTTGCAAGGCACTCAAGAGAGCAAAGGTAGATGGCAGATGGTGAAATAATTATACCCGAGAAACACTCCGCGTCCCTTTGCGTTTAAAGAAGAAAAGTAAACGAATCTAAAATCCTTTTACCTCCTGTCTACAGTTGTGAAGAATTAAGACAGCTATAGATATTAACACTTACTCATAGTGATATGGTTAAATCCAAACTCTAAATAAGTTATATCAAGTCCGGCTAACTGCTTAGGATATTATTCTGACGCAGTTGGGCATTGGGTATTTGTTTTTCCCATTAGCAATTACCAATTACCCATTACCGACCTCAACGAATAATACAAGTGTTCAAACGGACATGATATTTAGTGTCTCTCTTTACCTGGGAAACTCAGCGAGATCAAAAGGAGAACACGCATGAAGGTTGGTATTCCCAAGGAAGTTTACCCTGGCGAACGTCGTGTAGCAGCTACACCGGAAACAGCCAAACGTCTAATGAAGCTTGGTTTCGATGTATTGATTGAAAAGCGTGCAGGTGCAAGTGCCAACTTTACAGATGAAGCATACATACAAGCTGAATGCACAATTGTTCCAGATGCTCCCACTCTCTGGGCACAGTCAGATATTGTACTGAAGGTGCGTCCACCGCAAATGCACCCGGAAATCGGCAAACATGAAACCGAACTGCTGCGTGAAGGAGGTACGCAAATCGGTTTCATCTGGCCAGCCCAAAATCCGGATTTACTCGATAAACTGGCAGCACGTAAAGCTACAGTGTTAGCAATGGATGCAGTACCGCGCATCACTAGGGCGCAAAAGATGGATGCCCTAAGTTCCATGGCCAATCTTGCTGGCTACCGCGCTGTGATTGAGGCTGCTAACCACTTCGGACGCTTCTTTAACGGACAGATTACAGCAGCCGGAAAGGTGCAACCTGCGAAGGTACTGGTAATTGGTGCTGGTGTAGCTGGACTAGCAGCTATCGGTACTGCTAAGAACTTAGGTGCAATTGTCCGTGCTTTTGATACACGACTTGTAGTTAAGGAACAGGTAAAGAGTCTAGGTGCAGAGTTTCTGGAACTGAATTTTGCCGAAGATGGTACGGGTGAGGGCGGCTACGCCAAGGTCATGAGTGAGGAATTCATCAAGGCTGAAATGGAATTGTTCGCCGCTCAAGCTCAAGAAGTAGACATTATCATTACGACGGCGCTGATCCCAGGTAAAAAAGCACCTGTACTGATTACACAGGAAATGGTTGAGAGCATGAAGGAGGGATCGGTCATTGTTGATATGGCCGCAGAACAGGGCGGTAATTGTGCCTGTACTCATCCTGGTGAAGTTTATTGTTACAAGGGAGTGACGATTGTCGGTTTGACTGATCTACCCAGCCGGATGGCCCAACAAGCAAGCCAACTTTATGGCAACAATCTTTACCATCTCCTGGAAGAAATGGGAGGAGCGAAAAACTACAAAGTTGATCTCGAAAACGAGGTGATTCGGGGTACTTTAGTAGTTCATCAAGGAGAGATTACCTGGCCACCACCGAAGAAAATGGTGGGCGCACAGGGAGAAGAGAAGCAGGAGGAAAAGAAGAAAGAGCCTACCCTTGTCGTCCCCCCATCTCTCCCCATTGCTTCATCTCCTACTTCTAGTAGTTCCTCAAAGGTCAGTAATAACCTGCTATGGCTAATCTTTGTTGGTTTAGCTCTCGTCGGTATTGGTATAAGTGCCCCTGCTTCGTTCTTATCTCATTTGATTGTGTTTGTTCTGGCTTGCTTTGTTGGTTGGCAGGTGATCTGGAATGTTAAGCCTGCTCTCCATACTCCACTGATGAGTGTCACCAATGCGATTAGCGGCATCATTATTATTGGCGGTATGCTGCAACTGTCTGGAGTATCAAGTTCATCGACTATCTTAGGAGCGATCGCTATTTTCGTCGGGACAATCAATATTTCTGGTGGCTTCCTAGTCACCCAAAGGATGCTCAGGATGTTCCAAAAGTAGAGAGAAAAGAATTATGTCGAACAATCTACTGACAGTTGCCTATATAGTGGCTAGCGCCTTATTTATTCTCAGTCTTGGAGGACTTTCCAATCAGGAAACTGCTCGCCAAGGCAATGTTTACGGCATAGTTGGTATGCTGATTGCTCTGGTTGCTACTGCACTCTCGCTAGATGTCACTACATACGGTGTCCTCGCGTCAGTTGTCATCCCAGGAGCCGTTATCGGTGCAATTGTGGCTTCTCGGGTAGCAATGACTTCAATGCCAGAATTAGTAGCGATTCTGCATAGCTTTGTAGGGATGGCAGCAGTTCTGGTAGGCATTGCCAATTATCTGCAAGAGTCGATAGAACTCACTCCTGTTGAGTCTACAATTCACGAAATTGAAATTTTTGTGGGTGTGTTTATTGGTGCTGTCACCTTCACAGGTTCGGTGGTTGCTTTTGGCAAATTGCGGGGTATCATCAGCAGCAAACCTCTGCTTTTGCCAGGGCGACACTTACTCAACCTGGGGATGATTGGGACTTGCGTATGGTTGGGTTTCGAGTTTTTGACCATAGCACATCTGAGTGGACTGCAATCGCTGTTAGGGATGTTTGCGATCGCTTCGGTTTTGGGCATTCATCTAGTGATGGCGATCGGTGGTGCTGATATGCCGGTGGTCATCTCTATGCTCAATAGCTACTCTGGATGGGCCGCCGCCGCTGCTGGTTTCATGCTATCGAACGATTTGCTGATCATTACGGGGGCGCTGGTAGGCAGTAGTGGTGCAATCCTCAGCTATATCATGTGCAAGGCCATGAACCGCTCCTTCCTCAGCGTGATTCTTGGCGGCTTTGGTGAGCAAACAAGTGCAGCAACTCCTAGTGGAGAAAAATTTGAGGGCAATGTCACCACAACAACAATTGCGGATACTGTACAACTTTTGCAAAATTCCAAGAGTGTCATCGTTGTCCCTGGCTACGGTATGGCAGTAGCTCAAGCCCAGCATACTGTATCAGAACTCACAAAATTGCTGCGCGATCGCGGTGTCCAGGTTCGTTTTGGCATCCATCCAGTTGCTGGTAGAATGCCTGGACATATGAACGTCCTTCTAGCTGAGGCTAATGTACCCTACGACATCGTCCTGGAAATGGATGAGATTAACGAGGACTTTCCCAAAACTGATGTGGTACTGGTGATCGGTGCTAACGACACTGTTAACCCCAGTGCTTTGGAAGATCCTCAGAGTCTGATTGCTGGTATGCCAGTCTTAGAAGTCTGGAAGGCTGGTACTGTTGTAGTGATGAAACGTAGTATGGCCAGTGGCTACGCCGGTGTTGAGAATCCTCTGTTTTATAAAGACAACACCCGGATGCTATTTGGCGATGCCAAGAAAAATCTGGATGCGATCGTTGCAAAACTTGTACAGTTAAGTGAGGCAAGTGTAGAGTTGCGCCAACCTGCATTTGATCATGTACCGGTAACAGGCAGAGTATTAAACCTCTTGCATGAATCCTAAAAAACTCTGTTAATCACTTTGTAAGTTTACCAACTTAACATAGTTTACTGGTCTAGAGGTGAAGTTGGAGAATCCAAAAGAATTTCCTGTCGCGGTTCTCGTACCTCCCACTGACACCTTCTTTCATTCGGTTGGTTGTAATTAATTGCCATTGTGAAATTGCGGGATTGGACGCTGTTGTTGCGGAGATTTACAATCGCCTGAGTGTAGTTTCCTCCTGCAACAGCTGTCCATTGCAACATATTTGTCGCATTAGGTTGGTCGGGAACAAAGCGCATTTTATACCTAACTCTCTCTAGGGAATCACCAGGACGGACAAAAACTAAACCCTTAACAATATCTGCTACTCGTTCAAGGAGATCGGCAGAAATAAAGCTACAATTGTTAGGGGCATCTCCTTTAACTAAGGCTAGATAAGGGCGATCAACTAAAGAGTCTATTTGTTGAGCTTGAACTCCAAAGTTGGAGGAAAAGATCAGGGTAATAGGCAATATCAGAAAAACAGCTTTTCTCATAGTTAAGTTCAAAATTTAACTAAGAAAATTAAGTATTTGGACAAAATTAAATTCATTGGCGAAAACAGTCAATAGGTAAGAGTTAAAGGGAAAGATAAATCCTCTACTCTTGCCTTATCTTAAACTCCAGCAATCAATTTAGATATTCCTTGTCACTTAACTTCAACATTAGAAACTCGTTGCCAAAAATTTGTAGTTTTGGGGGTGCAATTTTACATCAAACTTTGGTATGATAAAAACCTGTGAGTGCGGCGGCATAGCCAAGTGGTAAGGCAGAGGTCTGCAAAACCTTTATTCCCCGGTTCAAATCCGGGTGCCGCCTTTGAGAAAATAAAGGCAGGCGATCACCTGTAAAAATATTTGTGCAAAA
>NZ_AJLL01000098.1 GCF_000317225.1 Fischerella thermalis PCC 7521
TCTCTTGCCCTCAAAGAAAGGTAGAGTAAAATAAGGATTTTGAGTAACTAATCGTTCGTAGGCATTTTTCCAGATAGTTGCGACAGTTTCTCCCTTCTCTATCACAATAAAATTATTAATCCCAAAATTTTTTAAACTTGCAGCTATAGTAATACCGCAAAAACCAGCCCCAATAATGATAACGTCTAGTTCAGCGTTCATAAAATCAACTTTGATTGAAAATCTTTACTTTTATCTTTATAAAATTTGGGATTTCAATAGTCGATACAGATTAGTTAGGGATTTTGAGTCCTTACCAACCTACTTAAATCTCCTTTCTACCTGCCCTATTCATTAGTTAAGTTTATAAGTTAAGTCATTTTCTTCCTTATTTGCTTAACTTTTCTGTATCGACACTGCGATCGTCATAATTATGTAATTTCTTAAATTACCCACCATACCGCTTGGCGGTTGGTGGTGGTTACTTTACACTTTCACTTCATCTGCAAAACTCTGCCAACGAACAAAATGAAATGGTCCAGCGACAGATCCCCAAATATGTTCATCTGTTTCTGGATCACGTCCCCGATCCAGGCTAATAAATTTTTCTTCGTTAATCTCAAACTCACTATCAAGGTAGGTTTTGTGACCTTTACGAAAGACGATACACGCTTTTCCTGGCTCTACCTTACCTTTGAAGCTGTTACCAGTCCACTCTACAATCATGTTGCAGCCTGGTAATTTTTCCAAATCATCAGCATTTAGCGTTTTCAGACGTTCGATGTTACGAGATGCACCGTAGAATCTTTGTTCTTCTTTAACAGTGTAGTTTTCGATAATGATGTGCTTCTGTGTCGTTAGTAACTTCAATACCCGCATACGATAGGGATCATTGAGCATGTAGTCATAAGCTTGCTCAACAAAAAAACTTACCCCTGATAGCAATTCTAAGGGGAGGGGACGCATACACACACGGATATGAGCATAAAAAGGTGGGTTTTCAAAAGCTTGTTCTTGATTGCTAAAGTCTGCTGCCATCAGGCGGGCTAAGGTAGCAATATCTGTGGAGCTAGTCATTACAAAAAATACACCAATCGTTTAAAAATTATCTGCGAGTATTGTAAAACTTGTGAGGATGTCAATACAAATTGAAGTCAATTGCTTAGTGCTTAGGAGCGCGATCGCACTTACCTATGTGAGCAATTGTATATGAACTACTAACGCATTTATCATTGACTCAGTGTAGATGCGATCGCAGCACAACCTGTACGACAGCATTTTTTCTGCTATGATCCTGGCTCATGTCCTAACTTCTGGTGCTTTTGTCATCAGACACTGATAAAAATTTTTCAAGTCGTGCCAACCTGTCGCAAGAACTCGATATTTAGCTCTATTTATACAAATTTTGATATTTAATCAGACAAAGGCTTCATATAAAAGTTAAACACATGCCCAAACTTCTGATCATTGGATTGATCAGGTACTGAGTATTGTACAGTAGATAAAGGACTGAAAAAATAAGGTTCAAATTGTTGTAAGGTTTGACATTCTTCAATTACAGGAAAAGGCTTTGCTTCAGGAATATCATTCCATCCGAACACTAAAATTCCTCCTGGTCGCAGAGATTGAAAGCATTGCTGAAAAGAAGTTTCAGTATCTTCCCTGCTGTTGATGCCCCATCCAAAAACTCCGTTATAAATTATCACATCTAAATAATCATTAGTAAAATGATGGCTGAGGTTCAAAAGCGAATCAACAATGTGCCTTTTGGAACCATATTTTTTTCTCTTTTCATCAATTTCTATAGTCCAGTATTCTTTATTTTTAAAGTAGTTATTGTAAGGTTTAGTGAACCAATCACAACCAACAAAGAGAATCTTATAAAATTCATTGCGTTCAAGCAAATATGGGATAATAATATCTTCTAGTACATAGCGATCAGGGGTATTGAGATGTAAATTAAATCCCCGGAGCCGACTACTTGCAATCTGGGCAAGAAAACTCTGAATTCTATCAACTACAGGTTTTGGCAGGATTGTTTTAACAAAATTTTTTACTTGTATAATTAATACCATGACCATACACTCACTGGCTCAACAACAGTGATATTTATGAACATTAGATACTAAAAATACTACTATGTGATTAATAACTAGATATTAAGAGTTTATTAACAAAGTTAATTTAATTTATTAAACAAGGATGCTTTCGTACATCATTAACAAAAGAGTTAACATCATCACCTTGTGGTTGTTTCTCGCCGGAAAGCGCCTGTTCTACCACCGCCTTGCTTTTGCTGTGCGATCGCTAGTTGCAATCGCCCGAACCCTCGTTACTAAATTTAACTGATAAATAAGAAACACAGAGTTTTTAGATTTATATGTTGAGTAATACCAATGCAGGTGGAAACTAGTTCTGGGCCATTTGTCATAACTTATTGACAAAAATATATACAAATCGTTTTAAAGGGTAAGTAAGCTTGATTACAAGTAATGAAGTCAATATTTCTTGACTCACTTTGATCAGAACATCTGTTCGAGACCTTGAGTTATCTTTAATTCATTTCTAGAATTAGTAAACTGGAATACAATTAAAAATTGCATTTCATTGTAACAGCTATCTTCAGGGGGAAGAAATCATGAGCCGTCCAATTATTCTTGGTATTGTTGGTGATAGTGCTGCTGGCAAAACTACGCTGACAAGAGGAATTGCTCAGGTACTCGGCCCAGAAAATGTCACAATCATCTGTACAGATGATTACCATAAGTACGATCGCAAGCAACGTGCAGAAATTGGTATTACGGCTCTCCATCCCGACTGCAACCATCTCGATATCATGCAGCAGCATCTATCGCTGTTACGGACTGGGCAACCTATTCTCAAGCCAGTTTACAGCCATACAACTGGTACTTTTGAAGCTCCAGTGTATGTTAAACCCAACAAATTTGTAATTGTAGAAGGATTACTCGGCTATTCTACCCGTGCTGCTCGCGATTGCTATGATGTAAAAGTTTACCTTGCACCCCCTGAATCAATCCGCACCAGTTGGAAAGTCAAGCGAGATACCCAAAAGCGTGGTTACACAGAAGAACAAGTTTTGGCAGAACTAGAGAAGCGAGAACCCGACTCAGAACAGTTTATCCGCCCGCAACGGCAATGGTCAGATATAGTAGTGAGTTTTTATCCACCTAGCGATGATATTAATAACACCAATGGACATTTAAACGTGCGTTTGGTACTACGTCCAACAATTCCTCATCCAGACTTTACCAAAATTCTTGATTTTTGTGATAATACTATGTCTGCCATCCGTTTGGGACTAGACCGCGACATGGGTAAACCAGTGGATGTGCTAGAAGTAGACGGTCATGCAACTCTAGAACAAGTCAACAAACTCGAACATTTGATTTGTTCTGATATGCCTTATTTAAAGAATGTATGTAATCGCGAAGTTAACCCAGAGATCGGCAAAGTTGCTGGTACTACCGGCGAAACAATCCAGAGTTACCCCCTAGCTATCACTCAACTTCTCACTACCTACCACATATTAAAAGCAACACAGATTTATCAATAAGTTGGTTGGTGGTTGGTGGTTGTTGATCAATCATTCTCAACAGAGTACAAGCCTCCAGATTTATCTCTAGGGTCAATCCAAAATCTAAAATCTAGATGGCTTGTGCTAAACAACAAACATCGAACAACCAATTTTAAACACCAAAATATTGAATATTTTATCAAAAAGGCATAGATTTTGAGAGCTTACGGGGGATAACTAGAGTATATGTCCTCCTTTGTTTTTATTCTCTTGAGCTATGACCTATTGCCTAAGAATTGCTGATATGCCAGAGACTGAGCGTCCACGGGAGCGCTTATTGGCTCATGGTGCAAAAGTTCTATCCACAGCAGAATTAATAGCAATTTTGCTTGGCACTGGTCAAGGCCCGGGAAAACTTTCTGCGGTGGGTTTGGGACAATACATATTACATGAATTGAGTAAATGCGATCGCGAACCTTTAGCAGTTCTACGAGAAATTAGCGCTGCTGAACTCATGCAAATACCCGGTATTGGCCCAGCCAAAGCAACAACAATTTTAGCAGCCATTGAATTGGGCAAACGCGCCTTTCAATCGCGCCCTGCGGATCGTACAGTTATAGATAGCCCAGCAGCAGCGGCGGCTGCTCTCAGTCAAGATTTGATGTGGCAAAACCAAGAACGCTTTGCAGTTCTGTTACTAGATGTGAAAAATCGCTTACTGGGAACGCAAGTCATTACTATAGGAACTGCAACCGAAACCCTCGCACCTCCCCGTGAGATTTTTCGAGAAGTGATTCGTCAAGGTGCAACACGGTTAATTGTTGCCCATAACCACCCTTCTGGTAACATCGAACCCAGTAGCGAAGATATCGAACTCACTCGCCAGTTACTAGCAGGAGCTGCGTTTTTAGGTATTCCCCTGCTTGATCATTTAATTTTAGGTAATGGCAATCATCAGAGTTTGCGGGAAATTACAACTTTGTGGGAAGAGTGTCCCCAAGGAGATTAGACTTTTTGCACAAATATCTTTTGCCCTATCCTAAATCTTACCCGTTTGCGGAGAGAGAACAAGTGGTATATGTCATTATATCAAGTTCGGCTAATTGCTTACGATATTACCCTTCGGGTTCGCTACTTTGCCATCTCGGCATAAGCCAAGACGGCAAGTAGTCTCACCAATTACCTATTACCAATTACCAGCCTAGGCGATATTAGTTCTGACTCTTTGCGAGGGGCCAGATCCCCGACTTTTTAAAAAGTCTGGGATCTCACAGGCTATCAAAATCAGTGTGGTTGAGAACTAAATTCAAATACTGAGTCAACGTAAATGCATCAACCCCTAATTCTGTGCGTTCTTGGGCTGCTAAAATTCCAGCTTGAGCGTGCCACCAAGCAGCAGCTGCTACCATATCTTCGGCGGCTATTTGATGGGTAACAGCCTGAGCAATTAATCCACCCATTAATCCAGTTAATACGTCACCACTACCACCCCGCGCCAAAGCAGGAGTACTTTCGGGAACAATCCATACTGCACCTTCGGAATTGGCGATCACTGTTCTTGCTCCTTTCAACAATACTACTGCCCCACTTTGGGCTGCTGCTTCTCGTACTGCTTCGATTCTATTGTGTTTGGCATCTGGTAAATCAGGAAATAAGCGTTGGAATTCGCCTGTATGGGGTGTAAGTACTGTTAATGCTTGTCGTATTCCCCCTTTCATCCCCCCCTTACTAAGGGGGGGATTAGCCAGAATATTTAAACCATCAGCATCAAGCACTAGAGGGATTGTGCTTTCTAACACCTGTTGAACAATTGGGCTAGCATCTTTGGTTAAACCGGGGCCACAGGCGATCGCATCAAAGGAATTTAAGTCTGTGTTTTCTGGTAATTGTAATTGAGCGATCGCACCTGTTTGTGTCTCTGGACATCCGACAATCAGTGCTTCTGGCAAATGGCTAACCAAGATAGGTTTGAGAGATTCTGGCACAGCGATCGACAGCATACCAACTCCACTTGCCCTTGCTCCCAATCCAGTTAAAATCGCACCTCCAGCATAGCGACGCGAACCGCAAATTAATAATAGATGTCCTTCTTTGTACTTATGGGTGACAGCAGGACGCGGTAGAGGCAGAGTTGAAAACACACTATTTTTTGTGACACGTTTAATTCTGGGTGTTTCTCCCAGCACTGCTTCCACATCCGCCAAAGGAATATCAAAATCAATTAACTCTGCCTTGCCCACATATTCTAAAGCCTGGTCTTGTAATAAACCCAATTTCCACAAACCCAGACAAAAAGTGTGGCTAGCACGGATAGCAGTTCCTAAAACTTTGCCAGTATCTGTATGCAAGCCAGACGGCATGTCGATACTAATAATAGGCACAGACTTGTGATTTAACTGATTAATAGCACTAGCAATAGGATCTTGGAGTTCTCTTTCTAACCCAAATCCAAACAGCCCATCAACCAACAAATCACACTCCGGCAAGTCCTCAATTGATTGATAACAGGGAATACCCAAACTCTGAGCATACTGCAAATGTTGTGAAGTTAATTCTTTGAGTTTGGCAAAAGGACTGTATATAAAGACAGCATAACCGCGAAAGTACAATTCACGGGCAACAACCAAAGCATCCCCACCATTATGACCGGGACCGACAAGAATTCCCACACGAGGTCGGGAGTAGAAACGGGGCTGATCTCCCCACCTCCCCATTGCCCCTAATCCCCACTCTCTGTCGGTCGTGGGGGTTCCGAGTTCCCCACCTCCCCATCTATTGTCTTCTTGCCCGGGGTTGAGGTACATATCCAAAATCCGACGGGCAATTAGTCCTGCTACCTTTTCCATCAAAGCCGCCACAGGTATACCTGCTGCAAAGATACGCGCTTCAACCTCACGCATCTGTTGTGCTGTCACTACAACTTGCGAAATTTCAATTCTTCGTTGGTTGTTGGGTGTTGGGTGTTGGTTGTTCATGGTTGATAGCCAGTCTTCTTATAACCATTAACCACTGTACAGGTCCACAGTCGTACGCCCCTATGGATGTATTTGTATCATCAAAAAAGGGGAATGGATTAACTACTAATGCCTTGTTTGCCTTAGCTTACCTGGCAGGGGAAGATTGTATTGCTAACGCTAGACCTGGGTCTTTTCTCGATGCCTTTTTCTTTAGTGTGCAAACTCTGGCTTCTATTGGCTACGGGGCAATGTTTCCTAAAACAACCTATGCTAATGTTGTTGTCACTATTGAAGCAATGATGGGTTTGGTGGGAATTGCGGTACTGACTGGTTTAGCATTTGCCCGTTTCTCTCGACCTACAGCCCGTGTCATTTTTAGCCGGGTAGCAGTAATTGCGCCTCACAATGATGTACCTACTCTCATGTTTCGCGCCGCAAACAAGCGCCGCAACCAGATTTTGGAAGCGCAGTTACGGGTTTACTTGATGCGCAAATAGTTGTAATTTAATTTTTGATTTTTTTTATGAGTTTTAATGATCTTCCCAATCTTTGGGTTCCTTTAGCACTTTTGGGTTTAATTATTGCGGCTGCTGTGTTTTTCAGCCGCAGTAGCTGAGTGGTGATAGTTTTGTCACTAAAATATTTACAAAAACCTAACTCACACAAAACAAAAAGCAAATAAAGATTTCTGAGGCTAAGATGCTGAAAGTGGAAGCTGGGGTTCGCTACTGTTTGGGATTATAAACCATAGTAAAAAGGAGCTATGCTCACTTGAGGATATACGATCGCACACCACCAACACAATATCGAGCGATCACACCTTCTGAATCACTAAGTGAAAATTCCTACCCTTCATCCTTCACCCTTCTTTTATGACTTAATGACTAATTTCTCCCTTTGAGGGGTACAATAAATGCCGATTGTCTTCCAAACTTTGAAAGCTTCATGATCTCCAGTAACGACTTTCGACCTGGTGTCTCAATTGTTTTAGATGGATCTGTATGGCGAGTTGTGGAATTCCTCCACGTTAAGCCCGGAAAAGGTTCCGCTTTTGTGCGAACAAAATTAAAAAATGTCCAGAGTGGAAACGTGGTAGAAAGGACATTCCGCGCCGGGGAAACTGTACCACAAGCGACTCTGGAAAAAAGCACGATGCAGCATACCTATAAAGACGGTGATGAATACGTTTTTATGGATATGGAAACCTATGAAGAAGGTAGATTAAGTGCAGCCCAAATTGGCGATCGCGTTAAATATCTTAAAGAAGGTATGGAAGCTAACGTCATCCGTTGGGGTGAACAAGTACTAGAAGTTGAACTACCTAACTCTGTAGTATTAGAAGTGGTGCAAACTGACCCTGGTGTCAAAGGTGACACAGCTACTGGTGGCAGTAAACCTGCAATACTGGAAACTGGTGCAGTTGTGATGGTTCCTCTATTTATTAGCCAAGGAGAACGCATCCGTATTGACACCCGTAATGACACATACCTGGGCAGGGAGTAAATTATAACTCAGCAAAGATGGAAATCTATATTTCTATCCCTAGCGGGGATTTCCATCCCTGCCTCGCTTAACCCTGTTCTGTCACTCTCGGAAAACAATAATCTCAGCCAACTTCTGAGACTTTGGTTTCATCCGGGTTTGAGGCTTTATTTTCTAACAGAAACTAAAATTTATAGACGAAAAGTGGAAACTAAAGCCCCGTAACTATTTGAGCGATTGGATTCTCCCAAAGTGACAAATGAGGGTTAATATTTATCTTTACCAAAAAGCCTATCTACCAGTAAACTCGTCATCAACTGCGTACACCAAAACGCACTGAAAAACTTGGTAATTGGTAATGGGTAATTGGTAATGGGTAATTGGTAATAAAAAATGATATTTATGAAATTTCTGCCCTCTGCCCTCTGCCTTTTTTAACGCATTATTGAGGTAATCAAAGCTGTGCCATTGGACTTTAATGAAATTCGTCAATTGTTAGAAACCATCGCTAAAACAGACATTGTAGAAGTAGCACTCAAAAGCAACGATTTTGAAATCACAATACGTAAAGCTGTTACGGCTACTGCTGGAGTTTTACCAGCAACCGTAGCAACTCCAAGCGCTGCTACTGGTGCTGGATTACCGCTTGTGAGCGCAATGCCATCAGTAGCATCTACTCCAACAACAGATGCAACTACAAACAGTACAGTTGATACTCCTACGAGTACAGGTGTAAAATCATCAGCTACTCCCTCACCACTTGAGCAAAAAAAATTTACAGATGTTACTTCCCCAATGGTGGGAACATTTTATCGTGCCCCTGCACCAGGTGAGCCACCATTTGTAGAAGTGGGCGATCGCATCCGTAGCGGTCAAACTGTGTGTATTATTGAAGCCATGAAGCTCATGAATGAAATTGAAGCGGAAGTATCCGGGCAAGTGGTTGAAATTCTGGTTCAAAATGGTGAACCTGTAGAATATGGTCAGCCTTTGATGCGAATTAATCCAGATTAAGTATTAATGTATATAACTGATGTCTAAAGTTGTAAAATTTCTCAGTTCAGTTCTTCCCGGACAATCCTGATGAAACAAACGTTGCCTGTACCGCCAGAAGTTGTGCAACAAGTAGCTGAATACTTCAGCCTGTTGAGTGAACCAATGCGCCTGCGATTGCTGCATTTATTGCGGGATGAAGAAAAATGCGTACAAGAGTTGGTAGAGGCAACCCAAACGTCACAAGCAAATGTATCAAAGCACCTGAAGGTGATGTGGCAAGCGGGGATTCTTAGCCGTCGTAGCGAAGGAACTTGTGCCTACTATCGGGTGGAAGATGATATGATTTTTGAATTGTGTAACCGAGTTTGCGATCGCCTTGCCAGTAGGTTAGAACAACAAGCCCGGAGTTTTCGTGTATTGAATACTAAGTAATTTAGTCATTAGTCATTTGTCCTTTGTCATTAGTCATTTTTCCTTTGCTCTACCCAAAACAAAGCTGAATAAAGCACGTTCATACTATTAGTATTTTTCCGATGACCAATGACCAATGACCAATGACTACACGATTAAAGTTGAAAATTTTCCTTAAAGTTTTGACGTGTCAGTGGCTGTTCCAACTCCAAACCTTCACCACCCAACACATCTAGTTGTTTGCCGTCTACATCAATATACACTTTGGCGTTCGGATTTAAACTAGTGGCGGTGTAAACAATTTGACCAATACGCCCTTGCATAGAAGTGCTACCGCCGCCGCTGGTAAATTCTCCAGATAAATTGACACGAACAGTATCACCTTGAACATCTACACCCAGCAATTTTGTTCCCTGAGGAATTGTACTCGAACCACTACTTCCTTCTGTAGGTCCTTCTAATAAACGTTGGAATGCTGCTGTTAAAAATTGGTTGGGTTGGTTACGATTTGCTTGCACTTGAACTGATTGAGGAACCAATTTAAAATTTGTGCCAGTATCTTGTAACCAATAAATTTGGGTAGTTTGTTCATTTCCTACCTGGGGTGGATTCCCTGGTACAAGGCGTTCTGATGGTGTAGGATTGGTGTTCTGATGAGAATTCCAAGTTAACCAGCCTACCCCCCCTCCTACCAACACAACTGCTGCTGAAATAGCTGCTATTACACCAGAAGAAACCCGTTTCGATCCTTGTTGTTGACTCATATGCAAAACCTTCCTTAAGCTCTTGATGCTATCTATATGAAGAGAAGTTTGGTTAACGACGAGACTTACTAACGACGAGTTTCCAAAAACTTAGAAGATGGTTCTAACCTTACAAATGCTGCCATTTCTAATTTCCCTGGTTTCATTTTCCATTTTAGAATTCGCATTTGGACTCCGTCACCTTCCAAATTACGTAAATCTAATTGTTGATTTATGTTACTAATAATCATATTGAGAAATTCTGTTGGGAACTCCTGTCCATCTAATGATACTTTTGGATCTACTAGTTGAAATTGTCTGCCACCAACTATATTTAACCCAGAATTGATTTTAATTAAAAGGGGTATTACCTCCTGCTCGTTTTGTAACTCTACCTGGAAACTAAAGCGATTATTGGGTAAAAATTCTACCTTAGGGTTAGCGAAACTGGAGGCTTCGGTAAACTCAAGAGCAGAAAAATTCCCTTTATTCAATTCTTGCAGCTGCTTCAGAAATTGTGGTGATTGTAAAAGTTTATTGATATCTTGCTCTGTTACAACTAAGCGTACTCCAGCCTGTAAAGGTTGTTTTAATTTGGGTAAGTTTTGCCTCAAACTAGTTGGATCAAATTCTATTTCATCGGTCTCCAATTCTAAAACTGCGATGCGGAAATCTTGTTGTTTTAGTTGCAAAGAACGCCCTGCAATTAACACTCTTTCCACCTTACCTTGCAGTAATTGATAACTAGGAGCATTATCGACTCTTACTTGTAGTTGTTCCACTGTTGAAAACTGCGAACGGATGGTATTTTCAGCAGTCTGATCAATTACCACTCCTACAGGAGCAACTACACCCAATAGGCTAGATATAAGGATTGTCAGAAGTTCCATTTTATTATTTTGAAGGGAATTGGGGGTGATGGGGCAATGGGGAGGTAGGGAGGTAGGGAGGTGGGGTGATGGGGAGAAAAATTTCTTTGTTGTCCTCGTTGTCCTCTTTGTCCCCCCTATCCCTAGTTCCTAACTTACTGCTTGCGAGATCCACCCTTTAAGAGTAGATACAACTTCCGTGATGTGGATTTCCTGAGAATTGCGGCTTTTTCTTTCGACTACTTCGACTTTGCCATTGGCGATCGCTCTTCCTGTGACAATTCTGTAGGGTATGCCAATCAAATCTGCATCCTTGAATTTTACTCCTGCTCGTTCGTTGCGATCATCGAGGAGGGTTTCAATTCCAGCTTGATTGAGTTCTGTGTAAAGTTGTTCGGCGATTTCTACTTGTTGAGCGTCGTTGATGTTGGGAATTGTGACAATGGCGTGATAAGGTGCGATCGCGACAGGCCAAATAATCCCGTCTTTATCGTAAGATTGCTCTACTGCCGCTTGTGCCAAGCGTGACACTCCTACACCGTAACAACCCATCACAAGTGGTTTTTCTTCTCCCTGTTCATTGGTATAAGTTGCTCCCATTGCAATTGAGTATTTTGTACCCAACTGGAAAATATGCCCGACTTCAATCCCCCGGGCACTTTTTAAGGTTTGTTCGGGGTTATGTATGGCGCGATCGCCTGGTCTGGCTTTGCGTATATCTACGATATTTTCTGGTAGTGTAAATTGCTTGTCCCAATTAGCACCAACTACGTGATAGCCAGACTCATTGGCGCCAGTGACAAAGTTCTTTAAATCAACGACGGTTTTATCTGCCAAACGCAAAAATTTCGGTGCAACATCTTTAGTAGATTGAATATAATCATCGGCAATATCGGGCGCAACATAACCCAAAGGTAAAGGTTTCGCCGCCCATTTTTTCTGGGCATCTGCATCAGGTACTATTAACTTCAAAACCGCATTTCCACCATATTCAGAAGCTAATTTTGTCAACTCATTTTGTAACTTGACTTCGTTAACTTCCTGATCACCCCGAATACTCACCAGTACCAAAACCGTTGTGTTGTTATCGTATAGTGCCTGGTAGAGAACATTTTTCACAACTTGAGTCGGAGAACATTTGAGGAAATCACAAAGTTTTTCAATTGTCTCAGTTCCCGGAGTTTCCCGTTTTTCATAACTTGTAAACGGGGAATTTTCCGCATCAGCAGGTAGAGAAACAGCTTTTTCCACATTAGCGGCGTACTGTCCATCTTCGGTATAGAGGACTTCATCTTCGCCAGCTTCTGCCAAAACCATAAATTCTGTGGAACCAGTACCACCAATCGCCCCAGAGTCAGCTTCTACAGCACGAAAACTCAAACCAGAACGCCGCAGCATATTGCTGTAGGCTTGGTACATATCCTGGTAAGTTTTTTTCAGGCTTTCTTCATCCGCATTAAAGGAATAAGCATCCTTCATAATGAATTCCCGTCCACGCATCAAACCAAAGCGGGGACGAATTTCATCGCGGAATTTAGTTTGAATTTGGTAGAGGTTCAGGGGTAGCTGTCGGTAAGAGCGAATCATATCACGAGCGATCATCGTGATCACTTCCTCGTGAGTCGGTCCTAATGCTAATTCTTGTTCGCGACGATCAGTGAGGGCGAACATAATACCCTCAGCTTTGGTGTAAGTATCCCATCTGCCAGATTCACGCCATAGTTCTGCTGGTTGTAATTGCGGTAAGAGACATTCTTGGGCGCCTGTGGCGTTCATTTCTTCCCGCACAATTTGAGAAACTTTTTGCAGTACCCGCCACATCAATGGCAAATATGCGTAAACACCGCTACCGATGCGACGAATGTAACCTGCGCGCAGTAGTAATTTATGACTGGGGATTTCAGCATCGGCTGGATCATCCCGCAGTGTAACGAATAACATTTGTGACAGTCGCATCGTTTATCCCTTTTTCAGTGTTGCTAATCTCTAAATAAGTGAAGTCTGAAGTATAAAGGATGAAAGACAAATTATGAATTATTTAATCTGAACCACAAAAAATGAAAAAAAGAGTAAAAAAAAATAAAATTTCATAATTCATAATTCACATTGGAGAAGTTACCTTGCCTGATGTTACTAATCAAGCACAGCCGCCCCTAGAATTTATTCCGCCAGCATTTAACCCCTTGGTTTTACGAGTTATTCAGCTAGGTTTACCCAGCTACTTACGCTGGAAAACAGCAATTAGCCAAATTGAAGCAGATAACGTAGAGGTTTTGGTAAATCTCTACCGTCAGTTTCAAGAGGGAAAGATTCGTTTTTTGATAGCATTTCGCCATCCTCAAGCTACAGATCCACTGTGTTTGGGCTACTTGCTTTCCCAACTCGTGCCAAGGGTAGCACGACAGGAGGGAATATCGCTACAGCATCCAATCCATGCTCATTTTATCTACGATCGCGGTATTACTCTATGGGCTGGTTCCCAGGTAGGTTGGATTGCTTCTAAGTTGGGTGCAACACCTATTCAACGGGGTAAAGCTGACTGGACAGGTTTGCGTTCAGCACGCGATTTGTTTGCCAATGGGCGCTTTCCCATGGCTGCTGCACCAGAAGGTGCTACCAATGGGCTTTCAGAGATTGTTAATCCCCTCGAACCCGGAATCGCCCAAATGGGTTTTTGGTGTGCTGAAGACTTGCACAAAGCTGGACGAGATGAACAGGTTCTCATTGTACCAATAGGAATTCAATATAGTTATGTTGCAGATCCTTGGGGTGCGATCGCCAATTTATTAACTAAATTAGAAACTTACAGTGGTTTACCTTCGACTTACTCTCATCCCCATCTCCCTAGTTCCCTTTACCCCCGGTTGTTAAGCTTAGCAGAACGTTTGCTCAGTTTAATGGAAGATTTTTACACACGGTTTTATCATCAAAAATTGCCAGAAATTCCAGCAAAATCTGAAGAAATAAATATATTTATTGCTGCTCGTCTCAATGCACTTTTAAATGTAGTTTTACAAGTAGCAGAACAGTATTTTGATTTACAACCAAAGGGTAATTTTAATGATCGCTGTCGCCGAGTAGAACAGGCAGGTTGGAATTATATTTTTAGAGAAGATTATAAAGATGTAAAATCACTGTCATCTTTAGAAAGAGATTTAGGCGATCGCATTGCCGAAGAAGCGAATTTGCGGATGTGGCACATGCGTTTAGTAGAAAGTTTGGTTGCTGTCACAGGTAATTATGTACACGAAAAACCCACCGCCGAACGCTTTGCTGAAACAACATTACTCATTTGGGATGTAGTAACTCGAATTAGAGGTGGTAATCCTTTCCAGCGACCGCTTTTGGGTAAACAGAAAGCGAAAATAACTGTGGGTGAACCGTTATCAATTTCGGAACGGTATCTGGTGTATAAGGGAAGTCGTCAAGGTGCGAGACAAGCAGTTGCAGATTTTACCAAAGATTTACAGCGCGCAATGGAGGATTTGATTGTCAAATAAGGGTGATTGTAGCGATCGCCCTTTTTCTGAATTTTTAGAATTCTACTGCATCTTTTTGGGGAAAAACCTTTGATAAATCCAGAACTAAATCCGGAAAACACGGTAGATAAACTGATTCATTTGCCAGATAAATTAACTTTTTGCGATAACCAAATTTACCTTGGAAATCATGTAATGGTTCACTATAATACTCTAATTGATTTTCTACTAAATTAAAAATCCAATAATCAGCAATACCCGCTTCTGCATAAAGTGGTAACTTCACCTCTTGATCATATTTCAAAGAGGAATCGGCTATCTCAATTAACAGTAAAATATCATTTGGAGTGGGATGATTGCTAATATAATCATCAGGGCGATTTTTGACAATTACCCGATCTGGTTCCGGTTCGCTGTAGTCAGAAATAATAATCGGTTGCTGTCCCCGCAGTGTCGCTCTTTCTCCCACGAGCTTAAATAATTCTCGCTCTAAGCGTGTTTCACACACAAAATGCGGTTTGCCTTTAGATACCATCGAAATGATTTCTCCCCTAATTAGCTCAACTCGGTCATCTTCATTAAAAAAACCGAGTTCTGCTAAACGATCGTATTCGGCTATAGTAAAGCGTTTAGTTAAGACTGTAGTCATAACATTTAAGATAGTGCAGGTCTACCTGCATGTTAACTCTTAACCCTTAACCATTGACTTTTTAACTCTGTTCTTTCGCACCCAACATCTGCAAAATTTTATCTACATTATCCAAGTCGCCTACAATGCGCCGCACGGGGAGAGGCCATACTTTTACAAGGGTAGGGGTAGCTGTGACTTGATTTTTTTCTGCTTGTTCTGGATGGCTGATTACATCAATGACTTTCAGGGTGTATGGTTGGCCAAGGTATTGTTCTAATAGGTCGTGGAGACTCTCAAGTGTACGTTCTATACCGGGGCTATGGCCAGCTACAAACAAGCGTAGAACATAGCCTTGGGTGTTTGGTTGTATCTGTAGTTTTGTTGCTTCTTGATAGTATGGTACTGCTTCAAAAGGATCTAAACGTACGATTAAGTCGTGGTCTTCCCAAAGTTGGGGGAACGAGGAGCGATAACTATTTAATACCATGCGATCGCACAATCCTTCTTGCCAAGGTGCGCTTTGCCAAATAATGTCGCCTGTACCAAAAATGGCATTTAGTAACGCTTGATGTCGCATCACAGCTGGATAAGCTTCAGCAAAAGTGCGTATTTGTTGGGTACGTGGATCTAACCAATGATCAATAGTAGCTGTGTAGCAGGGTACTAAAAAATGAGGTGGTTCTGGCAAGTCTAAGATTTCCTGTAAAGTTGCACATAAATTCAAATGCCATCGACCTTGCTTACTGGGGTCGATACAATAAATCAAATCTCCTCCGGGCGTAAACAGAGCAATGCCTTTAAATAACTGGGGTAGAATGAGTCTATCTGAAGTCAAGGGAATCAATAGGTTAGGGACTGGGGGCTAATAGTCAACCAGGAATTAGAAGCTAGTGTAGAACTATATTTTTATTGTCTAATTCCTACTCTTATTATTATTTCCTAATCCCCTATTCCCTATCCTCTATCCCTAATTCTTACACTCGACCTCGCAGCATCTGGGCCATTTCGTTGGGAGTCGGTGACATCTCCAAGGCTGTTTCTTCAGTAATCCGACCTTCTTGGTAGAGGTTAAACAAAGACTGATTCATGGTAATCATGCCATCAAAACCAGCTTGTTTCATTAATTCCGTAATTTCATCGTACTTACCTTCTTTGATCCAGTCTTTAACTGCATCTGTGTTTATTAGAATATCGTGAAAAGCAGCACGTTTGCCATCTGTGGTGCGACATAAACCTTGAGCAATCACTGCTACCAGAGATTCGGAAATTGCCACCCGCATGGCATCCTGTTCATCACCTGAGTAAAGATTGAGAATACGTTCAATCGTTTTCACAGCGCTGTTAGTATGCAGAGTTCCCATAACTAAGTGACCAGTTTGAGCAGCTTTGAGCGCTGTATTCACTGTTTCTTTGTCCCGCATTTCCCCTACTAGAATCAAGTCTGGGTCTTCCCGTAAAGCAGCTTTTAAGGCATTGTCAAATTTTCGGGTGTGCATTCCCACTTCCCGTTGTTTGATCAAAGACTTTTGACTCTTGTGAACAAATTCGATGGGGTCTTCGATGGTGATGATATGCTTGGGCATCTCTTTGTTGATGTAGTCAATCATCGCTGCCATTGTGGTAGATTTACCAGAACCAGTCGGACCTGTCACCAGAATCAAGCCTTTGTGGTAATGGCAAATATCTCTGAAAACAGGGGGTAGGCGTAACTG
Source organism: Fischerella thermalis PCC 7521 (assembly GCF_000317225.1). Classification (GTDB taxonomy): domain Bacteria; phylum Cyanobacteriota; class Cyanobacteriia; order Cyanobacteriales; family Nostocaceae; genus Fischerella; species Fischerella thermalis. The sequence goes on from NZ_AJLL01000098.1 coordinate 16,795, forward strand.
GTCAATGGTTAAGATTTTGAGGGGAATTAAGCGCATGACCATTGCATAACCTTTGAGAGAATCAAAGATATTTATCCGCACACGGGCAAATTCGTATTGAGTTGCACCATCAAATTCTAGGTGTTCTTCAAACCGTTGAATTTCTGCTTCCGTCAATATTTCCCGCATCCAATTCATAAAAGTCTCTTTATCCGTTTCTGGATAATCTGTAGTCTGAATTTCGCCACGGTTACGGAAGCGGGGTGGTTCGCCTACACCCAAGTGAATATCAGAGATACCATTATCATAAGCTTCCCGTACCAACTGATGTAAAGTTGGGTGTAAACTATTGTTTTTGACACGGGCAGGACTGGGACTAGGGATTGGTGGTGGTGTCCCAGGACGATGAGCAGAAGCAGGGGAAGCAACTGGTGATGGGGTAGTACGACTTCTGTCAACTGGTATTTCTAAAGTTTGTGTGGACTGGCGCTGCGTACTAATTGTTGGTGGTGGTGGGGGAAGCGGAGGAATACCACGAGCTACAGTCGGGGCTGAATTTAATGGATTTTGTGATTCTGACATATATCTTTACAAATGATTTTGTGTGAACTTATGTAAAAGACAGGAAACAGAAGGCAGCTAGCTAAACGTCATCTCCCCTGCGAACGCTATAGTTGCGTATTCAGTTGCCACTGAAAACTATGGTCAATATTTATTGCTGTTATATGTATTATTTTTAACTGATTCACCGAAAACATTTTCAGTTAAATATATACATTGTTGTTAACTTTACTTATGTCTAACACAATAAGTATATAATTCAGCCATAGAATATATACTTATTTAAAAAGGTATAAAATAAAACTAAAATAATTTAATAAGATTTGAAATTTAGGTGAACTACGTAGCCATCATCAACTGCGTAAACCAGGGCAGATGAAAAAACTTTACTTTCCACCTGCCATCTGCCTAATTTCCCAGACAACTTCGGTTCATGTTCATGTAGAGATTTTTGATGAGATGTCTCTACAAATTTTGCTTGCACACTACCCCAGCCACATCTTAAAATTATGAGAATCAGCTATGGTTTTGATAAGAAATATTAAGAAAGCTAGAAGCGAATTCTTAAGACACACTAAATAAGTAAGTAACTTATAGCTTATCTGTCTAAGGATAGATGGCAAAAAGAAGTTTTTAGCGAGAATAAGCTATTAGCGTTTATCCATAATAATAAAAACTTAACTGTTAATTTTATTAAATAAATGCTCATCTTCTCAATTGGTTTTTATATACTGAACTTCACTAATTGTTGATCCCTTTGTTTATCAACATCAAGGAAAGACTTCTGAATTCCAAACTGATTTGCGTATTTAGGAGATATACTCATGGCTCTCTCACAAACAGCTAATTTAAGCAAGACTGATTCCTTATTAATGGTTAAAAGCTTTTTAATATGGTCTTTCACATTGGCAGTATGCTTGCTGGTTGTCGGTTTTCCTTTGGTTGTTTTAATGGCTACGGTCGGATGTCTATTGTCTATTGTTCTACAATCTGTGATGCCTGTTAGTGCCGTTTTACTTGTGGCAGGAGGTTTAATTCTGTTTAATGTTTTGGCTGTTGTTATTGGTGCGAGCGTACTGACCGCTAAGGGTATCCACCCCAAAGAAGTGAAGTGGTTAAGCTGGTTGCATGGAGAAACAGAAGAAATGCAGAAGACCGTTTATGCTGCTTGCCCACTAACATGTGACATCAAACTGTAACCTAATTGCTGAATTCGACAAACAGTGCATCCTGCCCGGTTTTACCGGGTTTTTTCATGCTTTTTTGTCATTTGTTATTTGTAATAATTGACCATGATTTGAACTTAACAATTATTGACAATTGACCATTGAACATTGACCATTGACAATTGACCAATGACCAATGACTAATGACTAATGACTAATAACAAACTCGTTTACATTATTTTAGGTACTCGTCCAGAAGCAATTAAATTAGCTCCAGTCATTGAAATTTTCCAAAACTTTCCAGGCTTTGAAACACAAGTTATTTTGACTGGACAGCATCGTGAAATGGTTGAACAAGTGATGCAGCTTTTCAACCTTCAGGCAGATCGTGACTTAGAAATTATGCAACGGCAACAATCTTTAACTGATATTACTTGCCGCAGCTTGCGAGGATTAGAAGAATTATTTCAAGAAAATAAACCAGATTTAATTTTGGTGCAAGGAGATACTACCACGGCATTTGCAGCAACTTTGGCAGCCTTTTACCAAAAAATTCCTATCGGTCATGTAGAAGCTGGGTTAAGAACAGATGACTTATATAATCCTTTTCCAGAAGAAGCTAATAGAAGGTTAATTTCACAACTGACTCAATTGCACTTTGCACCAACACCTTTAGCAGTGCAAAACTTAAAAAATTCTGGTGTTTTAGGTCAAATTCATCTGACTGGTAACACAGTAATTGATGCACTGTTAAATGTAGCTGCAAAGGAACCAGCCTGTAATATACCTGGGTTGGAATGGAATAAATATCGTGTTTTGCTGGCGACTGTGCATCGACGGGAGAATTGGGGAGAACCACTCCAAGAAATCACCCAAGGATTTTTACAGATACTAGATAAGTTTCCTGACACAGCTTTATTATTGCCATTGCATCGCAATCCTACAGTACGAGAACCATTACAGGCAAGCTTGGGCAATCACCCTCGGATTTTTTTAACAGAACCTCTAGACTATAGTGAACTGGTAGGAGCAATTATGCGATCGCACCTTCTCCTTACAGACTCTGGCGGTTTGCAAGAAGAAGCCCCTAGTCTAGGTAAACCAGTTTTGGTTCTGCGAGAAACTACAGAAAGACCAGAAGCAGTCACAGCTGGTACAGCTAAACTTGTGGGAACTAAATCAGAGACTATAGTGGCTAATGCCGTAGAATTGCTAAGTAACCCGGATGCTTATGCAGCAATGGCAAATGCAATCAATCCTTTTGGAGACGGTCATGCAGCAGCACGAATTTTGCAGATAGTCCAGAATTATTTAGGGATAGGGAATCGGTGATCGGGGATTGGGAATTGGAAGAGAGACAAGGGGACAAGGAGGACAAAGAGGACAAGGATAAAGATTTCTCCCACACTCCCTCCATCACCCCATCTCGCCACTATCCCCAAAATAGGGGTTTCTTCATGTTAAAATTAAGCGGCTTTCAAAGCAGTAGCAAGTTTCTTGCAAAAATATGGTTCAGTACACTCTCGCTCAAAGCCCAGATATCATCCTTACTGTACCTGGTAAAGATTCAGCTAAAGCCCGTGAGAAAGCGATGGATCAGCTGATGCAACTCATGGATGAAGGTAAGTTACCTACGGAACTCGAAGACGGATTTAGTGCCAAACAATTGATCGAGGTAAAAGAAGTATCAATGGATACTACTAGCGGTGAGGACGAAATTACCCAAGCTGTTCAAATTCTTAGCAACCTAGCTACACTCAAGCTGAAAGTCCAAGACTCACGCGCCGAAGCATTGGAAATTCGCAAACAAGTTGATATTCTCTTTTCAGATGATTCTGCGACAGAAGAGGAAATTACTCGCCTGAAGGAAGGTTTTAAGGTTCTCAAAACTTTTGCTCAAGCAAATTTACGTTACCAGGAAGCAAAAGCGAAAGCAGAACAGGCTAGGCAAATACTAGATCGTGCTTTGAAATCGGCGGATAAGTAATAGCTGGTAGTTGGTAGTTGGTGGTTGGTAGTTAGTTATTAACCACTAACCACTAACCACTAACCACTACCCCTTAATTTTCCTCACAGAAGAAGATGTGGGGACAGAGTTATTTCTGATTTCTGTGTCATCATCACCAACACGTTCTACGCTCATGCTCTGCCTGTAATACTGCTGATAGTAGGTATAGGAAGCAGGTACGGCATCTCTGGACTTGTTGGCTACCAATCCCAAGATGGGTGTGCCGGATATTTGTAGCTCTTCTAATGCTTGTTGGAAGACGGTACGCTTTAGCTTACCTAAACCAGCAACTAGTACCATACCATTGGTGTTAGCTGCCAATAAGGTTGCATCAGCAAATCCAACGAGGGGCGGAGTATCATAAATCACTAAATCAAAACTACTATGTAGGTCTTGCATCAAGTCCTGCATTTTCTGAGACGCGAGTAACCTAATTGAGTCTGGGGGAACAGGACCAGCCGAGAGGACATAGAGATTGTCTTCTAGAGGCGATCGCTCAATCACGTTGCTCCAGTCTAAGTCAGAAGAAATAACATCAGTCAATCCCTGAATATTCATTAACCCTACGCGTTGGTGTAGGCTGGGAGAACGTAAATTTGCATCTACAAGCAAAACTCGGTGTCCCATTGCAGCTGCTGCTAAAGCTAAATGTACAGCAACTGTTGATTTTCCGTCTCCTTGTCCTGCGGAGCTGATCACTAGTGAACGAATTGGTGCATCAGAACCTAAAAGCAGAATGTTGGTGTAAAGAGAGCGAAATACTTCAAAAAATGAAGCGCGAGCTGCTTGCTGCAAACCACTGGAAGTATTACCTGCATTTGTGGAGAGGGCAATTTCTTTTCTGAAAGGAACTACTCCTAATAATGGCAGTCCTATAGTTTCCTTAAGTTCTTTGGAAGTATAGAAGACGTTGCTGAGTTTATCAACAACTAAAGCTGCTCCTACTCCCATTAACAAACCTAACATTCCTCCCAATATGAGATTTCTCTTCGCGCTATCAGAGATGGCTTCAGGTTCACTCACTTTTGTCAATTGAGGATCTAGTAATCTCCAAGGTTGTAATCTTTGAGCGTACTCGATTTGTAATGCTTGTTGCTTGGCTGTAAATTGGCTTAAGCCTTCGGTGGCAATTTTTAATTCTCGCTGAATGTTATCGTAATCACGACTAACTGCTGCTAAAGCTCGCAAATAGCCATTGAGATTATCTATTTTTTCACTAATAGCCAGATCACGTGCTTCCAATTCTCGGATGCGGCTTTGAAAATCTCTGTTGACTCGCGCTCTTTCTTCTTCCAACATCATAGTCATGGTATCTCTCTGTTGATAAAGGCGTACCATGCCTTCTTCTTCGTCGGTAAATATAGATCCTCTTTGAGCAATTTGGGCATTTATTTGCTGGAGTTGATCGAGAATTTTTTGATAGCGGGGATTATCACTGAGTAGTGAATTGCTAGCTAATGCACCTGGTTGTTGCAAGAACTCTTTTTGTAAGTCTTGATACTTGGCTCGCATTTGTTCTAGCATCACACGATTTTCTAGTTGCTGCTGTGTCAATGTAGCAACATGAGTAGATACTTCCTGTGCTTTTTGGGCTGGTTCGACTAAATTATTCTTCTGTCTGATTGTTCGCAGTCTTTCTTGCCAATCTTTGACTCGTTGTTCTAATGGTTTTCTTTGCTTTTCTACAAATTTCAGTGCCTGCTCTACATCATTACGGCGTTCTGCCAAACTATATTGCAAATAAGCATCTTTAATACTATTTAGCAAATCTGTAACTAGCTGCTGATCTGCATCGATATATTGAACTTGTAAAATATGTCGCTGTTTCGACTCAATCTCTAAGTTCTCAATTACATAGTCGTATTCTATTTCTGGGTACTTAGTCTGAAGCTTTTTGATGACTGGCTCTAGTATTCTGCGACTTTGTAAAACTTTTATTGTTGTCTTGATTTCTTCGGTGGTTTCTGGAGCTGCGATCGCGTCTTTGCCGTCTCCTATAGTTTGAGGAACATTAGCTATAACTTTACCCTCACCAGTCACAGGTTTGGTTAAAATTTCAAAGCTGCCTTGGTATATTGGTGGATCTGTTTCTGCTTTTAATGCTCCTGCGGTTGCTACTACGCCGGTTAAACCAGCTATTAGTAGCGCTCGTCGACGAAGGGCTGCTCCCACTTGACCTAAATTTAATCCGCCTTCATCAGCATCATTTAATTGAGCAGAGTTGGCTGTTAACAACGGGTGATGATATTTTTCTGATTTCAGCATAGCTTTAGTAAATTTCACTACATTCCTGACCGAAATAATCGGATATTCAGAATTCAGAATTAGTAAACTCAAAAGTAAAAGCCCGCAATTTGATCATGTTATGGATCAAAAAAATTATTTTCGTTGTCTGGGGTTCCCAGCTTTAATTGTCGGGTAATTCTAAATACTGAATTCCTGATTTCAATTTATTGTCACCCTGTATTAAGTCTTGAAAATGCCCGTTAATTTGGAGCGATGCACTATACATACAGTAACATTACGTAAGGTAGATTGGTAGCTTAATTGAGACAGTTCATCAAGCTGTATGTATAGATTTTTTATACTGTGCATCGTGCCATCTATACCTGCGGGTACTTCCATCGAGCCTGTGATAGCACTTGATGGCAATGGGTGATGGCTGCTGTTGCCTATTACCAACTACCGCACATTATATTTTGTAGTTTGGCGAAATTGCGATCGCTACCACAAGTTTGGTAAAATTACAGTTAAATAAGTTTGAAAACACCAAACTGTAAACTGTAAGGTCAAGTTTAGTGCTTTAGTTTTACCTTTGAATTAACTGGGGCGCTAGGATTCGAACCTAGGGATGGCGGGACCAAAACCCGCTGCCTTACCGCTTGGCTACGCCCCACTGCGTTTTCGCTGTTTAACAATATAGCAGTTTCGACCATGGTTGTGTCAAGTACTTTAACCCAGAAATTTTGAGTGTATTAGTGGATGCACTGGGGAGTGTGAGGAGTAAGTATTAAACAACCACTAACCACTAACAACTAACAACTAACAACTAACAACCACCAACCAACAACAAAGGATATCAAACCAAAGCCTTGACTTGTGACAGTAGGATTACAGTTGACATTATTTTCATCTGGCTGCAATCTAAATGTGTGTATCCAGCAATTTTGGCTAGTTCAAGTGTTATCTGCAAGGGGAGAACTAGAAACATCAAGTCAAAATCAAAAGTCCTTGATTGTTTGCAGCTTGAGACTAGTTGTCGGTTGAATGATTACTCTGTGAACAGCATTAATTTGAGACAAATTTTATTGATAAGCAAATAATTATGCCTTTTAGTAGGTCAGGGATTAGCATTAGTATTATTTATGAGTTAGTCGCGCAATTTATTTTTACTATACCAACGTTCCAAAAACATAAAATACACGACTTTCGGGGATTGATTTATGGGCGCGACTATATATTTGAGCCTATAGAAGGTTTAAAAAAAGGTTATATGACCGCGCAGTGTAAAGGTGTCAAGCGTGGTGACTGGATTATTTTAGAAGATGATAGTCGCTCTTATAGATATCAAGTTGAGCAGATTGATTACTACTCAGAACCATCAGACATGTGGATAGCTTTGCTTAATCAAGCAATAGTGGAAGAAACTTAAAAATTAGTTCAAAATTCCAGGTTTAGACCCCTACACCCCGATTTCCATAAACTCCTCAGAGCAAACTTTACCCAAGATTAACCTAATTATGTTTTTTTGATGAACTTTACGTACATCGTGAGTGTTATGTATGTATACTAGTAGCTTAGAAAAGCTACGTAAGCATCTTCCGCATTCAGGGTTGTTAATTCGTCAAAGATCTACCTCTGCAACAATTAAAAACCGAGTTTTACGGTAAAAGTTTCACAAGTTTATACCATGGGTGTTAGTAAAACTAAAACTTTTTAGTTATACAAGTGTAACAAAATATACTTAAATTTCAGCCATACCTTATTTTCCCAAGGTAAGGCTCGGTTTTCGTGGGTGCAAAGAATAAAAAAGAAGTGAATCTATGAGTTGTTGGGTGCAAAGTTTGGGAAGTTATTCGCTTTTTTTACCTGAATATCCGGATAAGCACTGAGAAAGCTAGTTAGATGTTAACAGGAGCCATTGCATAGCCAAAATAGAATAGCCTAAGGAAATTGAGTAAACATGAAATCAAAAACAGTAGAAGTTAATATCTCAGAAAATACAATTGTTGTGGCATCTGTTGAGCAAATTTCCTCTGATTTGGGAGGTGAAGCAGTAATTCTCAATCTGAAATCTGGTGTATACCACGGTTTGAATGAAGTAGGAACATTGATCTGGAATTTGATTCAAACACCCAAAACTGTCAAGGATATTAAAGCAGCTATCTTGGCAGAGTACGAAGTTGAAGCCGAACGGTGCGATCGCGATTTGCTCAAGTTACTTGAAGATCTTTTAGCTGCGGAACTAATAAATATTCAAAATGACGCTACTGTTTAAATTTGTGAGTTTTAATGCAGGCGATCGCCACTTACTAATCATGACCTTGATTTTACTGGCAGCTATGCGCCTGGGATTGTGGTTATTACCGTTTCGCACTCTTTTAAAGCTGTTACCAAAAATAAGTCAACCAGTTAGCCTACAAACTACCAACCAAGTATCCATCCGCAAAATTGTCTGGGCTGTAGAGGTAGCCAGTCGTTACACGCCTGGCGTCAAGTGTTTAGCTCGTGCCTTGACTACGCAAGTCCTGATGAATAGATATAATCACCCTTGTCAACTCCGCATTGGTGTCGCCAAAGACAAGACAGGAATCCTAGAAGCTCATGCTTGGATAGAACATCAGGGAAAGATTGTGATTGGGAATCTCGCAGACCTTTCTCGCTTCATTCCCCTGCCAACCCTAGAAGGAGTCAAGTTATGAGTGGGATGATGGGAATTTACTATCTTGACGGGCGTTCTGTAGACAAGCAAGATTTAGAAAAGATGGTAAATACTCTCGCTCACCGTGGTCCTGATGGTGCAGACATCTGGCATGATGGAAATTTGGGTTTTGGTCATAGAATGCTGTGGACTACCCCCGAATCTCTACTAGAAAAGTTACCTTTAGTTAATCAAACGGGTGATTTAGTCATTACATCCGATGCTCGCATCGACAATCGGGAAGAATTATTATCTATATTACAAATAAATGATTGTCCACTCGAAAAAATAACGGACACTCAGCTAATATTAGCTGCTTATCAAAAATGGGAAGAGCTATGTGCAGAGCATCTACTTGGTGATTTTGCTTTTGCGATTTGGGATAGAAAAAAGCAAACACTTTTCTGTGCAAGAGACCATTTTGGAGTCAGGCCTTTTTACTATTACTATCAACCAAATCAAGAATTCATATTTGCTTCAGAAATCAAAGCACTCCTATGTTTACCACAGGTACCACGTCGCCTCAATGAAGTTAGGATTGGCGACTACTTGACATTGATGATGGAAGATCAAAAGATCACCACCTATAAAAATATTCTGCGGCTTCCTCCGGCTCATAGTATGGTGGTCAGTCAATCAGGAATACAACAATGGTCTTACTGGTCACTTGACCCTGAGCATGAAATTCATTTAGCTGATAATGAAGCTTATGCTCAAGAATTTCGGCAGATCTTCACAGAAGCTGTCAAGTGTCGCTTGCGTAGCGCCTTTCCCTTGATCAGCCAACTGAGCGGTGGCTTGGATTCTTCGGCTGTGACTTGTGTAGCACGGAATCTGCTTGCGGAAGTAGGAAAAACTCCATTGCACACCATCTCAAGTATTTTTGATAAAGTTACTGAATGTGATGAACGCCCCTTTATCAATGCTGTACTAGAACAGGGAGGATTCATTCCCCACTACATTCATGGTGATGAATTTGGTCCTTTGTCTAATCTAGATAGTATTTTTCAGTATGAAGATGAGGCTTTATTGGGCCCGAGTCATTTCTATCCTTGGATGGTTTATCGCGCCGCCAAAGAACTGGGAATGCGGATTACCCTAGATGGCTTTGATGGCGATACCACAGTGAGCCACGGGATAGCTAGACTCACGGAATTAGGACGTCAAGGTAAATGGAAAGCTCTCATCCAGGAAGCTAAAGCCATAGCAGCACAGCACAATGTTTCGCCATACGTAGTTTTTCGGGGCCATGGTTTACCATATCTCCAAGATTTAGTCAAGAAGTGGCAATGGATAGAGTTTGTTAAAACCGTACAGTTGATTCACAAACATTTTGGTGTTTCCCGGAAATTGTTAATTATCGCTCACGGAATTAAGCCTTTCTGGGAACAAGTACGGTTATTCTGGAGGGGACAACACAGACAAAAAACATCTCCTGATTGGTCTTTACCTCAGACTCCTCTTGTCAACCGTAACTTTGCACAACGTATTTGTCTGGATGAACGGATGCAAACGTTAAGCCCTCCACGGGAAGCGCCCCTGACTTTAAGACAGGAGCATTGGCGTAGCTTAACTCAAGGAATACTAGCCTACACCCTAGAACAGATGGATCAATATGCAGCAATGTTTTCTTTGGAAGTTCGCCATCCTTTCATGGATAAGCGACTTATAGAATTTTGTCTAGCATTGCCTTCTGAACAAAAACTATATCAAGGATGGGGACGGATGGTCATGCGCCGTGCTTTAGCAGGAATTCTTCCAAAAAGCATTCAGTGGCGGACTGACAAAGCTGATTTGTCACCAAATTTTAATGATGGCTTTCTCAAGCGCGATCGCCAAATTCTCGATCAGGTGATGTCCCAAAAAATGAAAAACCTGGAGAAATACATTAATTTAGATGTTCTGCAAACAGCTTATCAGCGCATTCTTGCGGCAGAAAACCAAGCTAGCAACGATGATTGGATGGCAGTTTGGCAGGCAGTCATCTTAGCATCATGGCTGGACTTTAAAGGATTGACACCGTAATTTTCAAAACTTGGCAAATGTGGATTTACAAGCACTCTTAACATTATAGCCACTGTAAATCCAATTAGCTGGGTGCATCACCACAAGTTTGCAGAAAATAGGTCAAAAATCAAAGGAGTTACAGCGATGAAGAAAACCTATATTGCACCAAAGCTAATTGCACACGGCAGTGTCGAAACAATCACCAACTTTTCTGGCAACCGGACACGCACGGATTTCGTATTCTTCAATGGTGATAACAATGCTGGTCTTTCTGGTCCAGTTAATCTGAATGGTAGTCTGGGTTCCATTGACCATTTTGATACTCCATGTCCCGAGAATCCAAGTAGATGCAAATAGTGCTCAAACTAGATCCATCAGAATTGGATAAAACGTCACTGGCTTAAGAGCCTAAAAGTAATTGTTCGATGGTCTTGGATTTAACCACCAACCACTCACCAGTACTTTCAGGCAGCTTAAGAGAGTAACAGCAGGCTACATCATTCATTATAGATAAGCACATGTAGTCTGATCCAGTTTTCAATCTTGGCAGGTCGTAGCTTAGGGAGTTTGGTATACATCACTCACGATGAAAATACTGCTAAATCCAGGTTTCCGGCAGACCTTGGTTGTAGATACTGCTGATCTAGCAACCACTAAGCTGCGCCGTAAGTCCAACAAGGGGCTCTACACTCAAAAACTACTAAGTCAACTTTATCACTCAAAACAAGGAGACAAAACATGAAAAGTACGTATAGTACCCCTGTACTCAGTGTTTATGGCGATGTGACCGAAATTACCCAAATTCTTGGTAGTTCTGGACAAACAGATTTCCTGTTTTTCACTGGTAGTGGTCAGTCTGTATCTGGTGGCAATGATAAAGGTTCCCTGGATATCATCTGTGATGGTACAGGCTGGAGGAATTTAGGTAATTGCCGAACTGCTCCTACCAAGAAATAGTTTGGATAATCACATTCATAAAGTCTTGGTGATTATACCTTCATTAATTTGCCAAAAAAAAATGATAATGTTGGTTAACTCATAGAAGGCTAATATCCTTCTTGATTAAATGTTTACCAACAGCATCATCAATTTCCTGGCAATTTCTTGGTTCAACATTGTAGGTTGTTTGAGGTTGTAAAATCCAAAAAACGTTCATTGATTTTGAATGCTACTTCACTCAACCTACAATTATTTTTTATCTTAGCGGAACATATGGAGTATGAGTTCGCTGTGAGGTTCGTCCCCACCGCCCCTAATTCCTACTCAGGGGCTGAGTTCCACAATCCCGATCCCTATTTCCAGACAGGATATGAAGTGTTATAAAGCCTATAATTTGTGCATTGCTTGCGAATTACCACTTCCAGAGTTGATGGAAAGTGAATCTGAACCAGATGTAATTGTGCGGTTTGGCGATGTTAATGACGCGATCGCCACACAACATGATGGTGGCACAAATATTGTGGGAGGAATACCAGAAGTAGGTAAATTTTTTATCCAAAATGGACGGGAAATTGTGATCAATCCTCTACCAGATGTGGATGAGGCTGTTCTGCGGACTGTACTTTTAGGTCCTGTATTATGCGCTCTGCTGCGACAAAGAGGACTGTTAGTTTTACATGCTAGTTGTGTTGACATCAATCATCAAGGAGTAGCATTTTTAGGTGGTTCCGGTTGGGGAAAATCTACCCTAGCAACTGCTTTTCATAATCAAGGCTACGCTGTTTTAACAGATGATGTTATGGCTATCCAAATTCAAGCGGGGCGACCTTTAGTCTTGCCTGCTTATCCTCAGTTTAAAGTTTTTCCAGAAGCTTTGAGTTGCTTAGGATATGATACTAAAAATTTATCACCAGTTTATCAAAGTACAACAAAGCTAGCTTATAAATTTACTCGTGGTTTCCAGCAAATTCCCCTACCACTACAACGTGTCTATGTCTTGGATAAAGGAAGTGAACATTTGATCGCAAAAATGCAACCCCAAGAAGCATTTGTCGCATTGGTGCGCCATACTCGTGCTATGGGTGTATTAACAAAAAAAGAATTTGTTGCTAATCATTTACGTCTTTGTAGCGAGTTAATTAAAAGTGTAAAGTTTAGCCGTTTCACTCGTAAACCTTCCTTGGAAGATTTACCGAATTTAGTGAAGTTAGTTGAGGATGATATTAGCAATACTCTGGAAAATTCCTCTGATTATTTATTAGCTACCAAATCTTGAATTCACAGGGTCTTGATATTTTGAAGCGCAAATTTCGTAGTGCCAATACTATCATAAATCATCTAATTCAAACTCTCAGTCTGGTCTGGGCTGCCTCTGGCTACTGGACTTTAGCGAGTATGGTAATGTTATTAGTGCAGGGAATACTGCCAGCAATTTCCCTTACTTTCACTCGTCAGGTCGTTGATAATTTAGTGGTAGTTGCTGGAAATGGTCTCTCTGTGGCAAATGTGCAAAAGATTTTGATTCCAGTGGCATTGATGGCGGGTATCATGCTGTTGGGAGAGTTTTTCAATAGTTCTGGCGAATGGATTCGCACTGCTCAATCAGAATTAGTAAATGACCATATCACAGCTTTAATTCATAACCAGTCAGTAGCAGTAGATTATGGTTTTTATGAATATTCAGAATATAATGACAAACTGAATCGCGCCCGAGAAGGAGCAAGTGGGCGATCGCTAGCATTATTAGAAAGCATTGGTAGTTTGTTGCAAAACAGTGTCACATTGTTGGCAATGGCAACAATCTTAATTCCTTACGGTCTTTGGCTACCCACAATTTTAATTATCAGTGCTTTTCCGGCGTTCTATATATTAATGTATCTTAGCAAAATTCAATATCAATGGTCACAGCGGACAACAACTGACCGTCGCTGGCTGATGTATTATGACTATCTGCTGACAAACAGTTCTACCGCCGCAGAAGTACGATTATTTGACTTTGCTAATCATTTTCAGTCTGCTTATCAGATTCTGCGTCGGCGACTTGTCAAAGAACAATTCCATTTATTAAAACTGCAAACTTTAGGTCGCTTTATTGCTGCCATAATTGCACTGATAATTACTGGTGGGGCTCTAGCTTGGATGGGGCGGCAAGTATTATTAGGTATTTTAACATTAGGAGATTTAGCTCTATTTTTCCAGGTATTTAATCAGGGACAAGGAATTGTTAAAGAGTTATTAAGTAATATTGGAAAAATTTATCGTAATAGCTTATTTATTGGTAATTTATTTGAGTTTTTACAAATCCAGCCCACAATTGTAGATCCAGAAAATCCAGTTGCTGTACCTACAAAACCTCAAAAAGAAATTCGATTTCGGCAGGTTACTTTCCGCTATCCTGGTGCTACAGAAGCTGTATTAGAGAATTTTAACTTGACAATTCCAGCTGGTAAAATTGTAGCGATCGTCGGTGACAATGGCGCAGGCAAAAGTACATTAATTAAGCTTTTGTGCCGTTTTTACGATCCAGATTCGGGAAGGATTGAATTAGATGGTATAGACTTACGTAACTTTGCCGTCAAAGAATTCCGTAGATTAATTACTGTTTTGTTCCAATCTCCCATTCCCTACTACACCACAGCAGGTGAAAATATTGCTTTGGGAGATATCACAGCACTATCAAATCAGGTAGAGATTGAATCGGCAGCTAAAGCATCGGGTATTCACGAAAAGATTATGCGCTTACCTTTGGGTTACAACACAATGCTGGGTAAGTTGTTCCCTGATGGAACCGATTTAAGTGGCGGTCAATGGCAACGCTTGGCACTAGCACGAGCATTTTTTAGACGCGCTCAAATCATTATTTTAGATGAACCAACAAGTGCTATGGATCCCTGGGCTGAATACGACTGGTTGGAACGTTTCCGCACCTTAGCAGAAGGTCGTACTGCTGTTGTGATTACTCATCGTTTCACTCTTGCGATGCAAGCAGACATAATTCACGTCATGCGTGCTGGTCGGATTGTAGAGTCAGGGAATCATGACGAACTATTGGCTTTGGGTGGACTTTATGCTCAATCTTGGAAAGCACAAATGGAGTCCAGTTCGAGTCAGAAAGTGAAAAATGGGATTGCTTAACAAACTGAAAATCATTGAATAAGGCAGACAAATGCAAACTCTACCAAAGTTAAATGCCAATATTTTAAATATCTATGTTCGCCCTGAAATACAGCTACTTCTTTATTGTGCTTCTACAAAAAGAGACGCTGCTAAAACCGAACAAATAAAAAGTTTGATTCAACTACCAAATTTAGACTGGCAAGATGTAATTAGTCAGGCATATAAACATGGTTTAGTACCGCTTTTATACACTAACCTGAATACTATCTGTAAAGATGATATCCCCAAAGAAGCTATCAATCAAATTCGTCATCTTTCTTATGCCAATAGCCAACGCAACTTAGTTTTGTGTGCAGAATTATTTAAGATTCTGCATCTATTACAAGAAAAAGATATTAAAGGGGTTCCTTATAAAGGGCCAATTTTGGCTAGCACTGTATATGGCAATATAGCACTGCGCCCTAGTGGTGATTTAGATATTATAGTGCAACAGCAGCATGTTCTAGAGTTCAAGAAAATATTAATTTCTCTGGGATATCAACCATTAGTAGAATTAACTCAACGAGAAGAAATTGCCTTTCTTGAAGCGAAAAGCGAACATAGCTATAACTTTTTTCATGATGAAAAGAAAATTCTGGTAGAGATTCACTGGAGAGTTAGCCCAGAATATACATCTCCAATCGAAACCAAACACTTTTGGAGTAAGCTAAAACCCTTCCCTTTTGCTGGCATTACAATACATAACCTACCGTTGGAGGATTGGTTGCCAATTTTATGTGTTCATGGTTCCAGACATCGTTGGGAAAGATTAATTTGGCTTTGTGATATTGCAGAACTACTGCGGACTAATCCAGAAGTTAATTGGGATTATCTTATTCAAGTAACTACTGAATTAGACTGCAAGCGTATGTTCTTTCTCGGTCTTTTTTTGGCTCATCATTTATTGGATGTCACCCTACCAGTAAAAGTGTTACGGCAAATCAAAGCAGATACAGAGGTAGTTGCTTTATCTTCAGACATTTGTCAAAGTCTATTTACGAAAGATAATCATAACCCTAAATTTTTGGGCAGAACAATCTTTCATATGAGAGTCAGAGAACGCTGGCAAAATAAATTTTTGTATTTTCAATCGTTTCTACGCTGGTTAATGATTGTCAGAAAATAATAGTTGCACTTGTGATTGTTAGTTCAATTCTAGCTGGGGATTGCTATTGTAAATTAACTGTAGTTGTCGATCGCGCGATCGCTTGGTTAATTGTACCTCTTGCCACCGCAAACCCAGAATTGCAGCTACAGAGATGACATATCCTGGTTCTTCCATCTGGGTAAAAATAAAGCCAAACACGGCTACACTCATCAAAATCACTCTGCAAGCATCATCAACGCAAAATCGCCGCCAAGCGACAAACATTACATAAATGAAAGCCGCTAAACCAAACAATCCCCAATCTCCCCAAATACCAGCCCAACCAAAAAATGGCGACCACAAACGACTTCTAGGACCAATCCAAGTAGACCAAACCGCATCCCATGCTTCCTGACTCGCAGGAAATTTTGTCACACCTAAAGGCTCTAATAAGCTGGCATAATCCCTTAAAATCCATCCCCCTAATCTACCAACAGTGTGTCCGGGTCCTAAACCAAAAAGTAAATTTAAGGGCGATTGATAGTGAGATGTCACAATCGAAAATATTGAGAATTTTAAATCTAAACCATCCTGCATTTGGTCTTCTCGGGAAAACGCAAGTAATGAAGGAGCTACCGTCTGAGATGCCAAATGAATTCCACCTAAAAATAAAATAGCTAACACCAAGTACTTCAAGAATAAAGTAATACTTTTATTTGTTAGTTTTAGTTTAGTTAACATCACTAATATCAAGGCGACTAAAAACACTAATAAGTGTGATTTTGCATCTGCAATAAAAAGATGTATAATTGCGAATACAGCTACAGCTATACGTATCCAGAGGGGAGATTTTTTAGAACTGGTGAAATAATAAATAGCAAAAATAATCGAAACTCCAGAAGAAACATCACAACCCGCACCTTGTCCAAGAAAAACTCCGGTGATGAAATCTCCTGCTGCTGGTTGACCTTCTCCCCAACGTAAAATAAACTTCTGTACAAACGCAAAAAATATATTAATAAAAGCAAATGATAAAAACCAAAAACGCAGACGCCTAAGACTTTTTTCTGTTGGTGTGATGCTAATCATGGCAAGTAAAAAGATGAACCACTCAGCACGCAACATATAGTCTAAAAAGACATTGACTACACCTGCTTTGTTGAGCAAAGCGCTAAAAATAACGATTGCAAGTAAGCTCAGCAAAGCTGTTAACAATTCGAGTGCCATCTGCACTCGAATTTTGGATCGAATTTGTAAAAATGTGAAAATTCCTGCTAAAGGAATGAAGACAAAGTGAGCAAAATTTACTACTGAAGGAAAACCAACTGCATCTAGAACTCGCGGTAGAAACGCACTAGCAAAGGCAAGCAACAAAATTACAGAATTTTTAACCATATCATGTTCATTTGAACACTTATATTATCCATTAGAGTTGGTCATAAGTAATTAATATTAGATGAAGTACACATCTATCTGTGTACCCTGCGTGAAGCCGCCCGTAAGGGCGTCTACATCTGTGTTCATCTGTGTTCGTTTTTTCCCTTAAAAACTTAAAGATTACGAACTAAATCATAAATCTCCATAAGTTTATGATAATTTTGTCTGGCTGTATATTTTATTTCATATTCCCTTCTAACTTCTTGACGCATCCGATTCAGTTCTTGGGGATTTTCCCACAACCACGTAACTTTTTTCGCTAAATCTGCGGAATCAGCAGGTATAAATTTAAGTCCAGTACGCTTGTCCTCTACCAATTCTGCGATCGCACCGATATCAGAAGCCACCACCGGTGTTCCCTTGGCAAAAGCTTCGACAGCTACCCTACCAAAGGTTTCATACCAATTAGAGGGAAAGATTAAAAACTTTGCTTCTCCAAGCAACTCATAAACCTCCGACATAGATTTACGACCCAACCATTCGATGTGGGGCATATCTTGGGTATCTGCTGCCAACTTCCCTGCTAACGGTCCATCACCAATTATTTTTAAAGGTAGTCGCATCGGTAATTGCTTCCAAGCCGCCAGTAAGGTATTCAAACCCTTTTCCACAGATAACCTACCGACGTATAAAGCATAGCCACCCTTACCCTCTCCAGGTTTGGGATCGGGATGAACGAAGTTGGATTTTACGACGATTTTTTCTGCGGGTAACCCCCCTTGAATAAACTTCTGGCGGGCAAACTCAGTTAAAGCAATGTAGACATCAACCATTTTTGTCCAGGTGCGAAGCGTGCGGTGGACTGTTAGCATACTAGCAACTGCGACACTCGCTACCCGACTTTCGCGGTAACAACCATGTATCACTCCTGGTAAGGGCAAAAATTTACCCAGACAGTCTTCGCAAACTTGCCCATCGCGAAAAAACAAAGCATTAGGACACAACAAACGGTAGTTTCGCAGTGTCTGAACTACAGGCACACCCTGAGCTTTGGCAGCATAATAAACTGAGGGAGAAATTAAAGGGAAAAAATTTTGGACGTGAACGATATCCTGGGGTTGTTCTTTGAGTCGCCGTTGGATAATTTGGTATGCTTCTTGTGACCAAATTGTTCGTGATGCCACCTGTAACTGATTCATCTTGGCAATGCGATCATTGTGTTCTTCGTACACTGTCACTTCATGCCCCATTTCTCGCAGCAGGTTTTCTTCGGCTTGGCGAGATTCATCTTCGCCGCCGCGAATTTGATAACGGTTGTGTACGCTGAGAATCCGCATTTAAGCCCCCTGATGAACGATTTCCGTATAAAGTTTCCTCAAAAACTTGCCTTTCATTTCCCAACTGTAGAGTTGGTTTACTCTTTGCCTACCTGCCTTTCCCATGCGAACTCTTAAATCTGGTTCCACAGCCAAACGCTGCATGACTTTTGCCATGTCTACGGTAACTTGCTCCGGAGTATGGGCAGGAATTTTGAATCCGGTTTCTGCGGTGATTTGAGTTGCTGGTCCCCCTAGTTCCAAGCAAATTACTGGACGACTGGCTGCCATTGCTTCCAAACAAACTGTGGGGGAGAAATCATGCAAGCTGGGGTGTACCAAAACATCACACTCTCCCAATTTGCTTAAAGTCAAATCTCGTGGCAAGTTGCCAAAAAAATGGACGCGATCGCTAATTTGTAATTCTCGGCTCAGGTTTTCTAAACGCTTTCTTTCTGGCCCGTCACCCACAATCCAGAATTCTCCATTTGGTAAGTTGGCTTGGGCAAAAGCCCGCAAACCCAGGTGAAAGCCTTTCCAATGTAACAACCTGCCAATACTAATAAAGCGGATAGATGTTGCCGACGCCTCCACGGGTAACTGCCCCAACTGGGCAATTTCTTGTTGATTGATACCAGTTTGCCCGTATATTACCTCAATGCGCTTCGCACCTAAGGCACTGACACGGGCAGAAGTTTCGGGTGTGGCTACAATTGCTACTTGGCTGCGCTTGACTGTGAGATGAACAAATGGATCGCGCTCCCCTACCCAAGCAGCAATATTACGGAGAAATTCGTAAATTTTATTACTTGTACTAAAGTCTTGCCAGAAAGGCGTGGGTGCAGATTCACCACCGCCCACAGGTCCCCAAACAAAAGGTATAGGTAGCAAAGACAGAAAACTAGGAGCGGAATACCTACCGTAGGTGACATGGTGGACTAAATCAAAATTGATTTGGCGATGTAAATTTTGTGCTAAGAAGTAAACGCCGATCTGCCAAAGATAATGATGCAGGTGGACGCCTCGGTTCTTTCCTTTCCACCAACGCGCCCAAGCTGGTAGGTCGTAGTAAATGACTTCTAAACCGGGAATGGGATTTTGTGTCAGTTCCGCCTCAATGAATGGGCGATTTTCAGCACGAGTGATGACCCAGATTTTGTAGTGTTTGACCAACTCTCGCGCCATGTTCCAACCAACACCCGGTTCCGAACCCATATCCGGTCTGCAAGCATAGGCAGAGAGGAGAACTTTTAAGGGTTTTTGTTGATTTTCCATACCTAGACCATAGATTGTTGTAAGGAATAATCTCGCTGCACGCCAACCAAACTTTCATAAACTTCAGCCACTTGAGAGGCGGCTTTTTCCCAGGTAAACTCTTTCGCCCGAACTCGTCCCCGCTCAATTAGTTGTTGATGGTAGCTAGAATCTTGCTGAATCTGCTGTATGGCCTCAACCATAGCTGACACATCCAGAGGCTCGACTAAAATTCCTGCATCCCCCACTACTTCTGGTAAAGAAGTCACATTAGAGCTAATAACTGCCGTCTGACAAGCCATTGCTTCTAAAATGGTGATGCCGAAACCTTCATAAATGGAAGGTGCTAGCAGAATGTCTGCTGCGTTGTAAATTTGTCTGAGTGTATTTTTATCTGGCTTACCTAGATACTTGATACAGGAGGTAAGGTTGTGCTTCTGGATAAATGTTTTTTGTTCTTTGGTGAAATCTGCGCCTGTTTTCCAAAAATGAACGCCCATTCCTTGGGAATTTAAGTTTTGTAAAACTTGGAGTATTGTTATGACATTTTTCCGGGGATGGTTTGACCCTACATTCAGCAGGCAAATCGTATCTGGTGTCAATCCCTGCTGCTGGCGAAAAGCTAAAATTTCCTCTGCTGGTAAGGGATAAAAATCTGACTCTACGCCGTTGTGTACTACTTTTAGACGTGTTGCTGGTGTGTGCAACAACTGCATCGCATCTTTGGCTGTATGGTTCGAGACACAGATAATGCGATCGCTCTGTTTGAGTCCTTTGATGGCATACTTCCAAGCAGCCATGCTGACTACTGGTAACTTTGCTTGGTCTTGAATATTTTCTGGGTAAATAAAATTTATTAGGTCGTGGCAGGTAACAACTACGGGTCGATGAGTTTGACGCAGCCATTGGACAATATGGGCATCACTATGGTCAATAATATGAAAAACATCAGCTACCTGTTGCCTGACAGTGGCAGGATAGCGCCAGTAACGCTCGTAATACTTCCCAATTCCTTGAAGCCAGGAAGTTTTTTTATGACTGAGAGAATACGAGCGTGGAGTTAATTCGATAATTTCCCAGTCTGGACGAACTGCTTTGAGGCCACTAACCAAACCATCAGCATAGACATCCATACTAAAGGAGGCTTTGGGCAGCCTGCGGACAATTGCTACACGCATGTTTTTATGTGTTTGTATCAACGACTTGATGCCAAAGATTAACTAGTTTTTGAGCAATACTTTCGTGTGTATACTGTTGCTGCACTCTTTGCAGGCTGTATTCTCCTGCGGCTTTCCACCAATCTGGTTCGCGGATCATGCGTTCGAGAATAGCAGTTAGCGCTTCGCTATCTTCCTGGGGAAACACTAAATCTGGACGACCAATAACGTTCGGGATTTCTCCACAAGTAGACCCAACAACAGGGATACCCATTGCCATAGCCTCAATAAGTACATGGCCAAATTGTTCTTTCCAGGTGGGAATGCTACGAGAGGGTAACACCAAGACATCAAACTGACTCATGACTTGGGGTACTTGATCATGGCGGACTACACCATACCAAACCACCAAGTCTTCTACTTGTTGTCTGTGTGCTTCTTGGCGTAGTTCTGCTTCATGGACACCAGTTCCACACAAAATAATCTTCACGGAGTAACCGCGATCGCGCAGGTTTTTGGCAGCTTTTAAGATCAAATCAACACCTTTTTGATGTACCAAACGCCCTACAAAGCCGATGCGGAATTCCTGATGAGGATGTTTTTTTGGCTGGGGAGCAAAGAACTGGTTGTCTACTCCCATTTGGGGCATAACTTCAATTTGACCTTTGTAACCCCACCTCCGGATAATATCAGCCCCTTCTTGGTTCCCTGCAATAATTAACTTGGCGGAATTCAGCACAAATTTATACATCCAGCTGCGATACCAGGGGAGTTTGCGGTCAATGTTTTCCCAACAGAAGACAACTAGGGTTTTACCTGTTAATCTTGCCCAAACTGCCATTTCAAAGGCAGAAATCGCCAGTACTTCTTGTTCAACTTGTAGAATATCTGGTTTAAAATTCCGGAGGGCGCGCAAAGTTGCTAGTGGTGGATGAAAATATACTGTACTGCGCCCGTTAAAAAATACCTTAGTCGGGAACATGTGAATGTGGGGAAAAGGAGTCTCTAATTCCATGACCTTTCCCCAAGCGATCGCCCGCCATCTACTAGGGGTGAGTAAACCAACTTCTGCTTTCCCGGTAGATGCGATCGCATCTAGTTTCCCTTGGTTGACACCAACCATATAAGTATGGGTAATAAACAGAACCCGCAGTGGTGAAATTTTCTCAGTAATTACTTGACTCATATAAACTTCACACACTTAGCTTTGTACAAAAATAAATATCTTCAGTGTTGGAATCTTCACTCACCAAACGATATTTTTCTGTTAAGTCATCACCTAATTCGTGAATATAATCTTCTACTTTTACCTGGAATCCTGCTGCTTCTAGCCTATTTTTATAATCACGTCCGTAGAGTCGCAGATGGTCTTTTTGTCCGTAGAACTTTACTCTATCTTCTTCAGAAGTGATATTCGGATCTTCAAATGTTTCAGCAATGTTTTTATCTAAAGGAACTTGGAGAATTGCCCAACCATTTGGCTTGAGGACTCTGTATAATTCTTTTATGGCCTTGGCATCATCTGGTACATGCTCTAATACGTGATTGCAGAGAATCACATCAAAAGAAGCATCGGCAAAAGGTATATTAGTAATGTCCATATTCATCATTACCCGTGGTGCTGATAAATCAGCAGTTAGGTAATCAATATTGGGCAATTTCCGAATCAGTCTGTAAAGTTGGAATTCCGGTGCAAAATGTAGCACCTTCAATTTTTCCGACAACAAATTAGTGCGATTTTTCAGATATAACCATAACAAACGATGTCTTTCTAAAGAAAAGCATTTCGGACATTCAGCCTTTGGTCTATGATTAATTCCCGCAGGTAAAAATGTCCGAAAACTTCCTTCACAACAAGGACAAGTATATTCTTTCCCTGCATAAGTCACAGATTGTATAGCTGATATACAGCTTTTTGCTATTTGTGACAGGTAATATTTGGTTTGTAAGACTTCTCGATATGTCTTGGTATGACTCATCATTATTGTTAATAAAAAAAATACTGAATTTACTCTAATTTTTAGTATTCTCAGCCTATTTATTGATCATGCATTACCTACTAGAGAAACTGGCTGTGAGCTTTCTTGCAATTTGGGTGCATGGTCAGTTATTTTTTTTCCTTCAACAATGACAGCATTCACTGTCCGGCTATATTGTTCAATAATGGCGACATCCTCAATATCGCTTTCTAAACCTTGCTTACTTGCTACTTCAAAGCCAATTTCTGACATAACTTGTAATAGTGCATTAGTATCATACATGCACTTATGAGGAAAACGAATAAAAGGTGCTAATTTACGTTTGAGGAATCCATCTGCTGAATCTTCGTAGCTAACTTCAAGTGCATCAAGGAATTTATGTGCTGGTATTTCACCTTGCAGATAACTTTTGACTATGACGCTCAAGTCAGGAACCACTATGCGAATAATGCCATTCGGCTTCAAAACCCGATAGCATTCTGTTAAAAATTTTTGTCCTTCAGTGCGTGAGAAATGCTCCAGAGTATGGGAGCTATAAACTACATCCACAGAATTATCCGCCCACGGAAAACTTTTTCGCAGGTCATAAATAAAAATATTATCTGGCCAGTCGAGATTGATAATTTTGAGATATTTATTGATGGTAGAAAACACAGGTAGCTTAGCTAACCAAGAACCAAGGGCATAGTCTACATTTAACCAACCATCTGGAGTATGAGAACCGCAACCAAGATTGAGTTTGAGCATTTATACAAATTCCTATTTAATACACTATATTTTTAAGATTCAAAACTTTATACAATTAGCGTGCAACAAGTTTACCCATGTACAAAGCTCGCATTTAGCTTTTTTCTAAGCAGCCATTTCCCCAAGCGTTTAAGATGACCCTGTCCATATATTTGTTGAAATAAGAATGTAAAAAGCACATCTGGGAGATCATATTGCACTAGCCATCTATGAGGTTTGTACCAGCTAAATGTCGTATTAAATTCTGGGTGTGTGATCAGTCGCTGATGCGCTTTTGCGCGCGCTGCTTTCGATTCTTTTTTCAGACGAGAAAGCAAGTAGCACTCGTGGCAAAATATTATGTTCTGATGCTGATCTGTCAACTGATCTGCAATTTCTGAACCATAGAAATCTTGGAGAAATTTTTTCTGCTCTTCATGTACAAGCTTGGCACTAACCTGTCCCCGCTCTATTAAATCCGGGGTTATTGTTTTCGCACTTGTGGCATTTGCTCCATGCAAACGAAACTTACTTAAAATTTCTTCTATGGCTGCAATTTCTGTAATTAATGGGGCAAGACGATATATTAGGCTATCTGTGTTTCTCACCATTGCTGGATTTAAAGGAAATATTAGATTTGTGATTTCCCGTCGAAGACAGAGTGCAGAAGCAGGTGGTATATGCTTGACTAAGCCACCATTAGCTAAAGCATAGGGTGCCATCCATCCTGAAGCTAAACGTTCCAGCTTAGGAGCTAACTTCACATAGTTCCCCTGTCCATCGATTTCAACTACATTGTGAATGACAAAACCGGACTTTGGATTGCATTTAAATGCTTCGATAACCTTTTGCAATTTGTTATTTATCCAAAGATCATCGGCATCGAGTATGCAGACAATCTCTCCTTTACTTTGCTCATATGCTCTATTGAGAGCAATAGCAACACCTGCATTTTTCTTACGTATTAACTTGATCCTATTGTCTTTTTGAACATAGGTTTCAATAATTTCACAAGAGTTATCGGTAGAACCATCATCACAAACAATGATTTCAAAATGGGGATAAGTTTGACAAAGTACGCTTTCTATCGTTTCTCCGATGTATCTGGCATAGTTGTAGTTTGAAATTAAAACTGAGACTGTCGGGGTCTCTGGAAGTGGTGATAGTTGAACTGGTTTAAGTTTCTCAGTTTGAGATTGTTGCATATATTTATCCTTACTATTACTCAGCTACACGACTAACAAATAGCTTTTTCCGGCGGAACCTCCCAACAAAACGTCTGAGACTACCTGAACCATAAATTTGGTCAAATAACATTTTAAAGATTGCATCTGGTAGAAATTCACCCCATTTTAATAGCCATGTGTGAGGTGTATTTCGACCAAATAGCTGATAGAATTCTGGGTGATTTATGAGTTGTTGATGTGTTTTTCTAGTTTCTAATTTGGATGCACCTTTGAGACGAGCAAGTAGATAAAGATTTTGACAAACTATCAAACTGCATCGCCAATCTTTCAACCGCTCTGCAATTTCAGTTCCATAAACTTTTAACAGAAACTGTTTTTGTTCTTGATGTACGCGAGCTATGGTAGTTTGTGATTTCTCAATGAAGTCTGCCGACACGATCGCTACGCTTGTGGTGTTACTTCCGTGCAAGCGGAACTGATTGAGTACATCGGGTACAGATCCGATGACTGTTATGTAGGGTGCACAACGGAAGATTAAACTATCGGCATTGCGTCTAAATTCTTCATTCAGGGGAAATATATAATCAGCAATTTCTCGACGAAGACTCAGGGCTGAAGCTTGAGGAATATTGTTAATAAATCCACCGTTTTCTAAAGCGTGAACTCCCATCCAGCCAGAAGCTAGATTTTTATACATGGGGTGAGGTTTAATCAACTTCCCCTCACTATCAATTTGAACAACATTGTGAATTACAAAGCCAGCTTGAAGATTGGTTTTAAACTCATTGACAACCTTCTCCAACTTTCTATCCATCCAAATATCATCTGCATCTAGTAAGCAAATGATTTCACCTTGACTCTTTTGGTAAGCTGCATTTAAAGCACTAGCAACTCCACCATTTTGTTTGCTGATTAATTTAATTCTAGAATCTTTACGAACGTAGTTGGCAATAACATCACAGGAGTTATCAGTGGAACCATCATCACAAACAATGATTTCAAAGTTTTGATATGTCTGGCGAAGGACACTTTCTAAGGTCTGACTGATATATTTTTCATAATTGTAATTGGCAATCAATACGGAGACTAAGGGGTTATCAGGAAGCTGGGGTAGTTTAATGGGTTGTAGCTTTTCAGTTTGCAGTTCTAACATTAGCTGAATCCTTGAATTTTACTTCACCGGCGTCTGTACATTATTGTTTTTTTGCTCATACCAAGTTGTGCTTAAAACCTCACCATGCCTTCCGCTCTCCCTTTTTTTCCTGCGTCAGAGGAGTGAAGTAACATCTTATGAATGTAACTTGGTCTCATTCAGCTTGAGATATTCTTGCCAAAACTCAATAGAGGTTAAATCTTGAAAAGAACTTCTCCATTCTGCTTGTATGAAATGCCATTTAAGATAACTCTTTATAATAGTTTGTAACCATCTCATGAAAACTTTGATACCACTTGCGTGGCTCAATTCATTCTTTTCAATGGAGTTGTTTCCTTCTCGAACAATGATAACTCTTTGTTTCGCAAATGCCTTATCCCATCTGTCTGTATAATCCGAGCCTATCCATAATAGTGCGTCCTGATTGGAAATTAATGAATTGGGATATAGATGACCATTTAAAGTTAGCAAACGAAATAATTGCTGGTAAAAATTAACATTATTTTTTTGTTTTTTCGGTTGTTTATAAACTTGATTATCACCATATTCAATGGTTTGATTTTTATATTTTTTGCTTAGTTCTACAATGTTTTTATGCAGATTTTCTGGATCACTATTTTTAATTATCTTTGGCCCTTTTATATAATCTTCAAATCCCTTGATTACCATTTCTGCTGAGTTATAATCAAATATAAATAGTTTATGAAGTAAGATCCTAGTTATAAAATTTACTGCCTCTAAATATTGCAAAGAACTATGCAAAGAATGAGTAACTAGCTGATTACGAATTAGATAATAAGTAACCCATGTATGATTTTTTGTATAGAAAGGTTCATGCCAAATGGCTATACCAGGAAAAGCTATTATTGAATTACCAATAAATTTTTTTATTCTTAAACCAAACTCCATATCATCGCCCCTAATAAAATAGGGCATAGGTAATCCAATTTTTTCTACTATTTGCTTAGGAAAACCGAAAAACCAAAAGGCTCCGTAGTCTGGACTTTCCTCTGACAAAAAGAGGTTAATGCTATTTTTTTCAAGATTAATATTATGCTTCAAAGAGATATGTCCAAAAGGAGAAGCTACAGAACTTTTATTAGTGCCTAAGTTTACCCCAGATAGCCCTCCTGCCTCATGTACTATACATTTTTTATACAAGTCTAGCATTGCTCCAGAGATTGCAAAATCTTGAGTTGCATATTCATACAAAGGGAAAAGTCTATAGATAGATTCGCTGTCTAGTTCTACATCATCATCCATCAATAAAAAATGTGTGTAATTTTCATGCAGAGCTTGAATTAAGCCGCGAGTAAATCCTCCCGCACCGCCTAGATTCCTATTTGGTATTAATTGCACTTTTCGGCTATCAAACTCATCTTTTTTTAAGGTACTACCATTATCAACAACAAAAACCTTAAAGTTTTTACTTTGTAGCAAACTGTCTTTTAAGATAGTATTAACTGTGTTTTTTACGTATGTTTCTTTTTTAAAAGTGCAAATAACAATGCCCAAGGAAACTTCTTTACTCTTTGGTTGATCAGTTGCAATTACACCCTCTGTAAATAAGCCATGCTCACCTAAACAAGTAATTTCAAGATAAACTCTACCTGCATCTTCACTCTGCCAAGAATCTGGTAGTGAAATTTTCACAGGTTCAGATAGTTGGCATTTATCAAAACTTTCTGTATGTATCAACTCTCTAGTCTCTTGATGAGGATACTCTCTATAAAGATCAATCTGAAAGTTACCCTCAAGAGTTAATAAATAATATAAAGAGGATATCTGGGTATACTTGGCATAGAATTTCTCAAAAAACGAATTAAAATAGGTATTTAAAGACAAAACACTATTTTGAGTGAAAACAATATCTTGGTGTTCTGTACATGAATTGAGATATGCACCTCCGGAACATTTTATGTACAAGCTAGAGGTTTCAGATGTCGAGGGAAATTTAATTCTGTTGACTACGGTCATCTTTTATTGAGTGTTTATATACTTAAATATTGTTTTGGTAGATGCAGACTTTTGATGGAATCAATTTCTAATTTCTATACAATAGAAATCTACTATTTTTCTCCGAGCTTATTTACCATTCCTAAACTCTGGAATTGGCTATCTCTTTCTCAAATAGACCTAGCGCACGCAATACAGCTTGATCCATATCGTAGTACTTATAATCTGCAAGCCTTCCTGCAAAAATTACTGTTCCATTGAGTTTCTCTACTTCTTTCAGGTAAAGGTCAAGGCGATCGCGATTTTCTTCATTGAGAATGGGATAATAAGGATCATTCTTTCCTGGTATATAAGCTTGAGGATATTCCATCACCAAGGTAGTTTTAGGTGAGGTTTGCCCTGATAAATATTTCTGTTCGGTAATGCGGGTGATATCGTAGTCGTTGGGGTAATTGACCGTTCCCACTTCTTGATACCATTCCTGGTCTAATGTCTGAAACTCAAAATGTATGCTACGGTATGGCAATTCACCATACATATAATCGAAGAATGTATCAATCGGACCAGTGCAAATGATTCGATTGAATTGAACGTCGTTGATAATTTCGCGGTAATCTGTGTTTAGCAGTACCTTAATGTTAGGATGAGCCAACATCCGACGAAACATTTCAGTATAGCCAAGCTTGGGCATAGCTTGATAGGGGTCTTGAAAATAACGATTATCCCGACTGATGTAGACTGGAACACGTCCTGTAACTCCCCGATCAAGTTCTTCTGGTTTGACTCCCCACTGCTTCATTGTGTAGCGGAGGAAGACATTTTCATAGATGTAATCAGCTAAGAAAGTCAGGTCTCCACTAGCACTTTCACGTAGTTTGAGAATGGGTACTTTGACTCCAAAACCAAAGTTTTCTAGAAGCAAGTTTTCTAATTTTTCTGCATATTTTGGAGGAAAAAGGGCGTAGAGGGAATTGAGATTAAAAGGGATAGGAACTTTTTTTCCTTCTAACACTCCGAGTACGTGATGATAGTAATGTCTCCACTCTGTAAATTGTGAAAGATAATCCCAAACTTTTTTAGATTTGGTGTGAAAAATATGGGGACCGTATTTATGTACTAAAATGCCATGTTCATTGTAGTAATCGTAGGCATTACCGCCAATGTGGTCTCGCCGTTCTACAATTAAAACTCTTTGTGCAAGTTGAGTGGCAATTCTCTCAGCCAGCACACAGGCTGAATATCCAGCTCCTATTATTAACCAATCGAATTTCACGAAATTTCTCCTTGCTTGAGACTAAGAGATTTGGAAGTTTCACACTCAACTAAAGATTGTGTATTTTTTTCAAGGTGTAACTCACTGAAAGTATTTTCTGGTAAGTTTTTTAGGAGAGATTGCAATTTTAGGCGATGAATGTATGGCCAACCACCTTCCTCTTCAATATTCTTTAAAAGGGTGTAAAGGGTCTGGCGATCGCGTGGTAAAGATTCCAGAAATAGACTATCTCGAATTTCTCGATGTAAACTCTCTAGCAAACGTAGTAATGCCAGTAGTTTTAAAGTATCTTCCTGATATTTTTTGGCTACTGACTGAACCATCTCCGCAATCGTTTCTAACCTTGGATTATTCTCTTGTTGTTTCAGCTCTGTATTGACGTACATGCTGGATACCTTAGAACGAAGTTGGGATAGTATTGATGTTTAGAAAAATCACAGTAATAAAGGCTAAAATTAAGTAGGTTGACTTACTTTTGCAGTTGCATGAGTCACTTTCGGTTTGATAAATTTCCTCCTAATTTGGCGAATTTTATTCACCATTTTGACTCCAAATACACTTCCCATAATCGGATTAGCTCTAGCAACTGAAGCAGGAAACCAAGCATCTACATGTGGATGTCTGCTCAAAACCAGCAGCCGCCACCAATCAACTAAACTGTAAATTGGTGCTAGTTCATAGAAAGAATTTTCAGTTATATCCCCAGATATCAGGAAGGATCCAAATACTTTTGCTTCCTGGTAGGAAGGATGTAAGACAAATTCTCGTGATAAAATTTCAGTTGCTTCAACTAAATGATTAGTTGTACATTCTTGCGCGCTTAGATTAGTAGTGAATTGCTTTGCAAATTCAACCGCAGCATTTTGTAAGACGTATAACCCCCAAGCAATTGCTTCTTCGTTTTTTTGCCGGCGAAGAACTGGAATATATTTGTGATCATGTGAATCGTAGCACTTAGTGCTGCCATGATCTGCTGACATGAAAAGTTCAAACAAGCATCTATACTTGCAGAGAAAATAGCGATCGCTACGTTTTTCCTCTACATCATAAAAATAAGCAAATAATTTATCATCCTTAAATGGTTTAACCCGGTTTTCTAATGCAAAGTAAAAACCATAAACACCAGATTCTGGATAAATACCAGCGATGTTCAATAAATTACTAAAAGATGATTGTGTTTTTCCACTCCAGCCAACATCTACTAAAGCAAAAGGAACTCCATCACCTATACCTTCTTGATGAAAATAGCCAATAGCTTTCTCACGATAGTGAGCAGCATTGGCGATGATCAGTTCAGTAACTTTTTTCTCAGTAAAAATCTGCTTCAATAACTTACGTTCGTGCTGCTGAAGATTAACATCCCATTTTTTGGCTGGGAAACCATAGCGGCTGAGTACATCTTGAATTTGTTCTGGTAATATATGAACCCGATCGCAGACAGAACGAATTGATGTAAACTGAGTGAGGACCTCAGTCTGAAGCAAAATCCAATCAAATTCGGATTCACTAATACCTTGAGTAGCAGGCATATGCCATGCTTGACGAGAACCATATAAGTAGCGACAATCGATGGTAAATCCCCAATTTTGGCAGATTACCTGAGCAATTTTATGTAATATCTGCCCATCTCTAGCAGCAAAATATAGTCTTTGAATTCCTCTTTTTTGCGCTTCGACTAAGCACCAGTAAACAAAACCAAACAACATTGGAGCGATCGCACTTGCTGTCGTCTCCCAAATAACTTTTTTATGAGGAGTTGTTTCTTGAGACTGCAAACGAGTCAGCCTACTCGCACCAGCAAGTAGGGATCTAAACTTTAAAGGAAATTGAGTTGCTTGTGTGATTAGTTGCTCGTAGCGATTCAGGTGAGCTTGAGTAAAATATTCAACTGCAATACCAAGTTTTTTGGGAACTTTTACGTCTGCATGTCGGTTATCTCCGACATGTTTCAGTTGCGATCGCTTGACTGCTTCTTGTGCTAAACAGTATTTAAATAACTCACCACTGCCTTTATTTATTCTTGTTTCTGATGAAACGTATAAAGTACTACCTGGAGTCCACACTTTGTTTTCTTTCAAAAAATTCCGAATAACTTCTTCCGGCAGATACATATCGGAAATATAAATTACTCGTTCATTTGCTTGATAGAGCGACTGAATGCGCTTTTGGATGGCGGGTACTGGACGCAAACTCAATAGCTCCATTTCTATTTCTTTTTGTTTTGCTCTTTCAACTTCAGCGGTTGACCAGTTTAGGGAACGAGCGATGTATTCATATATTTCGTCTAGTTTAACTTCATAAACAGGCCCTGTTTCTCTGACAATTCTTTCAGCCTCCATTCTCAGGTGAGACCAAGATTCAGGTGACATTTGAATTAAATTTTCTTGTCGGAGTTGATCACCTAATTCCCAGAATAGGTCTGTTGGTTTTGCCCAAATTCTGGTTATGGATGTATCAAACACGTCAAAGGAGTAAACAATCTTTTTCATCAGAGTCTCACCAATGCTGCTAAAGGATTCAACAAAAAATACAAGGCTTGACTTGTGGATTTATTGCAGGTTCTTTTGATCTGAAGAATTGTTAGTCACAAAATTCTGATAGAGTTGTAGATGCTTTTCTAGAAAAACGGTTCTTGAAAATTTATTTTCAATATCTCTTCTTGCTTGCTGACCGATTGCTTCCAAATCAGAAGCTGATAATACTTGGCGCAAGGCTTGATTTAGGGCTTGTTGGTTAGTAGGTTCAACCAAAATACCGTTGTGTCCATTTTGGATGATCTCTGGCACACCTCCTGTAGAAAAACCAACGACTGGAGTAGATGCAGCCATTGCTTCTAGAACAGTCAGTGGTAGGTTATCAGCAAGGGTACAAAAAAGCATAACGTCTGCTGCTGAATAGGCTTTTGCTAATAAGTGAGGGTCGCAAATATAACCCATCTCTTTGTATTCAAGTCCCTTGAGTGAGTGCTTTAACTCATCGTTACAAAGTCCGACAACTATTACAAATGGAGATAAATCACCTATACTTTGAAGTGCTGCGATCGCATACTTCACACCTTTACGAGGATCGTCAAGAACATGGGCAGAAATTGCAACTACTCGGCGATTTTCTGGAATTCCTAAACTAGTTTTTGCTTCTACTTTTTTCACTATCGGGAAAAAACTTAAATCCAGACCATTAGGAATAACCACAGGTAAAGATTGAAACTTGAGAGCTTTTTGAGCCTCTTGAAGCATCCAGTGGCTGGGAAAGATATAGCGAATATTAAATTTTCCCGCAACCCATCTTTTGATTGCTTGAACTTCTCGTGTGCGATCGCGTAGCTGATTTTTCCATCCATCTTGAGATAATTGGGGACATTTGTGACAATAGCTAGCAAACTTTTCACACCCCATTGGATAAAGACAACCGCCAGTAAAAGCAGAACAATCATGTACCGTGAAAAATGTCGGTTTGCGTCGAGAAGCTAGAGCTAAAGTTACTGGAGATATAGCAGTATATAAATCATGAAAATGGACTATATCGTAATCATTGAGAATTGCGTTGACCTTAACCCAGTATTCAACAGGCAGTAACTCTCGAAAACCATATTTATTCGTTTTTCTATGAACAGTTTTACATAATCTGAATTTAAGACCTTCTCCGTAAAGGCTGTATTGAAATGAAAGAGGTTCTTTGAAATTAAAGGCAATAAAATGATCGGTTGGATGCCCTGCATCATTTAACCAAATAGCGAGATCCTCAGCAACTCTGCTTGCCCCACCCCCTTTTCTATCAGATTTGCTAATAATAGCTACTTTCATATATCCAGAATAATTACTATTTAAATTTATTTAGCTAGCACAAAAAATATATTTTTGAGCATCAGTCTTACTCGTTTTCGCATACCCCAAATTCTCCAAGCAGAAAATGTTAATTTTTTGAAATCCTTTAGGGATATTAATCTATAAATTAACGCATTTAATATTATTTTCTGTGCATATAATTTTTCTCCTCTTTCAATTAACAAAGGGAGTACTTGTGTGAGCATAAAACCTGTACTTGCTCTGGATGATATCGAGGACTTATACTCACGAATCCAGTTTACTGATATTTGATAATCAGGCATTCTCGATATGCGATCTTTGCGTGGATCTGCATTCCAAATTACTAAAGGTTTTTTAATGAAGGTAAAAATTGCTCCTTGAGCTTCAAGCCTGAAGCAGAAATCCCAGTCTTGGTGTCTTTTTAAGCCTGGACGAAAACGAGCAGCTAAAGCAAGCGATCGGTGCATCATCAAAGAGCTTGTGTGAAGTTCCCCATGATGGCAAAACAGATAGTCTGCTATAGTTTCTACTTCACCCTTACCTTTTTCTGGAACTATATGTAAAGTTTCAGTGTTAATTGCAAGTTGATCATAGCTAGATACTCTTGTGAAACTAAACACTATTTGAGTATGACAAACTACTTTTTGAGGATTAGGATGTTTCTGAATTGAAGCCAGTTGCAATTCTATTTTTTCAGGTATCCAGAGGTCATCTGAATCCAAAAATGCAATATACTCTCCTCTAGCATTTTCAATACCAGTATTGCGGGCAACCGAGCCTCCACTATTGGTTGGAAGACGAATATATCGAATCCTAGAATCACCAATAGCTTTTACAACTTCCTCGGTGTTGTCTACGGAGCCGTCGTCAATGACGATAATCTCTAAATTTTTGTAGGATTGCCTGATAGCACTATTTAAAGTGTGCCTAATTAAATCTGCGCGATTGTAAGTTGGTATAACCACACTTACAAGGGGTTCTCCCGAAAAATTATTCCTATCTATCAATTCCATAATAGCTTCATCGATTTCTTAATTAAATTTCTTTCTGTAAAACTGTAAAAATACCGAGCTAATTTAATTATTTTTGGATATTTGATGATTAACAACATCATTACAATAAATTTATGTAATTTATAAAAAATTTTGTGTATTAAATCAGTTTTTCCCCCTAAAGATTGATTTGTGAGACTGTCAGCATATTGACTAAAAAGTAAAGCTAACTTTCTTGGTTCTAATCTGTTCTTATAGCCCCATATGAATAATGTTTCCCACCGGGGTAAATTACTGTAGTAGACTAATTTCTCATGAAATCTTGTCACATGATTATGACTATGCACTCTCCTCATGGCAACTGGTACGTCTAAACTTCCAGGGAGCAATTTACCAACAGCCGCCATTTTGAACCACATCACAATATCTTCGCTAAATTCCAGATTCTCATCGAAATAACCTGTTAAATTAAAAATCCTTCTGCGAACTAGTAATCCATTAGCATGGAACCAACCAACTTCCTTATTAAGGAGTAAAGTTTCAAATAATAATTCGGGATTAATTATTTCATTAATAGTAGTTAGTTTATTATCGCCACGACCAATAGAAATCCATGTATTCTTACTATTTTCATCTTCAAAATAAGTTCCAACTGCCTCATATACGCCATCTATTTCAGGATATTTATTTAATTGATCACATGCTGATTTAAAACGTCCTGGTAAGTAAAAGTCGTCAGCATCTAAAAATGCAATATAATCACAATTAGCTTTTTGGATTCCTACGTTTCTACTTGCACTTGCACCATGATTTTTTTGATCACTATGATAAAATAATTTAACTAGAGAATATTCATCAGCTAATTCTTGACATACCTTGAAAGATTTATCTGAAGAAGCATCTTCTATCAAGATTACCTCTCCAACCTCTGGTTGAGATAATGCAGATTCTACAGCTTGTCGAACATATTTTTCCGCATTATATACAGGAATGATGACTGAGATTTGCATAGATTTATTTGTTTCTAAGCTTTTGCATTATTAATTTTTGTTGAACATAATTGAAATTTGTCTGAAATTTGTCACTCACCTCAAAATCAGAAAAATATTAATATCATCAACTTATAGGTATTGAATTTGTCACTTAGTCTCTAATCCTTGAACATCATCAATTACATGCCAATGTAGCGGTTGATAAAATAGATTATTGCTGATAACAATAACTTTTTCGTCCGGTTGTTTTACGCTAAATTTAAAAGAATTGACTATATCAAGATTAGCAGTTGGTTCTGTTTTTTTCAGGTAAATTCGCATATCATAAGTGCTAGGACGTAAACCGCAATATGGCATTTTAACCTGTATTTCATTATTACCTTTCTTCAGGTATAGAGACTGCCTTTCGTTTTGACTCTCTATTAGCAATACCATCTCTCCTTCCCGAGTCAAATCTCTAATTTCAATACCCAAAGCAAGATTTTTAAATTTTTGGCGAACTTTGCAGCCTACACAGAAATAAACTAGATTACCAGTTTGAGGCGCGTCCAAAACTTTCCCATCTTCGTTTTTGAAACAGAGATAGGTAATATCCACACCTAAACTATCTTGGTCAGTTTTTTCTGGCAAAATAAGAATTCCAGTTTCTGATACATCTACACCGCTTGAAAATAAATCTTCTTCATATTTTTTGACTACTATATCTGCCACTCCTTTTGTCACCACCTGGCCTTGAGAAAGGTAAACAGCAGATTCGCATATAGCGAGGATGGCAGATGAATTGTGAGCAACTAATATAAAAGACGTTCCCTGTTCGCGAAGCTTAGATAGTTTATACGAACACTTTGCTCTAAACCTAGCATCACCTACTGACAGCACTTCATCAATCAGAAGAATATCTGGATTAGTATGAATGGCGCTGGCAAATCCTAACCTTGCAGCCATTCCAGAACTGTAACTTTGTACTGGTGCATCAATCGCATCTCCAATTTCTGCAAACTCTACAACTTGATCAAATCGCTCATCAATTTCCTTTTTAGACAAACCCAAAATCGACATATTGGCATAAATATTTTCCCGCCCTGTCAAGATTGGATTAAATCCTGCTCCTAGTGCAATTAATGGTGCGACGCGACCGTAAACTTCTACAAATCCAGTATCTGGTTTAATCAAACCTGCGATAATTCGCAGCAGGGTTGATTTTCCACTGCCGTTTTTTCCAACTAAACCTAGTGCTTCTCCTCGTCGCAATTGAAAACTTACATTGTTCAGCGCCCAAAATTCTTTGGGGCGTAATTTATCACTCTTTTCTCGTAGTCCTAATAGTTCAGAGGTGATATCTTGAACACCATAGAACAAAGACCGTTTCAAATCCCGACAAAACTTTTTAGAAACTCCATTCACTGAAAGGACAATATCACTCTCACTATCTTGCGGCTTTGCTGTCATATCTTGTTCATTGATGCTGATCATGATTACGAACTAATCCTCTCAACTACAAATGGCATTGCTAAACGATAGATAATCCAAGCTAGCAGCAATCCTAATATTGCGATCAGACTTGCAATCCAAAATCCTTGAGGATTAGATATAACACCTGTTGTTGCTAATTCTCGTGTTGTTACTAATAAAGGTGTAACGGGATTTAGCTTTACAATGCTGCCAAATACTCCACTGTTGGGAACTGGATAGACAACTGGGGTGAGAAACAACCAAAGTCCAGAAATCAAAGTCAGTCCCATGGAAAAATCCTGATATAAAGCACCCATCGGTGCTAATAACAAACCAATAAATGTT
Organism: Fischerella thermalis PCC 7521; assembly: GCF_000317225.1. Taxonomy (GTDB): domain Bacteria; phylum Cyanobacteriota; class Cyanobacteriia; order Cyanobacteriales; family Nostocaceae; genus Fischerella; species Fischerella thermalis. The sequence goes on from NZ_AJLL01000098.1 coordinate 53,584, forward strand.
CCTAGTAACACCAGATGGATTAAGGCAACTGGTGCTAATATAACGCTCCAGGTAATTGGTATTTTAAACCAGAGAAATAAACCAAAAATTAGAATCAGCTTGATGCCAAAGTTGAAAAATACTTCACCCAACTTGGCAATAATTAGGGCTTCCCGAGGAAAGTTAATTCTTGCCAGCATTGGCTTGGCAGATGTTACTGCTTGTACTGGGCCATTTAATGCTTCGACAAAAGTTTGCCATAAGGTCATGCTGAACATGACATAAGCAGGATAAGGTAATTCTGTATTACCAAGATTGACAACGCCGCTACCTTTAGCAAAGGTAAAACCAGCTGCCATGATGACAGGAGGAATAATCGCCCAGAAAATTCCTAGAAAAGATTGACGATATTTCGCGCTAATATCTCGAACTAATAGCCTCCAAGCTAATTCTCGTGATGCCAGCAAGTCATATACCATTGCCCTAAATAACTGAAGCGGATGTCTCATTCGACTTTCGGGCCGATACACTTCTCTAGGCGAATTTTTAATTTCTTTTCGAGTCTGGCTTGAGACTTGATCTCGTCTAAAGTTATGCTGGCTGTGTTGCATAATTAGTGTTAAGGTTTACTTTATTTTCTTGCTGAACAAAATTTTTTCAAATTTATTCTAGCCATACTGATTGATCAGTAGATTAAGCTACCTCTTCTACAAGACTAAAACTAGCAGACTAATTAATTTTTAGTAATTATCCTAGTTACTAAAGCTGTAATTTTTGTGATCAAAGACTACCAGCAATTAGTAATTATGACAATTACGATATCTTAGTTTTTTTACAATCCTGTTATGTGAGTGGTGATAGCCATAGTAATAGTTAAGAAACCAGGATCTAGATACTGTTATAGACTTAGCCACTCAGGATGGTTTTTGTTTGGCTAATAATTTTGTGGGAATAATTCAACAAAAGTTAGTTCAGCTTTTTGGTTGCATCACCTCCATCAAAACTAAATCTGTTTGAGCAACGTTTAATTAATAGAACTACAAGACTTTAATTTACTCAACCCTCCATCCAAAGTAACGTTCGCGGATATGAAATGGAGTACTAAATGAGCTTGACATCAATATTTGCTTAAAAGCTAACAATAAAAAGGGTGGGATTGTTGTAACATAGCGATTCCAAAGGCGGCGGGGTTCTTGAATCCATCTATATAACCATTCAAAACCTAGATCCCGCACCATACGAGGCGCTCTTTTGTGAATCCCTGCGTATACCGGAAATACCCCACCTAATCCAATCATCACTGCCTGGATTTTACCTTGGTGTTGCTCCATCCACTTTTCTTGTTTGGGACATCCTAAGGAGACAAAGACAATACCAGCGCCACTGGCGTTGATCTTTTCTATGAGGGCTTCGTCTTCTTTAGTAGTTAAGGGACGAAACGGTAGGGGTTCCATTGCAGCAACTTTCAAGTTCGGGAATTCATTCTCTAGCCTTTTTCTCATCCGAGACAAAATTTCTGTTTGAGAACCCACAAAAAAAACACTTACGCCAAGTGTTTGAGCTAGTTGACATGATTCTAATAAAATATCCATCCCCGCTACACGGTTTTGGTATCGCGCTCCTTGAAGCCTCATCATCCAAACCAATGGCATTCCGTCAGGAGTGACTAAGTCTGCGTTCTGTAATATGCTAGCAAACTCTGGATTCCAATGAGCTTCCATGAGCATATGCACATTGGCTACACATACAGTCTTGCTCTCGCGCGCGATCGCCCACCTCAGTATCGTCTGTATTTGTTCATCTAAACGTAAGGCAGTAATTGGAAACTCTAGTACTTTCTGAGTAGGTAGAAAAGTTCTTCCTACCATAAGTCACTCCTTGTGTCACAGATAAAATCAAAGAACCGCAAAACTATTGCCAATACGTCAAAACTCAAGCTTAGACTAAACTTTGACTTTTTAGGCATTTAGGAAACGGTAGGCAGTTAACACATGGAGATGCAATTTGTCTTTACAGTAAATTACTGCTTCCCTGGTAATAATTTAATCAAGCCACCTGTATCCTACCTTACTCCACATTCGTACCATGTCAGTAGTTTTTTAGTAAACTTCATGTTTTCTTTATATTTGCTTTAATGTTTTTTTATAAATATAAAATAGAAATATATTCTTTATGTAAAAACTATTACTTGTCTAATGACAACAATATTTTGATATTGGGTGGATACACTAGCTGTCTTATGGATATTCGTTATAGGCAATTTCTTTAAATCAGTAATTTTTATTGCCAAGTAAAACTTAACTACTTGATTAACAGCAGTGTGCTAGTGAAATAACTGTCACTTGGTAGCGTGAAACTAACAGCTTTATTTTTTATCATCCTAAAAAAGCCCAAAAAAGAGGGGGAAGCTAAAATTTTCTTCCCCCGTTCCCTGATTGTTATTTTGATTGGTTTCTTTGTCTGTCTTCAGTCTGTGCCTTAGCATTTGCTGCTGTTTCTTCAGTTGTCGTTTTCTTGCTGAGCCGCCTTTACCTTTATGATTTCTGCCCTGGCGGCGAGGAGATTCCCATCTTTTTAGTCTCATAATGATTGTCCTTTGAGTTAGCGATAAATCCAATATTTGGACAAAGTAAAGATTTTAGTTGCGACATTTTTATAACTTAGAGTAACAACTTTCACTACTATATATATATTGTAATTCATTGTTATCTAAAGTGTTAAATTATCAGTAAATTTTTGAGACTAAAAAATACACTGTTTTGTCAAAAAAAATGAAGTAATAAATATCACTAGTCAAAAAGTTAAAAGCAGTTATTTATAACCTGAATGTAGTTATTACGTAGAAATTTACTTATGCTAACTCTTAACTTAGTAAAAAATTAAACAGTGAAACTTAAGTAACAAGATATAAGTGTAAAATGTTACTTAAGTTATATAATTATGTTAAAGGGTATACCTTTGTTATCTGCCATAAGCAGTATTCAGAATTTTGCAGGTATGACCCGGAAAAAAGCTAGAATTTTACGATATGATCACAAATTTATCTGAATCATGAAATAATTTCAGACATGTTTTATGAATGGTATGTCAATTACTTGACACTCTATGGGTGCAAAAACAGCCAGATGTCCATAGGGTAAAATTTGCAAAAGCCATCTTTGCAGATAGCTAATACAAAATCTCTAGCAATAGTTTATTACTGTAACCATGACAGTGGGCAGGAGGAGAATCGAACTCCTATGAGCGCAAGCTCGCCACATTTTGAGTGTGGTGCGTCTACCAGTTTCGCCACCCGCCCTTAATTTGCAACTTCATCATTATACTATATTTTTTGATTTTGCAACAAGTTTTGCACTATTTTTTGTGTTGAGATAGTGCAACGGTACAAATACTTACGTGAGCAGCTTTTTGGGGATTGTTGAAATAGGCTGGTCAAACCCAAATCCTATATTTTTGGGTGTTGCAGAGAAAGCAGGATGTTTTTGAATTGTTGTAAACGAAAAAATCTAGCTTCTTCGCGCACTTCGCGTCTAACACGGTTCAAGAATCCATCCCGATTTTATGCAACGCCTATTTTTGAAAAACTCAATGATTTTGTCTTTCACGACTGTTATTGATTGGCTTAGGATTAAAAGTTTGGTGATATGGGAAGCTTGTCAAAAAAGTTGTGGGATAATCCAAACTTTAAGATTTTTTAAAATTGTAAAAATACTGGTATGATGTCTACATGCTAATCAAACACATAAGCAGTTTCACGTAAGTTTCATATCGTCAGTTTTTATGCAAAATTAAACGGCAGAATAGAATCTCTTGACCTAGCTTAGGATTTACCAAGATAGTAATTTTTGCTATCTGACAACTTCCGTTGCAGGTGTTAAAAATATTTCTTCAAAAAATATTAGGAACTATTTAATTTTTCAACCGTCTTAATTCGATTTCTAAAAAGTCTACTAACTCTTTTAGATTTTTCGGATAATACTGAGATTTATTCCGGATCTACTGAGATAAATCTGAAAATCTGTGCAAGTAAATTAGTATGAATAAGAAGATGAGATTACGCTTTTTATTACTTAGCGTCGTCAGTATTGTGCTGCTATCTTCTCCAATCAAAGCAGCTCAATTGCAATCTTGGAGCTTTGATCAGGCGCGCAATCAACTACATTTAACTACTGATTCTGGAGTTCAACCAAGAGCTTTTTTAATTAAAAATCCTACAAGACTTGTACTAGATTTACCTGGAACTAATCTCAATCGTGATACAGTTCGCCAAAGTTTTGGGTCAGCCATTAAAGAAATTCGGATTGGACAGGTTGACTCTAAAACTACCAGAATGGTAATTGAATTAGCACCAGGTTATACAGTTTCTCCCGATAAATTACTGATAAAAGGTGATTCTTCCTCTCACTGGATAGTAAACTTTTCATCAATTGAACGTGTAACTGCTAACAATTCATTTGAGCAAAGTGCAAATAACAAGTCTAACGAAGAACAATTTCCTATCCAGATTGGTGATGCTTCTTCCTTTGTAGGAGGAATTCGTTTAGGTAAAGATATATCTCAGTTAAATACTCAAGTTAAAGGATTAATGGCTCGCTACAGCTATCTTCAACCTGGGATGTTCTTTCTAGATTTGGATACAGGTAACTATCTAGATTTGAATGGAGAAAAGATATTTCCTGCTGCTAGCACCATTAAATTTCCTATTTTAGTGGCTTTGTTTGAAGAAGTAGACGCAGGTAGAATCAAACTGAATGAAACTTTGGTCATGCGACGTGACTTGATGACTGGAGGTTCGGGAACATTGCAGTACAAACGCCCAGGAACTAAACTGAGTGTTTTAGAAACCGCTACCAAGATGATTACCATCAGTGACAATACTGCAACCAATATGATTATTGATCGTTTGGGTGGTAAGGCGAAATTAAATCAGCGGTTTCGGAGTTGGGGACTGCAAAATACAGTTATTCGTAATTTATTGGGTGACTTTAAGGGAACAAATACAACTAGTGCAAAAGACTTGGTGAGACTAGGTGCTTTGCTAGCTAATAATCAATTGTTAAGTGATACAAGTCGTTCCAAGACATTGGATATCATGCGTCGTGTAGAAAACAGAAGTTTATTACCAGCAGGTCTTGGTAAAGGTGCGGTGATAGCTCACAAAACTGGTACACTTGGGATTATTCTTGGAGATGCAGGTATTATTCAAACATCCACAGGTAAGCGTTACCTAGCTGGAATTATGGTTCGCAGACCCTTTGGTGATAAAAGAGCAAAGTCTTTTATTAATCAAGTTTCCCGACTAGTCTATAGCTACATAGAACAAAACACCATTAACGCATCTAGTCCTCCACCACAGCAACTTTAACAGTTATCAATATTAAATTCAAAATAAAAAATAAAAAAGGAAAGTCGAGGTACACCAAACCTATAAACTGCAACAAGTAGAGAAAACCCTCAGAGGATTCCAGAGTTAATAGTCAAGTGTCTAGAGTTAGCCCTCATAAAACCTCTTTTTTCTCTGCTAACTCTGTGTTCTGTGGTTTAAAAGTATTTTTTTTAACCGTAGAGTTGCAGAGAACGCAGAGGAAAGAAATGATAGAGGAATTGATTTTCGAGAATTTTTACCCACCTTGAAAGAGCTAGCGTCCAGATTTTCACTATTGACTATTGACCTATTACTATGTCGCAAAGGAGAAAAAAATGACGGATTTTCAAGATTTTCTCAGACATCAATACGTTTATGTAGCGACGGGAGAGTTTAAACCAGGTAAGTTTGAAGAAGCCAAGCAACTTTATGAACAGGCTGTATCAATGTATACTAAGGGCTTCCAAAAAGCATATCTCTTACAGCAACCAGGAACTGACAAAGGTATCGCAATAATTTTCTGGGAAAATATCGGTGACATGGAAGCTAATTACAGCGAAGCTTATCAAAATATCTTAAAAAAGATGAGCCACTTGTTTGCTCACGCTCCAACCACCTCTTATTATGAACTTGTTTGCGAAATCCAACCAGCTTTAGAGCAACAGATTTCAGTTCAGTAATCAAGGGGTTTAGTGCTACCAGCTTTTGTAAACAGCGATCGCCTCCTTACTTTAGACTACATTTTTGGCTATGGTGGGCGATCGTTTGTTTGTTATAACTTCATTAAGATGCAAAGTAAAACAAAAAATTTTGAGTAATGCAAGCTAAAGCTTAGCCTTACTCAACCAAATCCTTCATCCTCTTGGCAGCAAAGAATGAATTATCAGTGTAGTGATGTAGTGAGGAGCGAAGTCAACGCCCTTAATGAACTAATGTGAAACTACGAGCTAGGGAGTAGTAGCAGGAGTAGCAGGAGTAGTGGTTGCGGGTGTAGTAGCGCCAGTATCAGCGGGTTCACCTGGAGTAGTAGTGGTAGTGTTAGGAGTATCAGTACCACCTTCGCAAGCTCCAAGAGCAGCAGCTAGACCGAGTAAGAGAGCAAAACCAAAGATTTTTATTTTCATAACTCCTCTGTCACCAAATGCGGCAAAAACTATTTTAGGCCTGTTGAATAAGATACCGTATTTGTTGCTTAATTTTAATAATTTTTAGATCATATCTTTATAAAGATGATTTTTGCCTTTGGCCTATCTTAAATACTATCACTAGAGCATGTAGTTTTATTGTTAAACAGATGACATAGCTGTAATTTATAACAGCACTAGAACTATATATTTTTAATAGAACACACTACAATACCAGAAAAGAAGATTTTAGACAATCTCTTGCTCTTGCTATTTTGCATTGCCATACTTAGATGCGATATTGACTACTGAGGATTGGACATCAGGATCGAGAATAAGGAAAGAATTTTAGATTTTAGATTGAAATCCAAAATATCTTGTCCCCTTCCCCTGTCCATCTAATCCCCAGTCCCTACTCGCAAAGATATATTTCCCAAAAAATTATGGCTGTTGCTCGCAAATCAGATGTTTTTACAAAGCGTAGTTGGTTCCAGAGAAATTCTTTGAGAACCAGAAATTCTGCCACACTCAAGCAGTCCATTGCAAGGGGAATGATCGCAGACAAAACCCTATCTCCTCCAGTTTCTTCCAGAAGATACAGGCGCTCGTCTGGCACAATACCAGTATCCACTTCGACACCTATCCCCGATTTAAACCAACAAGGAACAACTCCGACGTGGTTGTTACGCTTGTATGTAATACATCGTCATTCAGGAATAATGGCGTTTGTGTTGGTAGCAACAACACTGGTAATTTATGGTTGGACAGTATATTCTCAACAACTTTGGAGTCAGTCGTATCGCAAACTGCAAACCTTACAGCGCGATGAGCGACAGTTAACGACAACTATCGAAGTATTAAAAAACAAAATGGCTCAGGAAGCACAAAAGCCAGCAGCAGGACTGGTATCACCATCCCCCGCATCGGCAATTTTTTTGCCTCCAGCACCAGAGGATTCTAGCTCGTTACCATCTACCACAACTTCTGAATCCAACTTTCAACCACAACAGCAAGACTCTGCACCAATTGGGTATTAAAGTCAATAGTTATTGGTTGGTGGTTGGTGGGTAGTCAGTAATGGGGAAGTGAGGAGTCTGAAGAGAGTGAGGACAGGGAAGACAAGGGGGAGAGTGAGGAAATAACCACCAACAACCAACGACCAACAACTAACCACTAACAAACAAATATGCAAAAATCCCCCAGTAGAAGGAGATTGAGAAAGTCTCGGAAGGTAGAATCACCAAAGCGAGAGGGTCAAAAAAAAAGACGAAGGTTTTTACCCTCGTTTAATTTTAATAGCCAACCGCAAACACCCAACATTAAAACTCGGCTTTTGATAGTCTGGGGTGTATTAGTTGCTGCTGGATTGGGGCTAGGTATGAATTTGTATAATTTACAAATTGTACAAGGACCAAAGCTGAAGGAAAAAGCGCGAAACCAACAAATGGTAAATTTGCGCCCTTTTGTACCTCGTCGTCAAATAATAGACCGTAATCGAACTGTACTGGCTATAGACCGACCAGTGTACACTGTTTACGCTCATCCCAAACTATTTAATAAATCTAATCAAGAAATTGCCAAATTACTAGCCCCAATAGTAGATAAGGACGTCACTGAATTAAAGAATAAATTTGACAATAAAAAAAGTGGTATTCTACTGGCATCGGCAATGCCTGAAGAAATAGCCAATCGCATTTTTGCATTGCGCCTCAATGGTTTAGAGTTGATTCAAAAATACTCTCGATTTTATCCACAACAAGATTTAGTGGCGGAGGTAGTAGGGTATGTTAATCTTGATCGTCGGGGTCAGGCAGGTGTGGAATATAGTCAGGAAAAGTTATTAGAACGTTCTGTCCAAGCAGTACGTTTGAGTCGGACTGGTAACGGTTCTTTGATGCCAGATTATGCTCCGGATGGTTTTCCCTATTCTGATGATCTACAACTACAATTGACTATTGATAGCCGCTTGCAACGAATTGCTCGTGCTGCACTCAAACAACAAATGGATAAGTATAGTGCCAAGCGTGGGGCGGTGATTATTATGGATGCTTGGGATGGTTCTTTACTAGCCTTAGCTTCTTTGCCTACCTACAATCCCAATGAGTATTCCAAAGCCGATATTTCGCTGTTTAAAAACTGGACTGTAGCGGATCTTTATGAACCTGGTTCTACCTTCAAACCTTTGAATGTAGCGATCGCTCTAGAAAATGGTGTCATTACAGCCAATGATACTTTTAACGACCCCGGTTATATTCAAGTAGGCGATCGCACAATCAAAAATGCTGAGAACAAAAGTTACGGACGTATCAATATTGCCCAGATTCTCCAACATTCCAGTAACATCGGCATGGTGCAGATTATTCAACGTTTGCAGCCTTCTATTTATTACGGTTGGTTAGAAAAACTGGGACTAGGACAAGCTGTATCTACAGATTTACCCTTCGTTGTAGCCAGTCAACTCAAAAGTCAAGAAAAATTTATTACCTTACCGATTGAACCGGCAACAACTTCTTTTGGTCAAGGCTTTTCCTTAACACCGTTGCAACTAGTACAAATGCACGGAGCTTTAGCCAATGGTGGTAAATTAGTCACACCCCATGTAGTTAAGGGTCTGGTTGATAGCAAAAATCAGATGCACTATACACCAACAAGACCCGCACCACGGCAAATTTTTTCATCCATCACCGCCCAACAAGTAGTAGAAATGATGGAAACTGTTGTTGCTGATGGCAGTGGCAAAGCATCACAAATTCCGGGTTATCGCATTGCTGGTAAAACTGGTACAGCCCAAAAAGCTAGTAGTTCAGGTGGTTATATTAGCGGTGCCAGAATAACCAGCTTTGTAGGCATATTACCAGTAGAAGCACCCAGGTATGTAGTATTAGCCTTAGTAGATGAACCAAAAGGTGCAAACGCATATGGTGGTACTGTCGCCGCACCAATTGCCAAAGCAGTCATGGAAGCATTAATTACCATAGAACAACTCCCACCAAGCCAGGCAATTAGACAATAGTCAATGGTAGGTTGCTTGTCGTTTGTTGGTGGTTATTCACTACCTACTCCTCACACCCCCCACACTCCACGCCAGTTGCTCTTTGTTGGAAACCAACAAAACCGCACTGGCTCCCCCACCTCCCATAATACCCACTCCCTGACGGGGTGACAAAGCGGCTGAAGCAGAGAAAATAGAGGAGTGTGACCGTTCAAATCCTACCCTTGCAATAGATAAAAATACCCTTTGGCAATTTTCAATCCTTCCTTTTGATAGAGATAAATGAAATGTATTTGAGTTGAATGGAAAGTATAACAGCGCCCCGATACACAGGTCACCCCGTCAGGAGATACGCTTAACTCCCTCCTCTAGCCTGCTCAAGGTAGAGCAAAAAACTATCTTCCTCTTTGTGTCTTAGTGTCTTAGTGTTTCAAAAATTCTTTATTTCACCACAAAGACACCAAGAAAAACCTATTTCCACAACCTCCCTCCTCTTACCAAAGAGAGTCTTGGGGTGGAGATTTAAAGATTCATACCACACGTTTATTGCATAAATTAGGGGTAATACAATGGAAAATATTAACGCAGCAAAAATGACAGAGCGTTACTGCGCTTTAACTATCGGAATTCTCTATCTCATTTTAGGCCTGGCTGGATTTATACCAGCTTTTGTTTCATTACCAGGGACAACAGCATCTTATATTCCTCCTGATGTCGCTCCTGGGGCCTATTCTGCGGGATTTGGTTACATATTTGGACTTTTTCCCACTAATTTTTTGCATAACCTTGTACGCTGTGCAGTGGGTTTGTTAGGAATTGCTTGCTATACGAGTTCCACCAGTGCGCGACTTTTCAACGCCACTTTTGCAGTTGCTTATATTATCATCGCCATCATGGGATTACTGCCCTTTGGTAAGACGATGTTTGGCTTAATGCCTCTGTTTGGTAACAATGTTTGGCTCAATGCCCTAGCTGCGATCGCTGCTGGTTACTATGGCTTGCTGATCCCCAAGAAAGTAGCGGGTACTAGTGCATCACAAAATGTTTAACAAATTTCGGCGGAATTCCCCTCCCTCAGGGATAGCAGGGTGGGGTAGTTCACAGATTACTCTGATTAACACTAAATAAATCATTTAAGGAATAGCAAGGGCTGTAAATTTTGTTGATTTAGCGTCTTGCTAGACAGCTTGCCTTACTTCCAGCTAATTCTAGACTTCTTGGGCAGTGATCATGATGCTTTCTTGGAGACTACTTACACAAGAATTAATATGGGAGCGGATAGCTCGCTCATAAACGGCAGTTTGCGGTGTGCGTATTCCTACGGCTTGATATATCAATTTAATTTCTGGAAATTCGCACCAGTACATCAAAAAAATGTCTTTAGCAGGAGTGGTAATTTCATAATTATTTTCTTGCCTTTTTTTCTTCAATTTACAATTATTTAGTTGTAATTTTTGTCTAAATAATTTTTCAAACTCTGGAATTATATTTGAAGTAGTTTCCATTCTTGATATACCTAGCAATCTGTTATTAGAGCAAAACTTATCGTGTGATGTCCCTGAATATGACACTTAAGCTATCTGATATGATTGGAAATTTGCTAAGACAACATATCTATAAAAACTGCCGTAGAAAGAAAAGTTAATCAATAGAAAGCTTCTATATTGTGTCGAAAGGCGATTAAGGCGTGCTTCCCCTGCTCCTGTTTTAACGCACAAAGGATCGCATCAGATGCTTCTAATGAAACTATTGTCTTAATTTCAATATTTGTGTTGTACCCTGCTAAGTCTGCCAAGCGTCTTCCATGACCGCCTTCACCCTGCACTTGACTAATGGTGTAGCCGCTTACATTATGGCTTTTTAGTAGTTTAACAATACGGTCTTTAAGCACCGTTTCACCAATGATGGTGATTAAAACAGCAGGTTCTAAGAGAGTGCCTGAGTCTGACATAAAGAACTCCAGAGATTAGGTTTTGGCTGAGAAAGCTTAAATTTTCGCTGCCCAGTCCAGCTTCTGTATTAAAAAGGCTCAAGCATTTCTGCCTAAGCCAGTACTGAATGCAATTAATGTGCTACATATTGAGTCAGCTTCAAAAGCTAAATCGATAAAGCTTAGTAGCGGTTACGTCCGCCGTTGCTTCGGCGACCACCACCAAAGGAACCTCTATCTTCTTTGGGTTTAGCCTTATTAACTTTAAGGTCACGTCCCATCCACTCAGCACCATCAAGTGCTTCAATTGCAGCGGTTTCTTCTGCATCTGTACTCATTTCCACAAAACCAAAGCCACGTACATGACCTGTTTCACGGTCAGTAGGTAGCTGAACCCGCTTCACAGAACCATATTCTGCAAAAACTGCATTCAGACTATCTTCTGTAACTTCATAAGAAAGATTGCCTACATAAACTGACATAGATTTTCTCCGAAATCATAAGGGTGTAGAGATTTAAGTTTCGGAGAAAAGTCTGTAAATACCAAAAGGAAAAAGCCCGTCAATACTAAAAACAAACGCGGTCGCCGAATTAACTCTCACCTATTAGTATGACATAGTCAGCAATGATCACAAGTATTTTTGTAAAAACCGTTATATAAAGTTACAGGAACTATTTATAGCTAAGTACCCACATGAAATTCTTCTACTCGTTCTTTTGCTGCTTCTACACCCGCCTAATCAACTACCAATACAGCCGAGCCTTCAATTTTACCACTGCGAAGGGCGTCTAAAGCCTCGTTTGCTTCACTTAAGTTAAATAAATTCACCTCTGTCTGAATGGGAACTTTAGGTGCTAAGGCGAGAAATTCTTCTCCGTCTTGGCGAGTTAAATTAGCAACAGAACGCAAAACTCTTTCTTCCCAAAGAATTTCGTAGGGGAAAGCGGGAATATCACTCATGTGAATACCAGCACAAACTACCACGCCGCCTTTAGCAACTGCACGCAAAGCAGCAGGTACTAATTTACCTATAGGGGCAAAAATAATTGCTGCATCTAATGGTTCTGGGGGTAACTCATCAGAACCACCTGCCCAAACAGCACCCAACTGACGGGCAAATTCTTGTCCCTGGGTATCGCCAGAACGAGTAAAAGCAAAGACTTGACGCCCTTGATAACGCGCCAGTTGAATTAATATATGGGCAGCAGAACCGAAACCATAAAAACCGAGTTTTTCAGCCTCGCCAGTCATTCTATAGGCACGGTAGCCAATCAACCCACCACATAACAATGGTGCGGCTTGCAAGTCGGGATAACCTTCGGGGATGGCAAAGCAAAAGCGGTAGTCGGCGACAGTATACTCAGCATAGCCGCCATCTAAGTTGTAACCTGTAAATTCGGCATAATCACAAAGATTTTCCCGTCCGGAGACACAGTAACGACAGCGATCGCAAGTATAACCTAACCAAGGAACACCAACGCGATCGCCCACATGAAATTTTTCTACTCGTTCTCCTAGTGCTTCTACAATACCCATAATTTGATGTCCGGGTATTAAAGGTAATTTTGGGTGTGTGAGTTCTCCATCTACAATATGCAAATCTGTACGACAGACAGCACAAGCATGAATGCGAATCAGTACCTGTTCAGGATGAGGTTTTGGCACAGGTAAGTTAACTAATCGCAGAGGTTGACGGGGCGCTTCTAACAGCATTGCACGCATAAGCAATAATTACTCACTCATTTCTTTATAATGTAGCGAGTGCTGAAGGCGATAAACGACTGATATCATTGTCCGCTTGAACACTTATATTATCCGTCGGGATCGGTAATTGGTAATGGGTGATGGGTAATGGGTAATTGGTGATCATTAGTTATTTTTTCACCATGCCCAATGTTCAACATCCAAGCTTTATATCATAAGCCATTAGTTGGACATGATAGAGATAACGAAATATTCAATATTTGGGGTTGCTGAATTTAGTCATGAATGGTGTTTGTCTACATTTTGTAGAGACGTAGCATTGCTACGTCTCTAGTCTCTAGGCATTGCTACGTCTGGTCACACCCGTAAATTGTAAATTCATATTTTGATTCAGCAACGCCCATTAATATATATTGTGCGAAAGCACCACAAAGGTAGGAATAAATAAGAATTATGATTCTGAATATATACTAATCAGAGGATTTGGTACAGGAAAGGACTGATAGTCTAAAAGTTTAAATGTATCACTATTAGCATGAATGTCTACGCTTGGACTTAAAAAATTCAATTATTTCTACCAGTTGTAGATAATCCTTCCACAATTAAAGAAGGAGTATAACAGGAACCGTTCCAATCAGTATCACTGCCTAGTTTCGCTAATTGTTTGAGTGCAGTATAAACATTACCTGCAACCATCGTATCCTTTACGCGTCCTATTACCTGGCCATTTTGGACACGGTAGCCTAAGTCTACGTTGATCGAAAAATCACCAGAAATGCCACTACCACCCAACATTTGATCCACAATTAAGCCATCATCGAGTAATTCAATCAATTCTGGGAGTGATCCCGAACCGGGTTGAATGAGAAAATTAAATAAACCAGGGGTGGGGTAACTACCCAAACCAGGACGAAAACCATTACCTGTGGAAAAAGTACCAAGCTGACTAGCAGTGGCGCGATCGCAGTAAAAATTTTGTAATTCTCCGTTTTGGATAAACACCATAGGTTGAGTCGGAGTGCCTTCATCGTCAAAAGGGCAACTGTAGGGTCCCGCTTGGGGATCTTGATAAAGAGTAAGGAAGGGAGAAACTACTAACTTACCAATGCGTTCTGTCCAAGGGGAAGCCCCTTCCAAGACACGTTTGGCATTCAAGGCAGCTTGCACAGTACCCCAAAGCATATCAGCGGCTTTAGAAGTAAATAGAACTGGAACACGACCTGATGGTGGTGGAACATTTTCTTTTGCCCAAGCCAGACGCTGTAAAATTTGTTGAGCAAGTTTTTGCGGTTGCAGGTTGCCGCGTTCGGTTTCACCATCAGAAACACTTAAAATATCATCTCCCCGTACCCATTCAGCTGAGATATAGCAACTGAGAGTAGTGTCGGTGTAGTAGCAATCTAGACCTGTGGTATTCACAAGCCTAGTAGTTTCCACATCACATTCCCAGTCGCCATTGCAAATAACTTCTGGATAAACGTCACGAATAAGGGCGATCGTTTCTTTGCCCCACTCGACTAGCTTTTCTACTGGTACATCTTGCCCTAAGTCTGGGTAAAAGGGCTGGAAGTTACTGTTTAATTCCAAGGCTTCGGGTTTATTTAGCCGACTCAGAGACAAGGCACGTTCTACTAAAGCTTGGGGTTCCACAATCCCATAGGCTACTGCCAGTCCCGGACGCCCATTGTGCCACAGCCTCAACGCTGTACCTTCAGCTTGGCTAGTTTCTAGCTGCTTGAGACGGTTGGCCTGAAAAAACACTGGGCGAGACAGCGATCGCGACTGATACACTTCAGCAGTCTCTGCTCCAGATTTTAAGGCTAATTCCAGCAGCTGTTCTGCTAGTGTATCTTTTGGTAACTTTTTAGACACCATGATTTGTACTGGCAGTGAGTTAGGAGTGGGAGGTGGGGAACTCGGCGCCCCCTGGTGGGGATTAGGGGTAGTGGGGAGAGTGGGGGAGTAAGTATTAAACAACTAACCACTAACCACTAACCACCAACCACCAACATTAATCATTCCCCAATTCACTTTAAGACAGATTGATCTCACACAACAGCCAAAACCCTGCAAAAGATTGTGATTGGGGATCAGACTGTACCCCGATAAAATGTACTCCGTTTGCTTGTTGCTTGGCTTGTTCAAAGTTTCTGGCTTCTGCCAAAATTTGCGGGTTTTTGAGATTGGCTAAAATCCAACTTTCTGTAGCACCTGTTTCTAGAAGCAATCTTCCTCCCTGTGGACTGTCGTCAAATCTTAACCAAGCTAAATCTAACCCAGACATCCAACCTGCTAGAGGTAAGGCTCTGGGTGAGAAAATTAAAATACCAGGAATGCTAGTTTCCGGAGAAACTTGTGCTAATTCCAAGGGAAATCCTTCTCCAAAATCAATTTCCCAGTCAGGCATATCCGCAAATTCCGAACCTAGCAAAGTAACAAATCCCCACTGTTGCCATTCCAAAGCATCTGGTAAGCGTTGAGGTAAAGGTGCTTCCAAACGTACCGAGGGATTTACCCCACCCTGATACCCTGGTTCTTGTGGATACACTTGTTCTATCCGCTGCTGCAACCATTGATTCAATACCAAAGTCCGACGGCTTGGCTGTGCTGGAATACCAATATCACCACACGCCTTGGTAATCATATTATTCATCTGGCGACGGAAAAAGCGAATTTTAATCGGCGCTTCTCCTGCTTTGTCTATTGCCTCTTGTAAAGCTGTCCGCAGCCATACGGAGTTTACTTGGGTACTGGGACAATACTGAGCATAACGAAACAAAGAATCAACTTTTGTGCGCGTATCCAAAGGGCTTTCGCACACCAGAACTTCCCAAACTTTTTTCTGATTTTCGTCCAAAATTGGACGGGAGTAAAAATCAAGTTCCCAAATACTGCCCATGTGATGCCGTTAAAATTTGGCTACTTTTTTCTATATCTTCATCATACGAGCCTATGTGTAGCATCGGGGCAAGGGCTAAGATGTTGTGAATACGACGTGAAGCCAACATAGGTGTAAAAAGCTACACTCCGGGTCTATAAACGATTGCTATGCCAAGGTTTTAGCGATTTTGACTCTTCTTTTTATAAGGCTGTCCACTTGAGTGACACAACTAACTCCCTACAGTGAGTGCAACTCGTCTGCAACTGCATACCGCACAGATAACAAAATTTAGCCCTAACTTGACTCCAGAGAGGGTCAGCCGCCGTCTCAGGAGTCCAGCACCGGGGACAAAAATTGGGGTCATCGTGCCAAAACGGGAAACTGCGATCACGCTTATTTAACCCACTGGCTCGTAGACATTGCTCCTCAAAGGATCGATCACACACTTCGCCCAAACGGTGAAAGAACATCGCTCTGGACAAAGAATGTTTTAATTTTCCCTTATTCAGTTCCGTCGTCGCCCTACGACGCAACCCGAAAATATTCCGCCGCGTTCGATAGAGTGATTTGATTCTGCATTCTGGTGAGCCTGCTGCGGATAATACTTACCTCAAGATGAATGAGTTAATCGCCTCCAAGCCGAATCGATCGCTTGTTTCATCCGTTTTCCAGTATGGCTGAGGCTATGCTGGAAGTCCTCCCATTTATCTTGCAAAAATTCACTGGCTTCTTCTAAGGCATTTTTGTCATGTCGTCCCGATTGACCTAGTTCATCCCGTACTTCTTTGATTTTGACGCGGACAACTTCGGGTTTATCCTGGGGTGAAAGGAGTTTTGCCAAGCGATCGCCCATTTTCTTCACCAGATTCTTCACCTGTTGCGATTTCTCACTCAGAAACCCTTTCAGTCCTTCGGATTCACTCTTGAGCCGATTTTTAGCATCCTCTTTGATAACGACAACCTCTGCATCAATCGCTTCTACGTCCTCAGGAAATAAAACTGCCCGACCACCAAAGGGTGCTGCAATCTCACCGCCTAAAATGTAAGCCGCAATATCGCCCGTTTCCCAATCAAAGAGAAAATCTTCTACCCAACCCAAGGGAGTACTCAACGAGGGCGTGCGGATAGCCATCTGATGGAGACGGCGTAGGGATGGCGGTGGCGTAAGCGCTAATTCTGAGTAGGTCAGTAAGGCATCAGGGCCGATCATAGCCACTTGCTCAAAGGGCGTATAGCCTGCATCGCTAGCAAAGTAGACGACTCGACCGCTATCATCGACCCACACTTCTTCCACGCTGCCATAGCGGGTGGCCGTGCTACTATCCATTGCCATTAAACCAACAATTTGACTCCGACGAATGACGTTAAACATCTTTAATTCCTCTTCAAAATCCATAATCAGGTTAACAACAGGGCAAATAATCCGCACAGGGCAAAACCAGGAGAAAAGCCCAGTTTGGCAACAGCCACTTCAACGTCTGTAGTGATCGCCAGCCGGATAAAGGGAAAAATAAGTAAGAAAAGTAAAAATAGTAACAGTGTAACCGGAAGATAGATCATCTCAATTAGGTTCACTAAAAGGGATATTGCTCGATAGATGGCGGACGACGGCGCAATTGAAAGTGCTGATTGTCGGATATATCTTGAGTGCTTGGTTGCGAGAGATGTTCATTTCTGGTAGTTGCAATTGCCTCAAATCGCTGAAACATCCAGACTCGCAAATATAATAATCCACCTAAAACTACTAAAAAAGCACAGACTCCTAATAGGCGATCAATAGGAATATCCACTACTCCCTGTAAAATCACTTCCCGCAATGCCGACACTAGGGAAACTTCCACGGCTGCTCCAATGGAAATCCGCTGTTCTTGGAGGTAGATAATTAACAGGCGAAAGATTTCTACCAGGATGAGAACAAACAAAATATCAGACGTGATGGCTTGAAAGTTAATCGGTTGCAACAGAGAAAGAAACATTTCACCCAACCGAATCAACATGACGCAAAACAAACCAATACATAGAGATACCACAATAAAATTCTGGAAAAATTCCAGATTATGCACGATGGTGTCTCTTTCAAACCATAATTTCCAGCCTTGGTTCGGCGAGGATGGATATTTCATAGCCGTAGGAAGGTGCGAAAATTAGCGACTGGTCATAAATTTTCCTAGCCAGAGGAAAGCACTTAAGCCAAGGCTCAAGAGAAGGCCAGTGGTCAAGGGGAAGTAGAAGGTAAAATGCTCATTTTGCACCAAAATATCTCCTGGTAAACGACCAAGGGGGATGTGCTTCAATGTTCCACCACTGAGCCAGAGCAAACCTCCTAGCAACAAGATGCCAGCACCAAGAAAGACTAGTGTTTTTCCAATTTCCGCAATCATAGTCGTACCTAGGAATCAGAAGACTTGGGTTGGGTTAGAACATTCCACGCGGCTTTGGCTGCTTCGGTCAGGCGATCGCCCAAACGCTGAATTTCATCAGCAATAGACTGCCAATTTTTCTGAGCTTCTTGCTGGATTAGTTGCACTGATTGTTCTAGGCGATCAGGATCAATCAATTTTGTTTCTTCAATTGTTTCTCTGGCACGCCGCACAGCCGTTAGATAGGCTTCGCGAGTCAGGTCTTGTGCCGTATGAATTTCAGACTGAGCGCGTTTTTTGATGGCTTCGATCAGCGCCTTGGTTTCTTGCTTGATGTCTGCATTTTGCCCTGCCATTTCTTGTTCAACCAGAGCATCAGTTTCTGGACTAATTGTGATGGGAGCGGATGATTCAAAGTTGTTCGTCATGGTCGGGTTCCTCCTGTGTTTGTACCGGCTTGAGTATGCTAGGAAGTACTAACGAGTTCAGAAGATAAACGCTTAAAGACTAGTCGCTCATTTTCTACACCAACGTAAATGGTGTCGCCTTCGTGGAATTCTCCACGTAAAATTGCCTTGGCAATGGGTGTTTCCAGCTCTGTTTGTATGGCTCGTTTTAGGGGACGTGCACCATACACTGGATCGTAGCCAACCTGAGCCAACCAATCGAGGGCTTCCTCAGAAAGTTTCAGCGCTAGTTTGCGTTCAACCAGTCGCTGTTCTAATCGCTGAACTTGCAGTTTCACAATTTCGCGCAATTGTTGCGATTGCAGACTGTGGAAGATAATAATTTCGTCAATCCGATTGAGAAATTCCGGACGGAAATTCGCTCGCATCGCTTCCATCACGCGATCGCGCATTTCTTCATACTTACTATCATCACCTGCCACATCCAAAATGTATTGCGAGCCAATATTGCTGGTCATGATCACAACCGTATTTTTGAAATCCACCGTGTGTCCTTGAGCATCGGTTAGACGACCATCATCCAGAATTTGCAGCATGACGTTAAACACATCCGGATGCGCCTTTTCGATTTCATCGAAGAGAATTACCGCATAGGGGCGACGGCGAATTGCCTCAGTCAGTTGCCCACCTTCGTCATACCCTACATAACCCGGAGGCGCACCAATCAACCGAGAAACCGTATGTTTCTCCATGTACTCGGACATATCGATCCGTACCATCGCCTCTTCGGTGTCGAATAAGTAAGCAGCTAGCGCCTTTGCCAACTCTGTTTTACCCACCCCAGTTGGGCCCAAGAAGATAAAGCTAGCAATCGGGCGATTGGGATCGGCAAGCCCAGCACGGGAACGCTGAATCGCGTCAGCAACCGCTGTGACGGCTTCATCTTGCCCAACCACGCGCTTGTGTAATTCCTCTTCCAGATGCAGGAGTTTCTGCATCTCGGATTCCACCAGTTTACTAACTGGAATACCCGTCCATTTGGAAATTATTTCGGCAATATCGGCTTCGGTGACTTCTTCCCGCAGCATAGATTTGCCGCTAGTTTGAGTTTCGCTGAGGCGGGTTTCGGCAGTTTCTAGCTGTCGCTGTAAATCGGTGAGCTTACCATATTTTAATTCTGCAGCTCGGTTGAGATCGTAATCTCGTTCCGCCTGTTGAATTTCAATATTAACGCGATCGATTTCTTCTTTGAGTTTTTGAATTTGATCGATGATTTCTTTTTCTGCCTGCCATTGGGCATTCAGCGCGGATTGTTGTTCCTTGAGATCTGATAGTTCTTTTTCCAATCGTTCCAAGCGCTCCTTAGAAGCACTATCGGTTTCCTTCTGCAAGGATAAACGCTCCATTTCTAACTGTAAAATTTTGCGATCAATTTCGTCTAGTTCCTCTGGCTTCGAGGTAATTTCCATCTTCAGTTTGGCAGCCGCTTCATCGACCAAATCAATCGCTTTGTCTGGCAGAAAGCGATCGCTAATATAGCGAGTAGACAATACAGCTGCTGCTACCAGGGCGTTATCAGAAATTTTCACACCGTGGTGTAATTCATAGCGCTCTTTCAGTCCCCGGAGAATGGAAATAGTATCTTCAATGCTGGGTTGATCAACATAGACTTGCTGGAAACGACGCTCTAAGGCTGCATCTTTTTCAATGTATTTACGATATTCATCCAAGGTAGTAGCACCAATGCAGCGCAGTTCCCCCCGCGCCAGTAGAGGCTTGAGCAAATTCCCCGCATCCATTGCCCCCTGGGTGGCTCCAGCTCCCACTACAGTGTGAATTTCGTCGATAAACAGAATGATGTGTCCCTGTGCTTCCTGGACTTCCTTCAGTACGGCTTTCAGTCGTTCTTCAAACTCTCCTCGATACTTGGCTCCGGCAATTAAAGCGCCCATATCCAGAGCGATCAAGGTGCGATCGCGCAATGATTCTGGTACGTCCCCACTGACAATGCGCTGGGCGAGTCCTTCCACAATCGCTGTTTTACCCACACCTGGTTCACCAATCAGCACAGGATTATTCTTAGTGCGGCGAGACAAGATTTGAATCGTGCGACGAATCTCGTCATCCCGTCCAATCACCGGATCGAGTTTCCCTTCTCGTGCTAATTTGGTTAAATCCCGTCCATATTTTTCCAGGGATTCATACTTGCCTTCCGGATTTTGATCGGTCACTTTTTGACTGCCTCGAATTTGTTCAATCGTGGTACGGAGTTTCTGTTCGTTGAGTCCCAATTCTTGAAATAACGTTTTACCAAAGCGATCGTCCTTGGCAAACGCCAGCACTAAATGTTCAATGGAAATATATTCATCCCCAAAGTTTTTACGATACTGTTCTGCCCGATCCAGTAATGTGTCCAAGCTGCGCCCCAAATAAACAGAGCCGCTACTGCCACCCGATACTTTGGGCTGACGGTTGATGAAGTCATGGGTGCGATCGCGCAGGATCTGAACATTCACCCCTGCTTTATTAAAAATAGAACTAGCTAGTCCTTCCTGTTCCAGAAGACTCCGCATTAAATGTTCGCTTTCAATTTGCTGATGTTGAAATTGTTTGGCGATTTCTGGCGTCCGAACGATCGCTTCCCAGGCTTTTTCAGTAAATTGGTTGGGGTTAGTCGGTTGCATATTTGAATCCTCCAGACGGCGACAAAATCATGCCTAAAAGCCTTCTTAGCCTTTTGTAACAACTTCATCCGATTGTTGCAGCCCCTGCAAATATTGCTGTCCTTTAGCTGTGATTTTGCCGCGAATGAAGTGAATTGGTTCAGGTAAAATCGCAAAGGCGGCGTAGGCTCCTGGAGTAAATTCTCCGGTAATAAATCCCTTTTCATGCAGATAATCCAGGTGAAACACCAGGTCATATTCATCTCCGAATAAGTGAGCAATATCTTTTTCTTCAAACCCTGCTTCACCCTGTTCAGCAGCGATTTCCAATACTTGTTGAACAATGTTGCGATTGAGTTGCATGGTTCACTTCCTTGATTGATGTCAGTATCCTGTTGTTTCAAGTCAGCACGTTAATTCCTGGTTCTCAACTCTGTTTGATAAACACGCAGTTGTGCCTTGAGTTGGGCAATCTCCGCTGCCATATCCAGCACCATCGCAGCCCCTACTAAATTCAGTCCCAAATCGCGACGCAAGCGCTGAATCTGCACCACGCGGACGAGATCCTGGCGGCGCAGCATGGTGCCTGTTGGTTCCACCAGACCTAACGTCACAAATTGCTCAATGAGTGGCACTGAGGTTTGGGTAAAGTAAGCGGCTTGCTCAAAGCTGTAGAGGCGATCGCCCCCATTAGACCAAACCACTCGTGAAAGTCCCATGCTAGTGGTCATAGATGCACCTCCGCGATCGCACCTCGAGGATCAAAACTGCTGACCTGCTGCAACTTTTCATAGCATTCTCTTTCCTGCACACTCAGTTCTTTCGGGGTGACAATTTTCAGCCGCACTAGCAAATCCGTCCGGTTGCCTTTGGGATCGCGCCAGCCTTTACCGCTTTCAGGCGAATTGGGATTTCACAAACTAAATTATTCCCTTCAAATCTGTAGAAAAAATGAGGGAGTAGTCTGCTTGCCCAGCAATGCTTACACCAATAATGAGGATATCTGCTGAATCGTTTATCATCGTTACACAAAAATAGCCTTAAACTAATTGGCGACGGAATCGCCAAGTGCTGTTTGTGAGTAAGACCACTGCAAAAAATATCAGTACCAGAGCATTACTCCACAACACCTCCAAGCCTACCCCACGTAATAAAATTCCGCGCACTATTTGAATGTAGTGGTAGAGCGGGTTCATATAGCTGAGTGTCCGAAAAAGTGTAGGCATACTTTCAGTAGCAGACAATGCGCCCGAAAGCATGACTAATGGCGAGTTAATAAAAAATGAAGTGAGAATTGTTTGTCGTTTATTGCTGGAAATTGTCGCTAAGAGCATTCCAATGCTGATGCCAATTAAGACATAAATACTGGAAAGCAACAGAAACAATAATATACTGCCCCGGAAAGGTACATGAAAAATGTAACGGGCGATCGCCAATGCTAGCAATACATCTGCCAATAATAATCCAAATAGAGGAATTACCTTTGCCAGCAAGATTTCCAGGGCATTTGCAGGAGTCATCAACACCTGCTCTAAAGTTCCTTCGTCCCTTTCTCTAACGGCTTCCACCGCTGATGCTAAAGAACTTACGAGGGTTAAAACTGTCCCCATGACTCCTGGCACAAAAAACCAACTGCTTTCTAATCCAGGGTTGTAGCGAAAGATGACGTGTGGTTCGGTGGCAAGAGAAATTGAAGCAGGGGCAATACGACGGTTGTAATGGCTAATAATCTGTGACACGTAGCCATTGGCAACCCCAGCGGTGTAAGCATTGACTCCATCAATCAATACCTGAACATCAGCAGATTGGTTGCGTCTCAGGGTCGTATTAAAGTCAGGAGGAATGATAATTCCAACATCAATTTCGCCCTGACGAACTTGCTCGATCAAAGTCCTGCGATCGCCTGCCTGCGTGTGCATCTCAAACACCTGGTTGGCGGTAAAGGCAGCAATCAATTCCCGGCTTTCGGGCACATGAGCATAGTCTAAAACCCCGAGCTGAAGGTGGTTAACTTCAGGACTAATTGCAAATCCAAAAATCAAGAGTTGTAGAATGGGCGAAACGGTGAGCAAAAAAATGAGTTGCTTGTTACGTCGAATTTGAGCGATTTCCTTGCGGATCAGGGCAATTAATCGGACATTAAAAAAGCGAAAAAATTGTTGTGCTTGAAAAACTGGATGTTTCATAGTTCTCCATTCTTGGATGGATCAATGGAATGGATTAATCAGACAATTGCATCTGACGAATGCCCCACCAGGTGATTGCAAACTCCACTCCAGCTAGTAGCATCAACACTACGGGTACAAACCAGATGCCTGCCCAACCTGTGCCACGGACAAAGGCATCGCGCACTAGTTCCAGGTAATAACGAGCAGGTACAACATAAGAAATTAGGGAAAGGGGAAAAGGAATATTGCTGAGCGGAAAGATGAATCCAGACAGCAGGAGTGCTGTCATGAATTTCACCGTTGCGACTCCCTGAACAGCCGCACTTTGTGTTTGGGTTCTGCTGCCAATCAAAACACCAAGCTGAATGCTGGAGAAAATAAATATGGGTGTGCCGACCAGCAACGGGGTAGGATCACCTGCGAACCGAAGTCCCCAAATGATGGCACCGATGGTCATGATGAAGACAGCTTCTCCAATGCCCACGAGCAAGTAAGCAAGACTCTTGCCTAACAGGAGTTCAGTTGCTGTGAGGCTGGAGGCATAAACCTGAAGAATATTGCCTTGTTCCTGTTCCCGTGACATTGCGATCGCCGCCAACAGAGGTGGATAAATTGCCAGAACAATGGCAAAGGCTCCCGGCACAATGTAAAGGGACTCTCGCCGACCAGGATTAAACCAGAGGCGCGTATGAGGTACGATTCCAGTTTGTTGGGGCAATAGACCCTGCGTTTCTAAGAAAAATCGATTGGTTGCCAGCAGGCTATTTTTGATGACCCGTGCATTTGCCACATCTGTTCCATCAATAATTACCTGAAGCTGTCCTGTTCGCCCTGCTTTCACATCATTGGCAAAATCAGGTGGAATAATGACTGCTGCTCTGGCACTGCCGCGATCAACGGGGTCGAGACGATTGGGATGTCCTGAATCCTTTAGCAGAGGGGCACAGAGAGGTTCAACCGTTGTCCAGGGAACCGCAACAAATTGGTTGGTGGCAAAAATTCGCTCAATGTAGCTGCGACTCTGAGGGGTGTTGTCCAGATCGCGCACAGTCAGCGGAATGTTTTTGATTTCCAGCCGAATGGCAAACCCATAAATTAGCAGCGTCATGAGCGGCAAGAGAAATGCTAGCGCCACCGTGAGGCGATCGCGCCGAAATTGCACCAATTCTTTGACACATTGATTCCAGATTCGTCTCATGGCTGTCTCCCTCTTTTCTTCTTTGCCCGCTGTACAATGCCAATAAAGGCATCTTCGAGAGAGAATGGAATCGTTCGTGAACACAACACCGTGATGTTGATGGATTGTAGCCAGGACAACACATTTGCCAGATCGGAATCAGTGTCGTTTAATACGACATGAAGGCGATCGCCAAATAACGACACTCGCCACGGCTCCAGCACCTGTTTTAATTCATCAGCAGCCTTCTGAGCATTGGAGACTTGCAGTTCGATCAGTTGCCCTGGTTGCTCCGCTTTAATTTGGCTCGGCGACCCCTGGGCGACCATTTCTCCTGCCACCATAAACCCGATGCGATGGCAGTGTTCCGCTTCTTCCAGGTAGTGAGTGGTGACTAACACAGCCGTTCCTGCCCTGGCAAAAGCTTCGATAAAACGCCAAAACTGTCGTCGTGCCAGTGGATCGACTCCCGATGTCGGTTCATCCAAAAACAGAATTTCGGGTTCGTGTAGCACGGATGCACCAAAGGCAACCCGCTGTTTCCAGCCCCCTGGTAATTTTTTGGTTAATAGGGTTTCTCGCCCCAACAGCCCACAGATTTCTAACACCCATTGAATGCGATCGCGCTGCAATGAACGTGGCACCCCATAGACCCCACAGTAGAATTCTAGATTCTCTTGAATGGTGAGGTCATTGTAAAGCGTAAATTTTTGGCTCATGTATCCCAATCGCTGCCGCAGTTCTGGGTGGCGCAATTGTCCGCTTTGCCCAGCCAGAGTGACCGTTCCCTGAGTTGGGGAAAGTAACCCACACAGCATTTTAATGGTGGTGGTTTTTCCTGCTCCGTTTGCCCCTAGCAAGCCATAAATTTCACCGTAGCGAATTTGTAAATTAACGCCATTAACCGCATGAAACGTGCCGAAGATTTTGTGGAGGTTGGTCGCCCCAATGGCAATGGGTGTATCTGGTTGAGCCAAAGGAGCGGGACGGCTAGCCTGAGACAGACGCGGAAAAGGGATAAATGGCGGATCTGATCCTCGCTGCCGCAACCGTGTCACAAACACATTTTCCAGCGTCGGCTCACTCACCTGGATTTCTGCCGATTGCTGAGCCTGAGTTAATAACCGGGAAACTTGAGCCACTGCCGCTTCAGCGTTGGGATCAGCTTGGGGAACTAGCACATCCAGGCGATCGCCAAACGTTTGCACATCCTGAATCATTTGTTCTCTCTGCTTGGTGGCATTCCACAGGATCGTTTCGCAGGCTTTTAGGTCTGTTGCTCGCACTTCCAAGCGGGCTAATCCTAAACTTGATCGCAACTCAGCAGGTGTCCCCATTTGTTGTATCTGTCCGTCATACATGAGGGCCACCCGATGGCAGCGTTCCGCTTCATCCAGATAGGGCGTTGCCACCACCATTGTTACCCCTTCCTGAGACAACGCCGCCAGTACATCCCAAAACTCACGCCGCGATACGGGGTCTACTCCGGTTGTCGGTTCATCCAGCAGTAACACATCGGGTTGAGCAATCAGGGCACAGCACAACGCTAGTTTTTGCTTCATACCGCCCGATAGCTGACCTGCAAGGCGATCGCTAAAGCGTTCTAGATCCATCAACCGCAAATACTTGACTCGGCGTTGGGCAAAGTGATCGGGGTTGACATTGCGTAACCCTGCCATGTAGCGGAGGTTTTCATCAATACTCAAATCGAGGTAAAGGGAAAACTGTTGGGTCAGATATCCGGTTCTGAGTCGCATCTGACGGGGCGATCGCCCCAAAATTTGCACTGTTCCCTCTGTGGCTTGCATCACGCCTGCCAGGATGTGAAAGGTTGTAGTTTTACCCGCACCATCAGGACCAATCAACCCGAAGATCTCTCCAGGCTTGACCTCAAAACTAATATTGTTAACAGCAGTAAAACGCCCGTACCGTTTAGATAATCCTTGAACTTGGATGACGGGTTCAACAATTACACCGCGAAGCCATTCAGCCGAATGCATCGCACTCGCCAATCGCATGAGTTTTGCTCCTAGTTCAATTCGATTTCAGCATCGGCAGGCATTCCCGGTTTGGCTAAACCATCGGGAGTCGCAATGCTGATTTTGACTCCAAACACTTGTTCAACTCGATCATTGCGGAAATAGATGTTTTCAGGGGTAAAGGAGGCTTCTGTGTCGATCGCAGCCACATGAGCCGCAAGTGATTGCTCAGGAGCCGAATCTAGATAGACCTTCGCTGTCTGACCGACGCGTATCTGTCCAATCTCACCTTCTGGAATAAATCCACGCAAGTAAACTGTGTTTGGGTTAATCACGGTTAACAGCGTTTTTCCACTGCTAACTACGGTGCCCGGTTCCACACTCCGTGCTGTGACAATCCCATCAATGGGGCTGGTAATCGTCAGGTCATTGACCTGCGCTAAAATCCGCTGACGTTCCGCGGCAACTTGCCGGACGGTGGCTTGGGCAGCCTCCCATTGCGAGCGCGCGATCACTAGTTGCTCTTGCAATCCTTGCAGGCGGGTTTGGCGAATATTAGGATTGAGGCGAGTCGTTTGTACCGACGTGAGATCTCCCTTAGCTGCATTGACTTGTCGTCGAGCCGTCTCCACGGCAGCTTGCTGTGCCCGCAAGGTGGCTTGAGCTGTTTCTAATGCCGTTTGTGCCTGGTCAAGTTGTTGCTGGCTGTAGGCTCCTTCCTGGTGCAATTTCATCGCGCGATCGCGTTCAATCTGCGCCAGGTTTAACGCAGACTCGGCTTGTTCCTGTTGTGCCTGAGCTTGCTGCCACTGTGCTTGGGCAGCAGCAAGTGCCGATCGCGCCTGCGTGATTCGACCCCGGGTATCTTCTTGTGCCTGTTCCAGATTAAGCTGGGCTTCTTCAATCTGGCTTTGAATTACATTGATCTGCCTTTGTGCTTGGTTGACCTGCTGTTGAGCGGCTGCTAGTCGCGCCTCTGCCGCCTGGAGCTGTGCCTGAATTTCTGAGTCATCCAGTTTAGCAAGCACCTGTCCCACTTGGACGCGATCGCCCTCGCGCACCGTTACAACCATCACCCGTCCAGGTACTTTAGTACCAATATCCGTTTCATAGCCTTCAATCCGACCGCTCACTTCCAACACCGTTGAGGGACTGGAAGAACGAAACCCAAAGTACCAAGCTGGAATGGCAACTGTTACAAGGGTTAATCCCGCAATCCCTAACCACCAGAGCAGCGATCGATGGGTAAGTTTTGCCTTTGGTAAAGCTACAGAATTTGCCTGCTCGGATGCTAATTGGTCTGCTGATGTCTCTGAGGCTGGCTCAGTTGGAGAGAATATTTTGGTCATAATGCCTCGCGTGATCACAGGTTTTAATTAAGCGATCAAAAGCAGTTCAGATTAGAAATATCTATTCCTCTAAGTTGCGACTGGGTTGCTAATACTGAGTCAATATCGTGCGATAAAGTCTGATTCTTTTGATAAGGATTCTGTGAGTCATTAAGTTGCAATGCTCAATTTCTGGTCGTTTGGTTCAAATTCCTGAAATAAAAGGTTTGGGTAAAGTAAGCGGCTTGCTCAAAGCTGTAGAGGCGATCGCCCCCATTAGACCAAACCACTCGTGAAAGTCCCATGCTAGTGGTCATAGATGCACCTCCGCGATCGCACCTCGAGGATCAAAACTGCTGACCTGCTGCAACTTTTCATAGCATTCTCTTTCCTGCACACTCAGTTCTTTCGGGGTGACAATTTTCAGCCGCACTAGCAAATCCGTCCGGTTGCCTTTGGGATCGCGCCAGCCTTTACCGCGTAACCTCAAGGTTTGTCCAGAATCCACGCCAGGGGGGATGCTCATCGTTACCTTTCCGTCCGGCGTTGGAACTTTTATTTGGGCACCAAGTACAGCTTCTGCCGGACTAATCGGGATTTCACAAATTAAATTATTTCCTTCAAATCTGTAGAAAGAATGAGGCAGTAACTCAATAGTAAGATATAAATCTCCCCGCTGCTGGCTAAAGGGGCTGATCTGCCCTTTGCCCTTTACCCGAATCCGGCTGCCGGATTTTGCCCCGGCTGGAATGCGAACAGTAACCGTTTCATCCCCGATTTGCAACCGTTTTTGGGTGCCGTGAAAGGCTTCGGAAAGGGTGAGGGCGATCGCCGCTTCTGTATCTTGGGCAGGCATTTCCACAAAACGGCTGAAGGGATCGTCCCCAAAGTCCACGTATTCTCGGAATCCCTCTGGACCCGTTGTTGTCCGATAGGTATATACCCGTCGCCCAGCACCACCGCCGCGCCCAAAGCGTCCCAGCAGTTCGTTAATAAAGTCATCAAAACTGCTGTACTGTCCAAAATCCATTCCTTCAAAGCCAGCTCCACCCGGCGGGGGTGTACCCGCAGCGGCTTGCTTCCAATATTGCCCAAACTGGTCGTATTTCTGGCGCTTTTCTGGGTCAGACAGCACTTCGTGGGCTTCGTTGATCTCTTTGAAGCGAGCTTCTGCCTCTTGATCACCTGGATTTAGATCTGGATGATATTTGCGCGCCAGTTTCCGGTAGGCCTTTTTGATTTCTTCTGGTGTGGCGGTTTTACTCACTCCCAGGATTTCGTAATAGTCTTTGAAATCGGTTGTAGCCATCGGCAACTCCACGGCAGGAAAACTAGTGGTGTATCGGGCAGTGAGAGTCAATACCAAGCCTTAATTGGCTTTGCGTTTTGAAAAGATGCCCTTGTCATCGCGATCAAACAATTGCTTGATGCGCTCCCAGGCTTTCATCAGCGCATTGGCTTTCTCTGGAGATTCGTTGAGGGACTGATTATAGGTTTCCACAAAGGCTTGTTGCGCTTCTTCCGACAAATCTGCCTTCATTTCAGGTGAGAGTTGGTCACTGCCTGTCAATTTACCTTCGGGTTCATGGGGAATTTGCATATCTGTAGTGGCAACTTCCTCACCCCCGGCACTTTGTAGGAGCAAAAAGGTTTCACCCGATTTTTCTTCGGGAACTTCCACAACCAGCAAAAATTCACCCGCTTGCACCCGTGTTTGATAAATAGCAGCCTTTTCTTGAGGCATTCCTAATGACATCAGCACCGAACCAAGCCCTGCACCCAGCGCCCCATACAACGCACCGCTAGTTGCCCCTAGCAGAGCCGCTGCCAGCGGTCCGGCTGCCACCACTGCTCCCAAAAAGGGAATAAACAGCACACCTACCCCAGTCAGCAGGCTCAGGACAGACCCAAAGAGCGAACCATAGAGCGCACCGCTGGCCAAACCATCCAAAATCACGTCTTTTTTAGTCAAAAACCCAGTAATGCGGGCTTCCGATTGGAAGTTACGTCCAATGATGGAAATCCGCTCTTTGGGCACACCGCGATCGAGCAGGCGTTGGACAGCATCCTGTAGCTTTTTCTCATCTTTGAAGGTGGCGGAAACGCACTTTTCTGGGGTTTTGGCAAAGGCTGAAGTCATGGTTGCTGCTCCTTAATTCAATGTCTTCAAATTGGTGGTTGGGAATGTTTGGCTTGTAGTAAGCGCTTCAGCACTTACTACCAACCTGACGGCAAATCTCATCCATCACTTTTGGTCTATAAAGTCAGCGTCGATAACATCTTCACCGCCGCTGCTCGTGCTGCCACCTGTCTGCTGAGAATAGACCGCGCTGCCAATTTGCATGAGTGCCTGCTGAATGTCGTTGGTGAGGGATTTCATCCGATCGTAGTTTTCTTGCTCGATCGCGGTTCGCAAGTCTTGAATCATCTCTTCCAGGCGAGTTTTGTCTGCGGCGGGGACTTTATCGCCCAAGTCTTTGAGTTGCTTCTCGGCTTGATAAGCAACCGAATCAGCATTGTTTTTGGTGTCAATTTGTTCGCGGCGGCGGCGATCGGCTTCGGCGTTGCGTTCGGCTTCTTTCACCATTTTCTCGACTTCTGATTTATCGAGCGTAGAGGCACCTGTAATCGTGATCGACTGCTGCTTGCCAGTGGCTTTGTCTTTGGCAGAGACAGAGAGAATGCCGTTCGCATCAATGTCAAAGGTGACTTCAATTTGGGGTACACCACGCGGTGCGGGAGGAATGCCGTCGAGTCGGAAGGTTCCCAAGCTCTTGTTGTCGGATGCCAGCTCCCGCTCCCCTTGCAGAACATGGATTTCCACATTGGTTTGGCCATCGGCAGCAGTTGAAAACACCTCCGACTTTTTGACTGGAATGGTGGTGTTGCGAGGGATAATTTTGGTCATCACGCCACCCAGGGTTTCTACCCCTAAAGACAATGGTGTGACATCCAATAGCAACACGTCTTTAACATCACCTGCCAATACCCCCGCTTGGATGGCCGCACCTACAGCAACAACCTCGTCCGGGTTCACGCCCTGACAGGGTTCTTTTCCGGTCATTTGCCGCACTAATTGCTGCACTGCTGGAATGCGAGTCGAACCACCCACCAGCACGACCTCATCAATGTCGCTAGCAGTGAGTTTGGCATCGCGTAATGCTTGATCAACGGGTTTGCGGCAGCGATCGAGCAGGTCACTACACAATTGCTCAAACTGACCTCTGGTCAAGGTCACATCCAGGTGCTTCGGTCCGTCCTGGGTAGCTGTGATGAATGGTAAATTAATTTGCGTTTGAGTCGCTCCCGACAGTTCAATCTTGGCTTTTTCTGCTGCCTCTGTCAGCCGTTGCAAGGCTTGCTTGTCTTTGCGTAAATCAACGCCCTCATTGCGCTGAAATTCAGTGGCAAGCCAATCCACGATCTTTTTATCAAAGTCATCTCCACCCAAGTGGGTATCACCACTGGTGGATTTGACCTCGAACACGCCATCGCCCACTTCCAAAATGGAGACATCAAACGTACCGCCCCCCAGGTCAAACACCAGAATCGTTTCATTACTTTTCTTATCCAACCCATAGGCCAGTGCTGCCGCTGTTGGCTCGTTGATAATGCGTAGAACTTCAATGCCTGCAATCCGTCCGGCATCTTTGGTGGCTTGTCGTTGCGAGTCGTTGAAGTACGCTGGGACGGTAATCACGGCTTGGGTGACAGGTTCACCCAAATACTTGCTAGCATCATTGACCAGTTTGCGCAGCACTTCAGCCGAGATTTCTTCTGGTGCAAATTGCTTTTTCAAAATTGGGCAGTCAAGTTTGACATTGCCATTACTGTCTCGTAATACCTTGTAGGAAACCTGTTTGGCTTCCTCGGTGACTTCATCATACTTGCGTCCAATAAATCGTTTAACTGAGTAAAAAGTATTGTCTGGGTTCATCACTGCCTGCCGTCGGGCAATTTGTCCAACGAGCTTGTCGCCCGTTTTGGTGAATGCTACAACCGATGGCGTGGTTCGGCTGCCTTCGGCATTAGCAATGACAACGGGTTGTCCTGCTTCCATCACTGCCACGCAGGAGTTTGTTGTTCCTAAATCGATGCCAACGACTTTTGCCATCGTTTGTTTCCTCCACTATTCCAAATTGTCCTAAAACGGTTTATGGCGCGATCAACGGAGCCTGAAGAGACTGATTGCAGCCTTTTTGGGGTGCCTAAGGCTGCGATTATGAGCTGAGGGTAGCTAAACTCTAGTGGACTATAATTTGTAGGTGCAGTTTTAGCTGCAATTTCTCTTCACCAAGCAAGCAGTAGATCCTGTAAATTGATGCCTAGAGAACCACTATATAAAAATAGTGTAGAACTGATTTCAGATTAAAGGGGATCGGTCTTCCAGATGGGAAAAGTTCCTCTTTCCGATCCCCCTTGTGCAGTCAATGGATGAATCACTCAGGATTGACTGCTTTAGATTAACCCAAGTTCACTTTCACAACCTTGTTCTTTTCTTCTTCAGCCTTCGGTAAGGTGAGTTTTAGAATGCCATCTTTGTACTCAGCCTGAACATTGGTATTCTGTACCCGCGCAGGCAATGGAATTATACGCTGAAACTTGCCGTAACGAAATTCTGTGCGAGTCATTCCTTTTTCTTCTGTTTTAGTTTCCGATTTCCGTTCACCCATAATCGAAACAGAGTCTGCCGATACTTGGACGTCCAGATCTTTCGCATCCATACCTGGGACTTCTAGCTTGAGGTGAATCGCATCGGGGGTTTCCTCCATTTCGGCTGGGGGAACAAAGGTTATGCCATTTGCAGTTTCGCGGACGGTCGGCATTAGCTCGTCAAATAGGCGATTCATCTGCCGTTGCAGTGTATCAATTTCCCGAAACGGTTCCCAACGAACGAGTGCCATAGGAATTTACCTCCTGTTATGTCGATACTTGCGATGTTATTTTTTATGCGATCGAATGAATTGTCTCCAACAAGTTGTCTGAGTTCGTGGTGCAGGCTTTAGCCTGTCATGACTGAAGTCACTACTACAAACTGTTACTATAAACTGCAAATGTTGAATCTGCCTTGGTGCTGAAACAGGAAACAGAGAACGGGAATTCTCTGGAGTTCTGCACTGAAGATTCAAGATTAAAAGTAGGGAAAAAATCTGAGGACTTTCTGAGGACTGGCTGGATTTGCCTCGCCAATTATTATATTGGAGGGGAAGTTAAGGGAGCATCCCACGCTTGTCGCCCTCACCCTAAATCTCTCTGCCAAAGCGGGAGAGGGAATTCAATCCGGCTCACCTTATCCTCAAAAGGGAGAAGGGCTTGGGAAAGGAGGGAAAGTAAATCGTTGCTTGGTTTGATCGTAGGAAAATGGAGATAACGGGTAGTAGGATGGCGGCAGAACGATGAAACTGTTGATTATAGATGACGATCGCGAAACAACTTCTGCTCTGAGGGCTGTACTTACCACCCAGCAATTGACGCTAGACATTGCGCCGGATGCTCAGACGGCACTAGCACTGCTCCAAACGGTTCCCTACGATTTAATTGTACTGGATGTGATGTTGCCTGATGCAGACGGTATTTCCCTGTGTCGCAGGATTCGGCAACAGCAGCAAACTATCCCGATTTTGCTATTGACAGCGAAGGATGCGGTGGGCGATCGCGTGGCTGGGTTAGAAGCGGGGGCGGATGACTATCTCACCAAGCCTTACGACTCCGCAGAATTGCTGGCGCGAATTCGGGCTTTGCTGCGGCGGGGACAGACCCCTATTACTGAAACCCTGACCTGGGGAGCGTTGCAGGTTGATCCCCAAGGTTGCAAAGTCACCTATCAGGGCAATCCGATTAAGCTAACCCCCAAAGAGTACCGGTTACTAGAACTCTTTTTGCGCTATCCCCACCGGATTTTTGATCGCAAAGCATTGCTCGATCACGCCTGGTCGACTGATGAATGCCCAGGGGAAGAAGCCGTCACTACCCAAATTCGGGGACTACGCCGCAAGCTGGAAGCCGCCGGGCTGCCCAACGACCCGATCGAAACGCTATATGGACTGGGCTATCGCTTACGAGCTTGGCAACCGCAAACGCACTCTCAGGAACCCCTTGACGCTGGACAGCAGGAGGCGATCGCCGCCATTGGGCAGATGTGGCAGGAGTTTCAAGGACGACTCCAGGAGCAGTTAAGCCTGCTGGAAGAAGCAAGCAGCAACTTAGCCAACCAAACGCTGACCCCAGCGCAACAGCAGCAGGCTCAGTACATTGCTCATCGGTTGATCGGGTCCCTCAGTGCTTACGGGCAACCAGAGGCAGCGACACTGGCGCGACATATTGAGCAAGGATTTGCTGCGCCTCAATCTGCGATCGCCCCTCAATTAACCACCCTGCTACAGCAACTCCGGCAAGCGACTACTCAATCTCCCTTTGCCAATGCTCCTGCAAGCTCAACAGCATCCCAACCGCCGCTGACCCACCGAATTTTGGCGATCGCCCCTGACCCCACCCTGTTGCAATCCCTCCAAACCGAAGCACCCAGTTGGGGATATTACCTGGACACTGCCACCGACCTCACCAGCGCCCGTCAGCAGCTTTTGACCCAAACGCCCGATGCCATTATTCTCGATCTGGACTTCCCAGATACCCAGAACACGGGACTCACTTTCCTGACACAAATTAAACGCCTGGGATCTACACCCGTCCTGATTTTGACCCAGCAAGATGGGTTGAGCAATTCTCCTTCAAAGACGCTACGCGATCGCATTACTGTTGCCCGTCTGGGAGCCGATGCCTACTTGCAAAAATTTGCATCTCCCAGCGATATATGGCGAGTTGTCAATCGCCTGCTGCACCGCTTTGATCCCATCACCGCCAAGCTGCTGATTGTAGATGACGATCCCGACCTGCTGACACGATTGCAGACACAACTGCAATCCTGGGGGTTTCAAGTCACCGGGCTGAGCGATCCCAGCCAGTTCTGGTCGGTGCTGCAAACAACCCGCCCCGATCTGCTGCTGCTAGATGTGTCTATGCCCGAATATAGCGGCATTGACCTGTGCCGAGTGGTTCGCTGCGATGCCCATTGGTACGCCCTGCCCATCCTGTTTCTGTCTGCCCATGCCGATGCCGATACGTTGCATGAAGCCCTGTCAGTCGGAGCCGATGATTACGTCCTCAAGCCGATCACCGAAGCTGATTTAATTCAACGAATTTTAAAACGCCTGGGACGTATAAGTGCTCTGGAGGAGGTACCCGCCTAAAGGTGGGCTGAAGCAAAGAGAATCAATGTGAGTCAGTTATCTACCCGTCTGCATTGAATTCTGCTGCTCGCTTTCCAGACGCATCTGCTCTTTATGAGGGGCGATCGCCTCTTGATACGCCTGAACTGCTGAAGTTCCTGCTTTTCCAGAATCTAACTCACTGAAGGCATCCAGGCGACTATACAAGATTATCACATCTCCAGGATGAATCACCGTGCTAAAGTGTAAAAGAAAAATCCACCCATTGCAGGAGTAGCGTCTTGTCTGAGGATCGGTTTCATCTTCAGAAACGATTGGTGAATGCGGGATTGCTCGTGGCGATTTTGCTTTTGGGTAGTACTGGTGTTGTAGCCTTGCTCAATGCCCGCGAGTGGCAAACCACCCAAGAACGAGTGCAACACACTTACGATATATTGCTGACCTTGGAGCGGGCAAAAACTAACCTGAATGGCACGGCGAAAGCGCGGCGAGGCTATTGGCTGAGTCAGGACGTCGAGCCTGACTCTAAGCTCTTTTTGCAAGACTATCAAACCAGTGTGCAACAGACACAGCAAGCCCTGGCGCAACTCCAGCAGTTGACAGCAGACAATCCTACCCAGCAAACTCGCCTGCAAAAAATCAACATCCTCTGGCAGCAGTATCAGGCGCTCCACCAGTCTCAGGTTGAGCCATCTCCAACGGAGAATCAATCTGAAGCGCAGCCCTCCTCTGTGATTCAAACACCTGATCGCTCTCTGAGCGGTGCGGAGTACTATCGCCTCCAGCAACAAATCTTTGCCCTGCTCAACCAGATGGCTGCCACCGAGCAACAATTGTTACAACAGCGCACCGCCGCCACTGCCCGCCTGACGGGCATAACAAACCATATTCTGGCGATCGCCTATAGCTTGAGTCTGGTGTCCCTGGCGACTATCTATGCCCTACTGCGACTAGAAGCCGGAAAGCGACAGCAGGCTGAAGCCAATCTCCGCCGCAGCGAACACAAGTTTCAGTCTGTGTTTGATGAACTGTACGAATTTGCCGGGTTGTTAACTCCCGCAGGCCTATTGATCGAAGTTAATCAAGCACCCCTCACCTTTGCTCAAGTGACACGGGAAGACGTGCTGGGCAAACCTTTCTGGGAATTCCCCCTCTGGCAGCAAAGTTCAGAATTAACTGAAATTGCCAAAACGGCGGTTAGTCAAGCAGCAGCAGGGCGCTTCTTCTACACCGAAGTCACCTTCAATAGCCCGACTGGGCAGCCCCATACCTTTGATGTCTCCGTGAAACCTGTCCATTCGGCTCAATCAAAGCAGGTGATGTGGTTAATTGCTGAAGGACGAGATATTACGACTCAGGTACAATTACGGGATGCGCTACGCCAGGAACGCAATCGATCACTTCAGCTCATCAACAGTAGTGTAGACGGCATTGCTGCTTTTGATGAGCAGGGAACCTGTACCGTGTGGAATCCGGCGATGGAAGCCCTGACGGGCATTCCCCGCGATCGCGCCATTGGGCAGTGTGGGATGGATCTCTTCCGTTCTCTTGTTCCAGACTCTACTCTCCAGCACCTGCATCTGGGTATGGCGGATACCGTAACGGCGTTTGATTTTTCCCGCTCCCATCCCCAAACTGGGCAATTGCAAATGATTGAAGCCCGTTACTCGCCCCTGCACAACGGCAGCACAACTGTAACCGGGGGATTAATTGTGCTGCGAGATGTCACCCGGCAACGAGAACTGGAGCGGCTCAAGCGAGAATTTATCTCCATCATCAGCCACGAAATTCGCACTCCCCTGTCTTCGATTCGCGGTGCTTTGGGATTGGTTGCCGAAGGCATTTTAGATGACGATCCCCAAACTGCTAGGGAGATGGTAAGCATTGCCAATAACAACATTGAGCGGCTCGTGAGACTGGTCAACGACATTCTGGCACTGAATCGCTTGGAATCAGGACAGGTGGATTTGAAATATCAGTGGTGTCCAGTGATTTCTCTGGTGCAGCAAGCCTTTTCCAGCGTTGAAGCTCTCGCTACTACCCACCAGATTCGCCTGGAGGCAACTGTACCCGACGATCTCCGGGTCTGGGCTGACCCCGATTGGCTGGTGCAGGTTCTGGTCAATCTAGTCAACAATGCCATCAAGTTCTCTCCTCCCCAAACAGCGATCGCTGTCACCGCAGAGGCGATCGCCTCCGAGTCCATCATCCAGTTTTCGGTCGCCGATCAAGGACGCGGTATCCCGGCAGATAAGTTACAAACCATCTTTGGTCGTTTTCAGCAGGTCGATGCTTCCGACTCTCGCCAAAAGGGAGGAACCGGACTGGGACTAGCCATCTGTCGCCAGATTGTGCAACAACATGGCGGGCGCATCTGGGTAGAAAGCGAACTGAACAAAGGCAGTACCTTTTATTTCACATTGCCCCATCCAGAGCAGCGACAAGAAGCGGAAAGAAACCAGACAACACAGAAGCTTCTTTAAGGTAGAACAAGCAGTGACCGAAGGGATCTGAATCTCGATGTGGAATGGGATCGGTTTAGGATCTGGGCGTGAAATACGGCCTATTTTGTCATGAATACCGTATTTTCAAAAGATTTCACTGCCTGTCAAGATAAAAACTTGGAGTGATGCCCGTCTTGTGACTTATGTTGTGATCGCTCAGGAGTAGGACGGGATTGTCGTTATTCATTGCAATTGCTTTAGATTGAACGTCTGGGTGGAGCACTTCAGCCCAGGAATCAACCGCACATTGTCGGCAATAATCGTACAACCCCATTGGGGGCGATCGCTCCAGTTTCAACCCTCTGGTGTGTGTGGGCAACACTCTCCCTATGCTCAAAGCAATATGTTTGACTCTTATGTTTAATTCTAATCCCAATCGCTGCATCTTGCTGATTGATGATGAACCCGATCTCTGTCGCATTGTCAAAATTACTCTGGAACGCCTCAAAGGCTGGAAGATTCTAACCGCTCAGACCGGACAGGACGGCTTCACCATTGCCCAAACCCAACCACTGGATCTCATCTTACTCGACCTGAGCCTACCCGATGGCAATGGATGGGAATGGTTGCAAACCCTGAAAACCAATTTAGTGACGCGATCGATTCCCGTGATTCTCTTCACAGCCAGTGACCCCACCGACCCCAACTCCACAGACAACTTGGGAGGCAATAGTGCTGACATTGCAGGAGTCATCCTCAAACCCTTTAACGTCCTGCAACTCGCCGATCAAATCATCACCCAACTCCACTGGTAAAAGGGCTTGTTGTAACAACTTCAGTCATCGCAAACCATCCCCGTCTCCGCAACCTAAAACCTGAACTCCCTCAGCGTTTCCTTAGAATTCTGGTTTTTAATGGGCAATAAAACCTGCACTGATTACTGTCTATCTTCCAGGGTGCTTGGCCCCTCTCCCTGAACCTTAGCCTGTTTGGGGAAAGGCGGGCTGAATCATCTAAGACGTACTAAAAAAGAAAGCCAAAATTGATACACTTAAACGCTTAAGTCAGTATTACAATCTATCAGTCTAAACCTGAAGGAAGTTGAAGGTCTCCCAGTGCAGGAGTATAGCGGTGTTCTCAAATCTCGGATCGATACAACAACAGCCAATGATTGACTCATCGGCAAAAAATATTCTAGCCACGCGACGCATTTTGTTTGTAGATGATGAATTTGATGTACGGCGCGTCGTGCAAACCTGTCTGGAAAAAATTGCCCACTGGACGGTAATTGTAGCAGAGTCTGGAGAAGAGGGCTTACAAAAAGCCAGAACAGAACATCCCGATGCGATCATTTTAGATGTGATGATGCCAGAAATGGACGGCTACCAGTTTCTCAAGCTGCTGCTGGCTCAGACAGAAACGCGCTCGATTCCTGTGGTTTTATTAACGGCTAAGGCCGATTCTTTGGACGTTAAGCAGTATGAAGCACTGGGAATCAAAGGTTTGATTGGTAAACC
Source organism: Fischerella thermalis PCC 7521 (assembly GCF_000317225.1). Taxonomy (GTDB): domain Bacteria; phylum Cyanobacteriota; class Cyanobacteriia; order Cyanobacteriales; family Nostocaceae; genus Fischerella; species Fischerella thermalis. Next base: position 92,829 of record NZ_AJLL01000098.1, read on the forward strand.
CTTTAACCCGTTGACTCTGCACCGAGAAATTGCAACTTGCTTGAATTGGGTTCTCTAAGTTTTCCTAAGCACCAGGTCTGAAATAATCCAGCAGGCGATCGCCCGAATCGGCCCGAATCAGAGCCACTACTACTTCCGGTAAAGCAGCCACTCCGGGATAAATAAAGTAGCGGGGTTCCCAACGGGGATGAAATTTCTCTTTAAATTCATGCAACCCTCGAAAGTTGTAAAATCGAGTCAGGTGTTCGTAAAGATAGTGCAGTGCTTTTTCTAGCTTAGGAGAGAAGGGATCTTCTCCCACACCCGCAAGAGCAGATAAGCCCAAATTAAATCGGTCATACCCTTGTTCTTTAAAGTGTTGAAACAAGGAAATAAAGAGAAACTCCATAGTGCCATGTTCTACGGTTAACCTTCGCCGCATTAAATCAATCGTGATTTCATTCAGTTGGTACTCCGGAATGACATTGGCAAAGGCACTGATTTGTCCGGTCGGTGTTTGGACAACAGCAACTTCACATTCCCGAAGATAGACTTCATCAAACCATCCTAATGAAAACCGCTTTTCGGAACCCTGCCGCATTTTTAACCATTCATCGCTCACCGATCGCAACTCTTTGAGTAGCCTGTCAGTCAGTGGCGGAGTATGAAAATCGACTTGATGTCCTAATTTTGTCAGGCGATTGACAGCATTCCGCAAATTTCGTCCGGCTTTACCTTGGAGCGTAAATCTTTGTAAATCTACGATCGCCTCTTCACCAATTTTGACAGACTTGAATCCCAGGCGATGATACTGATCTAAGTAATCAGGATGGGTTTGATAGAAAGCAGGATGCCAATCGTTGCGATGACAAAATCGTACAAATCCTGCGATCGCTGGCGTCACGTCTGTTTCTGGGCCAATCGGATCGCCTAAAGCAACAGCACCTCGCCCTTTCGGAACATAAGCAATCACGCTTTCTCCTGAAGGACTAAAGTAGTAAGACTTGTCGCTTAAGAGCGTTAAATGAGCCAGGGATGAGCGCCCGTAACGTTGTACGATTGCTTTTGCCCGTTGACGTTCTTCATCCGTAGCAGGTATTCCCCTCAATATCACGGGTCGCCACAACATCCACAACGCATAGGACAATGTACTCGCTCCCACCAGATAGATGGATGTGGCAAAAAATCGCCCGAATCGCGTCGTTGGTTCCAATCCAGCTTGATCCAGCGTGAAGAACATCGCCAAAGTTTGTCCGATCGCTTGCCAGAAGTTGAAGCGTGTACTAAATTCTTGATCGAGTAGAAAAAATCCAGCCGTACCGTAGGCTAAGGTGAATAACAATGCACCAATTAAGACCCGTACCCCCTGGGCGATCGACGGGCGATCGGATTGGGCTGTAAATTGGTGTCGCATCGGCAACAACAAGACAAACAGCCCCAAAGACAGTAATCCCTCCTCATAGTCCAATCCTTTCACAAGATGAGAAGACAAAGAAATACCTAATAGGAAAACCGCAAGCCACCAAGCTAAACGCTTTCGTCGCAGCAGATTTGTCGCCAAACTGAGTAGAAAAAAACCACTGAGTGCTGCAAATAAATTACCGCCTGCACTGACCTCAAAGGGAAAAATTGCTCTTAGCCACTCCATTCGTTCAGATACACCCGGCGTGACGGCAGATAACAAATTCGTTATCCCCACCGCAGCAATCCAGACGGTAACAATCCATAGTCCGATCGCGCGCTGAGGTAAGTTGGGCTTTGGAGTCGCGCTCATGGTACTGGGGGCGGTAGTGTCCGACATAGGCTTTTGTTGAACTAACAACTTCTAGAAATTAAATTAATAATCTAAGCAAACGATGAAGATCGAATTGAAAAGTTTAGTGTGACCTGCGTGCGCAGTTCACACGTCTAGCAACTTCCTCCCAGATTTTCATCGGCACTCACGTTGCACCAATTCACCTTATTCAAGCCCCACTCAATGACTGCGACAACTCCGCCACCTAGAATACTGCCGTCCTTAGGAGCGAAAATCCCTTCGCTGAGCGATCGCCTCACCAGCCTGCTGAATCGCTTGCAGCCCTCGCCAGAAGTCTTGGTAATCTTCTCTGCATTGATTATTGGTGGAGGAGCAGGCTTAGCAATTGTTTTATTTCAAAACTTAATTTCCTTAGTGCAAACTTTGGCATTTGTGCAGGTACTCAGTTACTTATTAAAATGGGGAACTTGGACACTCGCTACTATTCCTGCCCTAGGCGGCTTGCTGATTGGTATCTTGCGTTGGTCGTTTCCAACCCTATTAGGACAAGACCTAGCAGCACTGTTGAGTAATACCAGAGTCCAACTGTTTTCTCCGTTGCGCCCCTTCGTGAAAATGCTGGCTGCTGCTGTATCTTTGGGAACAGGAGCATCCTTAGGACCAGAAGGACCGAGTGTGGAAATTGGCTCTAGTGTGGGTGTATTACTAGGACAAACATTTCAAGTTTCGCGAGAACGCTATCGTTTATTGCTAGGAGCGGGGGCTGCTGCTGGATTTGCTGCCGGATTTAATGCACCGATCGCCGGGGTCTTCTTTGCGATCGAGGTAATTTTGGGAACCCGATTTGCTACCCCTGCTGCCAGTTTAATTTTGCTGTCAGCGGTTATTTCTGCCTTAATTGCTCAAAGCTTTTTGGGAGCACATCCTGCCTTTGATTTGCCAACTTATCAATTAATGAACTACTGGGAATGGTTGAACTATTTTGGCTTAGGGATACTAGCAAGTTTAGTTTCAATCATCTATACGCGATCAATTCGATTTGCCCAGGCATGTTTTCAAGGTGAATGGACGAACCAAATAGGGATAGGTAAATTACCTGCTATTACACAACCACTGCTAGGAGGAATAATTGTCGGACTTCTGGCACTCAAGCTACCACAAATTCTTGGTGTCGGCTATGATGTACTAGAGTTAATTCTTCAAGGAGAGCAATTTTCTCTACAATTTCTCTGTGTCTTACTAATTGTCAAATTAATTGCCACGGCAATTAGTTTAGGCAGTGGTTTGGTAGGGGGAATCTTCGCGCCTGCCATGCTTCTGGGAGCTTGCTTGGGGAGTGCTTATGGCAATTTCCTGCTTACAATCTGGCCCCATGCCGAAATCGCACCTCCTCCAGCCTATGCCCTAGTGGGAACGGCTGCTGTTTTAGCCGGAAGTGTGAGAGCACCACTGACTGCGATTCTGTTGCTGTTTGAGATGACCCGCAATTACCTGATTGTCTTGCCACTGATGGCGGCAGTGGGGATCAGTGTTTGGGTAGTTGATTTGATGCAGTATAATTCCTCGAATCGAGAATTAGATCTACCCCAAATGGGGGTAAATCTGCAAAACCAGGATGAGATAGAGCTTCTGGGAGATGTAGCTGTTTCTGCCCTCATGAATCGAGATTATTTTGCCTTACCTGCATCGATGCCATTAATTCAGGCAGGACAAACGATGTTACAAAACAAATGCCATACAGCTTTAGTTCTTAATAATACAGGACAATTAGTTGGAGTGGTCACCCTCGCCGACATTCGGCGAAAAATCACCCAAGTTGTCGCTGAACGCTCTCAGTCTATCGATAAGGCATCTCAATCAACTGATCAAAATCCCTTTCAGCAAACGCTTGAAGAAATCTGCACTAGAGAAGTTCTCTATACCTATGAGGATGAATCCATTGCCGCAGCACTAGAGCGTATGGGAGCTAGAGGGCTATATCTCTTACCAGTAGTTGATAAAGATAACCCCCGTACAGTGGTGGGAGTCATCGAACGTAACCAAGTGGAGTTAGCAGGAAACTTAGTGATGACACAAGCTGCACTGGCAATGATTTCTCCGCAGGAACCCATCACCGTCAATTCGTCAAGCTGAAGTTGCACAATCTACAAACGTCTCATTTTTTCTACAGGTTTCCCTGGTAAAAGTTGCAGTGATAGGGATAGAGGATTTGAAGTTGTCGAACACTAGTGGCATCCAATCTTCGGGTTTTAGGTATAAAAAGCAACTATTTACTGTTGCAATACACGGGAGGAACTGATGGTACAGCATCTGATTTTTCACAATTGTCCCGATACGGTCAAAGAAGGAATTCGCGACTACTGGAGCCGAAAACAGCCTCGAATTGCTCGACTCTTGCAAACATTTCCAGAGGAGCAACGGCATTTAAGATTGATGGTCGATCGCAATCCTGACGGCTATCAAGCAAGAGCAGTATTAATGTTGCCGACTCAGGTGCTTGTGGCTCAATCCAAAACTCGACAGGACGTGTATCAAGCTGCGATCGATGAAGCTGTCGATATTCTGGCAGAAGAAATTCGTCGCCACAAAGATAAGTTGCGGCGCGATCGCACCCACCGGAAAAAACAACAGCAGCAAACAGACTTTGCTACTGCCCTGGAATTGTTAGAACAAGATATTCGCCAACAACGCCGAGAATTCTTCTTTGATTTATTACGTCCTGTACTACGCAACTTACGAAATCATGCCCGGCGGGAATTAGTTTTTGCTCAACTAGAAGGCAAGGTTTCCCCTGATGAAATGACGGTATCCGATCTACTCGATGAAGCGATCCTCCGGGCCTGGGAAGGCTTTGAGCAACGTCCTCCTCAGCAACCTCTCGATCAGTGGATCAGTGGACTAATGCATGAAATCATCGATGAGCGAGAAGCTAAAGCAATTCCTGCCATTTCTTTAGAGACCGAAATTTCAGAAGATGATCCGCGGTTTCGTGTGGCAAGTGGCTGGATTCTAGACAACGAGCCATTTTGGGGCGATTTGGAATCTTTGACTTTAGAGGACATCCTTCCCCAACACGAAGTTGAAGAACCCTGGGAGGCCTACAGCCTTGATGAGAAGGAGCAGTGGTTGTTTGCCCAATTATCGAAATTGCCCAAGCTGCAACGTCGGGCATTGATGCTTTACCTCCTAGAAGGATGGGAGGTGGAGGAAATCGCCATGCTGCAACAACGAAGCGTTACAGAAGTACGGGCAGATATTGAGGCGGCACAGACTTTCCTTAAAGATCAGTTGTGGCAGCAAATCTATCAACGTCAAAACTGATTGGCCAGTCGCCCACACGGTAACAGACAAGACAACACTCATTCACCTCAGATTTTCCTCAGATTTTCGGCTTAAGCTTAAATAGCCCACTTTCGATGAATTGCAACGATGCTGACTGAAACGCGCCAGGTTAAGGATTTGATGACGACCGACCCGGTGACTGTAAAGCCGACAGATTCTGTTGAAACGGTTTTGCGATGTCTTGAGGAAAACCACATCAGTGGACTTCCTGTAGTTGATGAAACAGGTAAGGTGGTTGGCGTCGTTTCAGAAGCAGATTTGTTATTCAGAGAGCGTCCTGTTCGCTTGCCATTGTATCTCTCGTTTTTAGGTGGAATCATTTATCTCGAACCGCTTGATCATTTTGTGCAGCAGTTGAAAAAGAGTTTAGGGATTCTAGTCCAGGATGTGATGACACCTGACCCAATCACGATCGCCCCAGATGCTCCTATCTCCCAAGCGGCTGATTTAATGCTAGAGAAACGAGTAAATCGTCTACCTGTTGTGGATGAAACGGGGGCACTGGTTGGGATTATTACACGGGATGATCTATTACGTGCGTTGAAATCAGATTGATTGCATGACTCTTCCCAGAGAAGTTCGCAAGGAGCTACAGGATCATGATCAGCAAAATTTCAGACTCGCTTCAAGGTGATAATCGCTCAACATTATCATTCTCTTCTTCGCTCCGTTCCCAGATCAGTGGCTTTTTAGAATTGAGTTTGCTGATCCTGATTTTCGGCGGCTTGGGCTGGTTCACGGTCACTAATCATTCTCCAATCAGCGCGATTTTGTTGATGATTGCAACCGCAGGAGTGCGTGGCTGTTGGCTAGCGGGGTTTCCAGTTTGGGCTGGCTTACTCTCGCTGACGTTTAGTGCTACCTGGATTCTGGTTGGTGCCCTGACGGATAGTGGCATCTATGGATGGGCAGTGGCGATCGCCCTCAGTTGGATGAACGTTTTTTTACTCGATATTAGCCTGTCCCATCTGATCGACCGTTTCCATCAAATTGGATGGCGTTACTCGCAGATCTTTGGGCTTTTAGCAATCGTCTGCACACTCAGCACAACGGTAGGAGGAATCCTGCCAATTCTGTGGAAGATCTAAAAGCAAAAAATCAATAGACGAGATTTTGATCATGGAACTTGGATTGATTGGACTGGGGCGGATGGGGGCTAACATGGCACGTCGGCTAACACAAGCTGGACATACAGTTATTGGCTACACTCGCCAATCTGAAAAAACAGAAGCATTAGTAAAAGAAGGGGCGATCGCCCGTGGCGTGACTGCTTTCTCTAATTTAGTGAATGCGCTTGCCAAACCCCGTACCTTCTGGCTGATGCTGTCCGCTGTTTTGAGTTCAGCCCTCTACTCGCGATTTAGCTCACGGGGTGAAGCCGACTTTGCAGATAAGCTGCTCTCTGCTTTGCGCTATGAGTTTGGTGGACATGTGCAAACCTACCATTCCGGTTCTGGAGGTAAATGATGGTAGCCACAGCGTCTGATGCACTTGTCTTGTTTGGAATTACAGGTGATTTAGCCTACAAAAAAATCTTTCCAGCGTTGCAGGCAATGATTCAGCAGGGGCACCTGGAGATTCCGGTGATTGGGGTAGCAAGGCGTGACTGGAGCATTGAGCAATTACAAAGCCATATTCACAGCAGCCTGGAGGAACGGGGAGGGGTGGATGAACCTGCCTTTAAGAAGCTGTGTTCATTACTTTGCTACATTTCAGGAGATTATGGCGATCGCGGGACTTACGAAAAGCTTTGCCATGTCTTAGAAAACTCAAAGAGTCCCTTATTTTACTTAGCGATTCCGCCCAGCCTGTTTAGTACTGTCGTAGCTGGATTAAAGCAGGTCAATTGCTCTCAAAATGGGCGTGTCATTGTAGAAAAACCCTTTGGACGCGATCTTGCATCTGCACGGCACCTGAATCACATTCTCCACACGCTGTTCTCAGAAGAACAAATCTTTCGGATTGACCATTATCTTGGCAAAGAGCCAGTTCAGAATCTGCTTTATATGCGCTTTGCCAACTCCCTATTAGAACCCATCTGGAACCGTACCCATGTTTCTAGCATTCAAATAACAATGGCTGAAACCCTCGATATTCAGGGGCGCGGCAAATTTTATGAAGAAACAGGTGCCATTCGAGATGTCATCCAAAATCATCTGCTTCAAGTGCTTGCATGCCTCATTATGGAGCCACCACCAACCGAAGATAGTGATGCAATTCGCAAAGAAAAAGCACGTATCTTAAAAGCAATTCGTCCAATTGATCCGCTTGATGTTGTTCGGGGGCAATATCGTGGCTATCGCCAAGAGACAGATGTTGCCCCTGACTCTAAGGTAGAAACGTTTGCGGCGATCAAGCTCGAACTCGAAACCTGGCGATGGGCGGGGGTGCCAATTTATCTGCGTGCGGGGAAATGTCTACCGATTTCTGCAACAGAAGTGTTACTCAGGCTCAAGCGTCCTCCTCAAGATGTGTTTGGTGAACGGGCGTTTGGATTGGCGAACTATTTTTACTTTCGTCTCAGTCCCAATATGTTAACCGCGATCGGAGTTCGCTCTAAAGCACCCGGTGAGGGAATGGTTGGTAATGAAGTGGGACTGGTTGCTCAGGTTGAACCTGCGAGTGAAATGCAACCCTACGAGCGCCTCTTAAGAGATGCAATTAAAGGAGAACCCATGCTGTTTGCCCACCAGGAGGAAATAGAAGCCCAGTGGCGAATTGTGGAGCCTATTTTGACCAGAAAATCGCCAGTTTATGAGTATGAACCCGGCACATGGGGACCTCCCCTTGCCGATCGCCTGACTCCACCCGATGGTGGTTGGCATTTTCCACTTTTAGATTGAATGGAATCAATCAAATTTTGCCCTGAAAATGATCTTAATGATCTTAATTGAGGCTATGGCTGTTGTCATCAATAATGCATACAACCGTGTGGAGGCAATTCGTATGAATACGGGACGTTCGAGTAAACGCTTCTATCACCTGGCAACCATTAAAGCAACGCCAGATGGCTTCCTGGTTGTGCGCGATCGCTACGAAATGTATGGCAGCAAAGCCGAAGAACTCTACACTGATGAATTTGGTTGGGCTGATTTCCTGGCTGATGGCGGCACGGTTGCCATTTGGATTGAAGATGGGGTGGGATTATCGAGTTAAATCAAGTTTGTAAAACCTGATCGCAAATTCGCACCACGATAAACACTAAATTGTCATTCTAAGGAGTCAAATTTTTATTGCAAAATGCCTATTGTTGAAGCTTAAGTACATCTCTGGTGATTGCCAGTTCCAGGAAAAAGACAATTATCTATCAAAATCATCATTGAAACCATCAAATTTATGCGCTACCGTCGATTTAGCTACCGATATACGGGTGTTTTTTCTGGCATAACTTCGCCTTCCCAGTCCACCGTTTGGGAAGGTCAACTTCAGGCAAGCTTTGCCTATCCACAGTGGCAACCCGCCGCCGACCTCTATGAAACGCCCACCGCCCTAATTGTGAAAGTTGAAGTGGCGGGCATGGTGGAAGAAGACTTTGAAATTTCCCTCTACGAAAATGCCCTGGTGATTCAAGGTGTGCGCCCCTGGGAGAGCTTTGAAGGGGAGGGACTGTACCACGCTGTTAACATTCACTATGGTGCTTTTCGACTGGAAGTTCCCATCCAGCAGCGAATTGACCGCGATCGCATCCAGGCGCGCTATGACCGGGGTTTCCTGTATGTCATCCTACCCAAAGCAGAGGTGTGATTATGACCGATACACCCATCAATGTGAATCAGAATTCCGAAATAGATGCCCAAACAACTCCCGAAATTCCCGACATTCTGCCGGTTTTACCGCTCATCAACACGGTGATAGTTCCAATGGCGGTAGCTCCCATTGTGGTTGGGCAGGAGCGATCGGTCAAACTGGTAGATGAAGTTATGCGGACTAATCGGCTGGTGGCACTGGTGGCCCAGCGTCACCCAGAGGCCCGTCCAGCAGGCCCGGATGATATCTACCGTGTGGGGACTGCTGCAATTATTCACCGACTATTGCGTTTGCCGGATGGCACCCTCCAACTCGTTGTTCAGGGACTAAAACGCATTCGTATCCTGGACTTTCTGCAAACCGAACCCTTCTTAGTAGCCAGGATTGAAACCTCTCCGGAGCAGGTGATATCCGGTGTGACGGAGCTAGAAGCTTTGCGTCGCACATTGGGTGAGTTATTTAGCAAACTGGTGCCCCTGACGGAGGATATTCCTAACGAATTAGCTGCTGCTGGTGAAAATATCAGCGATCCCCGCCTGTTTGCTTACTTGGTTGCGGCAATGACCCCAATGGAAACGCCCCTGCGGCAAGAAATCCTGGAGTTAGATGCTGTAGAAAACAAGCTCCAGCGGCTGATTGAAATTGTCCAGCAAGAATTAGCCGTGCGGGAGTTACAGCAACAAATTGCCTCGGATGCCCAGGAAAAAATTTCTAAATCTCAACGGGAATACATTCTTCGGGAACAATTGAAATCGATTCAGCGTGAACTGGGTGAAGAAAACGCAGAACAAGCAGAAATTCAAGAACTACGCAACCAACTGGAAGCAGCCCAGCTCCCCGAAGAAGCCCGTAAAGAGGCATTCCGCGAATTGTCACGCCTGGAACGACTGCCCGCCATTTCCCCGGAATACGGCATGATTCGTACCTATCTCGACTGGATGGTGAGTCTGCCCTGGAATACAACGACAGGTGAGGCGATCGACCTGGGATATGCGCACCAAGTATTGGATGAAGATCACTATGATCTGGAGAAGATCAAAGACCGGATTCTGGAATATCTGGCGGTTAAAAAGCTCAAGAGTGAGCGTGGTGCCGTTCTGGAAGAGCAATCCTCTGTCCAGGAAAAGGCTCCAGAAGAGGCACCAGCTTCCCAAAAGCCTCCAGAAACCGTGCTAGAGGAGATTCGCCGCGAACCGATTTTGTGTTTTGTGGGGCCACCCGGCGTGGGTAAAACTTCCCTGGGACAGTCGATCGCCCGGGCAATGGGACGCAAGTTTGTCCGCATTAGTTTGGGTGGGGTGAGTGATGAAGCCGAGATTCGCGGTCATCGTCGTACCTACATTGGGGCGTTACCGGGGCGCTTAATTCAAGCTCTGCGACGAGCCGAAACGGCTGATCCGGTGTTTATGCTGGATGAAGTGGATAAACTGGGCAGAAGTTTTCAGGGCGATCCAGCAGCAGCCCTGCTGGAAGTCCTCGATCCAGCCCAAAATCATACCTTTGTAGACACCTATTTAGGCGTACCTTTTGATTTATCCAGGGTATTGTTTATCTGCACAGCCAATACTGTCGAAACCATCCCCTCTCCCTTGCTCGATCGCATGGAAATTTTAAGTCTCTCTGGCTATACTGAACTGGAGAAGTTGCACATTGCTCGTCGCTATCTGCTGCCCAAACAGCTACGGGCTAATGGACTCAAGCCAGAGGAACTGGCAATTACCGATGCGGCACTCCAGCGGATTATTCGGGAATATACCCGTGAAGCAGGGGTTCGCAGTTTAGAGCGAGAAATTGGTGCGGTGGTGCGCAAAGTGGCTCGCCAAATTGCGGAAGGAAAAGTGACAGCCACCACCGTCGAAGCCGAGCAACTTCCTGATTATTTGCGTCGCCCCCGGTTTCTTGATGAAGTGGTGGAACGGATTGATCGCCCCGGTATTGCCACAGGTTTAGCCTGGACTCCTGCTGGTGGCGATGTGTTGTTTGTGGAAGCGACCATGATGCCTGGACGTGCCGAACAGTTGGTGTTAACCGGGATGCTGGGGGATGTGATGCGGGAGTCTGCCCAGGCAGCCCTGTCCTATGTACGGTCTAATGCGGAGAAATTGGGGATTGATCCCAAGGTATTTATGGGAAAAGTCGTGCATGTACATGTGCCAGCGGGGGCGACACCCAAGGATGGGCCTTCAGCGGGGGTGACGATGGTAACAGCGATCGCCTCTGTTGCCTCTGGTCGCTTGGTTCGTAATGATGTGGCCATGACGGGAGAAATCACGCTGCGGGGCAAAGTGCTACCAGTGGGGGGAATTCGGGAAAAAGTATTAGCCGCCTATCGAGCAGGAATTAAGACAGTGATTCTCCCCCAGCGGAACGAACCAGATTTAGAAGATGTGCCGGAAGAAGTGCGCCATCAACTCCAGTTTGTACCCGTGAGTGCGGCGGAGGAAGTTCTGGCGACGGCGTTGACAGCTGCCAATCTTGATGCTTCATGATCCTTCCCATGACCCCTTTTATTCTACGAGCATTCTTCACGCTCTTCGTGGTTCTTGATCCGATCGGGTTAGTGCCTATTTTTCTGACCCTGGCAGGTGAGTATTCCCCTAAAGTGCAAATGCGTATCATTCGCCAGTCCATTTTAGTCGCAGGGGGTATTTTATTTAGCTTTGCCCTATTTGGTAACAATTTGCTGCGCTATCTGGGAATTAGCGTGGAAGCCTTTCAGGTAGCGGCTGGAATTTTATTGTTAAAAATAGCCGTTGATATGGTGTTTGCCCAACATCAGCGAGAAACGAAAGCAGAAGAATCAGAAGCTCAAACCCGAACAGACATTAGCGTCTTTCCCTTGGGAACGCCGTTGATTGCCGGGCCGGGTGCATTGGCTAGTATTTTGGTCTTGCAGGGGGAGGCGACTATTTATCCCTTTGGTACGGTGATCGTTTTAGGAATGACGATGTCTGTGCTGTTGTTGCTCTATGGTTCGCTGGCGATCGCCCAAACCCTGACCCAATGGCTCGGGCGGACGGGGATTAATGTCGTTTCCAGAGTGTTGGGAATTTTACTGGCGGCACTGGCAGTGCAGTATGTAATAGATGGGATCTTGGCTCTCATGAAAAAAACATTGTTTTGAGTATATAGAAAAAGACAATCAAAAAGAACGCAAAACAGCGATCGTCACCCAACTCATCAACCCAATGCCAGATAAGAGTAAGCCTTGACTAACCATTTCAATCAAAGGAGAAGATACAGAATCCTGTCCCAATAATTGCTGTAGAATTGCGCCAGAAACCAGCGAACCCATTGACAGGATAGCTAAACTCAAACGGTTCATCCCTTGTTGCTGCGTGTGCAAAAATTCTTGCTCTAGTCGCCAACCTAGATTGATGCCTAACTCTGAGCGCTCTAGGCGATCGAGTAACACTTCAAACCGCTGGGGAAATTGGGTAGTTAGCCGGGATAAATAAAGACTCGACTGCACAGCATCTTGCCATAGCTCAGTTCCAAATAGGCGCAGACGAATTGCCTGTTCTACAATAGGACGCGCAACTTCTACAAAGGGAAATAGGGGATCAAGTTGGCGGGCGATTCCTTCCACATTGGCGATCGTTTTCACAAATAATCCAATCGTGCCTGGCATTTGAATATTATTTTCTCGTGGCACCCTCAGTGCTTCATTGAGCAGTTCAGCCAGGTTAATTTCTGTCAAAGGTCGAGTATAAAATCTCCTGAGCAGGCGGTCAAAGGCAGACTCAATTGATCGTAAATCGACATCTAAGCGGGTAAACCCTAGCTCCCGAATGGCCTGGGTGACAATTTTGGGCCGCTCGTACACAATGCCAATGAGCAGATCGGTGAGAATACTTTGTGTACGAGGGTCGATCATGGCAACCATGCCACAATCCAGTAAGGCTAACCGATCCTGGGTATCATCCCCGATATACAAAAAATTACCAGGATGGGGATCGGCATGAAAAAATCGATCCAGATAGATTTGTTGCATCACCACCTGAACCGCTAAGGTTGCCAGTCGCTTTTTGCGGTGTTCGGGGAGATCAACCTGATTCAGCTTGATCCCTTCAATCCATTCCAACGTCAGAATACAATCAGTTGTCCAATCCCAATACACCTTGGGAACAACGACTTGTCCAGATTTCCAAAAACGGCTATTGCTTAAATTTTGGCGGAGTTTTTCGGTGTTGCGAGCTTCTCGATGAAAATCAAGTTCACCCAAAAGGCTGTATCGAAATTCTTCAACTAAGCCAGGTAAATCGTAAGCCTGTCCTATTTTATCTCGACTAAACCAGTTCGCGAGAGCTTCTAGAACCTCCAAGTCCCGCTCGACAATTTCTCGAATACCAGGACGTTGAATTTTAATCGCAACGGTTTGGTGGTTTTTCAAAACCGCCCGATGCACCTGGGCCAGAGAACCAGCGGCAATCGCCACGGGTTCAATAGTGAGAAATTTAGATTGAAATGATTCTCCAAAAGCATTTTGTAAAATCGGTTCTATCTCATTCCAGGGTAAAGCAGGAACATTGTTTTGCAAAGTTTCCAGCACTGCAATGTACTCTGGACTGAGCAAGTCTGGACGAGTACTGAGCAGTTGTCCGAGCTTAACAAAGGTCGGCCCTAGCTCAATTAAGATTTGTCGCAGAACATGGGGTAGAGGTAAAGCGGGTTGTTCGGGTTGGGCATCTTTGATAATGCGACTGCGAAAATAATTCCAGCCATTGCGTAAAATGACTTCAATAATTTCAGCTTGGCGGTGGCTGGCGGTGGCTGATTTGGCAGCAAGTAAAAACATCTTCAGTGACTTGACTAAGAAATAATTGAGAAATAACAATGAGGAGAGAAATCAAATATTCCCTCCTCGTCGGTTTACACTATTTCATCTGTTACCATTAGTAGTCAAAGTCACCGCCGCCTGCTCCGGCGCCTGCGGGGGTTTTCTCCTTTGGTTCTGGTTTATCAACAACAATACACTCGGTTGTCAGCACCATACCTGCTACCGATGCAGCGTTTTGCAGGGCACTACGAGCTACTTTTGCTGGGTCAACGATGCCAGCCTCAAACATGTTCGCAAACGTATCTTTGGCGGCATCATAGCCTTCGTCAAAGGGCAGCCCTCGCACATGTTCAGCAATCACTGCACCATTCACACCGGCGTTATCCGCAATCCGACGCAGGGGTGCATAGAGGGCACGTGCCACAATCATGGCACCGGTCAATTGTTCATCTTGAAGATTGCTCTTCGCCCATTCTTCCAGTTGCGGCGCGAGGTGAGCAAAGGTGGTGCCACCACCGGGCACAATCCCTTCTTCCACGGCGGCTTTAGTCGAGTTGATGGCGTCTTCCAGCCGGAGTTTGCGGTCTTTTAATTCGGTTTCCGTCGCGGCTCCCACTTTGATGACTGCTACGCCACCTGCGAGCTTCGCCAGTCGTTCTTGCAGTTTTTCTTTGTCGTAGGACGAGTCGGTTTCCTCAATTTGGCGACGAATTTGTTCACAACGGGCTTTGACGGCTTTTTCGTTGCCTTCAGCCACGATCGTGGTGTCTTCTTTGGTGATGGTGACACGACGGGCTTTACCAAGCATTTCGAGCTTGGCATTTTCCAACTTCAAGCCTGTGTCTTCGCTGATTACCTGACCGTTGGTGAGGACGGCGATGTCTTCCAGCATGGCTTTACGGCGATCGCCAAATCCTGGTGCTTTGACGGCGCAGACCCGTAGTACGCCACGCATATTATTCACAACCAGGGTTGCCAAAGCTTCTTTTTCAATGTCTTCAGCAATGATCAGGAGCGGTTTGGATGCCCGTGCCATCTGTTCCAGAATTGGCACTAGATCCTGCACCAGGGTAATCTTTCTGTCGGTAATCAGGATATAGGGTTCTTCCAGAATCGCTTCCATGCGTTCGGCATCGGTCACGAAATAGGGGGAAATATAGCCTTTGTCAAAGCGCATCCCTTCCGTGACTTCCAATTCCGTCTGCATAGACTTCCCTTCTTCTAGGGAAATTATGCCTTCTTTGCCGACTTTTTCCATCGCTTCGGCAATCATTTGCCCAACTTCAGCATCATTGCCCGCAGAAATGGTTGCCACCTGAGCAATCGATTTGGAGTCATCAATCTGACGGGCATGTTCCTGAATCCGGTCAACAATAAAGTGGGTGGCTTTATCAATACCTCGCTTCAACAGCAATGGATTCGCTCCAGCCGCCACGTTGCGCAACCCTTCTTTAACCATGGCATGGGCAAGTACGGTTGCGGTGGTCGTTCCATCTCCTGCTATATCGTTCGTTTTCGATGCCGCTTGACGCAGGAGAGACACTCCGGTGTTTTCTACGTGATCTTCTAGCTCAA
Source organism: Fischerella thermalis PCC 7521 (assembly GCF_000317225.1). GTDB lineage: Bacteria > Cyanobacteriota > Cyanobacteriia > Cyanobacteriales > Nostocaceae > Fischerella > Fischerella thermalis. Next base: position 108,008 of record NZ_AJLL01000098.1, read on the forward strand.
TTTCTTTGGCAATGGTCACGCCATCATTGATAATTTGCGGTGCGCCGTATTTCTTCTCCAACACCACATTGCGCCCCTTAGGACCAAGGGTGACAGCCACCGCTTCTGCCAGCGCGTCAATCCCTTTTTCAAGACTGCGGCGAGCAACATCATTGTACAAAATGGTTTTGGCCATAGATAATCACTCTCCTGAAATGATTGAGATCATGAGCGTAGAATGTTCGACAGGAATCCAGCCGAGGCCGAACTTGACAGAAACTAACAGAAACTTAAGCAGATTTTTTGCTCATTGAAATGAGCAGAGGTGATAGAGCACAGATCTCTAGGCAACAATAGCAAGCACGTCTTTTTCTGACAGTAAGACGTAATCTTCACTGCCTAACTTAACGTCTGTGCCAGCGTACTTGGAATAGAGAACCTTGTCTCCAACGCTGACTTCCATCGGGATGCGATTTCCTGATTCATCACGTTTGCCCGGCCCAATTTGCACTACTTCACCGACCTGAGGCTTTTCTTTGGCGGTGTCGGGTAGCAAAATTCCGCCTGCTGTTTTCTCCTCGGCTTGGGCAACTTTAACAAATAAGCGATCGCCCAAGGGTTTTACCGTGGAAACATTCAAGCTAATGGTTGCCATAGGTATTCATCCTCCAAATACGCAATCTAATTACGCAACATCTGCCTGGAGCTATCATTCAAGGGTGTTTAGACTGACACCGTACCTACACCCAATAAATTGACAACTAAATCTGAGGACTTTCTGAGGAATAATCTCAACGATCTAACAATCCGATTGGATGATCGTTCTGATCGCGGTACTCATTTTTTCCACAGATTTGAATGTTCTACTCTAATCAGTAAATATGCAGGATTTAGTCTTCAGTAGGTTCTTGGCAGAAGTAGGGTTTCCCGTCCAGAAGCCCTTGAACCTTTTGGGGTTTTCCGAACCAGTGATTGCCAAAGGAAGTTGTGCTTATGCCTGTGGAAACTGAAACTCAGCGATCGCAAAAGCAGCCCAAACCCAGGGATGTAGGTGGCAGCTTATTGATTTTTCTGGTGAGCCTGTTTTTGCTGAATTTGCTGATTTTTCCTAACTTGAGTCCGCGACCCCCGGAAGTTCCTTATAGCGAATTTGTTGAGCAGGTGGAAGCCGGACAAGTGGCACGGGCAATCGTCAGTCCGAATCGAATTGAGTACCAGTTGAAGCCCAAACCCGGTGAGACAGAGCCGCCACGCATTTTTGCCACAACGCCTGTAGCAATCGATTTGGACTTGCCGAAGATTTTGCGAGAGCATAATGTGGAATTTGCGGCTCCACCACCTAGCAACACGGGTTGGATCGGCACCCTCTTAAGTTGGGTCTTGCCGCCACTGATCTTCTTCGGCATTTGGGCATGGTTGTTTAATCGCGCCCAGGGAGGGCCGGCAGCATTGACGGTGGGTAAAAGCAAAGCCCGGATTTACTCAGAAGGGGATACGGGGGTCACCTTTGCAGATGTTGCCGGGATCGACGAAGCGAAGGCAGAGCTACAGGAGATCGTAGACTTTCTCAAGCACGCTGATCGCTATGCCCGTCTGGGTGCCAAAATTCCTAAGGGCGTGTTATTGGTAGGTCCACCGGGAACGGGTAAAACCTTGCTGGCAAAGGCGATCGCTGGAGAAGCCGGTGTTCCTTTCTTTAGCATTTCCGGCTCGGAGTTTATTGAACTGTTTGTCGGGGTTGGGGCTGCACGGGTGCGCGACTTATTTGAACAAGCGAAGCAACAGGCTCCCTGTATTGTGTTTATTGATGAACTCGATGCCCTTGGTAAATCGCGGGCGGCGGGTGGCCCGTTTGTGGGCGGCAACGATGAGCGCGAACAAACCCTCAATCAATTACTAACCGAAATGGATGGCTTCGATGCCAATACAGGAGTTATCATCCTGGCGGCAACCAACCGCCCAGAGGTGCTAGACCCCGCCCTGCGTCGTCCCGGTCGCTTTGACCGCCAGATTGTGGTCGATCGCCCCGATAAGATAGGACGCAAAGCTATTCTGGAGGTTCATGCCCGACGGGTCAAGCTCGCTTCTGATGTGGATCTAGATAAAATTGCCGCTCGCACACCGGGATTTGTCGGAGCCGATCTCGCTAATTTGGTGAATGAGGCAGCCTTGCTAGCCGCCCGCCAAAATCGGGATGCCGTGACGATGGCTGACTTTAATGAGGCGATTGAACGAGTGGTGGCTGGCTTGGAAAAGCGATCGCGCGTCCTTAATGATCTAGAGAAAAAGACCGTTGCCTACCATGAAGTGGGTCATGCCCTGGTTGGGGCATTGATGCCAGGGGCAGGAAAGGTTGAGAAAATCTCGATCGTGCCGCGAGGCGTGGGGGCTTTGGGCTATACGCTGCAATTGCCCGAAGAAGATCGGTTTCTCATGGTCGAGAGTGAATTGCGAGGACGAATTGCTACTTTGTTAGGGGGGCGATCAGCGGAAGAACTCATCTTTGGCGAAGTTTCCACCGGGGCAAGTGATGATATTCAGAAAGCGACCGATCTGGCGGAGCGTGCCGTGACCCTTTACGGCATGAGCGATACATTAGGCCCGGTGGCGTTTGAAAAAATTCAGCAGCAATTTTTGGAAGGCTATCCGAACCCGCGCCGTTCAGTCAGCCCCAAGGTAGCAGAGGAAATTGACCGTGAGGTGAAAGAAATTGTCGATGGTGCTCACCATATCGCTCTATCGGTCTTGCAAACAAACCGGGAACTGCTTGAAGAAACTGCCCAGACGCTACTCCAAACCGAAATTTTGGAGGGCGAAGCATTGCGATCGCCCTTAGAACGGGTTAAACCTCCGGCTGAACTTCAGCACTGGCTCCGCACAGGCCAACTTCCTGAAGGCCAGAATCTGTTACAAGATACACACAACTCACAACAAGCATCAAGCGATACTGCAAAGCCTATTTAACTTTGCAGTAGAACAAGGATATATAAAATCCAACCCCGTTCGGGGAATTAAATGTTGAGTGAACAGAGGGAAGTGATTCTTCAACGCCATATCGCGGCTTTAAGCCCTTATGTAAATCGGCATATAAAAAGATACGGTGATTATGTAGTGAATTTACATAATATTCCCCAACCTTAGAGGCGGCAATGAATCTGCCATCCGAAATCTTTGAAAGCTAGGTATATCAAAGATTTCCAGCCCCGGAGTGCAGGTTTTTACATGTATCTCGGTTTCATGTCAATACGGAAAGAACTCTAGAAAAACAACACATAAGGAAAAATAAATTACATTTTTCCTGAAATTTGCTATTTTAGAAGCAATCCATTTATTGAGTGTCCTAAGCTTCCTGTAGAAGCTTAGGATTTTTTTACTATAAGTTATGAATTGGAAGTTTTACTCTAAATTAACCCCATTTCTTGCAATCCTTGCCGCAGTCGCTGTGCTTCTTGGGGATTGTTTTTTTCATGTAGAGCGATCGCTCTGCCAAAGGCAGCTAAACTAGCCTGCAAGTTACCTAATTTAAGCAGCACAACTCCTAAATTTTGATATGCATCGGCGTAGTTAGGATTGATCCCTATGGCTTTTTGATAGCAAGCGATCGCGTCAGTATATAAACCCATTGCTTTCAGAGTCATTCCTAAATTGTAATGTCCTGTGGCAAAATTAGGGTCAATTTTCAAAGCATTTTCGTAAGCAATTTTGGCATGATTTAAATCTCCAGCTGTTTTAAACAAATTACCTAAATTGTTATATGCACCTAGCTTCAGCATAGGATAAATAGGTAATTTAATTGCAGCTTGATAATGAGCAACAGCCTGTTTTAAATTTTGTACTCGACTGTAAGCAATGCCTAAATGATAGTACAGTTCATATAAAATGTCATAGTTGTCTTCTGCGGTAGTGACTCCTCTGGCCAATAACTCTACACCTTCTGAAATTTTCCCAGTTTCCACATATAATGCCCCTAATTTACTACAAACATAAGGATCATCAGGATGAGTAGCTAAAAACTGTTCCATTGCTGCTTGGGCTTTGGCATATTTATTGTTTTTATCTATGACATCTTTTTGATAACCAGAATGGAGAATTGCCACACCATGCAAATAACCGACTTCCCATTTTGGCTCTTTGGATAAAATCTCGGTGACGCTATCATCAACTAAAGCATGGTAAGGGCGAGAAAAATAAATTTCTGGATGATGACGAAATAAACGGGAAACTAGGGAATAGGGAGATTGTACCGCCCCTACTTCTTGACGAACTAGATTAATCAGTAAATATTCTTCTCTATGGATTGCCTCTCGCAGCTGGGGTACAATCTTTTGTGCCAAACTTTCATCTGCATCTAAAACTAGAACCCAATCACCTGTGACATATTTTAAAGCTTCATTTCGGGCTGTACTAAAGTCATTGCACCATTGAAACTCATGTACCTTTGCACCGAATTTGTTAGCTATATGCACGGTGCTATCTGTTGAGCCTGTATCTAATACTACTATTTCATCTACCACATTTCTGACGCTGCCCAGACATTTGGGTAGTGTTTTTTCTTCATCTTTAACAATCATGCACAGGCTGAGCTTCATAGAATGATCGTATATTTATTTAAAAATTATGTAAATATAAGCAATTTTAAGTCTGGGCGAAAATCAATATCAACTAAAAGATAGCGCACACCCCAAACCAAACATATAGATCCCCGGCTTTTGCAGAGAGTCGGGGATCTTGTTTTTCGTCATAGCAATCCTACTTGATTAAGGCTCTACTTTTTCCCACACCAGTTCAAAGACTTTTTCGACACCAGCAGTTTGAGTTGGTGGCGTTTGCAGCGTAACTTGATTCCCGTTCAACGTAAAAGTACGAACTAAGTCTGTACCAACCCGATTAGGGATAGGGGGTTGCTGAATTTGATCATGAATTGTGTTTGTCTACATTTCGTAGAGACGTAGCATTGCTACGTCTCTACGCATTGCTACGTCTCTACGCATTGCTACGTCTCTACGCATTGCTACGTCTCTACGCATTGCTACGTCTCTACGCATTGCTACGTCTCTACGCATTGCTACGTCTCTACGCATTGCTACGTCTCTACGCATTGCTACGTCTCTACGCATTGCTACGTCTCTACGCATTGCTACGTCTGGTCACACCCGTAAATTGTAAATTCATATTTTGATTCAGCAACGCCAGGGATAGAGGCTATCTCGACATGATGCGTCACCGTGTTGCCCTCTATTGTATAGATTCCAGCATAAGCATTGAATGTAGAAAATGCTTGTAGGCACTCTTGTGGTGGTAAAGATTGGATTTCTTTGCTAAAAGGTGAACGAATGTCTCCAGTAAGCGCCAAGCGATCGCATTCATAATAAAACCATGACTGCTAAGCTCTCAGTTAACCGTAAGGATACTATCTCAAAGAACTTTATGGTTAAGCAGCAAACAAATTTAGACAATTATTTTACTTCGCACCATAGCTCATGAAATAATGGATCGCTGGTTGAACTGGGTAGATAGAGCTGAAGAACCTGTAGCAGCAGAAGAGCAGCCAGCCCTGGCTGCTCGTGATTTATTTATACGTCGTACCATTTTTGAACGTGATCCAGGAAATCAACTTGCTGTACAGTTGACAAATTGATACGAGCCTTATGGGGTGGTTAAAGGCATCTGTTGAAATCACAGAATTAATATTATGACAGCAAATACCACTACACTCAACTCATACCGCGCTTTGGCACTCCAAGTAACATGTTATGCAGTTAACCAAGCACGCGATCGCCAAGAAGCTCGTTGTTTAATGCAAAAGACTATTGAGCGCTTAGGACAGCAAATTGCTGCTAGTATCGCTTTTATTGGCTCCGACTGTCGTTTAATTGTCCTACCAGAGTACTTCCTCACAGGTTTTCCTATGGGAGAGACGTTTGCTGTTTGGGCGGAAAAAGCTTGTTTAGAAATGAGGGGTGCAGAGTATGAGAGCCTCAGTAATATTGCTCAGAAGCTGAAAATTTTTATTGCTGGTAATGCCTACGAACTTGATCCTAATTTCCCAGACCTATACTTTCAGACATGCTTTGTAATAGACCCATCCGGTGAAGTAGTTTTGCGTTATCGACGCTTAAATTCCATGTTTACACCGACACCCCATGATGTTTGGGATAAGTATCTTGACTGTTACGGTTTGGATGGTGTTTTTCCCGTAGCAAAAACAGAAATAGGTAATTTGGCAGCTTTGGCATCAGAAGAAATTTTGTACCCGGAAGTAGCACGGTGTTTGACAATGCGGGGTGCAGAGATTTTTCTGCATTCAACATCAGAAGTTTATGGAAAAGAGCGCGCACCCAAAGAAGCTGCTAAAATTTGCCGGGCAGTGGAAAACATAGCATACGTAGTCTCAGCCAATACTGCTGGTATCGTCAATACCCCTATACCGCAAGCTTCTACAGATGGTGGTTCTAAAATCATCGATTATCGGGGATTAGTTCTAGCGGAAACAGGAGCAGGGGAAAGCATGGCAGCTTTTGCAGAAATAAACCTAGCAGCCTTGCGTAGCGATCGCCGTCGTCCAGGGTTAAATAATTTACTTTCCCGCCAGCGCTTTGAACTATACGCAGACAGCTACCGCCAGTCAAATTTTTATCCTGCAAACACTATGCTAGACAAAGAAGTAGACCGCCAACACTTCATCCAAACCCAGCAACAAACAATTGAGCGTTTAGCCAAATTGGGAGTGATTTGAGGGTGGGGTGATGGGGTGATGGGGGGAGTAGAGAAATTATTATCAACCATCAACAACCAACCATTAACCACTAACCAATGACCAAACCAATAGATGTCCGTAATCCTCGTACGGGGAAATATGATTACGTAATTATACCGCCACCGCCAAAACTTTTAGCACAATTGTGCAATCGTTTGCGGAGAGCGCAAAAAGGCTGGCAGCAACTTGGTTTAGAAGGACGAATAACTGCTTTGCAACAGTGGAAACAAGCTATTATTGCTGGGCGGGATAAACTCACTGAAGCCTTAGTTGCTGATACAGGTAGATTGTCAATTTCGGTATTAGAAATTGACTCGTTTCTTTCTAATATTGATAAGTGGTGTAAATTAGCACCAAAGTTATTAGAAGAAACAGAAAAACAGACAGCAGTACCATTTATCAAACTGCAACAAAAAGCAGTTCCTTATCCTCTGGTGGGGGTAATTAGTCCGTGGAACTTACCATTATTACTGTCAACCATGGATGTGATTCCAGCACTGCTAGCAGGTTGTGCTGTGGTTGTGAAACCCAGCGAAATTGCACCCCGGTTTATGACACCGCTATTAACAGCAATTAACGCTGTTCCGCCATTGCGGGAAATATTTACTTTTGTAGAAGGAGCAGGTCAAACAGGTGCTAATTTGATTGAAAATGTAGACTTAGTTTGCTTTACAGGCAGTGTAGCCACAGGACGAAAAGTTGCAGAAGCTGCTGCAAAACGCTTCATTCCAGCTTTTTTAGAATTAGGAGGTAAAGATGCAGCGATCGTTTTGGAATCGGCTGATTTAGAATTAGCTACCTCAGCGGTTTTGTGGAGTTCGGTTGTCAATAGCGGTCAGTCATGTCTTTCCATTGAACGCATCTATGTTGCAGAATCTATCTTTAAACCTTTTGTTGAACGACTCGTCACTAAAGCCCAAGGTTTGGAATTAGCCTACCCCAAATTAGAAAGTGGTGAAATTGGTCCGATCATTGCCGAAAGACAAGCCGCAATTATTAGTGAGCATTTGCTAGACGCTATAGAAAAAGGAGCAGTTGTACACTGCGGGGGTAAAGTAGAAGATAGTGGGGGAGGATGGTGGTGTCGTCCGACAGTTCTCACCCAAGTTAATCACACAATGAAAGTAATGACAGAGGAGACATTTGGTCCAATCATGCCAATTATGGCTTTTTCGACACCAGCAGAAGCAATTAACTTGGCAAACGATACGATTTATGGGCTGAGTGCAGCAGTCTTTGCAGCAGAGGAAGCAGAAGCATTAGCAGTTGCCCAATATATAGATGCAGGTGCTATTTGTATTAATGATGCAGGTCTGACTGCACTCATATATGAGGGAGAAAAAAATTCTTTCAAATACTCCGGTTTAGGTGGTTCGCGCATGGGGGCTGCTGCATTGATGCGATTCGTGCGGAAAAAAGCCTTCTTAGTTAAAACAAATTCCGCTCCTGATCCTTGGTGGTTTGATGGTTAACAAGAGAAAACTATTGTTGTGGTGGGTACTGGCTAATGCAGTGGGTGGCGCTATTGTTGGCGCTTTAGAGGAGGGTGGATTCCAGTTTTTCGCAACATTAGTTTTAACTGGCCCGATTCTCGGAGTTGCCCAATGGTTAGTGTTAAGACGTTACATCAGACACACAAACTGGTGGGTCATAGCCAGTATTTTAGGTTGGTACTTGGGTTTTCCAGTAACACTTGTGACAAGAGAAATTCTCAATCCCATCCTTCTAGAGATGTTGTTGGCAGTCAGCAAACTTTGGGAAGTATTCTGGTTAAATGCTGTAAATCAGTTAGTCACTTTCACTGTATTGGGAGTAGCCCAGTGGTTGGTTTTGCGTCAGCATTTGCAACAAGCATGGTGGTGGATTCTGGCTAGCAGTGTCGGAGGATTTGTGAATGGGGCTGTGAGTGCAGCTGTGTGTGCTGCCGCATGTCAAACTATAGCAATGAAAGTCAATGCACAAATGGCAGGTGCGATCGCCTATGGTAGTGGTTGGACTGGAAGTGGTTTAGTCACAGGTATCATGCTTGTATGGTTATTACCAAATCGCTAAAAGTAAAAGGAGGGTGATCGTGTCTTCCATCCGAGAAGAAATGCCCGTTTTGGCCCGTCATGAAGGAGATTGGAAAGGTACGTATATACTGGTTGATACACAAGGAAAAATTCTTGATCAGCATCAATCTCACTTAACCTGCGAATTTCCAGTAGATAGCCGTTATTCCTACTACCAAACTAATCGCTATAACTGGGTTGATGGTCGAAAAGAAGAACATAAATTTCCTGCAACTTACCGGGATAAAGCAATTTGGTTTGATACAGAACGCATTGCAGGGAAAGCTTGGGAAGTAGATGATCATACAATTATTTTGTGGTTTTCATATAAGGGAATGCCAGGAACATACTTATATGAAATGATTCAAATTAGTCCTTGCAATAACTACCGCGCCCGGACTTGGCAATGGTTTAAAGATAATCGAATATTTCAACGCACCCTGATTCAAGAGGAACGGATGCGTTAACAATCAGTTATCAGTTATTAGTTATCAGTTATCAAATTAAACAGGTAACTGATTTCAACTAATGTGGAGATGTGCCATGGTACGTCTCTATAATCATCAACCACTAACAAAATTGAATCTATGGCAAAAAGCGAAAAAATAAACTTTTCTACTCCTAGTGGTTTTCCAGAATTTCTTCCCGGCGAAAAGCGCCTAGAAGTATATTTACTTGATACTATCCGTAGAGTTTTTGAAAGTTACGGATTTACTCCTATTGAAACTCCCGCAGTCGAAAGGTTAGAAGTTCTGCAAGCTAAAGGTAATCAAGGCGACAATATTATTTATGGTATTAATCCAATATTGCCACCCAATCGCCAAGCAGAAAAAGAGAAAGCAGGGGAAAGTGGTTCAGAAGCACGGGCATTAAAATTTGATCAAACAGTTCCCTTAGCAGCCTATATTGCTCGTCACCTCAATGATTTAAATTTTCCTTTTGCACGTTACCAAATGGATGTAGTGTTTCGTGGCGAACGGGCAAAAGATGGACGCTTCCGTCAATTTCGTCAGTGTGATATTGATGTTGTCGGTCGTCGGGAATTGAGCTTACTTTATGATGCTCAAATGCCTGCTATAATTACTGAAATATTTACAGCCATCAACATCGGTGATTTTTTAATTCGCATCAACAATCGTAAAATTCTCACAGGTTTCTTTCAATCTGTAGGAATTGAAGAAAGCAAAATTAAATCCTGTATTGGTATCATTGATAACTTAGAAAAAATTGGTGAAGCTAAAGTTAAACAGGAGTTAGAAAAAGAAGGAATTTCACCAGAACAAACCCAGAAAATTATTGAATTCGTTAATATTAAAGGCACAGTGGACGATATGCTAGATAAACTCAAGCATCTAGCTCAAATCATGCCAGAAGCCGAACAATTTAATCTGGGGGTTACCGAACTAGAAACAGTAATTACAGGGGTGCGTAACTTAGGAGTTCCTGAAAATCGTTTCTGTATTGATTTATCAATAGCTCGTGGTTTGGATTACTACACCGGAACAGTCTACGAAACAACTCTGCTAGGACATGAAGCTTTAGGAAGTATTTGTTCTGGTGGTAGATATGAAGAACTAGTGGGAGTATTTTTAGGCGAAAAAATGCCTGGCGTAGGTATTTCTATTGGCTTAACCCGCTTAATGAGTCGCTTAATCAAAGCTGGGATTTTAAATACTTTAGCTCCGACTCCAGCACAGGTAATGGTTGTTAATTTGCAAACAGAACTAATGCCACTTTATTTAAAAGTATCTCAAGATTTACGGAAGGCAGGAATTAATGTGATCACCAGCTTCGATAAGCGGGGATTAGGTAAACAATTCCAACTAGCTGATAAACAGGGGATACAATTTTGCGTGATTATTGGTGCTGATGAAGCAGCAGCGCAAAAATCTTCTCTGAAGGATTTAAAAACAGGTGAACAAGTAGAAGTAGCATTGGCTAATTTGGCAGAAGAAGTGAAACAAAGGCTAGTACCTAAAGGCTAAAGTATAAAGTATGAAAGTAAGAAGCTTATACAGTAAGCTTTCTGCTGGTTTGGAATGGTAGCTTGAAAGTATGTATTTCTCGAGTATGCGCGAGAAATGCTGTGTCCTTGCTAAATCCCCCAAATTTATTTAGGGGTGCGATCCGTTCGCCAGAAATGAGTAGAACAAGGAATATAAACATTCCAACCTGTACCTTGACAACTTGTTGTTCGTGTAGGTGAAATTCCTACCTCCTGTGGTGACAGGATGACAGTGTATCCTCCTCTACCTGGGCGACTGATTATCAAACGGGTAAAGCGGGGATAAACGGTGGTAACTGGAAGTCTCACCCAGAACCCCATCTAACACAGTTGGTCACGGTTAGCGCAAGCAAAGTCACATTAATCTGTCACATTTTCAGAATTAGACCGTAAGGTATTTTGGAAATTATTCCGAGGCTGGGCGAAGTTCAGACATCCCAAGAAATCGAGTAAATGGATAGCCAGAAAATACTGGCACATCCTAAAACATAAAAATTGGACTTTTGGCAATGACAAATTAGTCCTATATTGTCACGACCAGATACATGGTAGCAAAGGCAACCTTTCAACTCAACGAACGTACAATGACAATGGTTAACTTGGAGAGGAGCCGTGTGATGTGAAAGCGTGCGCCGTGGTACGCACTGATTGAATTGCCAACACAGTTGGCTGGAGTTCAGGGCAACTGACTCCAAATTGAAGTCCACCATATCCGCAAATTAGCAGATATTAAGCCTCATGGTTGTCAGGAACGCCCCGAATGGATGCTCAAAATGTCGGCACGTAAACGTAAAACCCTCGTGGTTTGCCGTCAATGCCATGAGAAAATCCAATACGGACGCTACGATGGTGAAGCTCTCAAACGTAAAGATTACTGGAAAGCTACGTGATACGGAAACGGTCATGCGTAGTTTGGAGGGGGGTGGTTGGAAAAGTGCCAATAATGGTAACTCGCTGGCTACCCACCCTACATCAACCACGGTTTTGAAGCCGAGCATGAGGGGTGACTCTCATGCTTAGGTTAACGGATTACCTTCTTTGTGCCCTCTACCTTCTTCTATAATTAATCTTTCTTCAGCCAACTAAACATCGCACGTAAATCTTTACCAATTTCCTCCACTGGATGTTCGGCTTCTTTACGACGCATTGCAGTAAACCCAGGTTTACCTGCTTGATTTTCCAAAACAAATTCCCGTGCAAACTGACCAGTTTGAATTTCTTGCAGAATTTTTTGCATTTCTGCCTTGGTTTGTTCATTGACAATCCGAGGTCCACGGGTGTAATCCCCATATTCTGCGGTATTGGAAATACTATCACGCATTTTTGCTAGCCCGCCTTCCACAATCAAGTCAACAATCAATTTGACTTCATGGAGACATTCAAAATAAGCTAGTTCCGGTTGGTATCCAGCTTCTACCAAAGTTTCAAATCCGGCTTTAATTAAGGCACTCAAGCCACCACACAATACTGCTTGTTCACCGAACAAATCTGTTTCAGTTTCTTCGCGGAAGGTGGTTTCCAGAATCCCAGCGCGTGTACCACCGATACCCTTAGCATATGCCATGGCGCGATCGCGTGCTTGTCCAGAAGCATTTTGATAGACAGCAAACAGACAAGGTACTCCTTGTCCTTGTTCGTAAGTCCGTCTGACCAAATGTCCTGGCCCTTTGGGTGCTACCATGATCACGTCTACCTCAGCAGGTGGGACAATTTGACCAAAGTGAATGTTGAACCCGTGGGCAAAAGCTAAGATGTTACCTGGTTCTAAATTTGGTTCAATTTCGTTTTTGTAAACAGTTCTTTGTACTTCATCAGGTAATAAAATCATCAACAAGTCAGCAGTTTTGGCTGCATCTGCCACACTTTTGACAGTTAACCCAGCTGCTTCGGCTTTTGCGGCTGACTTGCTACCCGGATATAATCCGACAATCACGTTCATGCCACTATCCTTGAGGTTAAGGGCGTGAGCATGACCTTGGGAACCATAACCGATAATCGCAATGGTTTTTCCAGCTAAAAGGTCTAAATTTGCATCTGCGTCGTAATACATCCGAGCCATAAGCGCGTCTCCAGTCAGCAAGCATCTTGTTTGATTGCAGACTTGTTATTTTACCTGATTATGACGCTGTTTCTCGATCTATTATTTGTACTTCTTGCTCAGATAATTGCAGATCCACAGCACGTACGCTATCTTCAATGCTAGAAATTTTACTCGCACCCGGGATGGGCAAGATACAGGGCGATTTTGCCAGTAACCATGCTAATACAATAGAGTACACTGATACGCCTTTTGTTTTGGCTAATTGAGCGATCGCTGGGATATCTTGTAAATTTTCGTGACGACGACTACCACCGAAAGGACTCCAAGGTAAAAAAGTTAAACCTTCAGTCTCACAATACTCTAGTACCCCATCAAATTCTGGTTGACGCTGCCAAGGATTGTATTGATTCTGCACCGAGACAATATCAACTACATCCCGCGCCCTTTTGATTTGTTCTACAGAAAAGTTAGAAACTCCCACAAATCTAATTATTCCAGCTCTGACTGCTTCTTTAGCTGGTGTGAGGGATTCTTCAATAGTGTAGTCGGGATCAGGTGCGTGGTATTGCCATAGATCAATGGGTTTATTACCACCTAAAGCCTCAAAGCTAATCCGAATAGTTTCTCGCAAATGATTAGGGTTGCCATTACGTGTCCAACTACCATTGGGACGCATTAAGCCACCCTTGGTTGCCACCATCACATTACTGGTATCCCCATTGTAACTTTGCAAAGCTTTGTGAATCAGTCGCTCATTGTGGTGCTTGTCTGTTTCATCTCGACAGTAAGAATCAGCAGTATCAATGAAAGTGACTCCCAACTCCAAAGCACGCTGAATAACATTGATTGACTGCGACTCTGGGGGACGGTTGCTTAACGACATCGGCATCGCCCCTAAACCAATGGTACTCACATAAACACCTGTGTTACCTAGTTGTTTTGTTTCCATGTTTATGGCTAAGGTTTTCAGTACTCTTAACCTCACTCTAGCGCTTTCGGTGATCAGGGTGATCAGAATGATGAGAAATGTAGTCTCTTAATAGCTGCTTATTTGCAGAATGTATAGGAGCGATCGCTTTTAACAGTCTTTACCTGTATGTCAATTAAATTACCCATTAAATACTCAACTAATCAAGATACAAGAAAAATAAATGTAGTAAAAATAACGCTTAGCATATATGGTGTCATTATTGACCATGATTACTTAATTAATAAAAATTAATTTTTATCTCTAGTGAACTAGAAAATTATTCTTATGTAACTTGCTATTTAAATGTTAATAGATTGATTTTTGTATGACAAACACATAATTATCCTTAAGAGTAGACGGATGTTTGTTTTGTAGATCCATTCTTAACTAGTAGATTTTTATTCATTATGTCGAAATTCAGACAAAAATATAATTAGTATAATTACTGACAAAAAATTATGTATACTAATTATCTATGTTTTTTGCCATACAATAAAATATTCTCCTTTGGCAATAAATTTATATAAAAATCTGTGAAAGATAGAACAAGCAAAAAAAATTACTTCAATAAAGCTTCATAAAACTGTAAGTAAACTTTGAGTTATATTATGTGACGCCACTAAAAAATATCTCATTTATAAGCATCCATATTTTTTTCCGGAGTCAAAATATGGCGCAACCCAGGGAAGCAACTACTACCCGTACTTTTGTGGATAACTATTGTGCAAACTACAAACATCTTTTTCCAGAGGTGAGAAGTTTTGAATTTTTCAAGTGGTTGCATGTAGGTTTAGTTTCTGATATTGATCGCAAAAGTTTACCTGCGATCGCTAAATATTTAGGATTAAATAATCAAGCTTTACTCCATTTTGTTACCGAATCACCCTGGCAAATCAACGAACTCAGAAATCAAAGATTATCTATTATTCGTCAGGTTTTGCAAAGAAGGAGCTTTACCTTAATTATTGATGATACTGGAGATAAAAAAAAAGGTAAAACTACAGATTATGTAGACAAACAGTATATTGGGAACTTAGGCAAATTTGAAAATGGAATTGTTTCAGTCAATGCCTATGCTTTCCTAGATGGTTTAATTTTTCCTCTTACATTTAAAGTTTTCAGACCGCTAAAAAGATTAAAACCGGGAGATACTTTTAAAACTAAGCCCCAATTAATTGCTGAGATAATTGAAGAATTACAAGCAGGAGGGTTCACATTTGACTTGGTATTAGCAGATACTGTCTATGGAGAGTGTGATACCCTAATTAATATTTTAAATCAATCTCAACTTAATTTCATTGTTGCAATTAGAAGTAATGTTGGTTTTTGGTTAGCCCCTAGCCAGAAGATAAGGTACACCAGTTGGAAAAAATTTCATCGAATTTTCAGTAACGGCAAAACAGAACAAAGCTATATTCGTGAAATTATCTTTGGTAGCCGTCGAGAACTAAGGTATTGGCAGATTACAAACAATAGAGAACAATCTGCTGAGAATTTCACTATGTTTTTAATGAGTAATTTACCAAAGTTTATTAATTCAGCAGTTGATAACCCCTATGGGTTAATAACTTGGTTGGAGTATGGCTGTAAACACAGTAAAAACTACATAGGTTGGTCAGATTTTCGTATCACTAATTATGAGCAAATAGAACGTTGGTGGGAAATTGTGTCTAGTGTTTACTGTATGCTGAGTATGCAATTTCATATTTTTCAGCAAAAATCTAATCAAGCGATTCACAACCAAAACACTGAACTTATTGCATAACACGGTACGCTGTTGACTTGTAGCAGCTTTTTACCTGAGGTTTCGGAAATCCGTGTCTTTGCTACTGTATATACCATCAAGCAGTCAATTGCATTGTTTGATGAAAAACTTATGAAGGCATCATTGCACAATCATTTAGGTATAAGAAAAAGTACATTCACACTGATAGCTATTGCCAGTGTTGTAGGTGTAATGTCTTTTACTAATCCTGATAATAATACTTATGTTAATTATGCCGCAGAACGACTCACCAGCGAAATACAAAACGCGATTTGCCAAGGACCACAGTTACCACAAGGACAGTTGTGGGAGGATATAAGCAAACTTACAGCCAATACCTGTAAATCGGGATTAGCAACGGGGATTACTTTTCAAAGTAACAATATTAAAGATTTTATTGCCACATCAACCGAGCGTCAGAACTTTGTAGCTTTTAGTATCTACACTACCAAAGTACCTGGATATAACTTTAAAACAATTGGCGCATTCGGGAATTTTTTCACATTTCAAAAATAATAGAGTCTTGATAACTGATAACTGATAACTGTTCACTATTCATTAGATATTCCAAAGCGATATCCTTTACCATAAACACTATGAATTAATTGAGTTTCACCAGTTAACTCAATCTTGCGTCTTAACAGACGTACTAGCGCAGCAATAACATTGCTACTCGGTTGCTCGTTATCTTGCCACAAGTATTGCATAATTTGGGTATGGGTCAGGAGCTTGCCAGTATTTTCCATAAAATACTGTAGCAACTGACTTTCTTTTTGTGATAATTCTATTACCCGTCCTTGACGATAGGCGACTTGATTTTCTGGGTCAAGTTCCAGATCAGCTACTGTCAAGCGAACTGTAAGTGTACCCGGTATCTGAGAAACAGATCGTCGTAACAAAGCACGGACTCTTGCTAGTAACTCTCGCAGTTCAAAAGGCTTGACTAAATAGTCATCTGCACCAGCATCTAAACCTTCAACTCGGTCATCAAGAGTATCTTTCGCAGTCAGAAATAACACAGGAGTAGTAATTCCTCGCCTGCGTAATTCTTGACATATCTCCAATCCCGTTTTTCCAGGTAGCATCCAATCTAAAATCAGCAAGTCGTAATTGCTAGTTTGTGCCAGTTGACCGCCACTTGTACCATCATAAGCAGCATCGACACTGTATCCTTCACGACTTAAAATCCGACTCAAAGGGTCAGTCAATTCAATTTCGTCATCAACTACTAAAATTCGCATGACCAGCCATCAATATTTAGGAATCAGCTTTCCTGTATTATTATCATGCTGACCGCTAACGCTATTTATGCTTACTGTTGCACTGCCTAAAGGGGAACTTCTCAAACATAGCATCCAACTGCTACAAACTGTAGGGTTGGACTTTAGTGCGTTTTTAGACTCTAGTAACCGACAATTACAAATTACTGATACTAATGGCAAAGCAAAAGGACTACTAGTCAGAGGGCAAGATGTGCCAGTTTACGTAGAATATGGTCAGGCACAACTGGGTATAGTTGGTTATGATGTACTGCGTGAGAAAAAGCCGCAAGTAGCACAGCTAGTTGATTTGCGGTTTGGGTATTGCCGGATGTCCGTAGCAGTCAAACAATCCAGCCCTTACCGATCGCCTCTGGATTTACCAGCTCATGGCAGAGTTGCATCCAAATATGTCAACTGCGCGCGGGAATATTTTCATAGCTTGGATTTACCAGTAGAAATTGTGCCGTTGTATGGTTCTGTGGAACTAGGGCCAATCACAGGCATGTCGGAAGCGATCGTGGATATAGTCTCCACAGGCAGGACATTACGCGAAAATGGTTTGATGGAAATTGCAGTACTCTATGAAAGTACAGCACGGTTGATTGCTCATCCTTTAAGTTATCGCCTCAACACAGATAACCTCAGTAACCTGATAGCAAAGGTGCGTGAGGTAACATTGGCGAATGTATAAATCAAGACTTAGTGTCTTAGTGTCTTAGTGGTGTAAATTAACCACCAAGACACAAAGACACCAAGCCAAATCAGAATTTATCTGAACTTTACTGCGACTAGCAATGAATCAGACTATAGATTTTGATACTAACCCAACAGTTGCTGTGAGCTAATATGACAACATGGCACGTATGGCACTGCCTGGTTATGAAGCAATGCATACAATGGTGTTGGCTTGTTTGCGATCGCATCTGCCAGATATTGCTGCAAGCATCTCTCTAAAAATCAAAATCTTTGTGCCTTTGTGCCTTAGTGGTTAATATTCATTCTATCCACCACAAAGACACAAAGACACCAACTTACTTACTCTCCGTAGTGACCGCCAGTGACCTTACCCCGGAACACAATATATTGATAAATGTTGTAGAACAACATTACGGGGATCAGCGCACCAATGAAAATAATCATAAAAACCAGCGCACTCGGATCAGCAGCAGCTTCATAAATAGTGATTTGAGTGGGGATAATGTAGGGAAAGACAACCATTGCCAAGCCCACAAATGTCAGCAAGAAAAGCAGAATTGTCCAGATAAAAGGCACTTTTTCTTCTTTACGAAACAAGCTTCTAATCAATAGCGAAATCAACAAAACTCCCAACAAGGGAATCACGGCAAATAGGTAAACCAGCGGGCGATGAAACAAACGTTCTCTAGCGTATTCGTAAAATATTGGAGTACCAATTGTAATCAAAATGGCTCCAATCAAAGTTGTCACAGCCGCAATTTTGGCTGTTTTATAGTGGGTATCTTGTATTTCGCCTGTGGTTTTCCAAATTAAATAGGTGGAACCAATCAGGACATAACCTTGGATGAGAGTCAAAGCTACCAGAACAGTCTGCCAACTCAACCAATCCCAAGTCGTACCGATAAAGTGACCTGTTTGATCTACCTGAATTCCTTTGAGTACGCCACCAAGGGCGAATCCTTGACCTAAGGCTGCAAGAAAACTACCAGCACCAAAGGCAAAGTTCCACAATAGTTTGCGCTTAGCTTGCTCACGAAATTCAAATGCGACAGCGCGAAAAATCAATCCAAATACCATCAACAAAATGGGAATGTAAAGGGCATTTAAAATCGTGCCGTAAGCAAGGGGAAACGCCCCAAACAAACCACCACCCATGAGAACTAACCAAGTTTCGTTAGCATCCCAAATATTACTCAAGCTAGTCATTAGGATGCCACGACGTTCTTCTGTAGAAGCAGTTAGAGATAAAATTCCTACCCCCAAGTCAAACCCATCGAGCATGACATAGAGGAAGAGGAAAAGAGCTAAAATACCAAACCATACTTGTGGTAAAAAATAACTTAGCGTCTCCATCAAACCTCCTATTGCTGTGCTTCCACCGGACGTTCATCAGGGATAAATTCTCCAGGAGTAGTTTCTACTGCGGGTTGGTCTTTTAAGCCTGGTATTGGTAAATCTAGTCTGGGACCTCTACGGATAATCCTACTACCAAAATATAAAACTGCAACAAACAACAGGCTGTAAACTGTGGCGAAGCCTGTTAAAGTTGCTAGGACATTACTAGCAGGGAGATTTGAGGCAGCATCAGCCGTGCGAATCAGTCCGTACACAGTCCACGGTTGTCTGCCTACACAACGAACTATCCAGCCTGACTCCACTGCAATGTATCCTAAAGGAGCAGCAAAAATCCAGCCCAGCATTAACAAGCGTTGCTGGGAAATGTTCTCTGGGGAGAGTTTACCGCGTAGCCATTGAATAGTACTGACTAGCATCAATCCTGCTAGGAAGAAGCCAATGGCAATCATGATCCGGAAGGAGTAGTAGATCAATGCTACTAGGTGTGGTCTATCGGCTGGTTGCCATTCTTTTAAACCGAGTACAGGTTCGGAAAGTTTTGGTTTGAATTCCAGAATGTAGCTAAGGGCATTGGGGATAGTGATTTCCCAATCGTTTTGTTCTGCTTGTTCATTGGGTAAAGCTATTAGACTCCAATCTGCTGGCTGTCCCGCTGGGGTTGTATGCCATTGTGCCTCCATTGCTGCTAGTTTGGAGGGTTGGTAGTGATACACTTGTTCCCCACTCAAGTGTCCTACGTATATCTGCAATGGTGCAATAGCGATCGCAGCTGCTAAAGCTATCTTAAAAGCTTTGGCAAAGAAGGCGCTATGACGATTGTTGTAAATATACCAGGCACTAATTCCACCAATTACAAACAGTGAAGTTTCCAGTGTGCCTAAAAACATATGCGACACACTCACCGCCATAAATGGATTGAAAATACCCTGAAAGTAATCGTGGACGATAAACTTACCGTTGACCATTTCTCCACCCGCGGGAGTTTGCAACCAGGAATTAGCTGCCAAAATCCAGAAGGTTGATAAGTTAGCACCAACAGCAACCAGGATCGTAGAAATAAAGTGAATGATTGGGTGGACACGTTCCCAGCCAAATACCATAATTCCTAAAAAAGCCGCTTCCAGCATAAATGCCCAGGAAGCTTCAAAGCCGATGATGCTACCAAAAAAATTACCAATTGCTTCCGATAGAGGGGCCCAGTTTGTGCCAAACTGAAACTCCATCGGAATACCAGTAGCGACACCGATACCAAAGTTTAAAATGTAGAGTTTTGACCAAAAGCGGGCATGGTAGTAGTAATCTGGGTTACGGGTCTTCAACCATATTCCCTCTACAATCGCTAGATAAATTGCCATGCCTGTAGTCAGTACAGGCCACAGCATATGAAATATGGCTGTCAGTGCAAACTGCATCCGCGACAGCGCTACAGTGTTAGACAAAAATTCCATAAGTTCTTCCCTTCACTGGTTGAACAACTATGTGTCAGGATTGTCACCCACTACATAAGCAGTAAATACCTGTGAGTGTGACAATTCTTTACAAATTTTTAATGTATGACTTGTTGTCGTAAAAGTGTGAGGGAAGCGATCGCAGATACTGGGCAAAAATTAATCTTGATTTATTACGTCAAGTTTATGGAGTATTAAAACGCTATCAATAGCATTCAATAGCTTCTCTAAAAACTTCTTGAGATTTTGATTGTATGCTGTCCAAAGTTATCAAGCTAAACTTATATACTTCATCAAAATTTCGCTAAATCTAGTCAGAAAGTTAAAATTTACACTAACCTAGTGAAGAAGTATAATTTTCTTAAAGTCAATCTTTATACCCATGCCCAACAATCTTGTATACATCATCATGGATAGCTGTCGCTATGACAGCTATGCAGCTGCTGCAACACCCAATATTGATCTACTCGGAAAAGCAGAGTGTCGTTACAGCTATGCATCTTGGACTTCCCCCTCTCACTACACTATGCTGATGGGTATGATTCCACATCAAAGCCCACGCGGTGTATTCGCTTCAGAAGTGTACAAGCAGGAGTTTGTCAAATGGGTGGATCGTTTGAATATCCCAAACCTGTCTTTTAAAACTTTTGTGCCTTACTTATCTTTACCAAAAGTTTTACAAGACAATGGCTATAAGGCGATCGCCAGAGTTTCTATGCCTGTTCTCAATCAATTTACTAACATTAATAAGCATTTTGATGATTATAAATTAATGCCAAATCATAATGATTTTCCATCCATGATTAATGACATGGAATTTCCTGATGATCAACCTCGTTTTTACTTTTTCAATTTAGGCGAAACTCATTATCCCTACATGCTGAAGGGAGATGATATGCCTCGGATCTCAGGTGTACATGGAGTCTTTAAAAATATTGATGAATTTTTACTAGTTGGCGAAAAACCAGAAGAGAAAAGCTTTTTTGAACCAGAAGAAATGACTCGCTTACATCAGCAACAAATTAGTTGTGTAGAGTATGTAGATAAATTTATCGGTGAATTATTTAATAAATGTCCTGATAATACTCACATCATCATTACAGCAGATCATGGGGAATTATTTGGAGAAGATGGTTATTTTGGACATGGGCCAATTATGCATTCTAAGTGTTTTGAAGTTCCATTTTTAGAGGGAATACGCCCGTAATTATGAATGTAAAAAATGACTCAGGTGCGAATTTTTAATCCAGAACCAAACCGAGGATTGAGTGAGGCTAATTTCCGTAAAATTTGCAAAAACGGTTTTGGCGATGGTAATAATGCTTATGCCCATTCCATGGCTTGGTTCAATGGACACTTATATGTTGGAACAACCCGCGCCAACCTCTGTCTTATCCGTAGTAGTATGCCCCATGTCAAGATTGATATGTGGCCTGTTGAGTGTCCTCATAAAGTCTATACCCCAGAGTTTGAAAGGAATTGGGCCCGGGCAGAAATCTGGCGCTACAATCCAGTTATCAAACATTGGGAACGAGTTTTTCAGGCTCCCATGACCTTGGCCAAGGAAGGAGATGAATTCAGCCGTGACCTTGGCTATCGAGGGATGGCAGTATTTCAAGGGAAATCAGACCCAGAACCAGCGTTGTATGTCAGCACTTGGTCAAGGTCGCGGGCTAATGGCCCACTCATCATGCGTACAGAAGATGGCAAAAACTTTGAGGTTGTCTCTAAACCTGGATTAGTAGGTTTACCTGTTACCAGTTTGCGCTTACTGATTCCTTTCAAAGGACGCTTGTTTACTGCACCAACCAGTGCAACTGGAGGTAATGCAAATACTTCTGGAGTCGCTCAGGTATATGAAAGTAGTGATCCTGCTAAAGGAGAGTGGCGTGCTGCGAGCGATCGCGGATTTGGTGATCCAGAAAATCGCACAATCTTCGAGTTAAGAGGATTTGGAGACTATCTTTATGCCGGAACCGTCAATAATAATGGTTTTCAAATCTGGCGTACTAAAGCAGAAGGAGAACCTCCTTATCATTGGACTAATGTCATTACTAACGGTGCAGGTCGTGGTAGTCTTAATCAAATCGCTGCCAGTATGATGGTTTTCAAGGACGCTCTGTATGTCGGCACTGGTATCCAAAATGGTGGTTACGATCACCTCAATAAAATTGGCCCTGCTGGAGCGGAAATCATCAGGATTCACCATGACGGTTCTTGGGATTTACTTATGGGAGATATCCGCGATGGTAGATATCCCTTGAGTGGATTATCAGCTGGGTTCAATAATCTATGCAATGGTTATGTCTGGAGGATGGGAGTACATGATGGTTGGCTGTATGCAGGAACTATGGAATGGAGCGACATCATGTGCTACATCTCCTTAGAAGGGAGACCAGACAAAACAGTTCGGATGCTCCAGCAAGTAGGATTGGAAGAGATAGTTAAATATCAAGGTGGCTTTGAAGTATGGCGTACCTTTGATGGCGAAAATTGGCTACCAGTAACTCGACAAGGATTTGGTAACGTCTATAACTATGGAGTTCGTAACTTTATTTCCACTTCTTACGGTCTGTTTATCGGTACAGCCAATCCTTTTGGTCCACGTGTAGCAGTTCGTCAAGAAGGAAAGTGGACATATGTAGACAATCCCAATGGTGGCTTGGAAATTTTGCAAGGAACTTTAGATTGGGATAGCCAACTAAAAACTGAAGTCTGAATTAGAAATGTTTATATCCTTGTTAATAGTCTTTAAACTAACTGTTAAAAATCAGTAAAAGTTTTCGTGTTATACCTGATTAGATAGTTAATATAAACTTTGTTTAATTTCAATAAATTATTTGGTATTGCTTAGATAGAAGTAAAAATAAAATAAAAAATGTCATTCTGAACTAGGTAGTTAAAATCTCTACAAAATATCTAATATATAGAGACTATTAACTTCACCCCATTGCGTTCATAATGACAAAATTATATCTTTGTATTATATTGTCAATAATCACCAGATTTTAAAATGGAAAAGCTGGATTACACAGCCTCACATAAATGTCTCTTTGATTATCAGAAAAAGTTCTTCTACCATGAAGCAATCTGGTATTATCAACCATGAGAATATCTCCTTTTTGCCATGCAACTAATTGGGTTAATCTACCAGTAATTTCTTTGAGCTCATCAATTACATTCTCAGGAATTGGAGAATCATCCTCAAACCTGACAAGACTATTATTTCGACCCTGTGCTTCTTGTTCTATGACAGGTAAAATGTTGTTAAGAAATACCTTGTAATGACCACATCTACTGAGAACAATTGCAGATGTTATATACTCAGTAGTAATAGATTTTTCCGCTTCATTTACCTTCAGAAGCATATCATTATCATTGCATACTTTCTCTACCACTGCTAAATCGTTAGTTTGATAGATTTTTGGCCAAATTTCCTGAGGATAGGTGCGAATATATTTTAAACGCTTGGAATGGAATAATTCCTTAGTAGTTTGGCTTAACTCATTATAAACTTGAATGCCGTCACAAATTGTCGTCTCGCCATCACTTAATGCCGGAGTAGCACAGTAAAACCACATCATCTTTGGCTGTGTTTTCGTGTAGTACATTTCTCCATGAAAAGGAACAGCACAAGCAATTTTGTGACCAGTTACAGATAAGACTGTGTTATCTCCATTGATAGAATCTCTACTATAAGCACCGCCGACATAAGTCATAAAGCTAGTGCTATATAATTCTGTAAATTTTTTAAATTTATCTACGTCAGTCTCAAATCCCCTAAAAAGTATTAGGCTAGAAGATTTAAATAATTTAATAACCTCATCTATATCTAGATTCAGAATATTTTCATCGCCTATTCCCTGAATGATAATACCAAATTGTTCAGTAATGGGTGTTATTTGCATATTTATAGATGGCATAATTTTTGTCTGGAATGTAAGGTATTGTTACTCTAATTCATGGAGTATCCTGCAATTTGTCTCTTGCAAATTGGCATTATTTAGCTTGCATCCTAAATTTTCAGCCTTGGAAATATTGTGGTAGTTAGACACTCAAACCCATGACGTGGTAGTAGCATAGCTAACTGCAAGTGCTGGTCATCAACTTGCGGATATGTAAAAAATAGCTCCACTGTTGCATTATTACTTAAGTAGTAGGGTTAGAGCAAGAGCAGCTTTACTTAGACATAGATTACACAATTACTAAGAAATTTAAAGATAATCTGGCGATCGCATGGTTAATTGTCATTTTTAGGCAATATCTGACAAGAGTAAAAAATTTACCTGTAAATCTCCCTCAGGAAAATTTGTGAATTTTACCTAAACAGCATATCTTTGCTTGAACATCTGAGCTAATTTGATTAGCTCAGATTTTTAATATGTAAATTTTGTGTATATTTTCTAATTTGCTTTTCTAGATATATTTATCAGCTTTTAATCAAAGATTTATCAAACTTGTATAGTTTTCCTGCAATTATAAGTAAGTAATTTCAACTAGTAGAAATATCTACCAAAATTCCAATCTATCAATATAAGCAGGGTATAGATAGATGCAAGATTTCACGTAACACTTAAGGATATATGGGTATAAGTTCAATGAAAATTTTATCATTCCTAGCTGGAATGATAAGTGTACCACTAGCTCTCTCTAGCCAAGCAGCTACAGCTAATTCAGGTTCATTTGTAGAAAATTTACCGCCTAACTATACCAGCTATGCTGGCAAGTTAGTAATGGGAAAATCGTGTAGTTGTTCATCTAGTAGCATCTCTGGAGCGCCTCCGGGACCACCTCCATGTAACACAAACCCTTGTTATGGCAGTTCTCATACTCGTTATGGCTGGGTGTATACCAATGTAGAAGGCATAAACTCTAGTTTCTGCGACCAGATGATGGAGACTAGCAGTGGTGTACCTCCCTGTTTTCAGCTAGATGGAGATGATGCAATAGTCATTTCTGGCACTGTGTCTACCATCAAAGACGTTCCATTTTATAGCTTCACTGCTTATCAAAGTTTTACTTACAACAGCGACTTTTCAAGTAACTATGCTGCCTTAGGAAGCAGTGTTGGACTTAGCATTAACAATGCCAATATCAAAAAAGGTACTAATGGTAAATACATTTTGATTGTGACAGCAAACACCCAGACCTTAGATACAGTTAAAAATGCTTTAAAAGCATCGGGTGTGCCTAATTCAATTATCAACACTTATCTGCTACCTGCAAGTATCACTAACGTCGGAAGCTCAAGTTATCCTGACCAACTCTCATTGCTACTTCGGATTACAACTCAAAGCCAGACTGAAAGACAGCAAGCAGAGACTTTTGTCCAACAAACTGCACCAGAGACAAAAGTGGCTTTTATTAAGGGACCAGGCATCACTGGAAACATCACGTGGGATGATATTCCCAAGTGGAACAATCAGCTGAGATCTACTACTGTTGAGTACGACAAAAAGTTTGACCAAAAGCTGAATGCCCTAGAACAGGCTGTGATCAATTCCTATGCTCAAAAAGGATACACGCTCAAAGCAAGCCTGACCCAGAGTATGACTCATGTTGACCCACAAGAATGTAGAACGACTCCTTCATATTGTGCCTACGATTCCCCAGATGCTCTTTACACGAGTTTTCCTTGTGACTTTGCTCCAGGACCATTAGATACTCTGGGTTGTGATATTCAAATCCCGAAAGATAGCGACGATGTTCTCATGTTGGTTGGGGTAGACCATAGCCTAATAGATGATAAGTCTCTGGCTGCTTATCTTTCTTTTGAATCAAAAACATCTATAGGAAGTCAAGACGGCACATTTTCTTTTGTTGGTCTCTACACTCAAGGTTCCGCGGCACAGTACGTATCATCTACTAATGCTAGGAATCTCTACGCTGTTAAAATCACCCGTACTTGTGGCAGTGACCCATTCTGTGTGACCGTACCTTACCAAGGAGGGACACCTGAAGACACTGGGTTTTACACACTCGGTCGGATTTATCTAGATAAAGTGACTGCAACTAGTTCTAATCCTGCCAATTTGATTCCTGCTCGTTTGCTTTGGTTTACTAAAAGCAATCAGTAGTATGCCACACAAACTTTGGTGAATTCCTGCTGTTCTAATACTACTGTTGATGTCACGGATGCTAATCTCAAGCGTTTGGAAGATAATTTAACAAACGACAACACAGAATAATATTAGTACGCCACACCAAATTTGCCGGAAGAGAATTAGTGAAGTGAGAAAAGAGTAAAGGGGAAACATAAAACTACCCTTTGCTTTTTATTTTTTACTCCACAAAGTTTTTCATAAATCCTTGAGAGCAGATAAGCCAACAGCTTTCCAAAGTCGCATATGTCAGTTCCTCCACCTCTTTTTATCCTGGGTTCTCCGCGTTCTTTTACATCCTTAATTTGCGCCATGCTAGGTCAGCATCCTGAAGCTTACGGGATGCCAGAACTAAATTTGTTCATCACTGACACTTTGGAACAACTATCAGAACGCATGAAAGGAATGCGTCAGTTTCAAATGCATGGTTTGTTGCGTACAGTTGCGCAACTCTATGCAGGTGAACAAACAATTGCATCAGTAGAAATGGCACGTCGTTGGATTCTAACCCGGATGAATAAGACTACTGGTGAAGTATATGTCGAACTGTGCCGTAAAGTAGCACCACTACGCATTGTAGACAAAAGTCCTGCCTACTCAACTAAACTCGAAATTCTTAACCGGATGCGCGAAAATTTTCCCAATGCTTATTATCTGCATCTTATTCGCCATCCCAGAACCCAAGGAAAATCCATCATGAATATTGCTGATGGTTTAATGGCTATACTCGCCAACTCTATTGATTATTCAACAGATCCACCTACAGTTGACCCTCAGATTTCGTGGTATAAAATGCAATGCAATATTTTGGATTTCTTAAGTACTATTCCTCCTCAGCGACAAATGTGCTTACGTGGCGAAGAGATGTTAAGTAATCCTCGTCTATATTTTGAAAAAATATGTAACTGGTTGAATCTTTCTTGGGATGATTCAATCTATGAAATCATGTTGCATCCTGAAAACTCTCCCTATGCTTGTTTAGGACCATATGGCGCTCAATTAGGTAATGACCCCAATTTTCTCAAATCACCTGGTTATCGCGCCTCAACCATTAAACCTAGCCATCTAGAGGGGCCGTTACCTTGGCGTCCGGACAACAAAGGTTTTATGCCCGAAGTGATCAAGATGGCTAGAGAATTTGGGTATGAGTAAATCCCATATAGATACATACGGTTCAATTATTATTCTTTGTGTCTTAGTGTCTTAGTGGTTAAATATTATCTTTTTCACCACCAAGACACCAAGACACCAAGGCAAATTAATCATTACTGAACTGTGTTGCCATGATAGATGAAAAAATAAGGACTACACAGTATTTGCTCAAAAAAATATTCTTACAAGCAATTTACCAGAATATGATTTTATTTGAAAGAAATTGACACATCTCCATTGCTTTCAGAATTGAGTGCATCAGACTTGAGGAATTCCTTAGCTTTGCTATCCTTTTTCAAATAAGCATCCCAAAAAGAGAGACTGGCAGTTTTGATATAACTAAAGATGGTTCCTTCTTGCTGTTGACCACCGCCAAAAAATCTGCGATCGCCACCCCCAAAGCGTTCTCGTAACCTCCAACCACGTTGTCGTCCTAAAGTTTCACCCCTAGCTTGTCCACGGTCAGCAAATCTACCACTGAATGAAAAGTGGGAGGCTCCCTCTATAAAAACAAGATACTTGTCGCCCGCAGGAG
Source organism: Fischerella thermalis PCC 7521 (assembly GCF_000317225.1). Classification (GTDB taxonomy): domain Bacteria; phylum Cyanobacteriota; class Cyanobacteriia; order Cyanobacteriales; family Nostocaceae; genus Fischerella; species Fischerella thermalis. The sequence goes on from NZ_AJLL01000098.1 coordinate 136,126, forward strand.
AATACTTAAAAGGCTCCTCTTTCCAATCTGGCCCTTGTCCTTGAGCGCCTCTATCTTTGGAACCAGTCATCGTCATCATCGGCAGATTTATTTTTGCCCAAGAGTTACGAGTCAGTCCTTGCTGACCAGTTCCCTGAGGAGACAATAACAAGACTGCACTCACACGACGGTCTGCAAAACTTTGTGCTTTAGCTCCTCCTGGTATATCAATGGTTGCTCCGCCAACCAACTGAGCAGTGTAAGCACCGTAAGAATGACCACCAACACCAATACGCTGAGTATTCATTTTGCCTTTCAACTGGGGTGCTTGGCGCTCTAGTTCACTCAAAGAACTAATGATAAAAGATATATCGGTTGCACGGTCTTTCCAACCTTTGGCATCGCCCAGCATTTGTCGGACGCTTTCACGTAAGTTCTCGGAGTTGCCTTGTTGCCTGTTTAAAGCTATTGAATCTGCATGGGTAGGCTGGATGCAGATATATCCTTGACTAGCCCAGAAGCGAGTCAGAGGAGCGTAATCATCCTTGGAAGCGCCAGCCCCATGAGAAAAGACTATGACAGGAAACGACCCTTGTTGTCCTTCCGGGTAAGAAACTTTAATTGGTATCTGACGGTTGCGTTGGGCATCCTTGAGTATTAGGTTGTCGACAATACCGACATTGTAGACCTGTTGATGAGATTTGTGCGTAGATGCAACTAATGAGCGATCGCTTACTGAGGTTGGTGAAGACTGAGCAAACACATGATTATCATTCCACTTAGAAGAGCAAGCTGTCATAGTAGGAGATATCAATAAAGTTATTTGCATAAGTAAGGCAAAACATCTAGCTATTCGTACCTTGAGAAAATGTTTATTTTTCACACTAACTTCCTCGATACAACAGAGAAACTACTTAGAAAGTCAGTTTATTAGTCTAAAGAATCTGTTGTTAACTCTAGACAAAATAATTGCTTGCCAATATTCTATATATACGTGAACAGAGTTCAAAATTTTCTTATGGTGAAAATCTCTTTTTTTGTACTCAAAATTTAGAATCGATCATTTTCAAAACAGTGTCTGAGGTTTCACTGATTTCTTTGACATCCTCATTCGCTTTTTGTTCCTCTGCCGTAGAAATTAAATTCAGTTCTTTTTCTGTAGTCTTTAACAATTTTTGCAGCCAAGCTTGACGGTTGTTTAGTGTTTCTTGACGTTGTTTGATCTCATCTGGTGTTGTGAAACTAAGATTCAGTTCCAAAGCAAAGCGAGACATGTCATCAATAAATTCCAGCATACTTCCTTGAGTCAACTTAGGCTTTTTGTGATTTTCCTCCGGGATTTCTTCTATTTTATTTTGAGATTTATTCCCCTTAAAAAATCCTATAAGCTTAGTCAGAGAATTAGCTTGTTGTATTTCTGTAACTGCATCTTCTTTGATTTGCAAAAGCGACTCAAGTTCTAGCTGATTTTCATCATGTAGTGCTTTTAACCAGAGCTTGCGATATTCCATCTGGGCTTGGCGCTGTTTCATTTCTTCTATACTACTAGACCCATAAACTCGTTCTATATCCATAATCTGTCTTCCAATTTTTTGCTGTTTTAATTCATAGAAAAGTTTGCCAATTAATAAAAGTTTAAGGAATCCAAGACCACAATTCAATTTGAATAAATCGAACAATAGGACGGGTAAACGCTATGATTACAGGCATACTTTTACCTTCGATTTTTGCATAACCAGACATACCAGATTTTAAAACTTTGCTAGTTCTGGGAAACTCTACTACTACCTTAACCACTCGACCGGATGTTGCATTTGTAGATTCTAAGGTTGTACCGGAAGTTTGATTAACAGAAATCTTACTTGATGAATTATCATTGCTGGTAACAGGTTCAATTGAAATTACACGTCCCATCAAAGGATCATTGGGATATGCGGTCAGCTTAACTTCAGCCTTTCCTCCAGCAATAATTTCACCTACTTCATATTCGGGAATTTGGATTTCTCCATAAATATTGCGAGAGTTTTCTACAGTAGCAAAGGTATCACCCTTATCTAGATAAGTACCTACTTTTTGTTGTAATTCAGAAGTGACTATGTATCCATCAAATGGCATCACTAACTTAGTACGTTTCAGCTGACTATTAAGATATGTCAATTGTTGCCTCAGACGCTGGATTTCTGCTCTCGTAGCTGCTATTTCTTGACGCACGGCATCTAGTTCTTCTGGATAAGGCCCACTCTTGACTAAACTGAGATTAGCTTTTGCTTCTTCTACTTTTTGATATTTAACTGCAACATCTTCTTTTGCTTCCTGTAGACTTTGTTGAGCTTTTTCAACATTTTGCTTCATTTCCTCAACAGTATTGCGATCTGTTGTAGCACGCTTCTCAGCATCTTCATACTGTTGGCGAGAATAAGCACCTTGTTCTGACAAATATTTAAATCTCTCAGCTTCACGAAGACTAAATTCAGCTCTACTAATAGCAGTCTGAAGTGCTCCTTTGGCTACTTCCACTTCTTGTTGAGCAACTTTTACTTTTTGCTTAGCAACTGCTACTTGCTGTTGTGCAACTCCTACTTGTTGTTTAGCAACTTCTACATCTTCTTTCTTAGGAGTAGCTAGTAGCTTAGCTAGTTCAGCTTCCTGCTTTCTCATATCAGCTTGCTTACTGTTTATTTGCTCCTCGGTTTTAGAAAACTCATTGCTAATTTCCGGAGCTTCCATAGTTGCTACTACAGTTCCGGCTTTTACCCAAGTACCATCACCACCTTTGAGTAAAACTCGGGTAATTTTTCCATCAACTTCAGCTTGTATTTGCTGCTGCTTAGAAGTTATTAATTTAATTTGACCACCAGAACGATATGGATATGGCAAAAAAAGCGCCAAGCCTCCAAGCATTGTACATGCTTTTAAAAATGTACCCAGCCAAGATTTATTGACTTTCTGATTTGCGTATTCTGATTCTTTTGCTGATGTAATCATATCTCTTGTCACTAAATTATTCAGTTTCTGAGAGTTCAACCATTTAGATATTGGCTGGCGTAAAACAAGTGCTAATAGTACAAATAAAAATATATAGGTAGTACCATTACCTAAAATTCCGGGCAAATTTTCTGCTAAACCCCCAGCAGCAAAATAAATGATTGTCAAAATCACTGAGATTGAAAAAATTCCTGCACCCAGCAAAAACAGTTGCAATCCTAATTTTTGTTTTGCAGGTAATGATTTTGGTAGGGGACGGCGATTAAGTAACATATCCCAAACCAAAAAAGATCTTTGAAACAAGTTAGGTGGTAGACGAAAATAAGCTGTTGTCCATACATAGCCGTCAGAAGGCCATAGAGGACTTGCATCTAGTAAAAAATCTATAAAACTGGCATGAGCAAGTAAAAGAGCGTAATTGCTCAATTGTGTTCCTGTTTCACGGTGCAAATACCAAACTAAAACACTCAAAACAAATAAAATTGGTCTGGTTATTACTGGAGTTGCTAGAGTCCACAATTGTTTGTGACGTCGAAGTTGCCACATAGGCTCTCTATCAATATAAAAGCGGGGTAAAAATCCAGCAGCCAGAACCAAGCCAAATTTCGTAACTGTACCACCATAATAAGTAAGCACTACACCCTGAGCTATCTTAGCTGTCAGAGAGGCAAAAATAAGATTAAATATATAAATTTGTAAATAAGGTAAAGACTTAATTCCAGAAAGATAATCAGACCACAAGAGAAATTGGTTATTAAATAAAGTTAAAAAAGCTATGGGTATGCCAGGTATCAATCCCCAAACTGATACTTGAAATAACAGACTAAATGGTGCAAAAATATTTTTGAGAACAACAAATTTTTTACCAGGATTGACAGCAGACCATATATAGACTTGAGATTTATGTTTTTCTTTTCTAGAAAAATTCATGCCAGAAGATATTCTGGTATATTCATTTTGTTTAATTTCTAATAATGGTTCCTGTGTTGCATTTTCTATATCTGATTCAGATAGAAATGGCTCGAGAAGATTACACTCTGCAATTTGACGAGAAAACTGATCAAAATCTTCTTCGGCTAGTAGAGTATTAAAACGAGATATAAATTTATCAATGATTACGGATGGAGTAGCTACTCCATTCATCGATTGGCAAAGGAAATATTCTTCCAATCCGAATTCAAATATTTGCTCAGAGTTGGGGATTTTAACTTGGTAACATTCAGGCTTTTGCCCTACTTGTGGAATTCTTTTAATTTCTAAATCTCTACGCCAGCGGTTTTCTAATGGTTTATACATGAGAAATAAACAGAAATTTTTGGCTCAAAATTTTACTTATTTGTGTGATAAAAGTTTATTTTAGATATTGTTACTCAAAGCAGAAGTTTTTTAGTTTATGAGATTTGTCTGGATCAGATAAGGGAGAGAAACTAATAAATTTCTCCCCTCTATTTTCTTGCTCATCCCGGTGTTTAACAGGATTGGGGTATTTGTTATACTCCTTAGCACGTTAACTTAAAATTCTTGTTACTCCATGTAGCCAAGCATTTGTAGCTGAGCAATGATTTGTTGTTTTTCGTCCTCACTAATATCGCCAGTTCCTGTATTTGTTTCTTCGCCAGTAACAGTAGAAGCACCAATTTTGATTGGTTTTAAATCTAAATGAGTTTCAGTGAAGAACTCTTCAGGTACATAACCTTCAAAATCTGCGGGTACAGAAAGGCCAAGACTATACAGCAGAGCGGCTGGAACATCTACAACATTTTGGCGTTTCCCTTCATAGTTGGATTTAATTCCGTATCCTCCTGCTAGGAAAATACCGTCAGGATGATGAGTTCCTCCTGGTGTTTCACGCGGTTCAACGGCAGGTTCGTAATTTTTGATTGAGACAAAACCATAGTCGCGCAGCACTAGAGTTAAGTCAGGAGCTTCATGCATAGCCGCTCCAGAATAAACATCTTCCCGTTTATGAATTGCTTGGATAATCCTTTCGCCTGTATTTGGATCTCGGAAATTCTCCAAATCACAAATTAGTTTTTCGCGGAAGGCTTCGTATTCTGAAGGCTGAACACCTGGATCTCCTGGTTTTTCAGCCACACGAATTGTAATGCCATTACTGGAGGGAGTACGGCAGTAAGCTAAAGTTTTATCCCAATCTAGATTGGCAAACCAACTAGATTCACGTCTATTACTGGCTTCAGAACCATCTGTTTCTTTCCATACTAAATAACCTTTTTCATGCAAAAAGGTATTGATGCGAACTACTTCTGTGGTGGCTGTGAAGCCGTGATCTGAGGCCATAAATACCTGAGCTTCAGAACCAGCAAGTTCCACTAGGCGCTGAATATAGGTATCTAACTTGCGGAAATACTCTAGACACAATTCCCGCATGCGTTTTTGCCAAGGAGAAGGATTAGCAGGTATCAAAGCCGGGTCGAGAAACATCCAGATTTGGTGCTGGAGTTTGTCTACGCCATCAAACAACACTGCCATTAAGTCGGGATTATCTTCTTTGAGAAGCTTTTCGGCAATGCGGAACCATTGTTCATCGCGGGGGATATGATAGCGTACCCAGTTTTCTAAATCCTCATCGGTCATCACCTCCAAGGTTTGTTTTTCGCGGTCAAAGTCCCAAGCTAATTCCTTGGGATCAAAATCTGGGATTTCCTTGAGGCGATCATATAAATTACCTGGAGTTGTGTTGCGACGCAGGTGTTTCCAGGGAACAAAACCTGGTATTAAAGCTCCATTAATAGGTAGGGGTGGGGCAGTGAAAGGAAAGTTTAAAGCTACAACTGTACAATTTTGGCGACTGGCGATCGACCAAATAGTTTCTGTACGAATGTCTCTAGCATCATACAGGGTAAAATAAACGTCCCCTGCTTTTTCTTCAGCGCGAATGAAGTCATAAACGCCGTGATTTCCAGGAGTGCGACCAGTCATGATCGAAACCCAAGCCGGAGGAGTGAGAGGATTGGGAGTGGAAAGTAATTTTGCCCTTGCGCCGTTTTCAATAAACTGTTTCAAAAAAGGCATCGTCACACCTACATCAGGTAGGTCGCGGATCATTTCATTGATAACGGTAAAAGTTGCACCATCTAATCCAATAAATAATGTTTTTGTCATCACACCCCTCCGTTTAATTGACTAGAAACAAAATTCACAAGTTGACCTAAGTTCAGGTCGTCAACATAACGACCATCCTGCATCAATAATTGAGCGAACCCGAATTTCTGCTTGAAATGGTCTTCTATGGCAACAACAAAATGGATGATATCGATAGAGGCAAAGCTAAGGTCTGCTACTAACTGGGTCTCGAGACTGATCTCATCAGATTCCAAATCCCAGTCTTGGATAATATCTTTGAGGATCTCAATAATTGTCGATTGAATTGGAGAGTCTATGGCTTGCATAAAGGTTGCTGTAAAAGAAACTTCTGATTAATTTGAGAATTTGGCAACAATCAGGAGTGCTGACAAATAGCTAATACTTCGCGATCGCTGTAACAAAGTTGGACGACAAATGATTCATTACCGTAGTTAATAGTGACCCACTGTCCATCACTGGAAACATGGGTAATTAACAACTGTGTCAGATTGCCTTGCAGTCCTGTACCTAGTGCTTGAGCAACAGCTTTCTTCGCAGACCACAGCCCGGTGATGCTACTCTGGTGTCGTTGTGGCATTTGTTGCAGTTCGGATTCACTGAAGGCAGTAGCTACTAAGCCTTCAACACACACAGAGTCAAAATGCTCGAGATCGATGCCGATGGACTTTCCTGGGTGTGCCATCGCTGCGACGACAAAACCTTGACTGTGACTAATGGCAATCTCTGGTAAAACTCCCGCCATCGCCTCCAACTCTGGACAACGGACAACAGGTTTACCTGTGGTAGTGCTGATAACTTCAATATCAATAGGGGCAAGTTCCAAATTAAAATTTTGCTTTGCCCACTGACGGACGGCATCTTTAGCAGCAATGCAACCAATCAACCAATCCGTGCGTTCTGTTCCTTTTTCTGGTAGATTGTACCAGAAAAGGCGTTCTGATTCATTGAGCATCAGATGTGCTAGAACACGTTTCCAAATACTCCAAGAATCATCCAGGAAATGTTCTGGGAAGGGTTCAATGCGTCGCACCACCATTTGTAGCCTGGGGCTTAAGTCCCAGGATGCTTGCAGCCAAGCATCTGATAAATAAGCAGTTTGGGGATGCAAGCGACATTGATAATATCTGTGTGGCACGCTGAAGTAACGGTCTTGCCATCCTTCTAAACGAGCGATTACCCGACCTGTGGCATCCAGAAAATCAAAGCTAGCCTCAGTTTGCCACTCACTAGTAAAACGCATTAAGCCACGGCATAATACTGCACTGTTGGGTGGTAGAGGTGATATGTACTGATGAAATGCCCGTACTTGGAAGGGGAAAACATTAAAATCTGTGCCAAACTGTTCCGAAACCCAGTACCCGACTAATTGTCCAGCAGCATCAAGCAAACCTGCATCTATTTGAAAGATTGGCTGTTGGGTATTACTAAAGAAATCTTCAATGGCGATCGCTTCCAAATCAGCTTCAATTCCCTGTAAACCCCATTGGCGAATGTGCCTCACGCCTTGGAAACGTGGACCATGGAACATCCCGGTACGGTATAAATCGGCATCAGACCAACGGGAAGGCGCAGGTGTCTCGAGGTGAAAAGGCAGTGGTAATGGCGATACTGGAAATTGCTTTGCCAGACGTACATTACCCTCAAACACCAAGTGATCGATAGTGCTACCTTGCCCTACTTGGAACAGTTGTACCTTTACTTCCCAAGTTTGGGCATCTGGTTGGGATTGCAACCGTGCTTTGATCTTGAGAGTGAGTTCGCCACGATCCAGAGCCAACCAACGATAACCACGCAGATCGTAAAGTCCCACTACTAGCTTATCTTGACCCACCAGATAAACTGCTGCTTCCGCAAGGGTTTCCATACTAACAGTGAATGGAATCACAGGCAGGGGAAACAAGTCTAAATGCCTTTGAGATACTTGGCCGCCAATAGTGTGGTCGTAGAGAAAAATATCTCGCTGCATGTCAAAACGACGTTGGCAGTAAAGATGCTGGGCATCGTGTTCCAGGATCTCACCTAACAGCGGGAAAGTTTCATCAAAGGTGGATGGTTGCCAATCGTTGGCTTCTGGCAGTGCTAAAGACATATTGACAAAAGGAGCAATCACCCCAGTGTCTACACTAGCTAGGTGAGAGTGTAGCGCTGTCATCACCCGTGCTTGACTATCAAGGAATTCTTGCATTAAGTCAAAGTGGTCAAAGATAATTGACAAGCGTTGCTCTTCATCGGTATAAGATTGGTCTTCCCCTGCATTTGCATAAGTTTTTGATGTGCTAAAAGTGACTATATTTTCATCACTAATACTGTCTTTTACTACACTATTTCTCACAGGTGTGGTAATAGCAACTGTGTCATTCACATTTGTTGATACTACGGTTGCCACAACCGGAATCGTGCTGGATGAGTCCTTTGCTACTGGTTCTGGTCGTTTCACCACAGGTGGGTTGGGTGACGTTGATGCGATCGCAGTCGCATGAGAAACAGAAACATCTTTGCTTGCTTGTAATTTTCCCCGGACAGTGTTGACAAAGTCTGGTTGCAAGCGCAGAACTGGCATGGTCAGTTCTAACACAGGACTGGACTTTTGAATTTCGCCAACCTGCGTTGTTGTATCTAGGCTGACAGGGGTAATTTGTCGATGCAAATACAATGCACTTGTATCCACAGGATTACCGTTGACAAACAGCCGTGCTAGCAAATGCTGAATCTGTTCTAAGCCAGATTGCCGTTGGCTGTTGCTGGCTATAGCTTGGTGTTCTCGACCGTAAAGAATATCACTGACAAAGGCAGTAAGATTACTGCTAGGCCCAACCTCAATAAAATTTTTAACTCCACTCTGATACAGCTGTAGAACTGTTTCCCGGAAACGTACTCGACTCGACCACTGTTGCGCTGCTAACGCCCGAATCGCTTGTGGTTCCTGGGGAAATGGCGCCGCAGTAGCACAACTATAAAGAGGTGTGTGACCAGAACCTACATCTAAATCATTGTAGAATGCCAGGAAAGCATTTCCCACGGGTGCAAACAAAGATGTGTGATAGGCACGATCAAAAGGCAGACGGGTACAAATACCACCTACTGCCTGCAACTTACCGGTGGCTGCATCGATATCATTGACACTGCCAAACAGAACTACTTGATTTGGGCAATTATCCATTGCCACATGTAAGCGTCCATCAAACTCATCCAAGACTTGTTGCAAAACTTCAGGTGCGATCGCCCCAACTGTTAACAGTGCGCCCTTGGGAATATTTTTTGCCACCTCTAAATCCAGGTAAATCTGATTGAGGAGGCGCATTTTGGACATCAATTCCATCCGGTCAGACAAGCGGACAGTACCAGAAGCAATCAGCGCTGCATTCTCGCCTGTGCTGTGTCCCACCATGACATCGCACTTAACACCTAAGTTACACAGCAATTCGTACAATGCCATGCTGGCAGTAAACACAGTCTCGGAAGCGACATCCATATCAAATAGTCGTCGCTGAGCATGGTGACGTTCTGTTTCTGTTAAACTAGTCGGTGGTGGAAAAATCAGTTGACTGGGTAAATAAGCACGTCTCTCACTAAAAGTAGCGTCTAAAAAGTCAAACCACTCGCGTACTTGCGGAAAATAAAGGCACAAATCAGCCAACATCTGGGGATATTGTGACCCTTCACCAGGAAATATAAAGGCTGTCTTGCCAGGATTGACATTGGTATCAACTTCTGCATAATAAATGCCGTTACGAGTTTGCAATCGGCTTTTGGGAGAATTGTGTAATTTCTCAACTGCCTGGCTGAGTTTTTTCTGTAATTCTGAGATATCCTTGGCGACTACAGCCAGACGATGGGAACCAACTGAGTGAGTTGATAGGGTGTAGGCAATTTCAGCCAGTAGCCTGGGGCTTAAGCCCCAGGCTTGGGGATGATTTTGCAGTACTTGTTGGACTTGATGAATGCGTTCAATTAGTACTGAACGACTATCACCTGAGAACAACAGCAGTTCTGTAGGCCATTGCTGGTGTAGTAGCCTGGGGCTTAAGCCCCAGGCTGAAGATTGTAAAGGTTGGGTTGGGTACTCTTCTAAGACAGCATGAGCATTAATACCACCAAAGCCAAAAGAGTTGACACCTGCCCGTCTCGGTGTGGAGCGATCGCCATGAATCCAGGGTCGTGCTTGTGTATTGATATAAAAGGGAGTCTTTTCGATTTCTAGCCCAGGATTCACCTCATCACACAGCGTTGGTGGCAAGATTTTGTGGTATAGTGCCAGTGCTGTTTTGATTAGTCCTGCTGCACCGGCGGCGGGAATACAGTGACCAATCATTGATTTCACAGAACCCAAAGCACACTTAGGTAGTTGCTCCTGACGCTGACCAAAAATTTGTGTTAAGGAGCGTACCTCTGTTTGATCTCCCAAGGCGATGCCTGTACCATGGGCTTCAATCATGCCCACTGTAGTAGGATCTATACCACTTTCTTGGTAGGCACGTTGTAGTGCCAGCACTTCCCCTTCCAGACGTGGTGCTAAAAGTCCCAAGGCTTTGCCATCACTAGAACTACCAACACCTTTGAGAACAGCATAGATGCGATCGCCATCTTTTTCAGCGTCGCGTAACCGTTTCAAAACTACAATTCCCAGACCTTCCCCCAGTAGAGTACCACTGGCTTTGCTGTCAAAAGGTTTAATATCACTGCGAGACAAAGCACCCAACTGACAGAAAATCATGTTAATTTGCGGTGGGGTGGAAGCATGAACACCCCCCGCTAACACCATGTCGCAGCGATCGCTTAATAGCTCTTTCATCGCCAGTTCCACAGCAATTAAGGAAGAAGCACAAGCTGCATCAATAATGTAATTAGGCCCCATCAAGTTGAGGCGATTCGCAATGCGGCCTGTAATCACATTCGGCACTAGTCCTGGCGCCATCTCAGCTGTGAAAGGTGGCAAGCTGGCTTTTAGCTGTTTGCGAATTTCATTTAACGTATTTTCATCTAGGTCTGGATGCAATTGCCTCAGCAAATCCAAGGTCTGGTCTACAATCTGACCATGTTGCAATAGTGTGTTGTAGCCCCGGTTGATGTAAGTACCACGACCCAGAATAATACCTGTTTTTTCTCGGTTGAAGGGGCGATCAATGTAGCCTGCATCTTGCAGCGCTTCCCAAGCAAGTTTGAGAGCAAGAAAGTGATCAGGTTCACCACCATCCACCGAACTGGGCATGATCCCAAATTCCAGGGGATTGAATTCAGCCAAGTCTCCTAAAAAACCACCTTTACGGGTGTAGATGCGGTCATTTGCTGTGGAATCAGGGTCAAAATAAGGCTTTGCCCATTTATCGGGTGCATCCCCAACAGCGTTAACCTGATTTAAAATGTTTTGCCAGTATGTACGCAGATCCTTAGCTCCAGGAAATAAGGCAGACATACCAACAATGGCAATGTCGTGAGATGAATTTGGCACAATCATAGGTGGCTGGCTAAACGATTTAGAGCAGTGTTGCAAGTACTCTCAATATCCTTGAGATGGAAGCGTACATAGCCGTTTTCATCAATAAAAACAGCATCGTAATTTAGGCTGTGGTCATCAAAGCGATTAACTCGGAAGGCAATTCGTAACTGACCGTTAGGCATCGATTGCCCATAACGCTTGACGCTGCCAAATCGAGCAGGTAAAGCTGTAGTTCCTCGTTGTACTCGCGCCCAGATGATCGCTAACTGAGGAGCTACATCAATCAAGCCGGGGTCAAATAACCAATTAGCCATTGGTTGACTGTTCAACCACGCCGTCGGTCGGCTAGGCATGACTTGGGCGTCAATACCCCCATCATTTAATCGATCAATGGCTGTAATTAATTGGAAACGTTGACCATGAAACAGGTACGTATCATAAGCTACAGCAGGTTGTAACTTCTCTCCGGAAAATAGCGGTAAAATTTCGCTTGCTGGTGGTTCTGACCATTGGGGACGAAGAATCACAGAAGCTCGATAAAAGGGAATATTGCGCTCTGGGTCAACGATTTCTGCTGCTACCTGTAAGGATTCAGAGTCAGCATGGCTAGAAGCACGAGCCTTAAATAAAACTTTTTTACCAACCTCTGTATCTAGTACTAAACCCCGTAAAACTCTGAGTTGGCAAACTTCGCTCACCTGCCATTCTGGCCAAGCTGACTGGACAAATTCACCGAACCACTCTAAGGCACCAGCAGCAGGGAGAACAGGTTTACCATCTAAGCGATGATCTTGTAGATAAGGGTCAGTGGCTAGGGAAAAGGTGTGTTCTAGGGTAACAGTGCCGTTGGGTTGTAGTTGCGGGGCTGAAGGTAATAAAAGGTACGGCGCATTTGCCCTTATCTGTTTCTTGCTCTCTGCTCCTTGCTCGCCGATCCCTTTTAATGAATTCAAATTAGCTTCGTAGGCTTCCCAAGGACCCTCCCCTGCAACTATCTCAGTTTCACCCTTGCGTCCGTAATGCAATTCCTCAAGAAAAAAATGACGACCTGCTGATAATGGGATAGGAACTATACCACGTTCTCGGAATTGACGTTTGACTTCTTCTGAAGCCATACCAGTGGTATCCCAAGGACCCCAGTTGATGGCTACGACCCGTGTATTTGACCAAGAGCGAGCCATATGCCAAGCAAAACGATTCATCACTTCATTGGCAGCAGCATAATCAGATTGACCGCGATTACCATAGCGTCCGGCAACAGAGCTAAACAAGACAAGCAGTTTCAGGGATTCTGGTTTAAGATAACGGCACAACAAAAAGGTGCTATCTGCTTTGGTGTCAAAAACGCGTTCCAAAGATGCAAAGTTTTTGTCAGCAATGAGCTTGTCTTCGATGATACCAGCACCATGAATAACCGCATCTAAGCGACCGTAACGAGTATAAATACTGTTAATCGCAGGACCAAACTCTTCCCCATTTCTCACATCCACTGCTATATACTCTACCTGAGCGCCAGCTTGGCGAAATTGTTGGAGATTGTTAGCAATGGCGCGATCGCGTAACAAGTCTTGCAGTTGCCGCTCTATCTGCATTGGGGTGGGGGTCAAGCCTTGTGTCCGCGCTCTTTGCAGTAAGACTCTTCGCAGTACAGTGATATCTTCAATACCTGCTGTATCAGTTGTTTCTGCTACTGGCTCTGCGGCTCGTCCTGTAATCACCAGCTTTAAGCCGGATTGTGCCAAATCATTCACAATTTCAGCAGTAATTCCCCTAGCTCCACCTGTCACTAATACTACCCAATCTCTGGTTGGTGTTAATGGTGCAGGTTGATTTTCCCTCGCCAATTTTGCTGTAACTGTTTGGAAAATCGTCCGTTGACCCTGGGGATAGCCGACTTCTAAACGGCCACTACTGAGTAACTCTTTGACAATCTGTTCAGCGATGCTAACAGGAGATAGACTGTTGTCAAAGTCAATGGCTTTGGCTCGAACACCAGGCCACTCTGTTACCAGGGTTTTGAGAAAACCAGTGTTACTACCACCAGTGGGTAAGCCAGAACCGCCTTGACCCTGGCGACCGAAATATCCTCCCAGTAAAGAAGCCGCCACTACACAACCCATTTGTTGTTGCCCTGCTTGTTGCAAATCAGCGGCACACAGATGCAGTAATTGAAATAGACTCTTGCAGTGAATCTGGGTGATTTGCCGCCACCCAGCCAGAGTTTCCGGTAGTTCAAGGGCAGCTAAGGGAGCCAGATGTATAATTCCGGTGACAGAACCGTGAAGTTGTCGTAGTTGAGCGATCGCCTGCTCTAATTTTTCTGGTTCGGCTAAGGTAGAACTGTTGAGGATAGCTGTAGTAGCTCCTTTTTGTTGCAATGCCGCGGCAACATGGGAAGCTACAGATAGCCCATCTTCTGTAATCAAGAACAAACCTGTCAGCGAAACAAGCTGCTGTGAGGGCAAAGCTTCTACCTGTGCTTGCATTACGTAGCGTGGGATACTTGCAACTGGGCTGGAGACTTTCCCAGGCCATTCTCCTGTGCTGAGATTGCCAGAACTTGCTCAACAATACTATTGAGAGATTTCACACGGGTCAAACTTTCCATGCGTGCTTGCACACTAGTTGCTAGGGACTGAGGCAAACTTTTTTGCAGCGCGCCCAAAATTTCAACTCGCTTAATCGAATCAATACCCAGTTCTGCTTCTAAATCTTGGTCTAATCCCAACATATCTGTGGGATAACCGGTGCGATCGCTCACTAGTTGCAACAGAGTCTGAGTTAGTTCGGTTTGATTTAGGGATTCACCGACCGATGCAGACGAGATATTTGCAGCTGTGACTGTGTTGGTAACGGTAGCCGCAGCCGTAGGTTGGAGATTTTCTAAGATTTTATCTACAATGCCATTGAGAGATTTTACCCTGGTCAACTGCTCCATTTGCTGACGGACACTATCTGCAAGGCTGGCTGGTAAAGCTTGGTTGAACGCTCCCAAAATTTCGACTCGCTTGATCGAGTCAATACCTAGTTCTGCTTCCATATCTTGGTCAAGTCCCAACATATCTGCGGGATAACCTGTACGTTCACTGACCAGTCCTAATAAAGTCTGAGTTAAACTAGCACGATCTGGTAAGAACTGGGTAGTAGCTGGAGGTGCTGGTACTTGTTTAACAACCATCTCCTGTACAGGTGGCGCGGACACTGGTTGAGGAATCAGGGGTTGGGGTGCAACTGGTATCTGCTCTTGTTTGTTGTTGGGTGTTAGGGTTGGGGCAGAACCATTTTTTGGCTGAACAACTACAGGTTGCGGAGCAGGTGGCAGATGATTTTCTGGTTGTCTGCGCGGTGGTAAGGGAGTGGTAGCAGGTGTAAGTGTAGGCACAGAGTTTGTTGTAGCTAGTAACTGGCTCATCACCTGTTCTTGGACTGCCAAGAATTTACGCATAGTCTCTTGGTAAGCCTGATAGGCTTGCAAAATACCTGCTCCCATTGCTTGCTGAGGTGGGTTCGCAGGTACAGGGAGAGGCGAGGAATTGCCATTTAAGCTCTTGCCGTTAGCTGGGGTGGATGATGTAGCTGGTTGATTCATGGGGATTTCTGGCTTTTTTGATACAAGGTGAGTGTGAGGCTGTGGTTTTGGTGTTGGTTGTTCTTGTATAGGTACTGGCTGGGTTGGGGTAGCCTGGGGCTTAAGCCCCAGGCTTAATTCAGGTAATGGTGCGATCAGAGCAGCAGTTTCTTGATTTAAGGGTGGTAGTTTACCTGTGTAACCAACTGGTTGGTTTTGTGGTCTGGCACTACCGCCGTTAATTAACCAAGTTGTTGGAGGTAAAGCAGGTTTGCGTGTTAACTCGACCAATTTAGCTAGGTTGAGGTTTTGGACATCACGACCATCAAATAAAGCTGTTAACTTGATGTGAACACCACGAACGAACAATGTACCCAAAGCCATTAATAAACCACGCAATCCCCCACCTTGCCCATCTAAAGAAACAGCAGTGTGTTCTTTTTGGGCGAGGATTTGACCGACTAGATTAGTTAGGACATGCTTTGGCCCGAGTTCTACGAAAATCCGCGCTCCATCGGCATACATCGCATTAATTTGCCCCAAAAACTCTACTGGGTTGAGTAATTGCTTGGATAACTGGCTACGGATGTCATTAATATTCGAGCCGTAGGGGCGACCTGTGGAGTTAGCATAAACAGGGATGCGGGGAGAGTGCATGGTGACGGTGGAAATAGGCGCTGCGAGAGCGGCTTGGGCGGATGCCACCAAAGCGGAGTGAAAAGCACCAGAAACTGGCAACATCCGAGCTGTAATTCCAGCAGCGTTTAAACTATCTACCACCTGTTGCACAACCTGTTTATCTCCAGAAATCACCGACTGACGGGGAGCATTTTGGTTGGCAATCACTACTCCTTCAAAATTCTGGAGGCGTAAGAGTAAATCTTCGCGGGTAGTCTGGACTGCGGCCATGGCTCCTACGGAAGTCGCACAGGCTTCTGCCATCACCCGTCCTCTGGTTGCAGCCAAGTTAAAAAAGTCTTCTCTGGATAAAACTCCCGCTGCGTGCAGGGCTGCGTACTCGCCAAAGCTGTGTCCACCAACCATGACAGGCTTCAGTTCTAGCCTGGCTGCCAAATCCATCAAACCTGTTTCCACTGCCCCAATTGCTGGCTGGGCAATCCGGGTATCCATCAGCTGTTTGTAGTTTTGCTTTTCTTCCTCTTCGCTGTAAGGGCTGGGTGGATAAACATATTGGCTAAGCAACTTGGGAAAACACTGGCGTAGCTGACGATCTGCAAACTCGAAAGTACCACGTATTTCGTTAAAATATAGCCCCGTTTCCCGAGCCATGCCGGAATATTGCGACCCTTGTCCTGGGAACAAAAAGGCGACCTGTTGATTGGCTTGAGGATCTGCCATCCCAAACTGAATATGAGGTGGTAAGGTTTGGGATTGACGACCTTCTAGCTGGGCGATCGCGATTTCCAGATCTACTCGTAACTGTGACAAACTCTCAGCCACAATCGCCAAGCAAGCGCTCTGATTCTGCCGGGTTTGGGCGCGTTGAGCAAAACTGTGGGCCAGATCCTGCAAACGTGGCTCTGCACCATTACTGAGGTCCCTCAGCAATGATTTGGCTTCTTGAGCTAAAGCGGCACGGTTTTCAGCACGGAATACAAATAACTCGTACGGCCAAGCATCAGCACCTGGGGCAGTAGCTTGCCAGTTACCCCGATATTCTTCTAGAACAGCGTGGAAATTTGTGCCGCCAAACCCAAAGGCACTGACACCAGCGCGACGGGGGTGATCGGGATGAGCTAACCAGGGTTGGGCTTCTTTAGGTAGATACACCGGGCTTTCATGATCTATGATTGGGTCGAGGGGTGTATCAACGTTCATGTGGGGAGGTTTGACTTTGTGGTGCAGTGCCAAGACGGCTTTAATCACACCCGCAATCCCCGCTGTACTCTTGGTATGACCGATGGAGGTTTTCACTGAGCCGATCGCACAGCATTTGGGATGAGCTTGATATTCTTTCAGGACACTGATCACTGTTTCTAACTCTGCTTTATCACCTGCTGGTGTGCCTGTACCGTGAGCTTCATATAGCCCTAAGGTATTGGGTGAAAAGCCAGCTTTTTTGTAGGCACGTCTCAAAGCCCGCATTTGCCCAGCAGGTAAGGGAGCTGTCATCCCCAAAGCTTTACCATCACTGGAACTGGCGACGGCTTTGATGACTCCATAAATGCGATCGCCATCTCGTTCGGCATCAGCTAGGCGTTTGAGTACAACGACGGCAATACCTTCGCTAATGGCAATGCCATCTGCTGTTTTGTCGAAGGTGCGCGATCTACCGCGTGGTGAAAGAGCCTGGGTTTTACTAAAGCAGAAATAGGCAAAGGGACTCTGAACGGTGTCAACTCCACCAGCGATCGCTACATTACTACGTCCACTTTCGAGTTCTTTAACTGCTAAATCCAAGGCTGCTAAGGAAGAAGCACAAGCAGCATCGACTGTGAAGTTGTGACCACCGAAGTCAAAACGATTGGCAACTCGACCTGCAATCACGTTCAACAACAAACCAGGGAATGATTCTTCTGTCCATTCTGGTAAACGATCCCAAACCTCTGGTGTAGTTTTACCAACCATCCGGGGTATTTCACAACGAGTAGCATATTGCTGACCCAAATCTGCAATGCCGCCACCTGCCCCCAAAATTACGGAGGTATGTTCGCGATCAAAGTTACCCGACCCATAGCCAGCATCTTCTAAGGCTCGCCGCACTGTCTCTAGTGCCAGCAGTTGTACGGGTTCAATGGATTTTAAAGATTTGGGTGGAATACCAAAACGCAGCGGATCAAAGGGTACATCTTCTAAAAATCCACCCCACTTAGAATAAACTTTATCTCTGGCGTTACGGTCAGGATTGTAGTAGAGCCGCCAGTCCCAACGCTGGGCAGGAATTTCTGTAATTGCATCGACTTTGCGGAGAATGTTGTTCCAGAAGGTTTCGGGATACTGAGCTTGGGGTAATAATGTCCCTATACCAATAATGGCGATATCTGAGGGGCGGGTTGTGACTTTTTGTTCTCCATCTTGTTCAACGAACGCAGATATTAACAGCTTAGTACCAATTTCCGATACATTTTGGTGTAATTCTCGCACAGTACAAACTTGATCGCGGAGAGTGGCGACTTGCCCGATCATATACATGCCATTCGTCAGTTGTTGTGCTTCGTCTACTGTTTGCACCTGACCATCTGGTGTACGTTGCAATCCTTTGGAAGCGATTCGCAAGCGTCCTAAAGTCAAATCCTCTAAAGTGTCTTTGATTTCCTCTGGAGGACTGCCTGCTGCCATCATTTGTCGTCGTGTAGCATAAAATTCTTGGGCAAAGGGAGTGAAGACACAACGACTAGCATGTCCCGGCCCGGTTTCTAAGTTAATGGTGCGGCTACATGCCAAGGCTTGTTCTTGAAATTTCTGGACGATCGCGCCACAAGCAACAGCTTCTTGGGTAAATAAATATGCTGTACCCATAAGGACGCCTATCCGCATCCCTCGTTCTACTAAAGGTGCAGCCATTGCAGCAATCATGGCTGCGGAAAGGGCATCGTGAATCCCACCGGCAAATAGCACATGTATCTCTGATTCTTTACCCGGTGGTACATCTGCTAGTAGGGTGGCAATCATGCTTTCCCAGAGAACAAAACTACTCAACGGACCAACATGACCACCACACTCGCGACCTTCAAATACAAACCGTCTTGCCCCTTGTTCTAGAAACATTTTTAGTAGGCGTGGGGCTGGAACATGGATGTAGGTGGCGATTCCTTCGGCTTCAAACTGAGCTGCTTGGTCGGGACGTCCACCTGCAATTAAGGCAAAGGGAGGTTTGAATTCTTTTACGGCTTGGATTTGTTCTTCACGCAATGCGTGAGATACAAAACCCAGCATCCCGATACCCCAAGCTCGATTGCCCATTAATTGCTGGGTTTTTTGCAGTAAGCTGCGTACTTGCGAACCACGCATCAGCGCCAAGGCTAACATTGGCAGTCCTCCGGCTTGGGAAACTGCATTGGCAAACTCTGCGGTATCGCTCACCCGTGTCATTGGTCCTTGGACAATCGGATATTGAGTGCCGTGGGAAACTGCTAAAGGTGCATTGGCATCTAAGGGACGTAGTTGTTGGGCTGTTTTGATTTGTTCTTGACTTTGTTTGAGTAATGCTTGAATCAGTTTGCCAATTGTAGGGTAGCGATCGCGAAATGTTGCTGCTAATCCTACAGCTTGTCCCATTGGCCAAGCTAGTTTTCCTGGTTCACCCCAACCTATTAATGGTTGCGCTTGTTGTTGCCAATTTTGCACACCATCTGCTGAACCGTCGTTTTCAACTTCTATTTGGTCGGCAAGTTGTTGCAAGTTAGTAATTGCTTGAAATCCCGGACGGGACAGGACACGACAACCAGCATTGAGTCTTTCACCCAATACCATTGCTTCTTGTCCGTTGAGGTTACTCAGATGGCGTTGCCATTCCTGTGGCAGGGGTGATTCTGGCATGAGCCATAATTGGTCATCTAATACAACACCAGCAGCTCCCGCCGCGCGGCAAGCTGCTGCTGTGTGAATGCCAATTCCCCCTTGGACATAGACTGGGCGCGACTGAACGCTCAAGAGTTTCTGTAATAAAATAAAGGCGGAGTCTTCACCTACCCAGCCTCCGCTTTCATGTCCACGAGCAATTAAGCCATCTATATTAATATTCTGTATTTGATTGTCTAGAGCTTGAGCTTGTTCGATGTCTGTAATTTCTAGTAGGAGTTTACGCGATCGCCCCGTTGGCAGTGATGCTACAGTTTCTACTAGTGTCTTGGCATTCCACCCACACAGGATTAGCCAATGAGGTTGATGACTCAGACGTTTTAAAAGTGCATGACTAGAAGCAACTTGAGTAGCTGATAAACGTATTCCTACAGATTGACCAGGATTAGTTAAAGCCAATAATTTATCTAAATTATTACTTGCTTGTTTTGGGTCATGACAAAATTCTCTATCTAGAATACCAATACCACCTGCACGGGTAGTAGCAACAGCTATACCAGGATGAGCAAGGTTAATAGGACTTACAGAGAAACAGATAAATTGACTCATAGTATATATTTCAGGATGAGCAAGTACTGATAGAAATCACCGAAAATAGA